>JANDLT010000017.1 GCA_024330265.1 Pyrinomonadaceae bacterium MAG19_C2-C3 | reverse complement strand
CGCGCGAACCAGATTTCAAGCGGTAACCCGAACCCTGTGGGAAAGGCGGTGCAGCAGATTCACGAATTCGGCGGCACGGTCGGCGGACCCGTCTTCCTTCCGCGCTTCGGTGAAGGCGGACCCGCATTCTACGACGGACGCAACAAGACTTTCTTTTTCTTTAGTTTCTTAGGTGCGCGTAACAACTTGCCGCAAGGGATTCGCACGACCGTCCCCGCGCTCGGCGTCGTCAACGGCAACTTCAACGCTTTCACCGTCAACCGCGACTGCAACGCCGACGGCGACCCCGATGACGCGGAGGATGGACCTGTTTGCGACCCGCTCACCGGGCGCGCGTTTGCGAACAATCAAATTCCGGTGGGTCGCTTCAGTCCTGTCGCCCTCAACTTCTTGAGACGCTACCCGCAGCCGAGTGCGAACGTCAACGACCCGAACGACGGCGGCAATCGCAACTTCTTCGGCACGCGCAACGTCGGCGAAGATATTGACAACTACGACATCAAGATTGACCAGCAGATTGGCTCGAACAATCAACTCTCCGGTCGCTTCAGCGATCAAAAGAACCTCAGCCTACGCGATTCGTTCTTCCCGGATGTTCCGGCGGGTTTCGGCAACGGCGTGGAAGACAGCAGCACGCGCCAAGTCGTCTTGAACAACACGACAACGTTTTCACCGACCGTGCTTAACAACTTCCGTTTCGGCTACACCACAATCAACGTCGGCATTCTCAATTGCGGCGTCGGCGGCGCGTGTGGTTTCAGTCCGAGTTACGCGGCGGATACCGGTGTACCGAACGTCAACGACGGTTCGTTCGAGCAGACGGGTTCGATTCTCTTCGGAGGCTTCGGCACCGGCGCGCTTGAGTTCGCGGGCGACGGCGGACCCTTCCTTTTCAACAGCAAAAACCCGTACTTTGCCGACACCTTAACGGTTGTCAAAGGCAGTCAAGTCTTCAAGTTCGGCGGCGAAGTTCGCCTGCGTTATCTTGAAACGATTAACGGCGGGCGCGCCGGAGGCTTAAAAGGCAACCTCGGCTACGACAACCGTGCGCCGCTCGCGCGCCGACTCGCTACCGGGCAAACTTGTCCGACTCAATCACAAACCACTCTCACCATCACCGCCGCAACACAGACCACGCCAGCCGTGACCGCTCCCGGTTGCTTTGTTGACATCAATGGCACGCCTTACGGTGGAACCGGACTCGCCATCAGCAACATCCTGCTCGCCACCGCGCCGAACTTCGGCAATCGCGGCGCGATTCCCGGCGGCGCGTTCAATGTTCGCTCGCAGGAACTCGGCTTCTTCGTGCAGGACGATTGGAAAGTCAACGACAGTCTGACGTTAAATCTCGGTCTGCGCTACGACTTATTTCCGAGTGGGACTGAAGCATCCGGTCGTCTCGGCAACTTCGACTTAGCCGCCCGTCGCGTTATTCTCGCTTCCGACAGCAGTGATCGCCTCATCGAAACGGATAAAAACAACTTCGGTCCGCGCCTCGGTTTCGCCTACGCGCTCAACGATGCCAAGACGTTCGTCGTGCGCGGCGGCTACGGCTTACTCTACACGCTCGATGCTACCGATAGCCCGCCGCTCGTGCAGAATCCGCCTTTTAGCGGCACCATCGGATTCGGTAACAACGGCAACCGCACCGATTTCAACGACAACTCACCGCGCACCAACTTCAACTTACAGACGGGTCCGCCGAGCGTACCGCCGGGAGCGTTCGCCGACCCCGCGAATGTGCCGGAGGGTGTCACCGTCTTTTTCGTCGAACCCCAACAGCGCACGGGTAAGGTGCATCAATTCCAAATCACGACCGAGTATCAATTCACGAACGACTTGGCGTTCAACATCGGCTATGTCGGCAACCGCTCAAGGAATTTGCTGGCGACGCGCGCCATCGGCAGAGACGGAACCGCCGAAGCGCGCAACGCGGCAGGTCAGTTCCTAAACGCGACGGCTTATGAGAATCGCGCGAGCGCGTCTTACGATTCCCTGCAAGCGCAACTCGTCAAGCGTTTGTCGCGTAACGTCAGCGGGCAATTTTCGTACACGTACAGTCACAACATAGACGACTCGACCGGCGTCTTTCAGGGCGTCGGCGAAGGGCGCGGTTCGGCGGGCGGTCCGCAAAACCCGTTCGACCTCGCCGCCGAACGGGGTAACTCCTCGCTCGACGTGCGCCACCTCGTGAGTGCCAACGCGATTATTGACTTGCCGTTCGGTCAGGGGCAACGCTTCTTCAACAGCTCCAACAGCGGTAGTGCGCTCAACCGGCTTGTCAGCGGTTTCCAATTAAACATCATCGTTCTGGCTCGCACCGGATTCCCGTTCACCGTTGTTGACGGCGACAACGGCAGTCGCCGCGCGACCTTAATCGGCGACCCGTTCGCCAACGTCCCGGCAGGACGCTTCTTCAATCGCGCGGCATTCGGAGCCGCTAATATCGCGGTCACGAATGCCGCCGGTAACACCATCAGGTTCGGCAGTTTGGGGCGCAACACGTTCACCAGTCCGGGATTTAATAACACCAGCCTGTCACTGTTCAAGAACACGCGGATAACCGAAGGGACGACGCTTCAGTTTGGCATCGAAGCCTTCAACGCTTTCAATCAAGCGATTCCCACTGTTCCGAATAACAACTTTCGTAACGACGACTTCGGTCGCTTCGATGCGTTCCAGCAAGCGCGTGTCTTTCAGTACCGCTTGAAGTATCTGTTCTAAGCGGCGCGAGAGCGGGAAGCGTGTGACAACGCTCGCTGCCTTGTGACAGAAACGACCGGGCGGAATAGCCGCCCGGTCGTTTCGTTAGTTATAATGAAGCCTGTGCAAATTAAAGTTCTTTGTTTTCATCGCGTTAGCGATGTCATGACTTTAGCCGTGCGTTTTAACGCACGGGAGCGGATAAAAATACCCGTCGTCGCGTCAGCGACGATTGAAACCGGGTCGCCGTATATTCAACCGTCGCTAACGCGACGACAATTCTATTTCGACGCTTTCCGTGCGTTAAAACGCACGGCTAAAGTCACCTTGTCGCTACGCGACGATTTATGCACAGGCTTCAGTTATAATCGCGCGTCACCTGAAATCTTTACCGAAATTTTGTTAATGACTCACCTTACGCGATTCTGGTTTTCAGCCGCGTTCACGCGGCTTTGCGGCGAAGCGGCGACTAGCCACGCGATTTTATCGCGTGGGCAAACGGCGTAAGAATTTGAAGGGCGTTTCAACGTCCTTTTGAAAGGAGCGGCTTTAGCCAAATGCTAAAGCGGGAGTGGGAAGGACGTTAAAACGCCCTTCAATTTTCAACTCGCGTTTCACCCAGCCGTCAAACGGAACCTGTCTAAGTGCCGCTTCGCGGAAAGCCCGATGAATCGGGCTAAAAACAAAATCGCGTAAGGTGAGTTAATGATAAAAGTACGCACACTGCTGACCGTGTTCGTGTTAGGGATTGCCGCCGTCCCCTTTCACGCTGTCGCACAAACAGCCGTCCGTTCACATGTCGAGCGATTCAGCACGCCGGAAGCGCAAGCGGAAACGCTCGAACGCGAAGCCAATGTGAAACTCAAGGCGAACCCGAACGACGCGGGCGCGCTCAACTCGCGTGCGCTTGCACGAATGCGACTCGGTCGGTATGCGGAAGCCTTAGAAGATGTAAGCCGCGCCGCCCGCGCCGAACCGAAGCAAGCCGAATATCATGCCACTCGCGGCTTCGCGTTGTGGAAACTCGGACGCCTTGACGAAGCTGTCGCCGCCGAACGCCTCGCGCTCGCCCTCGACGCCGACAACTTCACCGCCAACGCGCAACTCGGACGCTTCCTTTTAATGGGCGGCAACGAGCAACAACTGAAAGAATCAATAGTGTTTCTGCGTCGCGCCGTGCAAATCGCTCCCCAGCGGCACGAAGTTCGCTTCGACCTGCTCAATGCCTACCGCGCTCTCGGTGATGCCGCGCAAGCCAACGCCCAACTTGTTCTACTGCAACAGGCACGTCCATCCGACCCGCGTATCACCTACACAGAAGCATTGCTTGCTGCCGACCGCAATGACTTTGAAGATGCCGTCACACTTTTCCGCCGTGCGCTCGCCCTTGATGCCGACTTTACTTCCGCGAAACAAGACCTCGGACTCGGCTTGATTAAACTCGCGCGTTGGTCGGAAGCCGCCGAAATCCTGTCCGCGCTCGCCAAAGCGCAACCCGATTCCGCCGAAGCCGCTTACCTTCACGCGCTCGCGCTCTACAACGCCGGACGTGGAGACGAAGCCGAACATGAAGCGCGCCGCGTACTCCGTATTAACGCGGGCGCGGCGGAAGCGCACACGCTGCTCGGCATCATTCTCGCTTCGCGGCGCGGTGCAAACATGGCAGCCAATGCGGAAGCCGCCGAGTCTTTATCGCAAGCCGTCGCGCTCAACCCGAACAGCTTCGACGCTAACTTTTATCTTGGGCGAGTGCAGTATGCGATGCAGGGTTATGCGGCGGCAATCACCAATCTCAAACGTGCCGTCGCGCTTAATGAACGTCACGCCGAAGCGCGTTTCTTCCTCGGTACGGCATTTGAGAAAGCGGGCGATTCAGACGCGGCACTCGTCGAGTATGAACGACTCGTCACGCTTGACCCGAACTCCGGCATAGGCTTGACGGGACGCGGGGCGTTGCTCGTCAAGCAGGGTAAGTTCGATGAAGCCATCGTTGCATTACGCCGCGCCGTCGCGCTCGACGCCAAAAACTTTGAATCTCACTTCGCGCTCGGTCGCGCTCTCGCGCTTTCCGAACGCTACGCCGATTCCGTCGCAGCATTACAGCAAGCCGTTGCGCTTTTGCCCGAACGCGCCGACGCGCGTTATCAACTCGGCTTGTCCCTGCGTCGTCTCGGTCGCTCCGCCGAAGCCGCGCGCGAGTTCGAGACGGTTAATCGCCTCAACGCAGAGTTTCGTTCACGCGCTTTTGGAATGTGAGTCGCGGTTTATTCGTCGTGCGCTTGGCACACTACAGCGATTGCAGTTGAGCGTGACTGTTTAGAGGCGGGCTTCCGCCCGCCGGTTCGGGTCGCAACGGAGGCGGGCGGAAGCCCGCCTCTAAACAGAGATAAGGTCATACACACCGAATGCAAACTGCTATAAACTGCAAAAGTCACAACGCGACCTGACATAATATGCCGTCAGATAAGTTGTCGCTAAACGGTAAAATGAAGTTCAATAGCGACCTGCAACCTCTTGTTTGGGCTGTGTTTGTGTGGCTCGCGCAGGGTGTCGGAAAAGTCACGTTCAATATTGCCTGTCCGTCAGGTCAAGTTCAGAGATTTACATATAAACACGTTAGTCATGGCTGGTTTTATGTTCATTAGACTTCTATCGTTTTTACTTTTATTCTCGCTGTGCGCCGGAATCGCTATCAAAGCACCGGCACAGAGGCGCGCCGCGCCTCGCCGCGCCTCTGTCGCATCATCAACAGGCGGCGCGCTCGAGAAAACAATCGTCGCTCTGGAAGCCAATCGCTTGGCGGAAGCTGAAACTGCGGCGCGTCAAGCGGTCGCCGACGCGCCGCGTTCCGCCGACGCGCACAACTTGTTCGGCGTCGTGCTTGACCGTTTGGGACGCACGGGCGAAGCACTTAAAGAATTCGATACGGCGATTAACCTGAACGCTGCGTTCGTCAGTGCACGCAACAATCGCGCGCGCATCTACGCGCAGCAGGGACGCACGAAAGAAGCGGCGGCGGAGTTCCAAGAAATCTTGCGACGCGATCCGCAGCATGTTCAAGCGCAGTACAACCTCGGCGTACTCTACGGCGAAGCGGGTGACTTCGCCCGCGCCGCTGACCATCTCGCCGTCGCCCGTCGCGCTCTGCCGAACGACTTGCCGCTCGCGTTCGCCTATCTTCAAATTGCTTACCGCGCCAATCGCAATCGTGAAGCCGACGCCCTCGCCGATACGCTTGAACGACAGGCGGACAGCGATGCGCGCCTACTCTTTACGCTCGCCACCGTGTACGGACAGAGCGGACAATATGAGCGCGCCGCGAAGTTGTACAAGGAGATTAATAGCCGTCAACCGCGCACATATGAGGTACTCTATAATCTCGGCATCGCGCTCTACAATCTTGAGCGTCCGAACGAAGCCGCACTCGCGCTCGCCGAAGCCGCCGACATTGACCCCGCGCCCGCCGAAACGCATTTCCGGCTTGGCTTACTCGCCGGCGAAGCCGCCAATCACGCCACCGCGATAGAAGAACTCAAGCACGCGATTGAACGTGCGCCGTCGCGCACCGAGTATCACTATATGCTTGGTCGTGAATACTTCCGCGTCGGTTTTTGGAGCGGCGCGATTGAAGTTTATAGCCGCGCCATTGAACTCGACCCGAAACAGGCGGCGTATCTCACGGCACGCGCCAACGCCTACTATCGCAAAGGCGAATGGTCTTCCGCCGCCGCCGACTTTGAAGCGGCTTACAAACTTGACCCTAAAATTGCCAATATCGAGTATCTCGTCGGCTACACCCAACGCGCCGCCGGAAATTTCGAGCGCGCGCGCGAAGTCTTAGCGCGGCTCATCGCACGCGAACCGCGCCACACGGATGCGCTGGCAAGTCTCGGCTACGTCGCCATTGAGCAAGGAAGATTTGACGACGCGGACACGATACTGCGCGAAGCACTGCGGCTCAACCCGAAGAACTCTCCGGTTCTTTACGACTACGCGCGGCTCGCCCTCAAACGCCGCGATTACCCGGAAGCCGTCAAGCGGCTGCAAGCGGTGCTTGCCCTACAACCGACGCACACGCAATCTTATTACCAACTGTTTCTTGCCTACTCGCGCCTCAAAGACCCGGCGAAAGCGCAACCCGCGCTCGTCGAGTTTAAGCGTTTGGAGGCACTCGAAAAGCAGGTGCGCGAGGAACGTGTCCGCGATGAAAACGCACGCACGCAGCAGATGCTCGGACGGGCATCGCCGCAGTGATTTCGGTATTTACTTCAACTGAGGATTACAAGTGAATTTGCATCGAACGAGCGGCATCTTGCTTCATCCGACATCTTTGCCGGGACGTTTCGGCATCGGCGATTTGGGGGCGGAAGCGCGCCTGTTTTTAGATTTTTTGCACGACGCGAAACAGAGTTTGTGGCAAGTCTTACCTCTTGGGCAGACGGGTTTCGGTGATTCGCCGTATCAATGCTTTTCGGCGTTCGCTGGAAACACTTTGTTGATTAGTCCCGAACGTCTCGTCGAAGAAAATTTCCTTGAAGCGCGTGACCTCGCGGACGCTCCCGGCTTTCCCTCTGACCGCGTAGATTTCGGTGCGGTCATTACTTACAAAAACAGAATTCTCAAAACGGCTTTCGAGCGTTTCAAATCCACGACCGATACGGGCTTACGTTCAAAGGTCGAGACTTTCAATCAGCAAGCCGCCGCGTGGCTCGATGATTATGCCTTGTATCGCGCCTTGAAAAATAGTCACGGCGGCGCGACGTGGAACAAGTGGGATGAACCTCTCGTGCGGCGCGACCCCGATGCCCTCGCCGTCGCACGCGAGAAGCTGCACGATGAAATCGAAGCCGAAAAGTTTTACCAGTATCTGTTCTTTCGTCAATGGGCGGCAGTGCGTGAATACGCGAAAGAGCGCGGCATATCCATCATCGGCGACATACCGATTTTCGTCGCGTTCGATTCGGCGGACGTGTGGACGAACCCGCATCAGTTCAAGTTAAACCCGGACGGTTCACCGCGTGTCGTCGCGGGTGTACCGCCCGACTATTTTTCTAAGACGGGTCAGCTGTGGGGCAATCCATTGTATAAGTGGGATGCGATGCGCGCTGATGATTTCCAGTGGTGGATTAAACGTGTGCGCGCGACGCTCGAACTCGTTGACTTAATTCGCCTAGACCATTTCAGAGGCTTCGCGGCGTGTTGGGAAGTTCCCGGCACGGATGATACGGCGGAACATGGCAGTTGGGTTGAAGCACCGGGCAGAGAACTTTTGATTGCGTTGCAAAATGCCTTCGGTGAGCTTCCGATTTTGGCGGAAGACTTGGGCGTGATTACGCCGGATGTCGAAGCCTTGCGCGATGATTTCGATTTGCCGGGAATGCGTATTTTGCAATTCGCATTCGGCGGCGATGCCAAGAACCACGACCTGCCGCACAACTACATCGCAAACTGCGTCGCCTACACGGGAACGCATGACAACGACACGAGCGTCGGTTGGTACGAAAGCGCGGCGGGGGCGGGTTCGACGCGCGACGCCGCGCAAGTCAAACGCGAGCGCGCGTTTTGCCTTCGTTACCTGAACAGCGACGGGCGAGAGATTCATTGGGACTTGATACGCGCCGTGTTTGCGAGTGTCGCAGACTTGGCTATTGTGCCGTTGCAAGATGTCTTGGGCTTGGGCGGCGAGGCGCGCATGAACCTTCCGGCTTCGACCACAGGCAACTGGAATTGGCGATATAAGGCGGAAGATTTGAAAGACACTCACGCTGCACGTTTGCGCGTTCTAGCGGAAACTTACGGGCGGAATTTGTAAAGAAGATAAATCGCCGAAGACGCAGAGCGCGCGAAAGCACACGCAGAGAAGCTGTGATGAAATCTCTGCGCCTTACTTTCTCTGCGAACTCCGCGACTCTGCGGTTAAAAACCGAATATCAATTCAAGATGAAAAACAATATGACCTTACATCGCCTGTCTTGCTTCGTCGTTCTATGTTTTGCCTTCGCCGCACACGCCCACGCGCAAGCACCGCGAGTCGTCAAAGTCGAACCGCCTTCGTGGTGGACGGGTTCAAGCTTTAACCCCGTGCGCGTGATGATTCGCGGCGAAAATTTAACGAACGCGCGCATTGAAGCCCGCGAAGGTTTGAATGTGAGCAACATCAACGCAAACGCGCGCGGCACATATCTATTCGCTGATTTATCAATCTCGCCAAATGCCAGAGCCGGAAAACGCGCGCTCAAAATCACCACTTCAAACGGCACGATTGATGCTCCGTTTGAAGTCTTGCCCGCCCTCAACCGTCAGGGAAGATTTCAAGGCTTTTCAAATGATGACGTGATTTATCTCATCATGCCCGACCGTTTCGCGGACGGAGACGCCGCAAACAACAACCCGAACAAATCTCCCGGACTCTACGACCGAAAGCGCAAACGCTATTATCACGGCGGCGACTTCGCGGGGATAAGAAAGCGTCTGCCGTACTTGAAAGAGTTGGGTGTGACCGCATTGTGGCTCAATCCTTGGTACGACAACAACGACCGATTGAACGAACGCGAGACTTACGAAGAAGGAGCGATAACCGATTATCACGGCTATGGCGCAACGGATTTCTACGCGGCGGAAGAACACTTCGGCACGCTCGCAGAATTAAAAGGACTTGTCGAAGAAGCGCACCGTCAAGGCTTCAAAATCATTCAAGATCAGGTGGCGAACCATTCGGGTCCGTATCACGTTTGGACTAAAGACTCACCGACACCGACTTGGTACAACGGCACGGAGAGCGCGCACACCGCGAATCCGTTTCTGCCATGGACGCTGCAAGACCCTTACGGCGCGAACACCGATGCGGCTCGGCGGACGCTCGACGGTTGGTTTATCAACATCCTGCCGGATTTCAACCAAGCGGATGCGGAAGCCCGTCGCTACATCATTCAGAACACATTATGGTGGGTCGGCGTCACGGGTTTGGACGCTATCAGGCAAGACACTCTGCCTTACGTTCCGCGCGACTTCTGGCGCGATTGGATGACCGCGATTAAGCGCGAGTTTCCGAACGTCAACGTCGTCGGTGAACTCTATGACGGCGACCCGGCGTTGGTCAGTTTCTTTCAAGGCGGAGTGAAACGCTTCGACGGGGTGGACTCGAAGGTTGATTCGCTGTTTGACTTCCCCCTGTTCTATACGGTTCGCTCGGCGTTCGCGGAAGGCAAAACGATAAGACCCGTCGCGCAGATGTTGGCGCGTGACCATCTCTACCCGAAGCCCGATGATTTAGTGACGTTCATCGGCAACCACGATATGTTGCGGTTTATGAACGAACCGAACGCGACATATACGGGCTTAAAGCTGGCGCAGAGTTTTCTCTTAACGATGCGCGGCACACCGCAAATCTATTATGGAGACGAGATTGCGATTCAAGGCGCGGGCGACCCCGACAACCGCCGCGATTTTCCCGGTGGCTTTCCCGACGATGCGCGCGATGCTTTCACCGCGCGGGGAAGAACGACGGATGAGCAATCGGTGTTTGAGCATGTCAAAAAATTGACGACTTTAAGACGTGAACTCGCACCCTTGCGTCGCGGAGCGTTGACGCATCTCGTCGTCGGCGAACAGCAGTACGCTTACGCGCGCACGCTCAACAATCAAACAATCATCGTGATTTTTAACAACGACGCGAAGCCCACCCGCGTTGAGTTCGACACGCGCATGGCGAAACTTGCAGACGGTGTACGCCTCGTTGATAGATTGCAGATGAACACGTTCGGCACGCAGCCTGCCGATGTCGTAATCACTGATAATAATTTTCGAGTCGAGATGCCGGGACGCACGGCGGCGATTTACGTTGTGCGGTGAATGTTGAGTGCGCGGGGCGGGCGGAAGCCCACCTCCAAACGGTCAAAATATAAGTCACCATTATTGTTTAGAGGCGGGCTTCCGCCCGCCATTCGTCGCGCATCAATATGCGACTTTTCAAATCGAACATCCCAAACACTTTTCACTTTGTCACAACTGTGACTTACAACCGCGCGCCTGTGTTCAAAAGTCTGAAAGCGTGTGAGATATTCACCGATGTCTTGCGCGAGATGCGCGAACGTGAGCGATTCAAACTTGTCGGCTATGTCGTGATGCTCGACCATGTACATTTGATTATCAATCTACAAAACACTCCGGTCACTGATGCCGTTCGCACGTTGAAAAGTTTAACGGCGCGGCGAATCTTAGATTGGTTGACGAAAAATAATTATCATGCTTCGCTCGCTAAACTTGAACTCGCACAAACACAAAAGCGAAAACACGCGCACGCCGTGTGGTTGAAAGATTACTCGGCGATTGATTTATGGTCGCCGCGCTTTATCAATCAGAAACTTGACTATATACATTTGAATCCGGTGCGCGCGGGGCTGTGTCAGCATCCGGCGAAATGGCGATGGTCAAGTTATCGCGCGTACTTGCCGCATGATGCGGGCGATGTGCCGGTGGAAGTTGATTGGCGTGCATACTGGGAAGATACGAGTAGTGGACGAACGGCGGGCGGAAGCCCGCCTCTAAACGAGTCAAGTAGTGGGCGAACGGCGGGCGGAAGCCCGCCTCCAAACAATCAATAAATACTACTCGTTTAGAGACGGGCTTCCGCCCGCCTCCGGTGCAAATAATTTAAGGAGTTGAAAATCATGGCAACCGCCGCACATGCGAACACCCCCACGCGCCCGAACCTGAGCTTTCTTGAAATCTTCAACATGAGTTTCGGATTCTTGGGCATACAGTTTGGCTGGGGTTTGCAACTCGCCAACATGTCCGCGATTTACACTTATTTGGGCGCGAAGGCGGACGATATTCCTATTTTGTGGCTGGCGGGACCTGTCACGGGATTGTTGATTCAACCGATCATCGGTTCGATGTCGGATAGAACTTGGAATAGTCTTGGAAGGCGCAGACCTTACTTTTTAGTCGGTTCAATCCTTGCATCAATCATGCTTTTTCTGATGCCGGATGCGGCGGCGATTGCCAACTCTTTCGGTGAAGGCTTTGCTTCACTCGCACGTGCCGTGTTCGGTATTACGGCGGGTGTCGCAATCGCGGCGGGGTTTCTGTGGATACTCGATAGTTCGATTAACATAACGATGGAGCCGTTCCGCGCGTTCGTCGCCGACAAACTCAACACGAGTCAACGCACCGCCGGATTCGTGATGCAGTCATTCTTCATCGGCATCGGTCAAACACTCGCCAACGGGCTTGTTTATTACTTCAACAGCGCGGGGATTGATGCCGGAACGCCCGCCGGTGCGATTCCGCCTTCGGTCAGTTATGCGTTCAAAATCGGGGCGGTTGTTTTCTTTCTTTCAGTGTTGTGGACGATTGTGACGACGCGCGAATATCCGCCGGATGACATGGAAGCCTTCAAACAGATGCGCGCGGCGAAGCACGGCATCGGCGGTTTCTTCCGTGAAATCTTTTCGGCGTTGCGTGATATGCCCGCGACGATGAAACAGTTGGCGGTCGTACAATTCTTCACTTGGCTCGGACTGTTTTGCATGTGGATGTTTTTCGGGTTGATGACTTCGTACCATGTCTTCGGCGCGCCGAACGCCGACAGCGATTCGTTCAAAGCGGGCGGGGCATGGGGCGGATTGATGTTCGCGGTGTATTCGATAACCTGCTTTCTCGTCGCTTTCTTACTTCCAAAATTAGCGGCGGTGACTTCGCGGAAAACGGTTCATGCGGCGTGCCTCGTATGCGGCGGTTTGGGACTTCTATCAACTTTCTTAATTCAAGATTCGCGCTTGCTCATCCTGCCGATGATTGGTGTCGGCATCGCGTGGGCTTCGATTCTCTCAATGCCTTACGCGATTTTGTCGGGAGCATTGCCAGCCGCGCGCATGGGTGTTTATATGGGTGTGTTCAACTTCTTTATCGTGATACCGGAAATCATCGCGTCGTTCACGTTCGGGCGCATCATACGCAACGTGTTCGGCGAAAACAGCACCGTCGCCCCGCTCTATGTCGTGATGGCGGGCGGAGCGTTTATGCTCATCGCCGCGCTGTGCGTGATGTTCGTGCGCGATGTCGCGGATGATGTTCCGGCGCAACGTGTGATTGAAGCCGACGAGTATCAAGGCTTAGGCGTGCAACAATCAGCGCAGCCTGTGCCGAGTACGGGTTTGGAGCGGTGACGTTTTGAAGCTGCTATGAAAAAGATAATCGCATCGCTGACGTTGATTCTATGCGCGAACCTAATTTGCTCCGCACAAAGCGCAGATGCTGGTTGTGATTTTTCAAAGTATAAGCCCTTACGTGTTTCTCATCGCCCGCCTGATTTCTTCGTTACAAAGGTTAAACCGGAATATCCACCTTCAGCCAAAGCCGCGAGAGTTGAAGGCGTGATTCGGGTAAAACTTTTGATTGACCTAAAGGGCAACGTCGCCGAAGCCTGTGTTCCTGATGGTCATCCGTTGTTGCGAAAAGCTGCGAAAGAGGCAGCGTTGCAATGGAAGTTCAAACCGAACTTTGGGTTCGCAATCAAATTCAAAACAAAGAACGGAAAGCATAAGTTGCAATTTTTAGAACAATGGATAACCTTCACTTTTCGTTTGGATGAAAGCTGACCTATGCAAAAACAAATCATCAACAGTCTTAGAAGCAAAACCGCTTTTTGCTTAATCATGTTATTGCTTTCTCTCAACTTGCACGGCGCAACGTTTGCCCAAAATGCGAGTCGTGATTATTCAAAGGAGCAGGCGCAAGCAACCCGGTCTCCGGCGTGGGTGCGGGAGGGTGTGGTGTATGAGATTTTCCCGCGTGCTTTTTCCGCGCAGGGAAATTTTAACGGCATCACCGCACGGCTTGATGAACTCAAGAGTGCGGGTGTCACGATTTTGTGGTTGATGCCGATTCATCCTATCGGGCAGGAGAAGAAAAAGGGAACGATTGGAAGTCCGTATGCGGTGCGGGATTTTTACGGGGTAAATGCCGACTACGGGACGAAGGAAGATTTGCGGCGGTTGGTGCGTGAAGCGCATCAGCGCGGGATGAAAGTCATTATTGATATTGTGGCGAATCATACATCGTGGGATTCGGTGATGATGCGGACGCCGGAGTTTTACACGCGCGATGTGAGCGGGAAAATCATACCGCCTGTGCCGGATTGGGCGGATGTCGCGGATTTGAATTATGAAAATCCGGCGTTGAGAAAGTACATGACGGAGATGTTGAAGTCTTGGATTCGGGATTATGATTTGGACGGTTTCCGGTGTGACGTGGCGGGGATGGTTCCGACCGCGTTTTGGGAAAGTTTAAGACTCGAACTCGAAGCGGTGAAGAAAGATATAGTGATGTTGGCGGAGTGGAATACGCCGGAGTTGCTGGTTAAAGCGTTTGATTTGGATTATTCGTGGGGGCTGCTTTCGGCGTTAAATGAAGTCGGGATGAACGGCAAGCCCGCATCCGTTTTAAGAACCGCGTGGGAAGAGGAACGCGCAAAATATCCCAAAGGAAGTTTGCACATGCGCTTTTCTGATAACCACGATGAACGCCGTGCGATTGCGCGTTTCGGTGAAAAGGGTGCGCTGGCAGCGAGTGTTTTGATGTTCACTCTGGACGGCGTGCCGATGCTTTATAACGGTATGGAAGCGGGCGATACGACGGAATCGGGCGCGCCCGCGTTGTTTGAACGCTTGCCCGTATTCTGGCAGATGCGCGAGCGCAGACCGGAGTTTCCGCGTTTGTATAAAAGTTTAATCGAGATGCGAAAACAGCACGCGAGTCTGCGAAGCTTGAATCTAGAATGGGTCAAGAATTCCGAAGATGCGCGTGTGATTTCATACTTGCGACGCGACGCATCGGAAGAAATTTTAGTCGTCGTTAATTTCTCGAACCGTCCGGTGGCGAGTGTGGTTGATGCGCCCATGCAGAATTTCGTGGATGTGACGCCCGACATTTCCGCACCTGTTCCGAGCGATGCGACGGCGAATGAGCGCGCAGGGCGCAAGGCGCAGAGTCGCGTGGTAATGTTGCCCAATGTGTTGTTGGATGCTTGGGAGTTTCGTGTTTTCCGGCGGGCTTTGCGTTAGCTCGAAAGGTTTTTAGGTTAGAGCGTGTTCGGAAAAGTTCTTCTTCCCCGAAGGGGATAAATTCAATAGCGTCGGGCAACGCCCGACGAAGTGAATAAGACGTATGTTCCGACCCTGAAAGGGTCGCATAAGCCGAAACTATGCGACCCTTTCAGGGTCGGGATACAATCACTGACAAAGACATAGGGCGATGCCCTACGCTATTGAATCCGTCGCTTTCAGCGACAAGACAGACTTTTCAGACACGCTCTAACCACAGAGGCACAGAGAAGAACCACAGAGAGGCACAGAGAGACTATGCACAAGATTTTATTTTCGCTTTTTGCAATCACGATTTGCGCCGCGAGTTGTTTGGCGCAGAACATCGCTTCCGCTTCGCCGCGCGACACGATGACGGCAAAAGATGCGGCGACGGTTGCGCCGAATGAAAACTTAATCGTCGAAGGCGTTCCGGCGATTCCGCGTGCGCTCGCCGACACGATGAATCGTTATACGGAATTTCGCGCGGCATCGTTTTCGTCATGGCATCCGACGAAACGCGAGATGTTGATTCGCACGCGCTTCGGCAACACGACACAGGTTCACAAGGTTTCGATGCCGGGCGGCGACCGTTCGCAGGTCACGTTCTTTCCCGATAATGTCGGCGGAGCGATTTATCAACCGACCGACGGCAACTATTTCGTGTTCAGCAAAGACACGGGCGGCAACGAGTTCAATCAGATTTACCGTTGGGATTGGAAGAACGGCAACGTCACGATGTTGACCGACGGCAAATCGCGGCACGGTTTCGGCGGTTGGTCTGACGACGGAAAGCAGATGGTGTACGGGCGTTTGAAGACGACGGCAACCGATGTCAACAGCGAACTGCACATCGTCAATCCGGCGCAACCGGAAAGCGACCGCGTGCTTACGACGCTCGCGGGAGGCGGTTGGGGTTCGCTCGTGTGGTCGCCCGATGCGCGGACGTTGCTTGTGCTTGAAGGCATTTCCGCGAACGAAAGTTACATACATTTGATTGACGTGGCGACGGGTGAGAGTAAGATTTTGACACCGAAAGACATTGCGAAAAGTAGTGCGGAAAAAGTTTCTTACGACGGCATCGCGTTCGCTAAAGACGGCAAAGGTTTTTACACGACGACCGACCGCGACAGTGAATACAAGCGTCTCGCGTATTTCGATTTGGCGACGATGCGCCCGACTTTTTTAACCGAAAGCATCAAGTGGGACGTGGATGATTTTGAACTTTCGGACGACGGCAAGATGCTCGCGTTCGTCACGAATGAGAACGGTATCGGCGTGCTTCACGTTATCGAAACCGCTTCAGGTAAAGAGCGCGGGCTTCCCAAGCTTCCGCCCGGCATCGTCTCCGGCATCGAATGGCACAAAAACAATCGTGACCTCGCATTTACCTTCACTTCGACGCGCGCATCATCGGACATCTATTCGATTGATGAGGTGAACAATAAACTCGAACGCTGGACGGCAAGCGAAACCGGCGGCTTGAACACTGAAGCGCTTGTCGAACCTTCGCTGATTAAATGGAAAAGTTTTGATGAGCGTGAAATCACGGGCTTCCTGTATCGCCCGCCGTCGAAGTTCACAGGCAAGCGTCCGGTGGTCATCAACATTCACGGCGGACCCGAAGGGCAAGCCCGACCCGGCTTCCTTGGGCGCACAAACTATTTCATCAATGAACTCGGCGTCGCGTACATCTATCCGAACGTGCGCGGCTCATCGGGTTTCGGTAAGACGTATCTCAAACTCGATAACGGCTTAAAGCGCGAAGATACATACAAGGACATAGGGGCTTTGTTCGATTGGATAAAGACGCAACCGGACTTGGACGCCTCGCGCGTGATGGTGACGGGCGGAAGTTACGGCGGGCATATGACGTTTGCGGTGGCGACGCTCTATCCCGAACGTATCGCGTGCGCGCTGCCGGTCGTCGGCATGTCGAACCTTGTGACGTTTCTCAAAAACACCGAAACCTATCGCCGCGATTTGCGTCGGGTCGAATACGGCGATGAACGCGACCCGGAAATGAGTGCGTTCTTAACGCGCATCGCCCCTATGACGAACGCCGCGCGCATCGCCAAACCGATGTTCGTCGTGCAAGGTAAAAACGATCCGCGCGTTCCTGCTTCGGAATCGGCGCAGATGGTCGAGACGGTGCGGAAGGGCAATGTTCCGGTGTGGTACTTAGTGGCGAAAGACGAAGGACACGGCTTTCAGAAAAAAGCCAACGTGGATTATCAGTTTTACGCGACCGCGATGTTCATGCAGCAGTATTTGTTGAAGTAGCGGATTGCGACACGTAATACCGGGTTACGAAATCATTTGAGGTTGCGAGTAGTGTGAGATGAGTTTCACCACAGAGACACAGAGCAAAGCCACAGAGGAATCACAGAGAAGACATAATGCTTAACTCTCTGTTTATCTCTGTGAATCCTCTGTGCCTCTGTGGTGAAAAGAACTCACGGAACACGCGACCTCAATTTAATTTTCAACATAGGGATTGCCAACACGCACGCATCTTTAGTACATTTCCAAACGGCTACTCTGCCTGTGCCGCTCTATCATCATTTGTCTGTAAGCTGGTTAGTGTTTCGCTTTTCAATCCATCTCCTCTGAATTTAACTGCCTTAAATAAAAACCACGTTCGCTTAAATTAACGAAAGTTGTTTCGACGGCAAGCTCCTCACACTGCTCGCCTACTGCCGCCGATGTCGAAGTAACTTTTTGTTTTCGCCTCTCCTCTTGTCCCCTTAATTATTCGGGTCGCCCCGCGCATTTGACGGACTTTTATCGTTAATGAAAGTTCGCTCAACCGTCCGCATTGCTCGCTCGTTGCGCGACGGTTGAGCCGGAGCGAAATGTGAATCGAGGTTTGTCGTCGCTCGCTTGATGTGAGCGATAACGGACGCTCCGGTCACAATATAAAGGGCATCAAGAGGAACTAAGTTATCAATGCTGATTACCACCGTGTTAATACTCGCCGCTTTCCCAATCGCGTTCGGACTGTTTTTCGCTTATCAATGGTTGGTCGCGCGGCGACGTGTGAAGGCTTTGCAATCCACCTGCGCGCACGCTTCCGGTGAACTGGCTCGTTTTCGCATTGCCGAAGAGGATTTACGCAAACAGGCTTCAATCGTGAAGTTATTGTATGCGACGGGAGCGGCGACCAATGAGTCCGCGACGATTGACGAAGCCTTGCGCTTATGTCTTGAGCGTATCAGCGATTTCATGAATTGCCCGCTCGGTCACGTTCTGTTGCTTGCCGATGATGAGACGGGCGAACTCGTGACGGCGCATCTCTGGCATTGTGACGATGCGGTGTTTTACAAAGAGTTTATGCGGCGTTCCGAAGAATTAAGGTTCAAATCGGGAACGGGGCTGCCGGGGCGTGTGCTTGAAACGGGTCAAGCATTGTGGGTCAACTATCCGACAAACGACGGAATTTTGCCGCGCGCCGATGAAGCCTGCGCGGTCGGGATTCGCACGGGGTTCGCGTTTCCTTTGCTTATCGGAACGGAAGTCGCGGGCGTGGTCGAATTTTTTATGACCGTGACGCAAGCTCCCGACCGCGCGATGCTCGAAGCGATGATGCATCTCGGCACGCAACTCGGTCGTGTACTCGAACGCGCGCGGGCGTCGCAGGCTTTGCGCGAATCCGAAGAACGCTATGCCCTCGCCGCGCACGGAGCGAACGATGGCTTGTGGGATTGGGACGTGCGCGGCAATCAAGTCTTTTTCTCCACGCGCTGGAAAGCGATGATTGGTTGCGAAGACGCGGAGATTGGCGGCAACCCGCAGGAATGGTTTAGCCGCGTTCACCTCGAAGACATAGACATGTTGCGCGTTAAGTTGACGGCGCACTTGGACGGTCACAGCACGCACTTTGAATGCGAATATCGCATCCTGCATCGTCACGGCGGTTATCAATGGATGCTGGCGCGCGGTGTCGCGGTGCGTAACCTCGACGGCATGGCGACGCGCCTCGCCGGTTCGCAAACCGACATCACAGAGCGCAAGCGTGTCGAGGAGCAACTACAACATGACGCCTTCCATGATGCCCTGACCGGACTGCCGAATCGCCCGTTGTTCTTAGACCGTTTGCGCCTCGCGCTCGAACATGCCAAGCGCACCGAAGACCATTGTTTCGGCGTCTTGTATCTCGACTTCGACCGTTTCAAAAACATTAACGACGGGCTTGGTCACGCCGTTGGCGACCGCTTGCTCGCACTCGTCGCGGCGCGCGTGCAGAAGTTGTTACGCGCAGGCGATACGGTCGCGCGTTTCAACGGTGATGAGTTTGCGATTCTGCTTGACCGTATCGAAGATGCGAGTGAGCCGGTTCGCATCGCCGAACGCATCGAGCGCGCTCTGGAGCGTCCGTTTAATGTGGACGAACACGAAGTCTTTACGACCGTCAGCATCGGTATCGCCCTTTCATCCACGGGGTACGACCAACCGCAAGAGGTTTTGCGCGATGCCGATGCCGCGATGTATCGTGCGAAAGCGGCGGGACGTGCGCGCCATGAAGTCTTCGACGAAGGGATGCACACGCGCGCCGTCGAGCGTTTGCACTTGGAAACGGATTTGCGCCGCGCGGTGGATCGCGGCGAGTTGAGGGTTTATTACCAACCGATTATGACGCTCGCCACCGGAGAACTTCACGGCTTTGAAGCTCTTGTTCGCTGGCAACATCCGCGACGCGGTTTTCTGTTGCCCGCCGAATTTATTTCTATCGCCGAAGAGTCGGGTTTAATCGTGCCGCTCGGTTTGTGGGTGTTGCGTGAAGCGTGTCGGCAGATGCGCGTCTGGCACGAAGCCTATCCGCTTGAAACGCCGCCGACGATTAGCGTCAATCTTGCGACGAAGCAATTACAACATCCTGAAATCGTCGAACAGATCGCGGGCGTGTTGCGCTCGACCGGCGTTGATTCGCGGTGCGTTAAATTGGAAATAACCGAAAGCGGGATGATGGAAGACAGCGCAAAGGTCATCAGCATCCTGCATAGCCTGAAAGCACTCGGCGTCAGTTTAAGCATTGACGATTTCGGCACGGGTTATTCTTCACTAAGTTATCTGCACCGTTTCCCGGTCAACGCCTTGAAGATTGACCGCTCGTTTATCAGTGAACTGCGGCGCGACGATGAGAACTGGCAAATCGTTCGCACGATTATCACGCTGGCGCAAAATCTCGGTATGGAAACCGTCGCCGAAGGCATAGAGGTTGACGCGCAAGTCAAACAACTCGCCGCCCTCGATTGCGCTTACGGGCAAGGCTACTTCTTCGCCCGCCCGCTAAGTACGGAAGCTGCGACCAACTTCATACGCCAACGCCAACCGCCGGAGACAGCGGAAACTTACGCCGAAGAACAATCCCTTGATGTGACAAGCAGCCTCTCGCCGTTCGTGCATTGATTAAACGTGAGTTCAACACAAGATGTGATTCGCGTTATAAACTTATGCGATGAACTCACAAACGGCTGACATAGCGACGCGCATACACGAACGTCACATCGTGATAGACATGCACGCCGACACCGCGCAACGTCTCGTTGACGAAGACGTGAACCTCAATCATGAACTCGCGGATGGACACTTTGACCGAGTGCGTATGCAGCGCGGCGGGGTCGCGGCGCAGTTCTTTGCCGTTTGGGTGAACCCGCATTACTACGGTACGGGCGGCGCAACCGCGATTGCTCGCGCCGATATTCAAATCGCGGCGGTGCATCGTCTGGTTGAAAATCATCCCCGTGTGTGGACGCTGGCGACGTGCGCCGCCGATGTGCGTCAAGCCAAAACGCAAGGCAAGTGCGCCGCTCTGCTCGGACTCGAAGGCGGATATGCGATTGATAATAACTTTGCGAACATCGAACGCTATTTCAAAATGGGCGTGCGTTATATGTCCGCGACGTGGACGCACAGCACCGATTGGGCAGGGACTTCGCACGACGGCACGGGGCGCGGGCGCGGCTTAAACAGTTTCGGCAAAGATGTGACCCGCGAGATGAATCGTCTGGGGATGATGGTTGATGTCTCACACGTTTCCGATAAAACTTTCTGGGACACCATCGCCGCTTCACGCAAACCCGTCATCGCATCACACTCGAACGCCCGCGCGCTCGCCCGTGTGCGCCGCAACTTGAGCGATGACATGATACGTGCGATTGCCAATGCAAACGGCGTCGCGTGCGTCGTGTTCTATCCGGCGTTTCTCGATGACAAGTGGAACGCCCTGAAGGAAGCCGTACAAGCCGAAACCGAAACTTTACAGGCACTCAAACTCGCACGCGAAACACATTCCGACGATGCAGTTCGTGAACGTCTCGCCCTTGAACGAGTGTACGAAGCGGCTTACAAGCGATTGCCGCAAGTTCCCGTCTCTCGCGTCATTGACCACATCGAACACATCGTAAATCTTGTCGGCATAAATCACGTCGGCTTGGGTTCGGACTTCGACGGCATCCAAGCCACGCCGCGCGATTTGGAGAGCATCGCCGATTATCCGAACATCACACGTGAACTTTTGCGGCGCGGCTTTGCCGAAGACGACATCGCAAGGGTTCTCGGCGGAAACGTATTGCGCGTGATGGAAGATAGTGAAAGAGATTGATTCATCGAGTCATTGATTCATTGACTCAATAATTTATGCAATCATTTTTCGTTCTTAAATGGTAACTACTCAGCCGTCTTCAGACGGCTTTCCCGCAAGGGCATATAGACCAGCGCTTCGAGCGATGGGTAAGCACCGTCAATGAATTTGCAAGGGCGTTTTAACGTCCTTCTCTCATCTGGCTTCAGCCACCACGACTGAACGGCTCAAGCCGCGTGGCGAAAGCCCGTTAAAAACGGGCTGATGAACTTGGTTAATAATCGTCCGAGAGCCGTCAAACGGCTGGTCTAAGTGCCGCTTTGCGGAAAGCCGCGTGAATGCGGCTGGGTAGTTACCTTAAATGAATCAATGATTAAATGATTCAATGAATCAATCTTTTCCGTCCCGCTTCGGTTTCCACGCTCCAATCGCGGGCGGTTTGCATAACGCTCTAATCAAGTCGCACGAACTTCAGTGCAACGCCGTTCAAATCTTTTCACGCAACCCGCGCGGGTGGACGGCGAAGCCTCTGATTGATGAAGAAGTCGCGCGCTTTCAAACGACGCGGGCGGAAACGAATATCGCCACCGTCGTCATACACGCTTGCTATCTCGCCAACCTCGCCGCCGCAGATTTTGTGATACGCGAAAAGTCGCGCCTCGCGTTTCGTGAAGAAGTCGAACGCGCCCTTAAACTCGAAGCCGATTATCTCGTCGTGCATCCGGGCAGCGCGAAAGGTGCTTGCGCTGCGGACGGTGTGCGAACGTGCGCCGAAACTCTGCGCGCGGCGTGTCGTGATTTGGAGTTGAAAAACCTCCGCATTCTCATCGAAAACACCGCCGGACAGGGCGAGTGCATCGGGCATCGCTTTGAACACTTACGCGACATTATCGCCCTGTGTCCGAAACTGAATTTGGGCGTCTGCTTCGATACCGCTCACGCCTTCGCCGCCGGATACGATTTGCGCGAAGAAGACGGCTTCCACGCGATGCTTGAACAACTTGATTTATGCGTCAGTACAAGCAACATTCCCGTCGTACATTTCAACGATTCAAAGACCGCGTTCGCTTCGCGTGTTGACCGTCACGCCAACATCGGAACGGGTGAAATCGGTGACGCGGCGATGCGCCGTATCGCCACGTCCGCGAAACTCAAGCACGCCGCTTTCCTGTTGGAAACGCCGCACGAACCGCACGAAGATTTTGTGCGTGACATCGCCGTCTTACGGTCGTTCATCGAACGGACAGAGGCGCAGCGTTCGCGTGCGCTAAGAAGTCTCAACGGTATTAAAACATCGTCTGCGAACAACTTGAAACATTAAAGCGGCGGGAGCATCGCAAGGTGTTCCCGCCGCTTTGTTGCGTGGAAAGGCAAACCGCTTTAACATGAAATCGCTTTCACCAAATGAAAGAAATCTTTTATATGCGTCGCTTCACACATCCTTTCGCCTCTTGCCTTACAGTGCCGCGCGGCTGACATCCTTTCCGGGTCGCGGCGGCGAATCCCTGTTTTAAGTGTCGAACTTTCGTATCGCGTGATGTCTCTAACAGAGATATAAGCGGTGGGGCATGAATTGATTTTGTGATTGCGAAAACATTTGAGGTCGAGTGATGGACGAAAAGTATTTCCCCGAAAAAATCGAACAGAAGTGGCAACAGTACTGGACGGACACAAAATGTTTTGAAGTCGAAGCGGACGAGTCGCGCGAGAAGTTTTATTGTCTGGAGATGTTGCCTTACCCGTCCGGCTTTTTGCATATGGGTCACGTCCGCAATTACTCAATCGGTGACGCGCTGGCGTGGTACAAGCGTCTGAACGGCTTTAACGTGCTTCATCCGATAGGTTGGGATTCCTTCGGACAACCCGCCGAGCAAGCCGCGATTAAGCGACGCATACAGCCGCGCGAATGGACGGAACAGAACATCGCGCATATGCGCGGGCAGTTCAAACGGCTTGGCATCTCGTTCGATTGGTCGCGTGAAATTGCCGCGCACACGCCGGAGTATTACAAGTGGGATCAATGGTTCTTCCTTCAGATGTTGGAGCGTGGCTTGGTGTATCGCCGCGAATCTCCGGTCAACTGGTGTCCGAAAGATGAAACGATTTTGTCGAATGAACAATCGTCGGGCGGCGTGTGCTGGCGATGTCAGACTCCGGTTGTCAAGAAAAATTTAGAACAGTGGTTCGTCAAAACCACAGAGTACGCCGAAGACTTGCTCGCTGATATGCGAGAGATTGAAGCGGGTTGGTCGGAGCGCGTCTTGACGATGCAACGCAACTGGATTGGCAGAAGCGTTGGCGCGTATATAGATTTTCCTCTGCAAGAGCGTGACGAAAAAGTGCGCGTCTTTACGACGCGGATTGACACCGTTTTCGGAGCGACGGCGATTGTCCTCGCCGCCGAACATCCTTTGGTGGCGACGCTGGTTGAAGGCTCTTTGCTGAAAGACGATGTGATGAGTTTCGTCAATCGCGTCAGGGAAGAACGCGGGCGCACCACATCGGAAGTCGTGACCGAAGAAGTCGAAAAGGAAGGTGTCAATACGGGCGTGTTCGCCGTCAATCCGTTTAGCGATGAACAGCTTCCGGTGTGGATTGCGAACTACGTTTTGATTAACTACGGAGCGGGTGCGGTGATGGCGGTTCCCGCGCACGACGAACGCGATTACGAGTTCGCCCAAAAATATACTTTGAGCATTCGTCGCGTCATCGCGCCTATCACGCACGCGGAAGAAGCGAGCGGCTTTGAAGCGAGTTTCGATGAAGACGTTTCAGCCGAGATGACGACGGCTGAAACAGGGTACGGAATGCTTGTCCATTCCGGCGAATGGAGCGGCAAACTATCGCAAGACGCGATGAATGAAATGGCGGCGCACGCCGAAACGGAAGGCTTCGGCGGGGCGGCGGTGACGTACCGTCTGCGCGACTGGGGAATCTCGCGGCAAAGGTTTTGGGGCGCGCCGATTCCGATTATTTATTGCGACGAACACGGCGCAGTCCCCGTGCCGGAAAGCGATTTGCCCGTGCGTCTGCCGGAGCGCGCCGACTTTACGGGGACGGGACAATCGCCGCTCACCTACGTCAAAGAATTCGTCGAAACAGAATGCCCGACGTGTGGACGCCCCGCGCGGCGCGAGACGGATACGATGGACACGTTCGTTGATTCATCGTGGTACTACTTCAGGTACTGTGACCCGCACAATGCGGACGCACCGTTTGATAAAGAAAAGGTCGCGTACTGGATGCCGATTGACCAGTACATCGGCGGCATCGAACATGCTGTGATGCACCTTTTGTACACGCGCTTCTGGACGAAGATGATGCGCGATTTAGGGTTGGTAAAGATTGATGAGCCGGTTAAGAATTTATTAACGCAAGGCATGGTGACGAACGTCACGAAGACGAACGAATGGAAAGCGATGTCGAAGTCATTGGGGAACGGCATTGACCCGGACGAGATGATTGGAATTTACGGTGCGGATGCGGTGCGTATCTTCACGATGTTCGCCGCCCCGCCGGAAAACGAATTGCGCTGGATGGAGACCGGCATCGAAGGCGCGGTCAGATTTCTGCGTCGCGTCCACACCGCCGTGTATCGTTGGCGTGGAGGCTTTGAAGGCGTGTTGGGTGCGATGAATGAAGTTCAAACAAACGATGCACAGAAGTCGGAAGCGCGCGGCTTGCGGCGCGTCACGCATCGCACGATTGAGCGCGTGACGCACGATTTCGAGCGGCTTCATTTCAATACTTCAATCGCGGCTTTGATGGAATTGATGAACGCTATTGGAGACTTGAGGGCGACGCCGGAGAACGCGACTCACGATGAACGCTTCGCCATTCGTGAAGCACTCGAAGCGATGGTCATCATGCTCGCGCCCTTCGCGCCACACGCGGCGGAAGAGATGTGGGAAGGCTTGGGACACGCGGGCGGGATGCTTCAGGGAGAAGGAAGCGGAGCGCGTTGGCGCGTCGCGGATGCCGAACTTGCTCGTCAAGAGGAACTGGAAATCCCCGTCCAGATTAACGGCAAACTGCGTTCGCGCGTGATGGCATCGCCCGATGCGACGGAAGACGAATTGCGCGCGGCGGCTCTCGCGGATGAGAAAGCACAAGGTTTTATTGCAGGGCGCGAAGTCGTGAAAGTCATCGTCGTGCCGCGCCGTCTTGTTAATATCGTGGTCAGGTAAAAGAACGCGCGTCAAGACAGTTCCGATTTGTTCGTGATAGGGTTGATGCGCCCGAAGGTCATATTTTAGGAAAGCTTTTTATGTTGATGATGAATCGTAAATCTCGTTCTGTCGTGCGTCGTTTTCCGGCGGCGAAGTTGGCGGCGGTGTTCATGCTCGCGGTTTTCGCGTTCTCCGGTGGCTGCCGGAACACGGAAACCGGAGTGACGCAGAACACCACGCCGTCAAATCAAACTTCGGCGGCGCGCACGCAAGCTCCAACGAAGACGGGCGAACTCCCCGCCGGTACTCTGACCGCACCCGCCGCGTTGCTCGACGGCGGCACGCTTCGCCTTGAAGATTACAAAGGCAAGGTTGTCGTGCTTGATATGTGGGCGACATGGTGTCCGCCGTGTCGCGCAGAGATTCCACACTTAGTTGATATTCAACGCGAATATGGCGGGCGTGTCGAAGTCATCGGTTTGACGACGGAAGATGCGGCGACGACAACCGATAAAGTTAAAGACTTCGCGGAACAATTCAACATCAACTACAAAGTCGGTTTCGCCGCCCCGGAACATAAACGACTCGTCTTGATGGGCGGCAGCAGTATTCCGCAAACCTTCGTCATCAACGGCGAAGGGCGCGTTGTCAGGCATTTTCCCGGCTTTCATCCGACGCAGACCATTCCGGCGATGCGGCAGGCAATCGAGGATGCACTTGCGAAAACGGGTTGAGTTTCGAGCGGGGTCAAGTGCGATTAGGCGAACGCAAAAACGTCGCGCATGAATCAACTTCATGCGCGACGTTTTTGGTTGATACGAAATTCTTTACTGCGAATCTCGTTCGTGTTCAAGCGCGGCTTCGGCTTCTTCCTGAAGTCTGCGACCTTCTTGTTCGCGTTCTTCGTCGCCCATTCCTTGCGCGACCGATTCTTTGGCGCGCCCTTCGATGCGCTTCATCTCGGCTTCAACGCGCGCCTCAACCTGATCAATCGCGGCGGGTTCGCCCACTTCTTCCTGCGTCACAACTTTGTTCGGGTCTATTTCCATAATGAACTGTGTCCTTTCAAAACAAAATGTCGTCGGGTGTATTGCGTTTTATGAATTTATTATGCGCTTGCCAGATGCCGATGGTTTCTGCTCAACAATAAATCGCGGCGGCATCGTCTCACCCCGCTCCGCTCACCGTCAAACATTGGCAAAACGATGCCGCCGCGCGTTCAAATTGGAACGGAGTTTGCACCCGCCGCCGCATCCGACGTATTAAGCATCAATCCAATGCACTCATTGATTCAAGTCGCGCTTAATGATGCACCTTGCACCGAAAATACACAGATACTTAAACACAATTAGGAGAGAAGAAATGATTCGCCAACATCTTAAATACACTAAACATTTTCCGACGCTGACGCTTTTGTGCGCGTTGGTTTTAACGGCAGGCTTTGCCGCGAACGCGCAAACCGCGCGTGTTGACCGCAAAAAATTGAACGAAGCATCGAACGAAGCCCGTGACGCGGTGAAGGTTTTGAACCAGACACTTAGCGCACCCGACGGCGGCATTCCAAAGGAATTGCTTGACCGCGCGGAAGCCATCGCGGTTTTTCCCGGCGTGTTAAGGGCGGCGTTTATCATCGGCGGGCGCGGCGGTGACGGAGTGATTTCGCGGCGCACGGCAAACGGTTGGAGCGCACCCGCGTTTTTCAATTTGGGCGGCGGAAGTTTCGGAGCGCAAATCGGCGCATCGAAAACCGACTTCATCCTGCTCTTTATGAATGACGGCGCGCTCAAAGGTTTGCTTGAAGACAAGTTCGAGATAGGCGGAGAAATCGGAGTCGCCGCCGGACCTTACGGGCGGCAACCCGGAGCCTCAACCAATCTCACGCTCGATGCCGGAATACTTTCTTACGCGCGCCAAAAGGGTGCATACATCGGCGCGGCACTCAAGGGCGTGGTTATCAATCCAGACAATAATTTGAACGAAGCGATTTACGCGGGCAAAAAAGCGAACCAGATCCTCGGTGCGGAAGGCGCGGCGGTTGCCGCTTCCAGCGCGCCCGCCAATGTTCGTGTTTTCCCACAGGCACTTAGCCGTTATTCAACCCGCAATTAACCTTGAACTCAAAACATCTTGCGAGGAGAAGCGTGATACCTTGTCAGTCGCGCTTCTCCTTAATGAGGATTTTTCTTGACGCTAACATCCTTGTGACCTTACTATCCGCCCGCAAGTCAAAACCCCGCACCGTTTTCAATCGCCAAGTCTGTGGACAAATCGCTAAAACAAATGCAACCGCGAACACAACGCCAACGCGAAATCTTCGACTACATCGTGCGCTTCATCGAGCGTCACGGTTATGAACCGTCTTACACACAGATTGCGCGCCACTTCGGTTTATCGTCGAAAGCGACGGTTGCCAAGCATGTCGAAGCTTTGGAGAAACGCGGTCTGCTTTCGCGTCATCGCGGCGACGGTGCTTTTTCACTTAATGTCGAGGAGGCGATTGACGACCAGATTTGCGATGTGCCGTTGCTCGGTCGCATCGCGGCGGGTGCGCCGATTGATACGATTGAAGAAGCCAATAACACGATTCATGTTCCGCGCTTTCTGCTCGGACGCACGCGCCCGACGGAAGTTTATGCCTTGCGCGTTGTCGGCGATTCGATGATTGACGAACACATCTGCGACGGCGACATCGCGTTGATCGAAAATCGCGTCGAAGCCCGCTCCGGCGAAATCGTCGTCGCCCTTATCGAAGATTCACGCGCGACGCTGAAACGCTATTATCCAATGGGAACGCACATCGAACTTCGTCCCGCCAATTCGCAACTCGCGCCGCTTCGTCTGCCCGCCGCGCACGTCACCGTACAGGGTATCTTTCGCGGCTTGCTTCGTCCCGCGCATTAGACGCCGTGCGTTAAGGTCATTCCTGACAATCAAAGACAACCCGTTATCGTTTCCTAAGCGGACAACACCCTACGCAACGTGTACGGCTTTCATTAGTCGCGCGTGCATCGCGCGATGCAGTTCTCCGTGTTTGGCGAGTTGGCATAATGATTGCCCGAACCTTTTTCAAATAACATGACCACGCACGGCAAGCCGCCCACGCATTTCGCGTCGGCGTTTCGTACCACCGAAAAATCACAAGGAGAACTATCAATGACCGAAAAAATCCAAACAACTAAATCAACCAAAAAACGAGTCGCCATACTTATCGAAAACCACGTCGAAGATGTCGAGTTCACAATTCCATACACGGCACTTCAGCAAGCCGGAGCGGAAGTCACCATTTTGGGGTCACGTCTCAACGAAGCGTATCAGGGCAAGCAGGGCAAGTTATCGCAGAAAGCCGATGCGACCACGACCGATTCACGCCCCGAAGATTTCGATGCCGTCGTGATTCCCGGCGGGCAAGCTCCCGACATCATGCGAACGAACAAGAAGACCGTGCGCTTCGTTCAAGACGCGATGAATCAAGGCATACTCGTCGCGGCGGTGTGCCACGCTCCGCAAGTTTTGATTGAAGGCGATTTGCTGAAAGGTAAAAACGCGACGGGCTTCACTTCGATTCGCAGAGACATGGAAAACGCGGGCGCAAACTTTATTGATGAACCGCTTGTGGTTGACGGCAACCTCATCACCTCGCGGCGTCCGGGAGATTTGCCGATTTTCACGACCGCGATTCTCAACCGTCTCGGCTTAACGGGCGATATGAATCTACCGGC
The DNA here is from genome assembly GCA_024330265.1 of Pyrinomonadaceae bacterium MAG19_C2-C3. GTDB lineage: Bacteria > Acidobacteriota > Blastocatellia > Pyrinomonadales > Pyrinomonadaceae > JANDLT01. Next base: position 57,582 of record JANDLT010000017.1, on the reverse strand, counting down.
GGAAACCGACTTTTCCAATCAAGGCTGGCGTAGTCTAGGTGAAGATTGGGGCGGCTCGACGAAAGCGGAAATCGTTGACGGCATCAACACCGCGATTCGCGGCGAACGCTACGCGATGACGGCGTTTGAGCAGTACACCGATAAAGTCTCCGACACGGAACTTAAAGCGACGTTCAACGAAATACGCGCCAACAAAGCGCGCCACATCCAAACGCTCGAAGCCCGTCTCGCTCAACTCGGCGCGACGGAATCGCTGCAAGCCGCCGGAAGCGGCGCGTGGGCGACGCTCAAAAGTTGGCTGCAATCAAACAGCGAACAAAGCGTCTTGCAACGCGCGCTCGGCGATTTGCAAACCGGAGTCGTGGATGCGTACAACTATCGCAACCAATTCACCGACCCCGTGACCGTACAAATCTTCGACGACATCGCGGTTGACACGGCGAAGGACGAAGCCCGCATCGCGGAACTATTCCTCACCCGCAAACCTGACCGCACATCGTCTGCCTCACCGACCACCGGAGCCGCCGTGAGTGCGTAGAATATGTAAAGAGTTAAAAATGAAAAGTGCGCGCTTACTTTGCATAAGCGCGCACTTTCATTTAACGAATGATATAAGCCACCTGTCAGAGTTGAACTGACGACCTACGGTTTACGAAACCGTTGCTCTACCACTGAGCTAAGGTGGCGCGGAAGAAGCGGAAGCATACGAAGTGCGATGCGAACGTGTCAAGCGAGACATTAAATTTGAAAACATCGGAGCATAAATGAACGACAACGACGCGGAAATCAAAGACACGATGGTTGAAGCCAAGCCGTATCGCAAGGGAAGCGATGAGCGCGAAGTGGAGATTGAACAGGAATCCGCCGAAGCGATGAACAGCGACGTGCCGCAACCGCCGGACGCATCGGAAACCACCGAAGTGAAGCAAAGTAGAAAGTAGAAGGTAGAAAGTAGAAGTAAATCCTTTTTCTTTGCTTACTTCTACTTTCTACCTTCTACTTTGCTTCAACGTGCGATTAGCGCGTTGAAGCGGTCTGGGTGTTCGGCGTGCAGCCAGAGGCGCGAGTTGTCGAAGATTTCGACGGTCAGGTTAGGGTTGAGGGCGCGCAGGGTTTCCGGTTGAATTGAGTCGTGCGATGAATCATCAAGCATGATGATTGTCGGGACGGTGACTGCTGCGAGTGGGGTGCGGATGTTGGCGGCGACGTAACCGGAGAGATACGCGGTGACGGCGTGTTGCGCTCCGTGCTGGTGGCTCTGCGCGTAAAGGTGTGCGACGAGTCCTTTGGTGGCAAGGCGTTTATTGAAGAAAAGTTGTCGGCGCGTGTAGTCCCGCAGGGCGCGTTCGCTCGCCAGTGTGTTGTAGAAGGAAGTTCCAAGCACGGGTGAATTGAGCAAGGAATAGAACGCCGCGCCGCGCATTCCGGCGCGTGCGTCGCGTTCGTCGCTCAAGCCGGGCGGGGCGATGAGGATGAGGCTCTCCGTGCTGTCCGTGTGTTCGATGGCGACGCGCGCGGCGAATACTGCGCCGAGTCCGCTGCCGACAAGTGTAGCTTTTTCACCGACGACATCACGGAGAAAGTCAGCGATTTGAGTCACATAAAAATCCGTCGAGTAAGGCGCGACAGGCGGCTTTGCCGAAGCACCGAAGCCGAGTAGGTCAAGCGCATAGACGCGAAAGTTGGCGGACAGTCGCCCGAAGTTGCGCCACCACATAAAGCTTGAAACGCCGGGCGCGATGTCGTGTACGAAGACGAGCGGCGGGTTGTTCGCGTTTCCGGCGACGCGGTAAAACACTTCGCCATAAGTCCATTCGTAAAATTGCGCTTCGCCGTTTTCGGCGTCAACCACATCGCCCGAAGGCAATTCAAGATGACGGCGCGGCACAGTCGAATTAAGCGCGGCGAGGGCGGCAAGTCCCGCACCGCTTGCGAGCATCGCTTTCCAGAGTTTGCTGCCTGCGCCCATTTTGGTTTCGGTTTTCAGTGGTTCAACCTGCATGAAAAATCGGATAAATCAGATTTCGGCAATCCCGCACGGCGGTCACGATGGGAGTTTAATTCAACAAGTCACGCGCAAACGATACACGTCTCGTGTGAAATGGAAGTGACAGGCAAGTTAGCTTCCGCTTTCATTTGTAGGTCGCTGCTTCACGCCCAAAGCCGTCATCGGTTATAGTGTGGCATCGAACACGCCGCCGCTTACGGCACACGCCGTTTCACTCGCGCAACGTATCAACTTAGAAAATCTTTTGGAGTAGAACATGACGACTGTGTTTCTTCTTTTCCTGATGTTCGTCGGCATCTCGCTTCTGGTTGTCGCCGCCAAGACGATTAAAATCGTACCGCAGGCGACCGTGATGTTGGTCGAGCGTCTCGGTCGCTTTCGGATGATTGCGTCGAGCGGCTTGAACATCATCTATCCGTTTATAGACAAGCCACGCTCTTACAATTGGACGAACATGCGACCCGGTACTACGTCCATTGATTTGCGTGAGCAGTACCTAGACCTTCCGCCGCAACCCGTCATCACGCGCGATAACGTTACGATTCTGGTTGACTCGGTTGTCTACTGGCAAATAACCGATGCGGTCAAAGCCGTGTATGAAATCAACGATTTAGTCGGCGGCATCGTGCAGTTGACAATCACCGGAATGCGTTCCGTGATGGGCGAAATGGATTTGGACAGCACGCTCTCCAACCGCGACCAGATCAATAACAAACTGCGTCTGATTCTCGATGACGCGACGGATAAATGGGGCGTGAAGGTGACGCGCGTTGACGTGAAGAACATCAACCCGCCGGAAGACGTGCGCGTTACGATGGAGAAACAGATGACCGCCGAACGCAATCGCCGCGCTCTTGTCCTTCAAGCCGACGGCGAACGCCAAGCCGCGATTACGCGCGCCGAAGGGGAAAAGCAGGCGGCGGTGACGCGCGCCGAAGGTGAAAAAGAATCCGCGATTTTGCAAGCCGACGGCGCGGCGCAAGCCCGTCTGCGCTCGGCGGCGGCGGAAGCGGAAGCCCTTGCCCGCATCGGGCAAGCACTCGGCGCGGACATCAGCCCGGCGCAATATCTCATCACGCAACGCTACATTGATTCGCTCAAAGACATGGCTCAAGGGCGAAACTCGAAAGTCATCTTTATGCCGATGGAAACTTCGACGATGTTGGCAAGCGTCGGAGCGATTAAAGAGATGCTTTCCGAAACGGGTGACACGCGCCGGAACACCGATGATGAAGACACGGCGAATCACAAATCGTTCCCGCCGCGTCAACTGCCAACGTAGTGTCTTGATGGATGAGATGAAGCCTTGACACTTTTCCGTCCCGTTAGGGACGACCGACAATAGCCCAGCGATTCATCGCTGGGTGAGGCGTGCGATAAAATTTCCGCAGTCCCGTCAGGGACGGCTGAAATCTCACGGCAAAGATTCAGCCGTCCCTGACGGGACTGAAAGTCTATTTGCCAAGTTGTCCCAGCGATTCATCGCTGGGCTATTATCACGGAAGTCCCTACGGGACGAAGAAAAATGTTCAGACATCACGGATGAATGATGAATGGATATTCTCTTATATCATTCACAAGCCGAACGCACCTGACGAGCGCAGACGCGACCGGATGAATGATGAATGGATATTCTCTTATATCATTCTTCCGCCTTCTTTTACTTTGCTTCAAGCCTCAACACGCTTCGCGCCGCTCCCCTGACCGCTTCCGCTGTGAAGGGAAACACGGGAGTTGCGCCGGATTGCCAATCGCCCAACTGGTCTTTCCAGTGCGGACTCGCCGGATTGCCGGATTGACCGGGTGCGATAATCTGGCGCGTCTTGTCCCAATCGCCGGTGTCGGAAAGCAAACGCATCGAAACATTTGCCCCGACGTTGACGGTTGCGCCCGCCGCGAAGCCGCTGCCGCGTTGCGCGAACGGTTCGATGACGAATGGCGTGCCGAAAATCGGGACGCTGGCGAGTGGATGCGGGAAGCGTGCTTTTGAAGTCGCGCCCCACGTCCATTTCGTTTCGTCCGCACCGGGTTGTCTGGTCAATTCCGCGTGAGCATCTCGCGCACAGGCTATGAGCAAGTCCGCATAAGAACTAAATTCTTTCGGCAGCCATTCACGTTCCTGTGTACGCAAAACCATGTCGGCAAAGTTTTCGACGTTCGCCCCGCGATAACTTTTCGCACGCTCCGCACCGATGACGGCGGCGACGACGCGCGCACGAAATGCCGTCCGCATATTTGATACGAATGCCGCCCCGCGCGAGTCGGGCGTAATCTCGCCGTTCCACGTTTGAAGCAACTTCAAAGTCAAATCTATATGCGGCATCGCTTCGCGGTCTGTCGTCGCATCTCTCATAGACAAAATCTTATACGCTTCATCCGCGAAGAACTTGCCGCCGACGGAATAAACATCGTACTGGATACGCGCGAAATCCGTCAGGTCGTGCTTCGGTTTCGCGTTCAGCAAATCGTATATGCGGCGGGCGCGATAAGGTGCTGCCCAACTGTTGGTCAGGAAGTGTTTATAGCTGCGCCCGATGATGCGGTTGTTCGCCGTGACAATGATGCCCGAAGGCGGGTCATAAACGTGCGGCAGTTCCGCGAACGGTATGAAGTCCGTCCACTCGCCCGCGTCCGTCGCTCCGTCGTAAGGCACGCTGCCGTCACCCGTTTTACGCATGGGAACGAACCCTGCGGCGTAGTAGCCGATGTGTCCCGCGCGGTCTGCATAGACGAAGTTTTGCATCGAACCGGAATACACACTCAAAGCCCGTGTGAAGGATTGCCAGTTCGTCGCGCGGTTGATTTTATAGAACGCGGCGAACTCGGCTCGCTGTGAATCGAGTGCCGTCCAACGCAGAGCGTAGCGTTTGCCCGCCGCCTCGAACACGACGGGACCGTGTCGCGTGACGGTGACTTCCAGAGTCACGCTTTCGGTTTCCGGGGCGGTCAAACTTTTGCGGACTTTGATTTCTTCTTGTCTTATTTCCGCATCGGCAAATCCGTTCGGAGTTTTATAACGGCGCGGGTTCGCGTCATCGAATGTTTCGAGATACACATCCTGCACATCGGGTCCCGTATTCGTCACGCCCCACGCGACGCGCTCGTTATGCCCGATGATGATTCCGGGCGCGCCCGCCGCCGTCACGCCCGTGACGCGAAAGTTCGGTGCGCTCAAGTGCGCCATATACCAGATTGACGGCGCGCTCGCGGGCAAGTGCGGGTCGTTGGCAAGCAAAGGCTTACCACTCGCGGAACGCTTGCCCGCGACGACCCAGTTATTACTCGCCGCCAACGCTTCACCGTACAGACCGAGACGTTGTTGAGCGCGCGCCGTCAATTCGTCAATCTCCGCGAGTTGGCGCAATACATCACGACGCGCACCGTCATCAAACATCGCCACCGCGTTCGCCGCTTTATCGCCGCTTGAAATCGTCGAAGCCGCGCTTCTCGTTTTGTCATCGTTGCCGACGACGAACACATCGAACGGTGATTCATCCGTCGTCAACGCCCGAAGCTTCGCGGGTGGAATGTCTGAAAGCGCGAGGCGTTCGATGTCGGCGCGCCACGGACGCGAAAGAAGTTCGGCGAAGATTTTGCCGACGACCAGCGAATCCGCGATTTGCCACGCACGCGGGCGAACGCCGAGCAAGCGAAACTCCGGCGGCAAACTCTTTTCGTCGAGCGTTTGGATGAATGCATTGACGCCTTTCGCGTAAGCCGCAAGCACGCGGCGCACGTCGGGCGCGAGGTTGCGTTCCGTCGCTTGAGACAAACGCGCGAAGCCGTATATGCGACGGCGTTTATCTTCTTCGAGCGTCGCGCGTCCGAAGATTTCCGAAAGCTCACCGCGCGCCGTGCGCCTTAGCAAATCCATTTGCCACAAGCGGTCGGACGCCGTGACATAGCCTTGCGCGAAATACAAATCATCTTCGTTCGCGGCTTCGATATAGGGAACGCCGCGCCCGTCGCGCCGTACCGTGACGGTGGCGCGCAAGCCCGCGATTTTAAGCGACGATACGTTTGGCGTAGATGCGGGCGGGGCTTGCGCCGGAGTCGCGTGGACGACACAAACCAGAAGCGACACCGCGAGTAAGAGGGTCAGGAGTCGGTCAAATTTAATCATGGTTTTGATGTGTATGTTTGATTTACCAAACTTACGCAGTAGAGCGGCTTTGCCGCCCGATGTGCGGAAAGGCTTCGCCTTTCCGTCTCGCCCCAGAAACTTATGGCGGCTGCGCCGCCCGCGTTCGAGGCATAGCCTCGAAGACATTCATACGCTTGACGGTGAGGCGGCAGCCTCACCGCACATCAGGCGGCAGAGCCGCGAAACTTCGTCTGTCGCGTAAGGTAAGTGGTTTATATGAAGCTTTGAACATCGGGAGTAATGTTGTCCATTATTTTACCGCATCGGATCAACGACAACGACGCGCGTTTCGGTCATCTCTTCCATTGCATAGCGCACGCCTTCGCGCCCGAAGCCGGATTGTTTTACTCCACCGTAGGGCATGTTATCAACGCGAAACGTCGGGGCGTCGTTGATGATGACGCCGCCGAATTCGAGTTCATCAGCCGCCTGAAAAGCACGCCGCAAATCCCCTGTAAAGACTCCGGCTTGCAAGCCGTAACGCTCATCGTTGGCGTGCGCGATGGCTTCGTCGAAATTGTGAAAACTCGTGATGGTGGCGACGGGTGAAAAGACTTCTTCCGCGACGACGCGCATTTCGCGGTGAACATTTTCAAGCAGCGTCGCATCCATCACCGCCCCGCGTCGTTCGCCGCCGCACAACACACGCGCCCCGTCGCGCGTCGCTTCTTCAATCCAAGCTTCGACACGCCGCGCCGCCGCTTCGTCAATCATCGCGGGCAATGTCGTCGTTTCATCAAGCGGGTCGCCCGCCTTCATCCCTTGTGCATAATTGACGAGTTTGCCTTTGAAATCTTCGTAAATGGATTCATGCACGAACAGCCTTTGCGCTGAAATACACGTCTGTCCGGCGTAACCGAACGCGGCGGCGGCAGTGCGTTCAAGCGCGTATTCGGCATCCGCCGTTTCGTCAATGATGATAGGCGCATTGCCGCCGAGTTCGAGTGTGACGGCTTTTCGCCCGCTTCGTGCGCGCAAGTCCCAACCAACCGCCGCGCTTCCCGTGAAAGAAACCATCGCCACGCGCTCATCTTTTAACACGCTATCAATCGTTGCAATCTCCATCGGCACGATTTGCAATGAGCCTTTTGGCAAACCTGATTCAAGAAAAATCTTGCCGAGCAACAAAGACGAAAGCGGCGTGCGCGGACTCGGCTTGATGATGATTGAATTACCGGAAGCCAGCGCGGGCGCGACTTTATGCGCGACGAGATTTAATGGAAAGTTAAACGGCGTGATGCCGAAGATAACGCCGCGCGGGATGCGCTTCGTCCAACCCGTGCGATGCGCCCCTGATGCTTGAGCGTCCATCGCAATCTGTTCGCCCGTGAACTTCCGCGCTTCTTCACTCGCAAAAGTAAAAGTCGCAATCGCGCGCTCCGTTTCGGCGCGGGCGAGGGCGATAGGCTTTCCGGCTTCTTGCGCGATGGTGCGTGCGAGTTCCGCGTGACGCGCTTTCAATCCGGCGACGATTTTCCCCAGCGCGTCGGCGATTTCATAACGCGCGAGTGCGCGCATCTCACGCGCCGCTCTCATTGCGTGTTCGATTGATTCCCTCACATTGTCGGGCGACGCGATGCACACACGCGCCAACATCGCATCGTTCCAAGCCGTGCGAACGTCCAACGTCGCCCATGCCGTTCGCCATTCGCCGCCGATGAGAAAAGGTTTCGCGTCCATCGTTCGCTTCTCCTACAAGCCATCTCAAAAATGGGCATTCTCGGCGGTACTCTGCGTCTTCAACTTTGCGTCTCTCTGCGTTAAAAAATCTTTGGACGCAGAGTACCGCCGAGGGCTGACGCAGAGTTACGCAGAGTTTTTAATCAAAAGCTATTTTGAGACGGCTTGTAAATGCGCTCTCATCGTAATCCAACGTACTTACGCCGCGCGCTCAAGTGCAAGCCCACGCGCCGCGAGGCGACAAAGATGCGGCGCGCTTCTCCTGCGGGCGATTCTGCGAATGGACGTTTCGGGCGGTAAGTAATGATGTATTGCGCCCCGATTTCGCGGGCGATTTTTCCGCTCGCGTCAAGCATTTCGTCCGCCGTCTGCGGCGTGTGAAGTGCGCCGCCCGCGTCTTCCGTTATCTGCTTTGCGAGTTCCGTTTCGCTCTGGCGCGTGGCGGCTTCATAGTCTTTCAACAATCGGCGTTGCTTGAAATCGAGATTGACGGTCACGCCGCCGGGTTGCGTTTTCATCTGATACATAATCGGTGGACGCCCTCCCCCGTAGGGCGGAAATGTTTGCCGCACGCGCTCGCGTTCTTCCGTCCCCATCACGTCCGCTCGAAGTTCACGCGGGCGCATGAGTTTCGTTTTGCCTTTGACGGCTTCGACCGCGAACTTCGTGAGACTCAAGAAATGAATCGTGACGTTCGCCCGCGCGCACGCCCTCCACGCTTCGGCGCGACGCGCGGCGGAAGCGGCGGACTCTACGCCGTCGGAGATAATCACGAGATGACGATTGATTGTCGGTTGAGTCTCAAAACCCCTGACGGCAAACAGCACGGCATCGGAGAAGCGCGCCTGTCTGCCGGACAAAAGTTTCGTCTCAAGCACCTGTTCGACTTCCGCCTTATCCGTCGTCCAATCGCGCAAAACTTCGGGGCGTTCGGCGAACTGCACGACGCTCACCCGCTCGCCTTCCGGCAAACTTGCCATCACCTCTTGCGCGAGACGGCGCACAACTCTGATGTCTTTCGCCATCGGCAAAACGCCCGCTCCCACGTCAAGCAACAACATCACATCGGCAGGCACGCGCCGTATGCTCGTGATTGTTTGCGGCACGCCGTCTTCGGTTATCCCGACATCTTCCTTTTCAACACCAATCACAAAACGCTCTTTATCATCCATCGCCGCGAAGCCGATTTGCACCTCCTCCGTCACGACTTGCACCGCGTCCTGTTTATCGTTCGCCAGCGATTCATTGACGACGGGAACATCCGGCGGTGGTGTTTGCTGCGCCCGACATTCGACGTTGAAAAAGTTGAGAACGCCGAACGATGCCATGAAAATAAACGCAACTCGCATAACGGATTTGCCTTTCGCCTGATTGACCGAAATTTGAATAGTTTGATGCCAGTAGCCGCTCACATCAATCATGCCCATAACCCCATAAATGATGGCGAATTGATGAGCGACAATCGCGCCGTGTCGCCTTCGTTTTGCTCACTGCTCGTATCTACTTGAAAATTGAAAAGCCGCCATAGAATATGTTGGCATCCAGACCGGGATTGAATCTGCCTTGATTGGCATTCGAGAGATGATGAAGCTTGTACCCGACTACAAACGCGCGCCGCGAACGTGTGAAGAACTCAACGCCGCCACCAAAGTCGAAGGAGTAATTGAACTTTTGAGAGTCGGGTACGGGAGTCTGTCTGCTGAAATAAAGAAAACCCGCGCTGCCACTTGCAAATGGTTTGACCCGATTCTTTTTCCCGAAATGAACTTGAAAGCCGATTGGCGATGCGCCGAATCCATAAACGGGTTCGCGCCTTATCTCTGTTCCGAGAACCACACTACCGTCCGGTAAGGTGAAGGGAGTATCAACAACTTTAGGATTGTCGGTCACGATTGCCACCGGAATAACATCAACCGTGTACTCAAGCGCAAGCCCGCGCCCGACGGCAAGGATGCGCCCATAGCGCAATCCCCCGATAACAAATTTACGGTCTGGAATTGTGCCGAGAAAAGACCCGGCAGGTGAATCAAACGACACGCCGCCCCACACCCCAAACTCGTTCATGCCTCGCTCAAGCGTGTACGGAGACGCTGACCCTATTTGGCTTTGAGCGGAACTAGCGGCGACTTGTGCAAAAACCGGCAACGCGCCGATGACAAGCAGAAATACCGTAAAAAGCAATCTCATCTTTAGTCAATTTTCCCATGTGCTATTAGCAAAAAATGATGGTCTCTGATTTCAGCGCGCCACGTTACGCTTGCAAAAGTTCACTTATGCACCGTAATTAAAGAGGGGGGATGAAAAAAGTTTTCATTTTTGGCTTGATTATGGCACGCCTCTGAACCGCGATAAGTGCTAGTCCAGAGGCGTGCGATTTTGTTACCGATGATCCTAAATTGGCAGTCAAACCAATGCAAAGAGCATCAATAGCAAGGTTCTTGTATTAGCTGTGGACCGTCCTCATACTCCGGTTGGGGATTACATCCACCGGGATCCGTCGGCGGGTCGGGTGGTGGCGGGTCGTTGCCGAAGAGTGTGACGTTCGCCGCGCCTAAAATCTCGCCGTTGCCGTCTGCCGTCCGGTTCATAACGACTACGGTGTAAAAGCCACTATACGTATTCGACAAAGCTGACGAGCGTAGGACGTGCGCGGACGGCGCGGGCGACTTGCACGTTCAATACTTTGTCCGTCGCCGCGCCTGCGATAAGTAACGAGCCGGACGCGCGGGATTATTATTTTTGATTGCCGGCTTGGGCGGCTATCTCTTTAATCTGCCCGCCGTGCGTAGCGATTATCTGCCAGCGTCCGTCCCGTTTAACGAACACATGTGTCACCAATATCGGGTCATTGTAGGCATGACCGCGAGGGTCTATGCCTTTGCTCGTTTCCCGGCTTGTCAAAACCGCTGTGTCTCCGTGAATAGTAACAACCGTGCTGTGAATCTCAATCGTTCTATGATCAACTGAATCAGCGCGGTGCGGGCTGGCTTTGTACAACGCGAGGGTTTGCGCTTTCAGGTTAGAGCCTCCATCCACAACACCGAAAACCACATCAGCCTCCCCGTAATCATCTGCAAGGATACGGTTCATTACGGCGGCATCTCTTTTCTCTCGCGCAGCAGTGTACTCGCGGTACACTTTGATGATTTCCTGCTTGGCTTTGCTATCACGGTTATCGTCGTCTTGCCCTTGTGCAAAAGATATTGGCATCATTAGCAAAGCGACAAATATAAGAATTTTGTTCATCATTTTAACTCCTCCGGCAATAAAGCGTCGGCATTGTAAGTAAGGAGAGAGTAAGTCTCGACTAAAACTTACTCTCTCCTTACTTACCTCTATGGCACGGCTTTTTCAGTATCTACCGCATACATTGACGCTTAAACGTCAATATTGGTTTTCATAGCACGGCATACATGGTCGGTCAGGCGGGCAACTGCACGGGTCAGGGTTTGGTGGCGGTGGCGGTTCTTGAAACTTGAAGACATCCACAATAGCACTTCCGACATATTCGCCTGTGGCGTTCTTAACTCGCAACAAATACCTGCCCGAATGGACTTGGGAAAGGTCAGGAGTCGAACCGCGCAGCCAAGTCCCGTCCGGCGCAACCTCCGTCGCTTGTGCCGAAGCGACAAACTGCCCGGCTGAGTTCCAATACTCAACCGACGGCATACCGCCTACCACGCTCATACCCGTGCCATGAATGGTTACATTCGCTGGCGGATAGTCCGCGTCAATAAAAGACGGAGTGACCGTAAAAAAGAAGAAATCCGATATTGTGTCGCAGGTGATACCCCTGTCCTCCCCCGGATCAATGATAATCTGCTTGGATTTTCCAGAGCACGGACCGCTCGTCTCTATTACAATCCAATCTCCCGGAGCTACTCTGTCCTCGGCATCGAAGTAAGCGTTAGCACCAGTGTTTCCGCTGAAATCGTCGTAGATGCCCGTAGCATCTGGACTACGCTCGAGAAGGTCTCCGCGAACGCCAACGTTCCGATGAGGAACGTCCTCTGGGAAACCGGTGATCGGGTTAATTACCTCAATGTAAGTCGAAATCCTGAAACCGGGGTTAGGTGGATTGTCGCAACCGAAACAACCGATCACGACTAGAAGTGCCGACGCAAGTCTTAAAGTTTTTTTCATCATATTGTTCCTCCTTACCGACTAGCGTTCCACGCCGAGAATGTCTAGTGCCGCGTCTGCCAACCCCGACAACTCTGCCGGGTTCATGTTAGCCGCCCCGCTGTCAATCGCTTGTAGCACTGCGTCTCTCTTCGGTCTCAACTCGCCGCGCAGCTTGAACTCGCCCTTTGGGTTAGCCGTAAAACTGCCCGTCTGCTCGGCACTGCTCTTTTGATTGCGTTGGGCTTGCCACCTTTCCAACTGCTTTTGGTGCAAGTTGGCGACGAATTCTTCCGGCGTTACCTGCCATGCCTCGTTCACCATCTTCTGTTGCAACAGGTACATCGACACAGCTATTGCTTCGGCAGGCGACATGAGACCGAGAATCTTTTTGTCGCCCTTCTTCAGCTTGTCCGTCTTGGTGGTGGTTAAGTCCGGTAAACTAGCCAGCAAGCTGACCCGGGCAGTACGTACTTGGAAATGATTGGTTTTGACGTACTCCGGCACATTGAATTTTCCGGCAAGTTCGTTGACCATCTTGACCACACCGTCTTCGCTGATGCCGCCCTTTTTACCCGTGCGGTAATTCTTCTCGGCACGCGCCAAACGATCCTTCATCTTATCCTTAATGAAGAAAGGCACCCTCGGCAGCGTGAGCGTGTCGATTATTTCATCGGTCATCTCTTTAACCGATTCCTCTTTGTTGTTCTTTGCCGCCTTAGCCTTTTTGTTGATTTTATCGAACGGATGGACATATGTGTTGTCGTTGGGCATCACTGCTGCCGCTCCTTTGACAGATGATCGGGCACTCATCCACATTACTACTCCTCCGCCAGCGCAGAGAACGAGTGCGGCGGCGATTAACTTAGCGTATTTGTTCATTGTGTATCTCCCCAAATTGGTTGAATGTTTTGAACAGTCGCCGCACTTTGCGCTAAGATGCCTGTCGCTACACGGTGCATCTCGCGCGCAGAAATGCGGCGAAGGTTGTATCGAGTAAAAGCCCCGATGCCGTCCTGAACAGAAAGCATCGGGGCTAAAATTGTTTTAGTGCGATGAAGTGAAGCACTCCCCGTCAACGCACGTTCGTACTCCGCGAGCAATTCGCTCAACGGCACAAAAAATGCGGGGAGGGGAGTTATGTGGCAATCTCATCATCGCGCGAAGTAACGGACGAAATTAGTGGTGAGCAAAGTCGGTGAGAGAAATGCTCAGTTGGTCAGGTTGCTTGAGGGGCGACGGGACGGTAACAGTAGATGTAATCTTTGTCAATGAATTATGCAGACGGGTAATAATTTTATGCGGTGTTCACGGGCGGTCGCAATTACAAAGCGGTCGGGAGTATTTCCGGCGATGTTGTTGACTGATGTTCGTTCGTGTCACTACAATCCGCCGTCATCGTCGGAAAGTTGATTCTCAAATTTTTAGTAACTACTCAGCCGTCTTCAGACGGCTTCCCCGCGAGGGCGCATAGACCAGCCGTTTGACGGCTGGGTTGATGGTTGGAAAACAAAGAAGGGCGTTTTAACGTCCTTCCCCTGACCGGCTATAGCCGAAAGCACAACCGGATGTCGCGCTACGGTGTAGTGAGTTTCGGAACAAAAGATTTAGAGTGGGTAAAGCAATACGTGAGAAATCAGAAAGAGCATCATGCGTGCGGACAAATTTATGAACGATTGGAACGAACGGAAGACGGCTCAAGCCCGACGGAGTAAGCCCGTTAAAACGGGCTGGAGAATCGTGAACCGCGTTCTACCCAGCCGTCAAACGGCTGGTCTCTATGCCGCTTCGCGGGAAGCCGTCTGAAGACGGCTGAACAGTTACAACTTTTATGCAAGCTAAATCACTTGAAGTGTTGTCTCTCGCCCTCCGCCGCGTGTCGTTCCTTGTATGCTCTTGCGTCGCGTTGCTCTTTTGCGTCGTGTGTGCGAATGCCCAACAACGTCCGCTTATCACGGAAGACGTTGACATCATCGCGCCCGGCAGTTTGCGTATCGAAGCGGGAATAGATTTCTTGCAAAACGCCAAGTTTCCGCTCTCCGGTTTGACGGGCGACCAAACACGCATCGGCGTCATCGGCGTCAACATCGGACTTGCCCCGAACGTCGAACTGCAAATCGAAGGCGTCGCGCAAAACTTTTTGAGCATCAACACGCGCACCGTTCCGTCACCGATTCCGCTCGATTTCAACGGCAATCTTAACAACTCGACGAACGACACGGGCGACTTTACCATTGCCACGAAAATCAAACTCCGCAATGAAACCCGACGCAGCCCGTCGCTCGGTTTCCGCTTCGGCGTGCAACTTCCCAACTCGAATCAGGCGCGCGGCATCGGCACAAATCAAAACAACATTTTCGGCACGGTGCTTGTCGGCAAACGCTTCGGCAGAGACGGCAGGCTTAATACGTTCGGCAATTTTGGTATCGGCATTCTGCCCGCACCGACCGAAGCCTTTACGCAGAACGATGTGTTTCTCTACGGACTCGCCGGAATCTATCGCGTCAACGAACGCATCAACCTCGCGGGCGAAGTCAACGGACGCGCCAACACACGTTCCGGTCGCGCGCCTTTAGGAACTGAATCACAATCCGAAGCCCGTCTCGGCGTGCAGTTCAAGACGACGACCGGTTTGCGCTTCGACGCCGCAGGTATTCTCGGATTATCGGATTTCAGCCCGCGCTCCGGCATCACCTTCGGCGTCACTTACGACACGCCCAGCGTGTTCGCGCCCGCGCGATAAGTGCTTAATTATGAAGCCTGAAGCGAAAGAGAAATGGGCAAGGGTCAGAGCCAAAGGCTTTGCGCGTTACGTCTTCATCGAAGGGATTCTCAGGATGGGCGGAGGGTTCGCGCTGCTCGTATTTCTATATGAAAATATAGCTGCCTTCGTCTTCAATTTCTCTTGGGCGCGAAGGATAGTTGAAAGCGAGATGTATTTCGAGTTGAGAGTAATCAACGGTGTCGTGTTCGGTTTGTGTATGGGATTGTGGATTTGGTTCTTAAATGAAAGAGCGTTCAAGAAACACGAGAATAAGCCGAGAAGTTAAAGCTACAAACTAAACTTCATCTGCTTCCTCACTTGCCACTCACCGCCCGCCGCTTTAGACTCCCCTCGCATGTTCGATTGGTTTCAACGTCTCTTCGGGTGGCTTCAACTCCACATCACAACCGTTCCCGTCTATGTCGCCGCCCCCGCGATGGTGGTTATCGGCGCGCTTGATTCAAGTCTTCTTTCATTACCTGAAATCAATGATTACCTCGTCATCATGCGCTGTATCAGCGACCATGAAGCGGTTTTCTATTTTCCTTTGTTCGCCGCGCTCGGCTCGGTTCTCGGTTGTTTATTGTTGTATTCGATTATGCGGCGCGGCGGGCAAGCCGTGTTGCGTCGTCGCTTCAAGGCGGAACATATCGCGCGGGTCGAACACGCATACTCGCGCTATGGGATTTTGACTTTAGCGATTCCCGCACTCTTGCCGCCGCCGATGCCGTTTAAGATTTTCGTCGCCACGGCGGGCGCGCTCGAATATCCGCGCTGGCGATTCGTCACGACGATTATGATTGCGCGCTCCGTGCGTTACTTCGTCGAAGGCGCGCTCGCGGTTTATTACGGCGCACAGGTCATCGGTTGGTTGAAGGACGACGGCTTTCTTATCGTCGCTTATACAGTGGTGGCAGGACTCGGCGGGCTTCTTATTTATCTTGTCTGGAAACGCTTTCGCGCCACACGCATTGACGCCTTGACAACGAATGACGTGAAGATGAACGACACAACGGAAGCGACGATGACGGCAACATCGAATGTCGCTGATTCAACGGCGGACGCCAAGAGAAACGAAGGGTCGGACGGCGAGTGAAAAAGATTGCGCGGTTTTTGAATGAGGTCGTGACGTGGCTTATGTCCTTTGGAGCGTTCGGGTTGTTCGCGGTTGCCTTGCTCGATTCGGCATTCGTGCCGCTTCCCGGTGGGGCGGACGCGGTGATGATTCTGCTTTCAACCGCGAACCCGTCGCGCATGTTGTTCTACGCGGTCGCCGCGACGCTCGGCTCGACCATCGGTTGCATTATCCTTTATTACATCTCACAAAAGGCGGGCAGCCGCGCCCTCGCCCGTTTTTCCGATGAGAAACAAGCCCGCGTCCGCTCGCTCATCGAACGCTACGACTTGCTTTCCGTGTTGGTCGCAAGCGTGCTTCCGCCGCCGTTTCCGTTCAAGTTGTTCGTCGTTTCGGCGGGCGTGTTTCGCTTTAACGTCGTGCGCTTCGCCGTTGCCGTCTGTCTCGGTCGCTTCTTTCGCTTTACCGTCGAAGGCTTATTCGCCGTGCGATACGGAGCGCAAGCGGGCGCAATCCTCGCGCGATATTATCCGTTCATAGGTTTGGGCGTCGCGGTGATGTTGATAGGTTTTTTTGTGATGAAGAACTTGTTGAAGAACAAAAAAGAAGAAGGAGCGATTCGCTCATAACACTTCACTGATGACGCTTCGCCATGATGATTTATTAGCAACGCATAATGCGCGCATCGCCAAGCGTCGTGATGTTGTGGTCGCGCAGACGGGCGAGGAAATGTAAAAAGATTTGCGCGGTCGCGTGCGCGTCTCCGGCGGCGCGGTGGCGATTAGTGATGGAGATGGAGAAGTGTTCCGCGACCGTATGCAAGCGATAATTTATAAGACCGGGAACGAGGCGGCGGGCGAGTGAGACGGTGCAGAGATGCGGATTTATCATCCGCCGATTCGGAAATACGCGCCCCACTTCCGCATTCAAAAAGCGCACGTCGAACGGGGCGTTGTGCGCGACCAACACTGCGCGGTCGGCAAATGCGAGCCATTCCGCCGCGACTTGTCCGAACGTCGGGGCGCGCGCGACCATCGCGTCGGTAATTCCGGTCAAGGATTGTATGAACGGCGGAATCGCTTGTTCGGGATTGATGAGCGTCGCAAATTCACCGACGATGCGCCCTTCGCGCACGCGATACGCCCCGACTTCCGTGACGCGACACTCCGGCGTGCGCGCTCCCGTCGTCTCGACATCAACGACGACGAAATCGGTCGCATCGAGCGTCGTCCAGTTGACATCAACATCAATGAGTTCGATTGTCCCGTCGGCGTGCGGTTGAAAACGCGCATCGTCGCCCACGAGTTCGGCGATGAACAGGCTGGCGACTTCCGCATCGTCAATCGCAATTTGTAACACGCGGTCGGCAAGTTCAATCGCCGTCATGCGCTTGCCGTTCGCGCGCAACAAACGCACGGCATCATCAACGAGAGCGGAATCGGAAACGAGATTGGAAAACTTGTGCGGTGCGCGTTCGACGGGCGCGGAGTGCGTGGTTTGGTTAATCAACATCAGGAACGCATTTTAACACGCGAGGTTTGACCTCGCATGTCCGTCACAATCACATAGTCATAATCAAACTCCGAACGACCATGAACAATCACGAAATTCTCGAACGCTTCCGGCGCACGGAAGCACTGCTCGAAGGACATTTTCAACTGACGAGTGGCTTGCACAGCACGCACTATCTGCAATGCGCCCGCGTGCTTCAGTATCCACACGAAGCCGCTGCGCTGGGTCAGGCTATCGCGGAGCATTACCGCGATGCCGGAATCGAAACCGTCGCCGCCCCCGCCATCGGCGGCATCATCATCGGGCATGAAGTCGCCCGCGCACTCAACGCGCGATTCATCTTCACCGAACGCGAAGCGGGCGTCATGACTCTACGTCGCGGCTTCACCGTGCGCGAAGGTGAACGCACATTCGTCGTCGAAGACGTGATAACCACCGGCGGCTCGACACGCGAAACCATTCACGCCCTAAACGCATTCGGCGCGTGCGTCATCGCGGCGGCATCCATCATTGACCGTTCCAACAACAAGGCGGACGTCGGCATCCCCCGCATCGCTCTGGCGACGCTCGACGTTCCCGTTTTTGACCCCGCGAACTGTCCGGCGTGTCGGCGTGGGGAAGCAGCGATAAAGCCCGGAAGCCGGGTTGAGAAGCCGCGTGCCAAACCTTACCGGGAAATCAATCCACAAAACGACACGAACCGCCGCGAATAAACATCGCGGTGGTTCGTGTGATAAGTGATTGGTTTCTGTTCGCGCGTGCGAATTTTGTTGAAGCGGATTTAGCGGGCGCGATTGCCCGGCATCGCTGACACCGTTATTAACATCTTGGAAGCGAGGGGAGATGCCCGCCGCGATTTGCTGTGCGGTTAATGCTTACCGTCCTTATCGTCCTTACCTTTCGGCGGTTTCGGTGTCGGGTTAGGTGTCGGGGTTGGGTTGCCGCCGCCGCCCGGACATGGTGTCGGAGTGATGGCATTGTCGCCGCTCTTCGCCGGTGAATTGTGAACTTCACCGAGTGAGACGCTGCCGAAACCAGCACTGCCAAACGCCGCGCGACTAATAATCACTTCATATGAGTCGGTGAAATTCCATTGTGCCAGACTCGGATTCGTGATGTTGTAGTTCGCATCGGCGGGCGGTGAATCAACCAGTAGATTGACGCCACCGACTGTGCAGATGCCGTTTGAGCAGTAGCCCGTATCGTTCAAGTTTCGCGCCAGCGAACTGTTCCATGACAGCACGTTCGCCGCGTTACCGAAATTGAAGCGACCATCACCGCCGAAGGGTCCGAGACTCTCATAACCGGATGGCGTCCCGGATTGGAGGGAAATATAGTCAAGGAAGAAATCAAGCACGGTGTTGCCGTTCGCGTCCCTGAAAATGAATTGAGCTTTGTCGCTGCCAACAAGGTCTCTGAAGGTATGACTTCTTGACCAACCGATGGCGTTCGCGCCGTAGCTGTTATCGTTAATGGCACGCGATTGGTCAAGACGAACACTGATGTCGCCGTTCGGGAGCGTCGTGACGCTTAGACTTCCAACCTGTGTCGAGCCACCGCCGCCGCTGCCGTCCGTCACGCAAACGGGAGTCGGTGACGGTGTTGGATTAGGTGTCGGCGTTGGTGTCGGGTTGCCGCCCGGAGGACACGGGCGCGATTGCGCGACATCGCTGCCGCCACCGGCATTGACATCTTGGAAGCGAAGGAAGATGCCCGACGCGATTTGCTGTCCGGTCAATCCTCTGAAATCACCCGAAATGCAGAAACTCGCACTGCTTCCGGCAAGGATTCCATTGTTGGGATTGCCACCGCCGTTAAAGTTCGGTCCGGTGAGAAGGGCAAAGTCAAAGTTGCGATTGATGCCGCTGGCATTGCCGGGAACATCTTGTTCCAAGCGGTAATTCCTGTTCGTCGCATCTTGTAAGCTAAATCCGCGAACAGATGTGGGCAGGTCAAAGCCGATGCTCGTAATCTTGCCCGTCGTGCTGCCGGTCGAGGTGTTGGTGATGGTCAAGCAAAGGCTATTGTCCGTCAATCTGGTGATAGTAGCACTCGCGCTGACACCGGTGTTGATGCCCTCGAAACAGAACTGATTTGGCGGTGTCGGAGTTGGCGTTGGAGTTGGGTTAGGTGTCGGAGTTGGTGTCGGGTTAGGTGTCGGAGGCGGACATGAAGGCGTCGGCATCGGACATTCGGAAGGACAACTGATCGGACAGGTCAAGCCTATCGGGTATGGTCTGATGTCACCTGTGTTAACGCTGCCGTCGGCATTCACGGTGGGTCCTAATGCGGTCGGTCCGTTCATGTCGCGGTCAGCCACAACATCGGCGATGGTGACGGATGTTGTGCCTTCGTTGCCACCGCGCGCGATTTCGATTCCGAAGCGGCTGCACGCGCCTTTGGGCAGCAGGTTCATTATCGAAGCCGTTATCAAAGGAGTTTGACTTCCATTAGCTGCCGAAAACGGAATCAGCGCGCCGCTTCCTATCAAACTTCCTGCGCCCAGTCCGCGATTGTTAATGCCGAAAACGGCAGAGGTGAGATTCGTAAAACGCACGCCGCCGCTTTCCGTGACGAAACTGGCGACATCCAAACGGCTGCCGTCAGGTTTAATCACGAAGAACGTAACTTTGTCGCCAATCGTGTTGCAATTTCTTCGGATGACGAAGTTCACATCCCACAGGTTATCGGTACAGGAAATCGCGGTCGTCGTGCTGTTGCGAGTTGAGGACGAAATGCCTTGCGTCGGAAAGTTCGCAATAGCACCGACGCCAAGGTTGCTGCCGTTATCGTTGAACACGCCGACGCCGGAATCGGGAGCGGAGACGACGGAAAATCTCAATGATTGATTTTCTGTTTTGAACTGCGTTTGGTTCGCGTCGTGAATCACGACCGGAACTGAAAACATCAAGCAATTTGCCGGAGTGCCTGTGAGGGCGTGCGTTTGCCAGAGCGCGGCGGAGAGAGTCATCGCGCACGCAAAGAGTAAGAGGGATATAGCGGACTTTTTCATATTTTTTCCTTTCGAGAGGACTTGAGAGACAAGAGTGTTGACGAGGTATGAGGCGATTTACACGACCCATGTTTTAAGCGAAGGTAGTTGTGTGTCGTGACGGATTCGGCGACATCTAACAGTTTCAAAACAGAAGATGAACAACGAACTGTATGCTGTGTGAGGTGCGCGAATAGTATCTTGTACGACAAACAATTTCCAGCTTCTGAAACAGATGGCAAAACGTCTGACACAACATGCCAGCTTTGATTTGCGTGTCAATCCGGCATTTAGCTGCCGCATTATTGCTTTAATCTTACAGACGTAATCCGCCGCTAATTCCAAAAGCCAAGCAATACTAATTTCAACGGGCTTCACGGATAAGTGAAGCCTGTGCATAATTCATCGCGTAGTGATGCGATGAATTTAGCCGTGCGTTTCAACGCACGGAAAACGTCAAAATCAAATCGCCGTCGCGGCAGCGACGATTGAAAAAACGCCGGTCAGGTTCAATCGTCGCTGACGCGACGACGATGTTGTCACTGCCTCCCCCGTGCGTTAAAACGCACGGCTAAATTCGAGCCACCGCTCACGCGGTGAAAACACAGCGACTTTTATTTGCACAGGCTTCGGATAAGTTTCAAACAGCAATGAATTACAGACTCACACTGGCTTACAACGGTGCTGCCTTTTGTGGTTGGCAAGTACAGCTTCATAAACACGCGGGCGAACAGCGCACGGTGCAGGGTGAACTTGAGCGCGCCGTCGCGGTGCTTGAAGGAGAGCGGCGCACGGTTTATGGCGCGGGGCGCACGGATGCGGGCGTTCACGCCGAAGCCCAAGTTGCGAGTGTGCGGATGGAGCGCGCCCTGTCCGTGTATAAGTTGCGCGCCGCGCTCAATGGAAACCTGCCGCCTGATGTGCGCGTGATTGAGGTCGAAGAAGTTGCGGATGATTTTCACGCCCGCTTTTCTGCCGTCGGGAAAACGTATCGTTATCGAATTTTTAACGCCGCGTTTGTTTCGCCGTTTCTCGCGGGGCGCGCCTTGACGGAGATGCGTCCGCTCGATGTCGAACGGATGAAGCAGGCGGCGCATGTCTTTATCGGGCGACACGATTGGACGGCGTTTTCGTCGGCGCAATCGGATACGGAAGACCGCGTAAGGTGTGTGACGCAAATGGAAGTCAGGGATTACTGGAACGCCGAAGCGCACGGGCGCGTCGTGGAAATCACGGCATCGGGCGAAGGATTTTTGCGTTTCATGGTGCGCTCCATCGCCGGGACTTTGCTTGCCGTCGGGCGCGGCGAAATCGAAACCGCACAAGTCGAGGAAGCGATACGCACGGGCAACCGCGCGCTTTCAGGAGCAACCGCCGCCGCGCACGGCTTGACGCTCGTTCGAGTGCATTACGATTCGGCGGGAAAATAATTTACACTCACCAGCTGTTTTTAACTTGACGCAAACTGCTTTGCGACATAAAGTACCCCGCATGATTGCACGACTCAAACAGCTTACCAACCAGCCACACAATCAAACGAAGAATGAGAGCCGCGACGTGTTGGCAAACTTCGCCGAAGTAATCGAACCGGATTCGCGTGACGCGGCATTACTGGCAAGCGTCGCGTGGCACAGGCTTCCCGCTCACGTTGCGATTATCATGGACGGCAACGGGCGTTGGGCGGCGAGGCGCGGGCAGATTCGCATCGCCGGACACCGCGCGGGCGTCGAAGCCGTGCGCGCGGCGGTGGATACGGGAGCGCGATTAGGTTTGGGTGCGCTGACGCTCTATGCGTTTTCGACGGAGAATTGGAAACGCCCGCGTCTTGAAGTTGATGCGTTGATGCGTATGTTGAAGCGATATTTGCGGCAGGAACTCGACGAGATTGACCATCAAAACATTCGCTTTCAAGCCATCGGACGGCTCGAAGCCTTGCCGCACAGTGTACGCCGGGAAATCGAAAACGCTTCGGGGCGCACACACGCGAACACGGGCATGACCTTGAGCATCGCGCTTAATTACGGTGGGCGGACGGAAATCGTTGATGCGTGTCGCGCGGCAATCGTGCGGCGTTGCGAAGCGGGTTTGAACCCGGAAGAAGTGACGGAACAAGACATCGCCGCCGCGCTCTATACGCATGATTTGCCGGAACTCGATTTGTTGATACGAACAAGCGGCGAGATGCGAATCTCGAATTTCCTGTTGTGGCAACTCGCGTACAGTGAACTATATGTGACGAAAACTTTGTTTCCCGATTTTCGGCGCGCCGATATGTTGGAAGCCATCGTTGATTACGGGCGGCGCGAACGTCGCTTCGGCGCAGTCGAAAGCGGGGAAGGAAGGCAGGGGACAGGGGACGGGGGACGGGAGTCGGAGGTTGAAGGTCAACTCGAACCCGTTCACGTCTGATACGTTGATTCCACTTCGCGCCGCCATTGCGTCGCCGTTGTCGCTTCACGCCGCGTGATGCCACAATCAGATTGAGTATTTAACCTAAGCACCGACCCCTGAACCCCGACCCCTGATCTCTAACTATGAAGCGTCTTCTGACCGCGATTGTCGTGCTGCCTGTTCTCATCGCATCAATCTGGTTTCCGCAACTTGAATTAGTTTTCGTCGCGCTCGCAGTCGCGGCGGTCATACTCGGACTTTACGAATTTTATCTGCTCGCCGCGCGTCGCGCTTTGAAGCCCGATATAAGTTTGGGAATGGTGTTCGCCGTCGGCATCTTGACGGTGTTTTATCTTGGCGGCGAGATGCTCTTTATGTTGCCCGCCGTCCTCGCCGCACTGGTCATCACGGCGTTGGCGAAGGCGGCTTTGAGCGAAAAAAGTTTCGAGTCCATGCTTGGCTCGACGGCGGCGACGGTGCTTGGTGTGCTGTACGTCGCGCTGCTCGGCGGTTTTGTTCTGGGCGTGCGCGTGGAGTTTGATGACGGGCGGGCGGCGCAGCTTTTGACGTTCTTTTTTCTCGTGCTGATGGGTTCGGATACGGCGGCTTATTACACGGGGCGCGCGTTCGGCAAACGCAAACTCGCACCGCGCATCAGTCCCGGCAAGACTTGGGAAGGCGCGGCGGGCGGTTTTACGGCAAGCATCATCGCCGCCATCATCGCGCACTTCACGTTCTTTCGTGATTTACCGTTGACCGTTGCCGTGCCGCTTGCCATGACGATGAACGTGCTTGGCGTCGTCGGAGATTTAAGCGAGAGTGCCTTAAAGCGCGGGGCGGGAGCGAAGGATGCGGCGAACATTCTGCCCGGTCACGGCGGCTTGCTCGACCGTCTCGACAGTTTGCTGTTCAACGCGCCGCTCATCTACTATTTCGCGCGAATCTATTTTGAAGGAAAGTAGGCAGTAGGCAGAGGGCAGTAGGCAGTATCCAAACTTTTTACCGCCTACTGCCTACTGCCTACTGCCTACTACTTACATGACTACAGGCATTGCCATACTCGGTTCGACCGGCTCAATCGGATGTAATACGTTGCGCGTCATTGAGACGATGGGCGGGCGGTTTCGCGTCGTCGCGTTGGCGGCGGGACGCAATGCGGAGAAACTCGCGGAGCAGGTCGCGCGGTTTCGCCCGGAGTTAATCGCGGTCGAAAATGATGAGTGCGCGCGTGAAGTCGCGCGGTTTTTGCGTGCGAAGGATGTCAAACTTCCAATGATTCGCACGGGCGAGAGTGGGTTGATTGAAGTCGCCACATATATGAAAGCGGAAACAATCGTGACGGCGACGGTCGGGGCGGTTGGATTAGTTCCGACGCTTCGCGCCCTCGAAGCCGGAAAGCGCGTCGCACTCGCCAATAAAGAACCGCTTGTGATGGCGGGCGAACTCGTGATGCGGACGGCGCGCGAATCGGGGGCGGAAGTTTTGCCGATTGATTCCGAACACAACGCCGTGCATCAATGTCTGCGTGGCGAGCGTGCGGGTGAAGTCAAGCGATTGATTTTGACGGCTTCGGGCGGACCCTTCCGCAACGCGACACGCGCGGAGATGGAACGGGCGACAATCGCGGATGCGATGCGGCATCCGACGTGGCAAATGGGGGCGAAGATTACGATTGATTCCGCGACGCTGATGAACAAAGGTTTGGAAGTCATCGAAGCCCATTGGTTATTCGGAACGGCGGGCGAAGCGATTGAGGTCGTGGTGCATCCCGAATCCGTCGTGCATTCGATGGTCGAGATGATTGACGGCTCGGTCATCGCGCAGATGGGCGTGACCGACATGCGCCACGCGATTCAGTATGCCTTGACTTACCCCGAAAGATGCGAAGGCACGCTTGAGCCGCTCGATTTGACACGCCTCGCCGGACTGCATTTTGAAGCACCCGATATGACGCGCTTTCCGTGTTTGCGTCTCGCTTACGAAGCACTTGCCGCGGGCGGAACCGTTCCGGCGGCGATGAACGCGGCGAACGAAGAAGCGGTTCAAGCATTTCTCGATGAACGCATCGCTTTGACGGACATCCCCGTTGTGATTGAAGACGTAATGCACGCCACGCCTGCGGAAGCGGCGGACACGCTGGAAACGATTTTACGCATTGACCGCCTCGCCCGCGCGAACGCACGGAAGGCAATCGCGCATCTGACAAAGGTTGTGAGCGCATAGCGACGACATAACAGGCGCGAGCAAAGCTTAATCAAATATGCAAGATGCTTTAAGTTTGACCGCCCCGCGAACCGCCGCTTAAACTGCATCTAACTTTTTTACCGCCACCGCTTTCAATAAAGTGGCGAGGTTGAACGACGGACATTACCTTTTTATGAATATATCAATACTGGCTATTCTCGCTCCCATCATCGTGCTTGGCGCGGCGATGACAATTCACGAGTTCGGACACTTTATCGTCGCCCGCATGTTGAAGATTCGCGTCGAAATCTTTTCCTTTATCGGAATAGGTCCGCGCGTTTTCGGTTTCAAACGCGGACACACGGATTATCGTTTGAGCCTGATTCCGCTCGGTGCTTACGTCAAACTCGGCGGCGACGAAACCAACGCCGCGATTGAAGGCGAAGGCGCGAGCGATATTCCGGCGAGCGAGCGATTCGATTTGCGTCCGCGTTGGCAAAAGTTTCTCGTCATCGTCGCGGGTCCCATATTCAATCTCGTGACGGCGTTCGCGGTCGTGTTCGGGGCGGCGATGTTGTACGGCGTACCGCCGACTCCCGCACCCGTCGTCAAAGGCATCAGGGCGGACGGCGCGGCGGCGCGCTCCGGTTTGCGAGTCGGCGACCGTATCGTCAAGTTTAACGGCGCGGAAAATCCTTCGTGGGAGCGCATACGCAACGACGCGCTTATTTCGCCTGAACAACCTTTGCCGGTGACGGTTGAGCGCGACGGGCGAGAGATTGATTTGACGGTGACGCCGTTAAAGAAGATGGAAGGTCAGGAAGTACTCGGCGTTTTCGACTTCGCGCTTGATTACGGTCCTTATCCTGTTGTGATAGGCAGCGTGACTGACGGGTCAGCCGCCGCCGAAGCCGGGATAAAGTTGAATGACCATCTCATCGCAATTAACGGCGAACAAGTGTCCGATCCGTTTCAAGTCACGGAGTACATCGAACGCTCAAACGGCGCGCCCGTAAGTCTCACGATTGAGCGCGACGGCGTGCGACAGGAATTGTCCGCAAGTGCGCGCCGCGTTGCCGACGGCAGCTTGAAACTCGGCATCGCTCCTATCTTAAACATTCCGCCGCAACCCGTCGGGCTTCTCGGCGCGGCGGCTTACGGCGTGAATCGCAATCTCGAAATGCTGCGCGTCACGGGCAACGCGCTCGGTCAAGTGTTCAGTGGCAAGCGTTCGGCGCGTGACACGATTTCAGGTCCCATAGGCATCGTTAAGGTAACGTCGCAAGCGGCGCGCGAACTCGGATGGGTCGGCATCTTCACGATGCTCGGCTTTATCAGTTTGAACCTCGGAATTTTGAATTTGCTTCCGATTCCGATTTTAGACGGCGGGGCGATTGTGATACTCGGCGTCGAATGGCTGCTCGGCGTGGTCGGCATCGGATTATCAACCGTCGTCCGTGAACGCATTCAACAAGTCGGCTTCGTGCTTTTACTGATGCTGATGGTCTTCGCGTTCGGCAACGACATACTCAAACTTTTCGCTTAAACGTCATTTGGATATGCTCGTCTCCTCTGCGCCTTCTCTGTGTTCTTTGCGCCTCTGCGGTTAATGAAACCTAACATTTATTAAACGCAGAGGTCGCAAAGGAGACGCAGAGATTGTTTTGAAATCGTCGCAGTTTTTGAGGTGAATTTGTGGAATTAGAGATGCGGAAAACCCGCGCGGTCTTTGTCAAAGACGTGCAAATCGGCGGCGGCGCGCCCGTCGCCGTGCAGTCTATGACGAAGACCGATACGACGGACGTTGAAGGCACGGTAAAGCAGATTGAGGAGATGATGCGCGCCGGATGCGAGATTGTGCGCGTCGCCGTGCCTGACCGCGAAGCCGCGATTGCCCTCAAAGAGATTCGCCGTCGCGTGCCGGATGTGCCGCTCGTCGCGGACATTCACTTTCACTATCGCTTCGCGTTGATGGCTCTCGATGCGGGCGTGGATAAACTAAGACTTAATCCCGGAAACATAGGGGCGCATGAGCGCGTGCGCGAAGTCGTGCGCGCCGCCGCCAGCCAGAGAGTTCCGATTCGCATCGGCGTCAATGGCGGTTCGCTTGAGAAAGATTTACTCGCGCGATACGGCACGGCGACGCCCGAAGCGATGGTTGAATCCGCCCTGCGCCACATACAGATTCTCGAAGATTTGGATTTCCACGACACGATAGTTTCACTCAAAGCTTCGGACGTGCGCCGCACTGTCGCCGCGTATCGCCTGTTGGCGGAACGTGTTGATTACCCTTTGCACTTGGGCGTGACGGAAGCGGGTTCGGCGTTCGCGGGTTCGATTAAATCCGCGATAGGTCTGGGCGTGCTTTTACACGACGGCATAGGCGACACGATTCGCGTTTCACTCGCCGCCGAACCGCACGAGGAAGTGCGCGTCGGGTGGGAAATTTTGAAGTCTTTGGAACTTCGAGAGCGCGGCGTGACGGTCGTCGCGTGTCCGACGTGCGGGCGTTTGGATATTGATAACTTCGTCGAAATCGTGACCGAAATCGAACGCCGTCTGGCGCACATCAAAGAGCCGCTTCACCTCTCCATAATGGGTTGCGCGGTCAATGGACCCGGCGAAGCCCACGATTCCGATTTGGGCGTGACGTTCGGGCGCGGCGTCGGGATGATTTACAAAAACGGCGTCCCGATGCGTAAAGTCGCGGGGGCGGATATTGTCGAAGCCTTTGTGCGCGAAGCCGAAAAACTCGTCGCGGAAGGTGCTTATGCCAAACACGATGAACCGCAACTCGTGCAAATCACATAAGCCGTTCACCGCACGGAAATAAAAAGAAGGGAGGCGATTTGTAAATCGCCTCCCTTCTTTATGCTCTTATACTGAACTGCAAATCAACGTGAGATTGTTTAGCGACGGGCTATGCCCGCCGCGCGTGACCGACGGGCGGCGGGCATAGCCCGCCTCTAAACAGTCAATCTCATATTGTTGTGCAAGTCTGTATTAGGCTTCTATATTTCAAGGTGCTTCATAAATCAACACGCGCTTGCGCCCGCGTCCGACAAGCGCGCCGACGCCCGCCCCGATTGCCGCCCCAAGCGCGCCCGCACCGAGAGCAATCGCTGCCACTTCGCCATCGCTTCCGCCCGTGTCGTCAGCCGCCCCCGCGATGGCGACCAAGCCGATAGGGATTGCCGCCCCGACCGCCCCGCCGATGAGTGTTGTCTTTGTGCGTGACCTGCCCGTGACGCGAAAGACCCGCCGCACGTCGGTTAAATTAAATTCAATCGTCCTGCTTTTGCGCGAGACAAAGAGCGTCGAATCGGTGATGGATTGAAACTTCGCTTTCGTGCTTTTGCCGTCTCTCGTTTCGACGACCAGACTGCCGCCGACGGGAACGGCGCGAAGCGTCGCCGTCGCTTGTGATGGTTGCTTGTTCGGTGAAGGCGATTGCGCGGGGACGAACGCCGCCAAATTGAAGAACGTTAAACTTAATGTGATGTGGGCGATGATTTTTTTGAACATGGTGAGTGACCTGAAACTTACCTGTCGAGAAGGATGAAATTGTTTTCTTCCTTATCACGCTTGGCAATCAACATACCGTGCCGGAAATCATAACAAAACGGTTTTCCCGCTCTATTCGGGTGTGAAGGCGGCGCAGTAAAAACTTGTCACCTGTCGTTATTCGCACGCATTCAAGCGCGTGCAAATGATGACAGGTGACTCGGTTAGGTACTTAATTAAGCGGAAATGCAACTCACAGATTATCCAACGCTTCGGCGCGGCGGAGCATGATTTCGTCGGCTTCGGTGAGTAAAGTTTCGAGTTCCTTTTCTTCAGCGGGAGTCAATCGCTCTTTGGCAAGCAGTGCTTCGGTACGCTGTTGTCCGTCTGCGGTAATCCGGTATTCCGTGCCGAGCGCGTCAAGCTGTTCGCCGACGGTGCGCCGCCGCCATTCGCGCAAGCTGACGATGACCGCGATGTTTTCGCCGTCGCGCTCGACAACGCAAACATCATCATCCGCGACGGCGCGGTTGAGAATTTCGGGTAGATATTTTTGAAGCTGACTGACGCTGACTTTTACGTTCATTCGGTTTTGCCTCTGTCAAAAAAGTTTGGGTTATGTCAAGAAAGTTAGTCAACAAATCAATTTGTTGAAGGGCGTTCCGTGTCGTCCAGATACTTAATCAGCACGACTTCGTTGTGGCGTTCGTTGTATATCATTTCATCAACCATGTTGCGGGCGATGAGGATGCCGAAGCCGCCGGGACGTATGCCGCGCGCTTCGCGTATGCGTTCGTGTTGCATCGGGTCATCATCGGGATTTGAAATCGCGGCGTGGTCGAGGGCTTCGGGTGAGAAGCCTTCGCCGGGATCGCGTATGCGGTAGAGGCAGAGGCGCGCGGTGCGTAGGTATCCGACTTCGACAAACTTGTTCGGGTCGTTTTTGCCGCCGTGTTCGATGGCGTTGCGAAGCATTTCGCGGAAAGCGTAAGTGATGCCTTCGCGCACGTCCGTCGGCAAATCGGTTTTCAGTTTCGACATGATGCGCTCAAGCGGTTCGATTGCCGAAGGCGCGCACGGCACGCGAAGTTCAATCCATTCGGGACGCGCCGAGAGGACTTCGACGGCGGTTTCGTAAGGTTGAAGTTGGAACGCGGCGCGCACGGCAGTCGTCAAGTCGGGGATGTCGAACGGCTTGGAGAGAAAGTCGCACGCCTGTTCGCGCAACGCTTCGACGACCGTTTCCGGCGTCGTCATCGCGGTCATCATAATCACGGGCAGGTGCGGATGCGTGACGCGCAAGCGGGCGAGCAGTTCAAGCCCGTCCATGCCGGGCATCATCACGTCGAGCAATGCGAGGTCAACGGAGGTATCCGCGAGACATTGCAATCCGGCGAAGGCATCGAACGCATCAACGACATCGAAGCCGTCGCGCACGAGTACGGTATGCACGAGTTGGTGAAATTCCGGGTCGTCATCAACGATTAAAATTTTGTGGCTCATAGAATAGTTGATAGTTGATAGTGGATAGTTGATAGTGAATGGAGAAACAGAAGGTTCTTTCTATTGACCATTAACGATTTACCATTTACCACATTTGCTTCGCTCCGGGTCGTGTTTATGGAAACCGCTTCTTGCAAGGCTTTAGGTTTCGGCGATGATACCGAGAAGCAGGGCGTCGGTGGCAAGGCGGCGATTGATGTTGACGTGCAGTTCGCGGCGCACGCGGTCAATGCGTGTGAGAAACAGGGCGAGCGTGCGCGGTGCGAGGCGCGTGGCGAGAGCGGCGAGACGCGCGGCGATGTCCCCGTTGATGATGACGGGTGCGCTGATAGTCGCAGCGTCGTGTGTGGTGTCGTTTGTATTGTCGTGCGCGTGGAGCGCGAGATGCCACACGTCGCGCACTGTAATCTCGAAGGTGTCAAGCGTGCTTTCAAAATCCTCTTTATGTTTCGGGTCGCTGATTTCCTCTGCGATGCGAAGCACGCGCGCACGGTCGCGCTTCGACGCTAAAGCATCGAGGACGGTCAAGATTTGTTCGCGTTGGGCTTGATACGCATCGAGGTTGAAATTGAGGGCGAGGGCGAGATTGCCGCGCGCGAGGCGGGCGGCGAGGCGGGCTTCCTCTCCGGCGCGCTGCTTGGTGTGGATAAGATGCGATTCGATTTCGGCGGCGGTGAGCGGTGCGAAGCGCAGAGTTTGACAGCGTGAACGAATCGTCGGAAGCAACGCATCGGGGCGCGACGAAACAAGGATGAGATACGTTGTTGCGTTCATCTCTTCAAGGGTTTTAAGCAGAGCGTTGGCGGCGGCTTCGTTGAGGCGGTCAGCGTCGTCAACGATAAAGACGCGGCGATGACCTTCGGCGGGTCGAAAGTTGGCTTCGCGCGCAATCTCGCGCGCCTGTTCGATTTTGATAAACCTGCCGTCAGGCACGATTAAGCCGACATCTTTATGGTCGCTCCAGACAATCGCCGCTTCGTTGGCGGCGATGCGTTCGCGCGCATCGTCAAGCGTCGCAATACGACGGCACGCGCCGCACACATCGCACGCTTCGCCCGTCTCGATGCCCGTCGTAATCGGGTTCAGACAGTTGAAAGTTTTGGCGAGTTCGATGGCGAACAACCGTTTGCTGACGCCTGACGCTCCGGCGAAAAGCAGCGCGCCGGGAACGCGGTTTGAATTTATCATGCGAAGCAAACGGGTCTTGGTCGCTTCGTTGCCGGTGATGTTTGCGAACATGAAAGTTAAGTTGACGGGAAAGATTTCGCGCTGACGATTGAGCGGAAGCATAACATGAACGAACGGGGTAAAAGCGCACGGGCGATCATGCGGAAATGCGATGTTCCGGGTTTTATATCGGAAAACTTAACCCGAAATCGTTCTTATGGCTTCGATGCGCGTTTCCAAATCCGTCATCTCGCGCGGCAGCACTTGCACGGAAACCGCAAGCCGCGCGTGGTGGCAGAAGCCTATGATAAGCGTGTTGATGTGTTCGATGTAGGCTTTGTTGAGAGCCGCTTTGCCCGCCGCGTAGATGAGCGGGATGCCGGGCTGAACCAGAACGAGCGACTTGAAAAAACGGTTCGTGACGGCGAAGCAATCCGCGACGTAAAGTTCAAGTTCGTCATCGTTGACTACGGTACCGCCTTGAATATCAGCGAACGTGTAAGCCAGTAAATCAACGGGTGTGCGGTCGGTGATGAAAGGCTGTCGTGCGAGATGTGCGCTTTGCCACGTTTCTTGATAGACGCGCAGGATGCGGCGTTGAACGTTTAAGCGCGTCGCAAAATCCATTTTGGCGGCGGGGTCTAAGCCGAGTCGGGCGAAAACTTCGGTGGTCGTGGTTTTGATAAACGGGATGCCGGAGCGTTTGGCGATGACGCGCGCCAGCGTAGATTTGCCGGTGCGATGGCTGCCCGCTAAACCGATGCCCGCACAGCCGCTCACAGGTTTAAGTCGCGCGTGATGCGGCTTTGGGTGGTGAAACTTGAGGTGAGGCTTGACACGGGAAGTGGGCGTCGGCTGTTAGGTTCTCGTTGATGTGTCGTGGTCGGTTGAGGATGTGGGCAACGGGTTCGACGATTGAGATTCGGCGTTGGTCGGTGCTTTGAATTCGCCGGTCTTGACGCGCGTGTGAATGATGGTTGAAATCGCGTGTTTGAAAATCAACTGCTCTTGCGCGTTGGAATCGAGCAGCACGGAAAACTTGTCAAAGCTTTTGATGCGCCCGACGAGTTTAGCTCCGTTGACAAGGTAGATCGTCACGGCATCGCGTTCGCGGCGCAAGGTGTTTAAGAATGCATCCTGAATATTTTGGGGAGCGGGTTTGGTGTCCACACGAGCCTCCGACAATCGAAACGGCACAGGAAACGGTGCATAAGTTAAATTGCGAGATTATGCCTACAAGACGATGTAGGCGCGGCGTGGAGATTACACCACACACTTGAGGACATACAAGGAAAAGTCGCAGAAAGCGTGCGAAGTACGCACGTTTAAGTTAAGCGGCACGCAAGATTTCCGCGACGCGATTGATGACGAAACGTTGTGTCGTCGCATCATCACCGAAACCGTCGAACCATTCCACATCCGGTTCACGGCGAAACCATGTCATCTGACGTTTCGCGTAATGGCGCACATCGAGCCGCGTCTGTTCGACGGCACTGTCAAGCGTGCGCGTGCCGTTCAAGTATTCGACGACGCGCCGATAGCCGTGCGCGCCGAGTGCGTTCGAGTGCGGGCTAAAGCCGCGTGCAAGCAAGGAGCGAACTTCTTCGACTAAGCCTTGTTTGAAGTGGTCGAGGGTGCGGGCATTGATGCGCGCGTAAAGCCGGTCGCGCTCCGGTCGCAGGGCGATGACGTGAAGCGGGGCAGAGATGAGCGGGGCGGATTCGTGTTCGGAGTCGCGCGTCCAAGCGTCGGAAAGCGTTCGTTTAGATTGAAACCAAACTTCGATGGCGCGCGTCGTGCGTGACCAATCGCGCGGATGAAGTCTGGCAGCACCCGTCGGGTCAACGCGCTTTAGTATGCGGTGCAGGTGTTCTGCTCCGTGACGGGCGCGCAAACGGGTTAAGCGTTCGCGCAAATCAAGGTCGGTCGCGGCGGCTTCACACAACGGCGCACGCAGCGCACGAAGGTAAAAACCCGTGCCGCCGACGATGATAGGGAGACGTGCGCGTGCGGTGATGTCAGAGATTACCGAAGCCGCGTCGCGCGCCCAAGTTCCCGCCGTGTATGTCACGTCGGGCGATACGAAATCTAATAAGTGGTGCGGCACAGTTTGACGTTCGGCAAGTGAAACCTTCGCGGTCGCAATTTCGATGTCACGATAAACCTGAACCGAATCGCAGTTGATGACTTCGCCCGCGAACTCCAGCGCGAGACGTATGCCGAGCGCGCTCTTACCGGAAGCGGTCGAACCGACGACGGCGATGATGGGGAATTGGTTCATTGATTCATTGGTTCATTGACTCAATAAAAGGCGCAGGGCGATGACGAGCCAGATGATGATGGCGACGAGTATCAAGCCTGTGAGTTGAGCGCGTGAGAAACGCATTGTGGGGAATTGTCTCATTGATTCATTTCTTAATTGAACCGATGAGCCGATGAATCAATTCGTTCGCGGTTGTGTGAAAGCGGCGGCGTGTGCGGTTGATGTTGGCGAAGGGGAGCGGATGGTCGTGCGTGCGATTGGTGAGCAGGGCGAAGATGTTTTCGTGCGCGCCGTCAATCCAGAGGCTTGTTCCGGTGAAGCCGAGATGCCCGAAGCTTGAGGGTGGAAGCGACGTTCCGGCGGTTGATTCGGGTGTCGCGGCGAGTTGCCAACCCATGGCGCGGGCTTCGTTCAAGTCGGGCGTCATGTCGGTGTCGAATAAGCGAAAGGTCGCGGGGTCGTGAAGCAAGTTTGAGTGACGTGGAAGAAACTGCGTGGC
The DNA here is from genome assembly GCA_024330265.1 of Pyrinomonadaceae bacterium MAG19_C2-C3. Classification (GTDB taxonomy): domain Bacteria; phylum Acidobacteriota; class Blastocatellia; order Pyrinomonadales; family Pyrinomonadaceae; genus JANDLT01. Next base: position 23,774 of record JANDLT010000017.1, on the reverse strand, counting down.
GATGGTGACGGTTTCCGCGATGTTTGAAAAGAGTCCGGCGTGACCCGCAAGCCCACCGAGAAAGTGCGCGTTGCCGTCATGCACTTCGCCCCAAATCGGACGGGTGCGAAAGCATGACGCGCGGTTGTCATCGTCCTCATCATCAGTGGTGTCATCGTGCGTTGCGCTCATGTCGCGTTCGTAAAGATTGCCGTGTGATTCGGAAGCGGCGATTGTTTCGCGCAAAGAAGCGGGCGGATTGAAGAATGTGTGCGTTAAATTTAACGGTTCAAAGATTTCGCGTGCGGCGAGTGTGGCAAGCGACGTTTCGCCAATCCGTTCGCACATCATGCCGAGCGTGATAAAGCCCAAGTCGCTATAAACGACTTGCGCGCCCGGTCGGTACGCGAGTTCGAGACGGGCGATATGAGATAAAGTTTGTGCGCTTTGAGCCTTCGTTAAAAGACAAAGTGGACGCCACGCGGGAAGCCCGCCGGTGTGCGTCAGAAGGTGGCGGGTGGTGATGAGGCGTTTGTCCGGTGTGTCGAACGCGGGGAGATAGTGCGATACGGGGGCGTCAAGTTTGAGCGTGCCGCGTTCGATGAAGATAGCGCAGAGCAGTGTGGTGACGAGCGGTTTGGTGAGCGAAGCCAAATCATAAATCGTGTCGCGTGTGGCGTTGATGATACGCGGTGAACGGACGGCGTGACCGCGCGCGTTCGCGTGAACAATCGTTCCCGCGTGCCAGACGGCATAGACCGCCGACGAAAATTCTCCGTCACGGCTTGATTCGTCAAGCAAGCCGTCAACAGGGGCGGCGGGCGATGCGGCGGCGAGTTGCTGCCTGATGGTTGACGTGATGTGCGAACGATTATTCATCATAGTCATCAATAATCATCAGGATGATAAAGACACTCCGGCTTGCGCGGCGTGCGTGTGTATGCTCTCAAGCACGCGCGCCGCGAGTCCCAGTGCGCGGCGTCCTTGCCAGCCGGGAATGGGTGACGCGGAGTTGTTTTGCACGGCGTCAAGGAAGGCTTCAATCTCGGCGCGCAAAGGTTCGATGTCGTGAACTTCGGGGCGCGTCGTGTGAACGGCGGAAGCGAATGCGGTCGCGGCGTCAATGCCGTTTGCCTGTGCGTTTTGCGCGGCGAGCATCACGGCGGGCGACGGAGCGGCGAGGCTGCTGATGGAGGCAAAGCGTGTGTGGTAATCAACGACGACGTAATCATGCGGTTGAAAGAAACGCATCTTGCGAATCTTCTCCGTGCCGACGCGCGACGCGGTGATGTTGGCAACCGCGCCGTTGGCGAAAACGAGGCGCGCGTTCGCGGCGTCAACGCGATTGGTTAAGACCGGAATCCCGACGGCGTGAATCTCGCGCAAGTCGTGTTCATAGCCGACGAGCCACTGCACGATGTCCAAATCGTGAATCATCAAATCGAGAACGACATCTATATCAAGCGAGCGCGCGGTGAACTGCCCGACGCGGTGAATCTCGAAATAGAGCGGGGCGCGAACGTACGGACGAAGCGCGACGAGCGCGGGATTGAAACGTTCGAGATGCCCGATTTGAAGAATCGCCCGCCCGCGCGTCGCGGCTTCAATCATGCGGTCGGCTTCGGCGAGCGTGAGTGCGATGGGTTTTTCGACGAGAACATGCACGCCCGCTTCCAAGAGAGCGCACGCAATTTCGGCGTGCGATTCGGTCGGCGTCGCAAGGCTGACGGCATCCACGCGCAAGCTTTCATCCGTCAAAAGTTTGCGCCAATCGTTTATCAAAACCACGTTGTGTTCGGCGGCGATAAGGCGCGCGTTCGGTTCGTTTGAATCGCAAACGCCAACAAAGGTGAGACGATTTTCAAGCGCGAGTCGGGCATGAAGCCGCGCATGATGGCGTCCGAGCGAGCCGACGCCGATAACGGCGGTGCGTAGGGTCACGGGAGAAGTCCTTTCGAGCGAATTTGAGATTTCAAATTTGAAATTACGTCGAGGGTGATGTAAGACAAGAAAGCTTTTATCCACGAATCACGCGAAACAACACGAATAAAGACAGTAAAGAAATCCGGCTTTGGTTCGTGCCGTTTCGTGTTGTTTCGCGGATAGAATCTTTCTGCTTCTTAATATCGAACTCACGGTGAATATACTTGCAAGATAAACGGGCTGCCAACTCAACGGAAAAACATGACGGGCGCGAAACTTCAGCGAGTGATGCGCGACGGCGTATGGTGAGCGCGGTGATGTGCGTCGGGGTCGTGTTCGTCTATTTGTACGGCTTGGGGGCGTTGCCTCTGACGGGACCCGATGAGCCGCGCTATGCACAGGTGGCGCGCGAGATGTGGGGGCGTGGCGATTGGGTGACGCCGACGCTCGGCGGTTTTACATGGTTCGAGAAACCGGCGCTGCCTTACTGGGCGATGCGCGTCGGGTTCGCTTTGTTCGGAGCGAGCGAGTACGCCGCGCGTCTGGGTTCGGCAATCGCGGGATTGTGTACGGTCGCGGCGGTGTGGGGCATCGGGCGAAGCGTTGAGCGGGTGAGCGCGGCGAAGTGGCGCGGAATTGGGGCGATGTGCGCGGGTGTGACGGCATCGTGTTTGGGTTTGCTGGTGTTCGCACGCGCGGCGAGTTTCGATATTTACATCACGGCGGCGACGGCGTGCGCGCTATCGTGTTTGTTCGCGGCGGACATCGAAGCAAAGTGTGTGAAGCGGCGGTGGTTCATCGCGGGGTGTTATGCGTTTATGGGAGCGGCGTTGCTGGCGAAAGGCTTAATCGGCGTGGTGCTGCCCGCCGGAATCGCGGGAGTGTATTTCGTTTTGCGAAGGCGTGTGCCGGAAGGTTTCTGGTGGCGCAGTCTAGTGTGGGGCGTGTGGCTGACAATCGCGGTCGCAAGCCTCTGGTACGTTCCGGTCATCATGCGGCACGGGTGGACGTTCATTGATGAGTTCTTTATTCAACACCACTTCGCGCGTTATGTTTCAAACAAATATCGTCACCCGCAACCGTTCTATTTCTACCTGCCCGTCATCCTCGCACTCGTGTTGCCGTGGTCTTTAGTTCTTCTGAAGGCGACGCTCGAAGGGATCAAAGCGGCATGGCGCGGTGAAGATAAAGTGATGAGGATGCGCGGCGATGCGGTGACGAAAGATGCGATGACGGGAGATGAAATCGTCGGGCGTCTGAATCTGTTCGCTCTCGCGTGGCTGGTTGTTCCGGTCGCGTTCTTTTCCCTATCGGGGTCAAAGTTGCCGGGCTATGTGCTGCCCGCATTGCCGGGTGCGGCTTTGTTGGTCGGTGCGCGTTTGGTGAGGATGCGTGGGCGTAGTGATGTGTGGCTGACGGCGACAGGGTGTTTGGTAAGCATCGCGGCGGTGTGCGGCGCGGCGGTCGGCTTGAGAATGCAGGTTATAAATTTCCCCTCCGCATTGATATTAGGGTTGATAGGCTTCGCGTGCGGCGTGGTCGCGGCGTGGTCGTCACGCGCAACCGGGCGGGCGGCGACTTTGATTATCGCGGCGACTTTGGCGAGCATCGTCATCATCGCGGGCGGCATGAATGAACGCACGACGGGCAATCGGTTTTCATTGCGTGACCAACTCGCGGCGTCACAACGTGGATATGCGGACGCCCCGCTTTATGGTCTTCATACTATTGACCGGACGGCGGAGTTTTACCACGCGGGGCGCATCGTCTATGACGCGGAAGGCGAACCGCGCAAGTTGGAAACAATTGAAAACGTAGCCGATGCGGTACGCGATGCGGACGCCGGACGGGTGTTAATTACGACGAACCGCGAAGGCGTAAAGCAACTCGAACATTCAAGCGGATTGGTGGTTGAAGTCATCGGTGAAAACGATGATGTGATTTTGGTCGGGGTGAAACTAACGGATAGTGGATAGCTTAAGAACCGCCTTTTCACTATCCACTATCCACTATCCGTTATCCACTATTTTCACGCAGCATACGGTCGAAGAAATCTATCACGCGGCGGTCGTAGGCTTCGGATTCAACGCCCGTCGCGGAGATGACGCTAAGACCTGTGACGGGGATTTCGGTGTTGAGTTCGACGCGGGCTTGAGCGGGCAGGCATCCGGCAAGTTGCGCGGTCTGGTCGCGTAAAGCACCGGCGTCCGCGCCGCTTAAAAGCATGACGCGCGTGCCGGCGTTCAGTCGCGCGGCGAGTGTACAGGCGGGCGTGTTGTCGTAAGAGCCGAAAAAGTAAAGGCGCGTGCCAAGCCCGGCGAGCGAGTTGACGATTGATGAATTGAGGCTTGTACGCCGCCGGACGGCGAGGCGCAAAAGTTCGTCGGGTTCGCTGATGATTGAATCGAGAACGAGGGCGCGCACGGCGGGGTCTTGGGTCGCGGCGGCAAGGGCGGCGTAGGCTCCCATTTCAACGCCATAGATGCCGACATCGGCGGAGATGAGCGGCATCCCGTCGCGCGCTTTGAGCGTGCGTAAGTAGTTGAGCGCATCAATCACATCCGCGCCTTCGCGCGCACCGAAGGCGGACGCGCCGCCGATAGGATTTTCGCCGTGAGCGCGTGCGTCAGTCCATAACACGGTGAAGTTGGTCGCTTCGTTTAGTTTGACGCCGAGATTGAGAAACGATGAACGGTCGCGCTCGAAGGCGTGGAGCATGATGACGGCGGGCGCGCCTTCCGTGCCGCGTAAGAGCCAGCCGCGTGCCGTTGTGCCGTCGCGGTTCTGCCATGTTTCTTCGGTCGCACGCGAACCCTGTTCGCTAAGTGACGAGAAGCGTTCGGGCGTGACGAGATACGGGCGCGTCGGCGGGTGTGTCGCCGTATAAGCGAGCCACATAACGAAAGCCGTCATTCCTATTAGAAGGAGAATGATGACGGGAAGAAGTGTGCGCGTGCGGCGCGGGTGGCGGCGTGAAATCATATCGGTGTCAATGATGTTCAGGTTAAACCTGTGAATGTAGATACGTTGAAAGACAACGCGCCGTCGAGGTGTGAAGATGTAAAACGCGAGCGCGACGCCAAAAGACGTGACCTCTAAAACTTATGCTAAATGATTGACCCGTTGTCAGGTCAAGTTGAAAATCGCATCAGGCGTGCGCGTTCGTAATCTTCCGGCGTGTTGACGTTAAAGAAAAATTGCGTCGCCGCATCGAGGTCGGCAAGTTCATCGTGTGTGACGAAGCGCGTGGCGACCGTTTCGAGCAATGCTCCCGCGCGATGTTCGCCCGCGTCAAGCAATGTGGTCGCCGCCGGAAGGCACGCCGCCGGACGGTACAGGGCGCACAAGGGTTGCGTTCGCGCGGCTTCATCAACCGGAACAACCGTATCATAACCGGAACTAAGCGCCGCGAGCCGTGCAAACAAATCGGATGTGACGAACGGCAAATCACACGCGACGACGGCGACCCACGCGGCGTCGGCATGAGCGAGGGCGGCATGGACTGCGGTCAGGGCAGAGCGTTCGGCATACACATCTTTGACGTGTGCGCGGTGCGCGAGTCGCGGGTCGAGAACTTCGTCGCCATGAACCACAAGCCGCACCGGACGGCGCGCGACAATTTCGAGCGTCCGCGCGATGCGCTCCGTCATCAACATCGTCGCCGTCACCGTCTCGAACATTAACCTGTGCTTCGGCGTTCCCATACGGCGACTTAGCCCGCCGACGAGAACGAAGGCTTCAAGGTCAATCATCTTCGCATCGTTCATCGTACACGCCACGTTTGACCGACTTGCATAACGATATGAGATTTCAATGGCGGACAGAACAAGTAAAACGGAGGTAAGCGGAGGTTTGAACGGAGGTGAGCGGAGGAATAAATTTGGCTTTCTCCGTTGACCTCTGTTCCCGCCTCCGTTCACCTCCGTTTTACTATCTCCGGCATCTAAATTCATTTTGCAACTCGATATTACAGCACAACGGTGTACACATCACGGTGTGATACATTTGACTCCTTGCGCCCGTCGCAATCTTGAAAGTTAAAGGTTGAATCTCGCATGAATAGTTTTCTTCGTTATCAAATCTCGTTCGTCTTGCTCTTTGCGCTCTCACTTTCCGCGTTCGCACAAACCGCAAAGGTCGCGGTGAAACCGCCCGTTGTGATTGACACGGCGGTCACGTCTCCAAAACTGTTTCCGTTAGGCGAGGTGCGCGCGGGGATGAAGGGCATTGCGCGCACGGTTTTTTCGGGTTCAGAGCCGGAAGATTTCGGGGTCGAAATCTTGGGCGTGCTGCCCGGTTATCCCGGCGCGGGACAATCGGCAATCATCGCCAAATTGTCGGGCGCAAACGTCGAGCGCACCGGAGTCTTCGCCGGAATGAGCGGCTCGCCCGTCTTCATTGACGGCAGAATCGTCGGAGCGATTGCGTTCGCGTTTCCGTTTGCGAAAGAACCGATTGCCGGTATCACGCCCATCGCGGAAATGGTTGACATCTTCCAGCGCGGCACAAGTTTCAAGCCGAATCTTGCATTTGAAAAGTCGCTTAATAAATCGAAGCGTGATGCACCGCGTCGTGTTGCGATGTCGGAAATCATCGCGGATGAAACAGGTCTTTCGACGAACGCGGGCGAAGGCATCGCGTTGTCAAACAAGTCTGAACACGTCTCAACTTCGTCAACGATGATGCAGACCTTCAGCGGGCAACAACTGATACGGATTGCGACGCCCGTATCTTTCAACGGCATCAAGCCGGAGACGCTCGCCCGTTTCACCACACAACTTCAAGCCAGCAATCTGCTTCCCATCGGCGGGGTGGGCGGGGCGGCGAATCTGACTTCGATGGAGCGGGCGACGGCGAAAACACTCTTGCCGGGAACGTCGGTCAGCGTTCAACTCGTGCGCGGCGATTTCTCGATTGCCGCTGCCGGAACGGTGACGATGCGCGACGGTGAAAAGATTTATGCGTTCGGTCATCCGTTTTTGGGCTTGGGAAATTTGAGTATGCCGATGACCGAAGCGAGCGTCGTGACGGTGATTCCGAACGCCCTCAACTCGTTCAAGCTGGCGATACCGGGCGCGCTCGTCGGCAGTATCGAACAAGACCGCGCGACCGGAATTTACGGCACGCTCGGCACACAACCGCGCATGATTCCGATTAAGGTCAACGTGCGCGCGGGCAATGCGGGCGATGTCGGAGACAGACGGACGGACTTAACGGCGAACATGCGCGAGTATCGTTTTGAGGTGGCGGAAGACGAAGTGTTGACGCCGCTTTTAACTAATCTCGCTCTGACGAGCGCGCTCGAAGCGACGGAGCGCACTTTCGGAAACGCGACTATTGCCGTGCGCGGGCGCATCGCCGTCGAAGAAGGTTCACAAGATAAACAAGCCGCCCCGAAGCAATATCACATTGCGCTTGAGCGTAAATTTTCTGCGACGACGGCTTCGCTGCAAGCAGCGGGCGCGATTGCCGCGCCGCTTAGCGTCGTGATGACGAGCGGCTTTCAAGGTGCGCGTGTTAAAGGCGTGGAAGTCGAAATCATCGCGGAAGAAGGTCGGCGCGTGCGCGCCCTTGAACGCCTCTCCGTGAACCGGATTGATGTGCGTCCCGGCGAGAACGTCGAAGTTCAAGCTACCTTGCGCGGAACGGACGGACGCGAAACCACAGAGCGTTTCGCGGTTGAAATCCCTGCGGATACGACGCCCGGAAATTTGACCTTGACGATTGGTGACGCGGCGACGATGCAACAGTTCGCCGCTCTCACAATCGTTCCGCGCAACGTCGGCGAGTTGGTCGAGTTCATCAACAAAGCGCGCGGCGGAAACGTCTTGCGCGTGAGACTTGCGCGCACTGTTTCGGGTGCGATTATCGGCGCGAACGAGTTGCCGAATCTGCCGCCGTCAGTGCTGGCGACGTTGATGACCGACCGCGCAAGTGGCGGCGTGACGACCGTTTCAAGCGGCACGATAAGCGAAGATGAGCGCACGGTTGATTATGTCGCGCGTGGTTCGCAGTCCGTGACGCTGACGGTCAGGCGGTAGTCTTCTCCGCCACGAACACGAAACGATTATCCGAACGCGGAATCAAAACCGCTTGTGGTACGACCACGCGCTTTCGGGCTTCGATTTTCTCAAGCGCGACGCGCACCGCTTCACCACCAAATAAAACAAAACGCGACGCATCGGGCGACCACGCGACGATGCGCGCGAGCATCTCACCGAAGCGTTCGAGGGCGCGACACGTCACGACGACGGGCGCGGCGACGGCGGGCGTCGGCATCGTCTCGAAGCGTTGGTTGACGACTTCGGCTTGAGTTTGCGAGCCGGTTTCGCGCAAAGCTTCACGCAGGAAAATCGCTTTCTTCGTCGTCGCTTCGATGAGCATCGCGCGTGTGTCGGGGCGCGTGATGAGCAAGGGAATCGCGGGCGCACCGCCGCCCGAACCGATGTCTAAAATATGTGCCGCGTCGGGGATAAATTGGGCGGCGAAGCATGATTCGAGTATGTGGCGTGTCGCAAATTCAGCGGGCGCGACGGGAGCGAAAAGATGAAGGCGCGAGTTGAAGCGTTCGATGATGGAACAATAATTTTCGAGGCGCGCACAGGCTTCAGCGTCAAGCATGACGCTGTAATCGGCGGCGGATACTTCAAGGGCGCGGGTGAAGTCGCTGATTCTTTCGTTCATAATCATTGTCAACTTTAAGCCGGATGCGGCGGTGATTTGATAAACTTAATTCAAGTTTGAAGGATGTGTTAAGTGAAAAGAATGGTGACGGCAATAAATAGACCTCTTGCAAAAGCCGTCGTTTTTTTGCGGCTCTGCCGCCTGATGTCCGGTGAGTCTCCGACTCACCGGAAGGCGTCCGGTTATGATCGGGGCTACGCCCCTAGCAGGGGCGTAGCCCCGATCAGCAGAGCAGAGCGGACGGAAGGGCGCAGCCCTTCCGCACATCAGGCGGCAGAGCCGCAGGCACATCGCCGCCTTCACAAGAGGTCTAATGTTTGGCGCGAACTCCGTAGTGTTTTGAACGCGGTGATTCTCGCGTCCATGTTAGTGAGCGCGATACCGCCCATCTGCGCTCAAGAAACACCCGTGCAAGAAGTCACGTCCGCGACGAAGCAACCGGACAAGCCTGTAAGCCGTGCGCGCTCAAAGGCAAACCTTGCATCGCGCGCCGAGTTTGACGACCTTGCGCGCGTTTATACCGATACACCTTACGCTTTGCCGCACGTCATGTTCGTGATTGACCGTCAATCGAAGAACAAAATTTACTACGTTAATTCGCGTCGTTATAAGTTTCATCGTGATTTTGTCAACGCGAACTATCTTTCGCTTGAGCGCGGCGAAGACTTCTTTCAAAATAATTACATCAAACCGAACCGCCGCTTTATTCTCGGCACGGTCGCCTATCAAACGCCGGTTAAGGGTTACGCTTTCGAGTTTTGGGAAGGCGACATGATTCCGGCGGAGCAAATCAAACTAACTCACGACATCATCAACCACACGTTCTTCGATAAGGTCGCGTTTAAGCCGAACTCACTGCGTCACGAAGAACTGACGGCGGCGATGAAGGACTTGCCGCGCGTCTTGCAATCCGACATCACGCGCGAACAGGAGTATCAACCCTTAAACGTCACGCGCGGAATCGGGCGCATACACATCATTGACAAACTCGATGATACGGTTGAAATCGGCTCAAACGAAATTCTTGTTTTGAACGAAGTCCCGATAACCTTGCCGCCCGTCGCCGGAATCATTTCAACCAAACCCTCGACGCCGCTTTCGCACATCAACCTGCTCGCAAAATCGTGGGGCGTGCCGAACGCTTATATCAAAAACGCGCCTGAACTTTTGCGCGAACTCGACGGTTGGTGGGTCAGTTTTGAAGCCAAGCAGGATTCGTATTCGATTAAACGCGCCGACATCAATCAAATCAAAGAGTATCAAAACCGCCTCGCGCAGTTGCAAGACGTGATGAAGCCGAAGGGGGATTTGAGCGTCACGCGCATCGCCGCTTTGCGTGAACAACGCGCGAAATCAATCGTTGCTTACGGCGGCAAGTCCGCGAATTTGGGTGAACTGATTCGCGCCCGCATTCCCGGCATCATCGTGCCTGACGGGTGGACGATTCCGTTTTATTACTACGACCAGTTCATCAAAGATAACAATCTCGAAGAACGCATTTACGAACTACTCAACGATCAAAACTTCGTACACAATCCGGCGTATCGCCGCCAGCGTTTAACCGAACTGCGTGAACAAATCAAAGCGGGTAAGATGGACGCGGAACTAGAGCGCGAAGTGCGTCGCCGTATGCGCGTGCTTCATGCGGGCAAAGGCGTGTTCGCGCGTTCGTCGTCGAACACCGAAGATTTGCCGAACTTCAACGGCGCGGGCATATATTCTTCCGCCCCGAACCTTCGCAATGCCGACCAACTCATTGACGGTATTAAATTCGTGTGGGCGAGTCTGTGGAACTTTGAAGCCTACGAAGCGCGCGAACGCAAAGGCATTGACCACACGCTTTCTTACATGGCGGTGCTGATTCAAGAAGCCGTCAACGCCGACAGCGCGGGCGTGATGATAACCACCGACCCGTACAACAAAGAGAACGCGGGCGCGATTTACATTAGTGCCAAGCGCGGGCTTGGGATTCGCGTCGTCGAAGGTCAGAAGGTCGCGGAGCAACTTCTGTTTTCACCGAAAGCAAACGCCGTCAGTGTCTTAACACGTTCGACGGAAGACAGTCTTTTGACGTTTGACGACAACGGCGGCGTGCGCGAAATCGCTTTCGATGCGAAGAAAGAGCGCATGGTTCTGACGGATGACACGGTGCGCCGCCTATCGCGTGCGGCGGCGCGCATCAAACGTGTTTTCGGCAACCGCGAACAAGACATCGAATGGGTGTTAATGAACAATCAGGTTTATATTGTTCAATCGCGCCCGTACATCGCCGGAAGTTAAAATTTAATTTTTCAAAAACCGGAACGGTCTCGTAAATGTTTCTCACTCTGCGGTTCTCTGCGTCGGCACTCTGCGGTTCTCTGCGTCTAAAAGAGGTAGGAATGAACGCAGAGTACCGCAGAGTTGAAGACGCAGAGACACGCAGAGAAAGACAAGTTATTTATGAAACCGATTCTACAAACCATTAAGGAGTAATCCCAAAAATGAAGTCCAACAAATCTCTCCTGATAATCGCCGCGAGCAGCCTCACGTTTGCCGCGTGCAGTGCCGACACCTCGTCAACTCAAGCGACAACGCAAACACCCGCGACGCAAACAACTTCTTCAAACGCCGCATCGCCCGCAGCAAACGCGGGTATCATGCGCGCTCACAGCGGCACGGCAAGCGGCGAAAGCGCGACACCACAAGACGCGCAAACGACCACCGCGCGCCCGATGATGGGAACGCCGATTGACACATCCGCGTTTGACGCAGAAATCGCGCGCCTCGAAAAAGATGTCAAAGCGAACCCTAAAGAGGCGAGCAAAACCACACTCGCGGCGGCTTATCTCAAACGCGCACAGGCTCTGACCGCCGCACAACAATACCGTTCCGCGCTCGGTGATTTCCGCCGCACGCTGACCTACGAACCGAACAACAAAGACGCGAAGGAGATGGAAACCCAAATCATCGCCATCTTCCAATCGCTCAACCGCGAAGCACCCGCGCCCGGCACAGAACCCGCACCGCTTCCGTTTAAGAAGCAGTAGGAAGCAGTAGGCAGTAGGCAGAGGGCAGTAGGCGGTTAGTAAAACCGGAAATATCAATCCTAATAATTGTTGCCCGCCTTCTGCTCGTCTGCCTACTGCCTACTGCCTACTGCCTACTGCTCTCTTATGCTCATCCTTCCCGCGATTGATTTACAGCAAGGGCGGTGCGTGCGTCTCGCGCAGGGGCGCGCCGATGCCGCGACGGAATACTCCGATGACCCTTTGGAAGTCGCGCGCTCGTTTGCGCGCGACGGCGCGCGGGAACTTCATGTCGTAGATTTGGACGCGGCGTTCGGGCGTGATAATTCACTTAACAGTAGGACGTTGGAGCGTATCGTGCGGACGCTTGATGTTGCGGTGCAGACGGGCGGCGGCGTGCGTTCACTCGCGGATGCGGAACATCGTTTCGCGTTGGGCGTCGTGCGTGTCGTCGTCGGGACGGTTGCCGTCGAATCTCCGCGTGAAGTTGAGCGGATGGTGGAAAAATTCGGTGCGCGTGTCGTCGTCGGGATTGATGCGCGCGACGGCGAAGTGATGACGCGCGGTTGGGAACAGCGCGGTAAAATCGCGGCTCTCGAACTCGCGCAGAGAGTCGCACGCGCGGGCATCGAGCAGATTGTTTATACCGATGTCAGCCGCGATGGAATGCTCGCGGGCGTCAACATCGAACAGACCGTGCGACTTGCGCGTGAATCGGATTTGCGCGTCACGGCATCGGGCGGCATCGCGTCGCTTGATGACATCATCGCTTTGCGTCGTGCTGCCGAAGGCACGACGGTTGACAGCATTATCGTCGGCAAGGCTCTTTACGAAAACCGCTTCACGTTACCTGATGCCATCCTCGCCGCACGCGGACAGGATGACGGAAACGATGATGGCAATAAGCACGGAGACAACGCATGACCACACGATACTTTAGCGAAAACCTTCTCGCCGGACGCACGGCGTTCGTCACGGGCGGCGGTACGGGCATTACCGGGGGCATCGCACGCGAACTCGCGTCTTACGGCGCGCGCGTCGCCCTCGTCAGTCGGCGCATGGAAAATTTAGAAGCTGCCGCACGCTTAATTCAAGACGCGGGCGGTGAGGCTTTCGCGGTCGCGGCTGATGTGCGTGACGCGGCGCAGATCGAGAATGCGTTTAATCTTACGCGCGAAAAGTTCGGTGACATCAACATCGTCGTCAACGGCGCGGCGGGAAACTTTCTGTGTCCCGCTTCTGAACTTTCGCCCAACGGTTTCGGGACGGTAATTGATATTGACCTCAAAGGGACGTTCAACGTGTGCCGCGCGGCGTTCGATGATTTGAAGAAAAGCGGTGGCTGCATCTTAAACATCAGCGCGACGCTTCAATACTTGGGAACGCCTTTGCAGATTCACGCATCGGCGGCAAAGGCGGGCGTTGACGCACTGACGAAAAACCTCGCCGTCGAATGGGGACGCTTTCAGATTCGCACCAACGCTATCGCGCCGGGACCCATCGGCGACACGGAAGGCGTCAAGCGACTTGTGCCGGAACACGTCAAAGACAAACTCATCAAACGCATACCCGTGGGACGCATGGGCGTGATTGACGACATCGCGCAAACCGCCGTGTTCCTGTGTTCCGATGCCGCTGCTTACATCAACGGCGCGATTATCGTCGTTGACGGCGGGCAGTGGCTCGCCGCGAGTTCGTTAGTTGGCGAGTAAAGTTTATCGTATTTGATACGAGGTTTGACGATGAACAAATTTGTCGTTTCGTGTGTCGTGAGCATCGTGATGTTGGGCGTCGGTGCGTGCGGTTCGCGCGGCGGGCGATACACGCCGAACCCTGAAACCGTGCGGCGCGAGATGACGATGCGCGGCATCAAGTTTGACGAAAAGACGTTCGTCGAACGCGCCGGAGATGGAGATTTAACCGCCGTGCGTTCGTTTGTTTTGGCGAAGATGTCGCCGGATGTGCGCGACGGAAAAGGCATGACGCCGCTTCTCGCCGCCGTTGATGACGGCAATCTGGAAACCGTTAAAATCTTGCTTAACGGCGGCGCGTCGCCCGACCTCGCGGACGGGAAAGGCACGACGCCTTTGATGTTCGCCTCAAGCGCGGGCAACGCAGAAATCGCGGATGCTTTGATGAACAAAGGCGCGAACGTCAATGCGCGTGACGACTCCGGCGCGACGCCCCTGCTTTACTCCGCGACGCGCAATGCTCCCGAACTCTCCGAAGCTTTGCTGGCACGCGGGGCGGACGCGAACGCGAGCGATAAAGGCGGCGATAGCGCGCTTCACTACGCCGCGATTTATAACAACCTCGCGCTTGCCGAAAAACTTCTCGCACGCGGAGCGCAGGTTGACGCGCGTAATTCAAACGGCGGTACGCCGTTGATGATTGCCGCGACGAAAAACGAAGTCGAGATTATCCGCCTTCTGCTCGATAAAGGAGCGGATGCTTCGCTCAAAGATAAAAGCGGCAAAACGCCGCTTCAATGGGCGCAAACCAATAATCGTCTGCGCGCCGTTGACCTTCTCTCCGGCAAGCGTTAGAACGCGACCATTGACCGGACATTAGCCGGACATTAGCCGGACATAGAGCGCAAACAGATTTCCGTTACATTAGCGCGCGTTTCTGCTAAAGTGTCGCCCGTCCCGAACGGCTTTAATTCCACTAAACAATTTTTCCGGTAACTCTATCAGTACCAATCTTCCAGCTATGACCTCGACGGCACGGGCAATCGGTTCGGCGCAAGCCATGCGAACGCGCGAACAACAAGGGCGCGTGTTGCTCGTCACCGACGACCCGGCAGTCGCCGCGTATCGCACGTTGCTTGAAGGGGTGGGCTTTATCGTCACCGATGTCACGCGCGGAGCGGCGGCAATCATCGCCCTGCGCCACACGCGCCCGCATGTCGTCGTCGCTCACAACCGTTTGCGCGGCATCACGGCGGAAGAACTTGCGCGCAGTTTGCTCGAAGCCCGGGACGGCGTGCCGCTGGTTCTCATCGGAGCGGAAGAAGCGATTTCCGCCCGTCGCAGCGCGGCGATGATTGCCGGAGCGTTTGACTATTTTCAGATTCCGAACGACAACGATTTGCTCATCTGGCGTATCAAGCAACTCGTCGAAGTCAAAGAAACCATTGACCGTCTGCGCGCCGAAGCCGAACGCGACCACCTGACGGGACTCGCCAATCGTCGCCGCTTCCGCACAGCGTTCGCGCAAGAAGTCGAACGCTGGCGACGTTACAATGTGCCGTGCGCGCTGTTGTTGGTTGACATAGATTTTCTCAAACGCATCAACGACACACACGGGCATGACGCAGGCGATGTCGTGATACGTCAAGTCGCAAACGCGCTGACAGAGTTTTCACGCGACAACGATACCGCCGCGCGGCTCGGCGGTGAGGAGTTCGCGTTGTTGCTTGCCGGAACGACGGACGAACGCGCCGCCGTCGTCGCCGAACGACTTCTCCAACATATCGCCGCCACACCGATTGAAAATATCGGCACGGTGACGGTCAGCATCGGCGTCGCCGCGTGTCCGGTTCATGCCACGACCGAACGCCTCTTATATCTTGCCAGCGACGATTCGCTTTACGAAGCAAAAGGCGCGGGGCGCAACCGCATCGCCGTCGCGCGCACAACTCCTAACGTCTTGCCTTCGACCGTCTCCAAAATCCATTAAGCCGGACGTTCGATAAGTTCAGCTTGCCGCAAACTCTACGGCTAAAACTATACGAGTTGCGATATGAAAGAATCTCTATCATGCACAACGCAACCGGGGACGGGTATCGCATCGGGAGCGTGCGTGTTGGTCGTGCTGCGTGAACCGCGCGAACAATGTTGGGGCAGACTCGACGAGATAAATACGGCGGGCGTATTCTTGCGCGGGCTTGATGTCCATGCGTTTGAAGATTGGACGCGCGGCGTGGCGAAAGGTGAAAACGAAATCGCACCGTCCGATTTTTTCTTTCCGATGTGGCGCGTCGAACGTATCACGCGCGACGAAAGCACCGCGGCGGTCATCTCTCTTAGCCGACAATTCGAGCAACGCACAGGCTTGAATGTTCGTGACGCTCTCGACGCGGGGACGAATATTTCAGACGATGATGTTTCAGACGGCGATGGGTTGAGTGATGAAATTGTTTGACGGAATTTGTGAGAACGCGATGCGTGATAATCGCATCTTAAATCTTTCGCAAGCTGTCGGATATTAAAGTTTTACGGTTGATAATTTGTGTTTCAAGTATGAAACACCGTTCCACTCTCGCGGCAAGAGTGTTATACTGTCGGGCGTTATTCGACGCCCGGTACAGCGTCGAAAACAGGCTTTACATCGAGACATTAAGAGTAGGGAAGGAATGTTGGGAACAATGGCTGAAACAAAAACTATGGGCGGGGCGGATCGCGGCAAAGCCGTCGAAGCCGCGCTCGCAAACATCGAAAAGAAGTTTGGCAAAGGCTCGATTATGCGGCTCGGCGAACGCGCGGTTTCCGACATCGCCGCAATTTCGACGACCGCGATTTCCATTGACGCCGCGATTGGTATCGGCGGCATTCCGCGCGGGCGTATCACGGAGATTTTCGGACCCGAATCGAGCGGTAAAACAACGCTCGCTTTGCACATCGTCGCCGAGGCGCAAAAGGCGGGCGGTGTCGCCGCTTACATTGACGCCGAACACGCGATGGATCCCGAATACGCGGTGGCACTCGGCGTCAACATTGACGACATGTTGATTTCGCAACCCGATTCCGGCGAACAGGCTCTAGAAATCGTCGAAGCCCTCGTGCGTTCTTCGGGCGTGGACATTATCGTCGTTGACTCGGTGGCGGCACTCGTTCCGCGCGCCGAACTCGACGGCGATATGGGCGACAGTCTGCCCGGCTTGCACGCGCGTTTGATGTCGCAGGCTTTGCGTAAATTGACGGCAATCGTCGCGCAATCGAATACGTCGCTGGTGTTCATCAATCAGATTCGTGAAAAAATCGGCGTCATGTTCGGTTGCTTTCATTACAACACGCGAATTGTTTTAGCCGACGGCACGACGGAAAAAATCGGCAAAATCGTTAATCAAAAACTTCCCGTCGAAGTTTTAAGCAGCAATGTTGTTACCGGAGAAATCGAACCGCGCCGCGTTGTCAGATGGTTTGATAACGGAAACGCGGACTACTTTTTGCAGTTCGAGGTCGAAGGTGGAAAGTCCGGCAAGCGCAAATTCGCGGCAACCCCGAATCACACGATTTACACCGCCGACGGCGAATGTCCGGCGGGTGAATTAGAAGTCGGCGACGAAGTTTTGGTAACGGTCAGCGATTATCAAATGACCGAAGACCAACTGCAGTTGATTCTCGGTAGTTCGCTTGGCGACGGTTCTTTGCGCCGCACCGGAACGCACACGGCAAGTTTTCGTGTCGGTCACGGCGAAAAACAGATTGAGTATGCCAAATGGAAACACGAGTTTTTGTCGCCGTTGGCGCGAGATTTCGGTCGGGTCGGAAACGGCTTCGGCTTCGACACTTTCGCTTTTACGGCGTTGAACGATTTACATTCGCATCTGTACGACGAACACGGTAAGCGCACAGTTTCGGAAACGGTTTTGGAAAATCTGGATGCGCGCGGGCTTGCCACTTGGTTTGCCGATGACGGAACCTTCGCCGGAAGTTTCGCGCGTTGGGGCAAAGGCAAAGCAACGCTTTACAATAAATGTTTGCAGGGCGCAGACCGCGAGAGAGTTTTGACGTACTTTGAAAAAATCGGTATCGGCAGACCGCAAAACTTCGAGTGCGGATTCCGTTTTAACGCCGAACAAACCGCGCGTCTGCACGAAATCATCGCGCCTTACACGCATCCTTCGATGAATTATAAATTGCATCCGAGCCAGCGCGAGAAGTTCGCTTGGCTGACCGACCGCCATTTCACGAAAGATGAATTGAAATGTTTGCGAACGATTCCAGCGAAAATTACGAAAATTTATCGCAAACCACCAACGCGCTCGATGCGGCGTTTTGACATTGAAGTAGAAGGCAATCACACTTATCTGGTTGACGGTGTGATTGTTCACAACTCGCCGGAAACGACGACGGGCGGGCGCGCACTAAAGTTTTATTCGTCTTTGCGAATTGATATTCGTCGCATCGGCGCGATTAAAGACGGCGACCGTGTGGTTGGCAATCGCACGAGAGTTAAAATCGTGAAGAACAAAGTCGCACCACCGTTTCGTGAAACCGAGTTGGACATCATGTACGGCGAAGGCATTTCGCGCGAAGGGGATTTGATTGATTTAGCGGTCAATCACAAAGTCGTCGAAAAAGCCGGAGCGTGGTTTTCGTATAGCGGTGAACGGCTTGGTCAGGGACGCGAAAATTCAAAACAGACTTTGAAAGATAATCTCGACCTTCGTAACCGCATCGAAAACGATGTGCGTAAAGCACTCGGTATGGCGTTGCTTGACGGCACGCCGAGCGGTGAGGTTGCGGCAATCGCGTAAAAGCGTTTTCGTTCTGTCGTGACTTCAGCTTTAGACGGTGAGAGCATCATTGCTTTCACCGTCTATTGGCTATAGCAATCAAAATTCAAACGCCGTTTTACGTCGCATTTGACAGTTATCAACATCCATTCCTATACTTGCCAGCCTTAACAAGCACCGCACACGCGCACGGCTAGGTAGCTCAGTTGGTAGAGCACTCGACTGAAAATCGAGGTGTCGGGGGTTCAATTCCCTCCCTAGCCACTTTCATTTCACCGTTAATCAATTCAAACGAAAAACCAAAGTTCACGCTTAAAAGTTTGTCGTTGTAGATAGAAAGAGGCAAGCGTCATTGATGCTTGCCTCTTTCGTTTTCCGCTTTACATGAAATTCATTTCGCCCGCATCGGTTGCATACTGACGTTCGCGCGCTTGCGCCAGTCACTAATCATCCGGCGCATCTCCGTGACTTTCTGCGGCATTTGCGCGGCGAGATTCCATTGTTCGCCGATGTCCTCTCGAAGATTGAAAAGCTGTATCTCACCCGTATCGAAAAACTCGATTAACTTGTAATCGCCGTGACGCACCGCGCCGGACGAGCGTGCGGCGAGTAAGCGAGGTTGAGCGAGCGGGTAGTGAAAATAGATTGTATCGCGCTCAAGTCGTCCGCCCGCTTTGAACAGCGGCGTGAGACTTGTGCCGTCTACCGGTTGTTGCGTGTCGGGACGCGCTCCGGCGAGTTCCATAAAGGTCGGAAAATAATCAACCGTAATCGTCGGCACATCGCTCACGGCGTTGTTTGGAATCTTGCCCGGAAAGCGCATGATTTGGGGGACGCGCAAACCGCCTTCGTAAATCGTGGACTTGCCCGCCCACAGTGGTGAATTGGTCGTGACGCCGAACTCGCCGCCGTTGTCGGAAGTGAAGACGACAAGCGTGTTTTCCGCAAGTCCGAGTTCGTCAAGCGTGCGCGTAATCATTCCCACACCGTCATCAATGCTCTCAAGCATCGCCGCGAGATTCGGATGATTGTAATTGCCGCGTGCGTTCGCGCCGGAGTCAGGTTTGGCTTGATACTTACGCAAGAGCGCGGGCTTTCCGGCGAGTTGCGTATGCGGTGCGTAGTGCGAGAGGTAGAGAAAGAACGGACGTTCTTTGTTGCGCTTGATGAAGTCAACGGCTTCGGCGTTAAGTCGGTCAGTCAAGTATTCAGGTTCATCGGGTTTGCGTCCCGTGAACTCCGGGGCGCGTTCCGGCAAATCCGGCATGAAGAAGTACGGGTAAAAATAGTCGCCGGGACCTATGTACTTGGTTTCCGAAGCGATGACTTCATCCCAACCGTGAAGTTGCGGGCGACCTAAGCCTTTACCTTCGGGTCCCGCTTCGTAATCGCCCGTCAAGTGCCACTTGCCGATGAGAGCCGTGCGATAACCGGATTGTTTTAGCCGTTCGTTAATCGTGGTGTAAGAAGGCTTGAGATAATTCGTGTCTTTGGCTTCGATGTAGTTGGTAATGCCTGTCCTGCCCGGATATTGTCCGGTCATAAAGGCGGCGCGCGTCGGTGAACAAATCGGAGCGGCGGCGTAAGCGTTGGTGAACTTAATGCCTTGCGCGGCGAGGCGGTTGAGGTTCGGTGTTTCGTTAAAACGGTTGCCGTAAGCATTCAATTCACGCCAACCTAAATCATCCGCCATGATATAGACGATGTTGGGCGGTCTAAAGTTTTTTTGTCGAACGGACGCGGTGACAGGCGAGAAAAGCAAAGTCAAAAACAGCGTGCCGATGATTCCCGATGAAACCAGCCGCGCCAAATAAGTTGAACGAATCGAGTTCATGTCCGGTCTATTGCTCCTTGTCCACTCAATTATGAAAAGGTGAAGCGGCGCGGAAAATCTGACACGTCACCTTCCGCGCCGCTCGTGATAATCCTGCTTCTTAGAAGATGACTCTGGCGCGCAGTTGGATGACGCGCGGAGCGTAAAAGCCGTCTCCACCGACGCTCTGGAAGCCGAAGTTGGCGTTGTTCAAATCGGTCGTGGGCGCGAAGAAGCGATGACGGTTAAAGGCGTTGAAAAACTCCGCCCCCAATTCAAGCGTGAAGCCTTCGGTGATGCGCGTCTTTTTCAGCACGCTCAAGTTTTCGCTGAGAAACGGGTCGCTTCTGACATCGGCAAGCACGGGCGGAGCCGTGCCGAAAAAGCGCGTCGGGTCGAGGTAATAATCACGATATGCCTGTGAACTCACGTCGGTTGTTGGCGTGGCTTGATAGTTCGGCGGGGCGGCGAAAGCCGCCGGGTTGATGGACGTAAAGCCCAAAGTGATGTCGCCGGGCGTGCGCGGGTTGTCGGTAAAGATAGGCTCTCCGGTTAAGTTAAGCCGCAGGTTGCCTTCGATTCCAACGCGGTCGAGAAACAAGATGTTTTGCGAAGTGAAGAACGAAAGCGGCGTGCCTGTCTGGTAGCGATGAACCGCACCGACTTGCCAGCCGCCGACGAGTTTATCAACCACGCCGCCTTGATTAAGGAAACGCCGTCCTCTGCCGAAAGGCAGTCGCGCGATGTAGTTGAAGACGATGACGTGCGGCGGTTGATTGGGCGAGACGGTGCGGAGCGAGCGAAGGTCGTAAGGATTTTGCAGTACGCCGTCGAGAGGCGTGCCGCCGAACAAATCTTCCGATGCGTTGGTCAAGAGTTTGGCGAAGGTATAGGACAAGCCGAACTGTATGCCCTGTGCGAAGCGGCGATTGAGCTTGACTTGCAGGGCGTTGTAATCGCTTGTTCCCTGACTTTCGAGAAGATTCTGGAAGCGAACGTACTGCGGAAACGGTTTCAGGGCTTGCGAAACCGTGCCGTTAAAGCCGGGATAGACGGCATCGGCGTTGGCGGGCAGGGTGAAGCCGATGCTTGAGGCGTAAGCGCGGTCTGCCGCCGTCACGTTGTTGACGTTTCTATTAAGTATCGGGAAGCCGAGCCGGAGAGCTTCGAGCGGAAGGGCGTTGAGACGTTGGAAATTCGAGCGTAGCCGCGTCGCTTTGTGTCCGACATAGCCGACGGAGACGGCGAAGTTATAAGGCAACGCACGTTGAATGTCGAGGCTATATTGGATGGTGCGTCCGGTCTTGAAATCCGGGTCGAAGTATTGCACATCAGTCGCGCCGATAAACTGTGAGTTCGGGTCAACCACCGGAATGCTTGGATAGCTTGAAAGAAAGAAAGCGGCGTTGCGTCCATTGAGTTCGGGGAACGGTGTGCGCGTGCCGCTCGTGGTGTTGTAACCGATGAGTCCGGTGTTGAGCGAGTTCGAGCCGTCGAAGCCATAGAGAATCGGAGCGTAGTAAAGCCCGCCGCCGCCGCGTACCACCGTTTTGGAATTAAGCGAATAGGCGAAACCGACGCGCGGTCCGAAGTTGGTTTTATCGGTTGGAACAAGCGTGCGAAGTTCGGCTTGCAAACCGCCCTGCCCGCCCGCCCCGACTAACGCGCCCAATCGCCCGACGGCGGGGTTCATCACGTCCGGGTCGAACGTGCGATAACGGTCGGCGGCTTCAAAACGCAATCCCGGAACGTCATAGCGAAAGCCGAGATTTAAGGTCAGGCGCGGCAGGATTCTAAAATCGTCTTGAAAGTAGACTCCGAATCTCATTTGCCGGAAAGCCGGGTCAATCGAGTTGGTGAAGTTGATGGAGTTCTGCGTCGCTCCGGTCAGCAAGCTGGCAATCGGATGTCCGCTCGTCGGGTCAAGCAGTGAACCGTTGGCAGCCGTCGCCGCGCTTGAGGTTTGTTCGTGCCGGAAGTTGAACGTGCCACCGGGTCGCAGACGCTGAAAGAAATTAAACTGCGTCGTGCGAAACGTGCCGCCGAATTTTATCGTGTGACGACCCGTGACGTAAGTCATAAAGTCCGTCACTTCGACCGCGTTTTCTCGTATGCGGTCGGTGAAGATGGTCGAGCCGATGCCTTGATAAGCGCGCGGGTCAAGCGAGGAAGTCGGGTTGCCATAGTTCGGAAAAAGTATTTGCGGGAAAGCAAAATTCTGCGTCGCGTTTGGCGGAAGCCCCAAACTGGCGGTGTTGAAGCCTTCGGTGAAGTTCCGGTTCGCGGTGTCATAGCGCGTCACACCGAGATTGAAATTATTAAGCAGCGTCGGAGTCAAAGTGTAATTATGCTGCACGCGCACAAAGTAAGACTTGGTTGTTTGATCCCACACGCCGTCGGCGACGAACGGTTCGGGGAAGCGCGGATTGCCGCCCTGCGTGCGCGGTTGGTCGCGTTGTGAATAGCTGGTCGTAAGTTTTTGTTTATCCGAAATCAGGAAATCAAACTTCATCGTGATTTGATTCATGTTAATCGGAGCGATGGTCGAAGCCGCGTAATTGCGAAACACGCCGGGACGATTCGGCAATGGAAAAAACTGAACGATTGCCAAGCCCGCCGGGTCAATCAGTCCGGGCATTAGATCAAGGCGATTGCCCGGAATCGCTTGGCGCGTGGCGGCGGGTTGGCGCGGGTTGTAAATCTGTACGCCGTTTGGAAATATCAAATTACCGGCGGCGTTCCGCGCGCTTCTAAGGTCTTGGTCGGTCAGCAATTCGGAAAAATCGCCGGAGCGCATCCGCGCGGTCGGCACGGTCAGGATGACGTTTTCGCCTTCCTTGAAACGATAGCCTTCGTAATTGAAAAAGAAGAACGCTTTATCCCGAAAGCCGCGCACGACGCGACCGCCTTCGCCGAAGTTCGGCAAGAAAATAGGACCGCCGAGATTGAAACCGAAATTGTTTTGATTATCGCGGTTGCGTTCAAGTCCGGTGGCGTTGTTTCTGAAGGAATTAGCGTTCAAGACATCGTTGCGAAGCAAGTCGTATCCTTCACCGTGAAACTCGTTCGTGCCGGACTTGAGCGTGAAATTAACGACGCCGCCCGTCGAGTTTCCGAACTCCGCCGAGTAGGTACTGGTCGAAACCGTGAACTCACGAAAGGCGTTCGGACCCGGTGCGACCGCCGAAAAGAATGTGCCGTTTTGTGTGCGTTGCGTGCTTGCGCCATCAATCAGGATTTCCGTCCCTAATGCTTGCCCGCCCGCGACTCTGAAGCGCGAAGGGTCGGTCACGGTGTTGTTATTGTTGCCGCCGCCGTCAGCCCCGACGGATGTAATGCTGCTATCCAAAAATATAAAAGACAACGGTGTGCGTCCGGCAGTCGCCGAGTTGACAAGTAAAGGCAGTTCTTTAACCTGTTCTTCGGTGACGTTGGTTTGACGCACAGGGGAATCGGTATCAATCGCCGGAGTCGCGTCGCTCGTCACGACTACCTCGTCGGTTATTTCTCCTGTTTCAAGCGAGACGTTGACAGTGCGCGTAATCTGCACGCCGACGTTCACCTCTGCCGTCGCGGGCTTAAATCCCGGTGCTTCAATTCTGACGCTATACGTACCTGCCGTTAATTGCGGCAGGCTGAAACTGCCCTGCTCGGATGTCGTCGTTTCGCGCTCCTCGTTGGTTTCGGTATTAGTGGCGACGATGCGCGCATTAGGAACAACGGCATTGCTCTGGTCGCTGATAGTTCCGGTGATTGAGCCTCTATCGCTTTGCGCGAATGCGGATGATGAAAAGATTGCGATCCATATTAACAGTGCGAATAAGGTGCGCTTGTTCGAGTTCATAACTTCACCTAATGTTCGACTCTTTATGAGGTGATCCATCGGAGACCAAGCCTTGTACAA
>JANDLT010000016.1 GCA_024330265.1 Pyrinomonadaceae bacterium MAG19_C2-C3 | reverse complement strand
CATGCTTAAACGACTCAGACCATGCCAAACTTAATTTCCAAACACCCTCTTAGAGGTGTACGTTAGTAAGGACGGTGCTGATGCGCCGAAGCGATTACAACTAACCACAGATTTCGCGCGGATGGCGGTCAGTCCTACTGAAATCAACCCCGGCGAGAAAGTACGAAGCCAAGAGGTGCTAACGGTAAATCTCGGCAGGATGCTGCCGGAGCCGGGCGTTTATACGTTTCAAGCCGTCTTCTATAATTTAGACCGTAAGGAGAAGGTTCAATCCAAATTGTTAATCGTGAAGGTCAAGCAGCCAGTCACCAACAAAGATATGAGTGCGTATCAGTTTATCGCATCCAGTGGTAATGCCTCTTCATTCTTCTCAGGTACAAACCTCATCAACGATTTCAGCGAACTACAAACGATAGCGCAATTTGGATTAGATTTCGGCGACACCGATTACGGGGTTTATGCGGACTTTACTTTAGGTCAATTCTATTACACGACCCACGACTATGTTAAAGCTTATAAGCACCTTCTCAAGTTAAGCACCAAACGCGATTTTGTGTTCTCAAATAAAGTGTCTCGTTACCTTGAAAAGGTTAAAGAAAAGCATCCTGAAATTATTGACTGATGCTACGCAAAAGGGAATAGCAGTTTATTCTTCCCGATACGACTCTTCTTTCGCACGGACAACGCGGCTAACAACTTTTGATGTTGCTAGCCGCGTTGCCATTTTAGCTTTGAGTATGTTCCGTGTTTTACGGGCGACGTTCGAGATTGTAATCGCGCAGGCGGCGATAGAGCGTCGAAGGCGAGATGCCGAGCATGTCCGCAGTCTTGCCGCGATGCCAGTTGGTTTGTTCGAGAGCTTGCAAGATTTGTTGTCGTTCGACTTCACGCAGAGGCGGCGGCACGCCCGCGACATCGGCGTTGGATGACCCCGTTGTATTCGATGAAGCGGCGGAAGTCTGCGCGCCGCCGTTACTTACACCGGCGTTCGCATATCCGGTGTAAGCCGCATTATAAGTTGCATAGCCGACGGCTTCGGGGCGGGCGATTTCGGGCGGCAGTTCGGCGGTCGTGATGCGGTTGTCGTTCGCTAAAATCACGGCGCGTTCAAGACAGTTTCGCAGTTGGCGGACGTTACCGGGAAAGTCGTAAGCCTGAAGGCGCGTCATCGCTTCGGGTGTGATTTCGATGTGTTCCGCCGCGAGGCTTTTTAAGAGGTGGTGCGTCAGAGGTTCGATGTCTTCGGGACGCGCGCGAAGCGGCGGCAAATCAATCTGGAATCCGTTGATGCGATACAGCAAATCGGAACGAAAACTTTCGTCCGCGATGATGCGCTTCAAATCGCGGTTCGTCGCCGCGACGATGCGAACGTCAACCTGAACTTTACGCACGCCGCCGACGCGGTAAAACGAGCGCGTCTCAATCGCGCGCAAAAGTTTCGATTGAAGTTGCGCGGGCATCTCCGTGACTTCATCGAGGAAAATCGTGCCGCCGTCGGCAAGTTCAAACAATCCCAGCTTGCGATTCTTCGCCCCCGAAAACGCTCCGGCTTCATAACCGAAAAGTTCCGACTCAATAAGGGTTTCCTGTACGGCGGCGCAATTCAAATCAACGAATGACGCATCGGCGCGCTGGCTTAAACGATGCACAGCCTGCGCGATGAGTTCCTTGCCCGTTCCCGATTCGCCCGCGATTAACACCGAAGCATCCGACGGGGCGACGCGCGAGACAAGGCGCAAAGCTTCGCGCATCGCGGGCGAATGCGCCACGATGTCGGGCGCGCCGCGTTCACGCGCAATCTGTTGTTTGAGTCGGGAATTTTCAACGCGAAGCTTTCGCTTCTCCGCCGCCTGCCTCACGAGCGCATCGAGTTCACCGATACGGTAAGGCTTCGAGAGATAATCGTAAGCACCAAATTTCATCGCCGCGACCGCCGTATCAACGGTCGCAAAGCCGGTGAGCATGATGACTTCCGGCGGGTTGGCGCGTTCGCGCACGCGCTTCAGAAGCTGCATCCCGTCCATGCGCGGCATGTTGATGTCGGTCAGGATTACATCAACCGCCGCTTCTTCCAACATCTTGAGCGCGGCTTCGCCTTCGCCCGCCGATTGGACTTGATGACCGAGACGCTCCAACTCTTTTTGCAAAACGAGGCGCAGATTCGCTTCGTCTTCGACGATTAAAATTTTAATGGGACGTGTGGGTTGAGTGTCGCTCAAGGTTTAAGTTTCTCCGCACTTTCTAAGGGTTTCCGGCAGGTGTGACGGGCAGTGTGATAGTGAAGGTCGTGCCGCGTCCGGTGGCGGATTCAACCACGATGCGCCCGCCATGCTCGGTAACGATACCATAACAAACCGCGAGTCCGAGTCCCGTTCCCTGACCGATTTCTTTCGTCGTATAGAACGGGTCGAAGATTTTCGGCATGTTTTCGGGAGCGATGCCGATGCCCGTATCGCTGACTTCGACGATGATGTTTGTCCGCCTGTTTTTCAGTGTGCTTTCGCGTGCGCGAAGAATTAATTTGCCGCCTTCCGGCATCGCGTCAATCGCGTTGGTCGAAAGCGCGATGACAGCCTGTTGAAGTTGACCTTCATCGCCGGAAAGGAACGGTAAATCTTCCGGTGCTTCGGTTACGATTTCGATGTTGCGCCCGCGTTGTTGGTGCATCAGAAGCCGCGCGGCGGATTCTAGAATCGCTTTCACCGAAACCGGACGATGCTCTCCGGCGCGCATACGCGAGAAGTCCAGCAAGCCGTTTGTGATTGATTTACAACGGAAAGCTTCACTGCGAATCAAGCCAAGGTATTCGCGCAAGTCATCCACTTCCTTCGACTCTCCGAACGAACCTTCCAGCACGCGCGATTCCAGAGCTTCAGCACACGCCGAAATCGTCGCCAGAGGATTGTTGATTTCATGCACGACTCCGGCGGCGAGACGCCCGACGGCGGCGAGCTTTTCCGCCCGCGCGACCGCGCGATTGGCTTCGACGCGCGCCGTCGTATCTTCGCCGACCGTGATGACATGTGAGACGTTTCCGGTTTCATCGGCGCGCATCGGAATCTTGCTCACCAGCCAATGCTTCGTCGCGCCGTTCTCGTCAATCGTCGTTTGTTCGATACGTTCGATGGCGGCGTTTGAAAAGGCACGCGCAAATTCCCGTTCAAGCACGCGGCGCGGTTGGCGCGTCAAGACCTCAAAGATATTGCGCCCGATAGCATCCACGCGCGGAATGCCTTGTGTGCCGAGTTCACGATTGCGATTCCACGCGACGATGTTGTAGTCCAAATCAATCGCATAGAGCGAAATGGGAAGGCTGTCTATAATCGCTTCGGTGAAACGGCGACCGCGCTCGATTTCCGCCGTCCGTCTCTCGACTTCCGCCGCGAGGTAATCGGCTTGACGCGCGGTTTCGACGTACAGAGATGAGATGTGCGCGGCGAGGGCGGCGACCTGCGCGGCGGCTTCGGCAAGGCGTTCTTCGCTGTCCGTGAAATCTTCTTCGCGGTCAAAGGCGACGATGAGCGCGCCGTGCGTGCGATTGCCGAAACGAAGCGCGGCGGCAAATTCCAACGTGTGCCGATTGTCCTTGATGATAAAGCGCGCTTGTTCGGTGAACCGTTCGGAGAATCGTTCGCTGACCTTCCCTCCCTCATCCGTGACTTCGGACGCCGCCACCGCGTGCCACTTCGCGTAAAGCTCAAGGTCAATCAAGTTTGCACCTTCGAGGCTGCCTTCGCGGTCGAACACGGCGACAATCCCTTCCGTATCGGGCGCATTATTGGGCGCATTATTGGGCGCATCGTCACGAAGGACGACGGCGCACAGGGCGGCGTTCATCGCGGCGAACGTCGCCCCCGCGACTTGTCTGGCGACTTGTACGGGTTCGAGCGTGTGAAGCAAACTGCGTCCCAAGTCCGCGAGGAAAGCGAGTTCACGATTCGTTCCGGCGAGGTGTCCTTCGCGCGTCGCGGCTTCGAGAAGTCCGTTCATACGCGCCAAGATTTCTCCGGCGGGCGAAGTCTTGACAATGAAATCATCCGCCCCCGAAGCGAAGGCTTCGACCTGTTTCTGTTCGTTGGCGGCGTGGGCAATAACGATAATCGGCACGCGCGAGTTTTGATTTGTCGCACGGGCGGAAATCACCGGACTCGAACGCAACAGGCGACACAACGCGAGTCCGTCAACGCCCGGTAGTTCGGTGTCGAGAAAAATAAGGTCGCAGGTATCGGCGTGAACGAGTCGCAAAGCCCCGGTCGCATCGCCCGCCACCAGCACGCGATATCCCGTCGATTCTAAAAGACGCTGCAAACGCGCACGCGCCGTCGTGTCGGCATCCACGACCAGCACAGTTGAAAACGACGCATTAGAGCGAGGGGTTTCGGTCATCAAAGTTCACTTAAAAAGATACGTGCGAACGCAATCACAGTAAATCAAATTCTGAATTTGTAAAAAGGCAATCGAAGTTGTACAGGGGAGATTCAACCGATTGAATAAGGCGGGCAAAAACATCAAGGGCGCGGCATCGGAACACGCCGATGCCGCGCCCTTCTATGATTGAAAGGGATGCGCGGGGGAAAGTCAAGAAGAAGAAGCCAGAAGCCAGAAGTCAGGAGACAGAATAAAACACATTCTTCCTGCCTTCATTCTGGCTACTGGCTCCTGACTTCTGGCTCCTGCTTTAATTGATTGCTGTCGAGGCGAGGTCGCTGGCATCGAGGGTGATGGCGGCTTCGGTCGGGCGACCCTGTTTGTGGTGTGATTTCTGGTGGTACATCGCGGCGTCGGCGGCGACGAGTAAATTGTCGAGCGTGTCGCCGTCGGATGGGAAGCGTGCCGCGCCGATGCTGATGCCGACGCGGGCGCGTGCGTCGCCGCGAACGTGAAGGCTGAAGTCGTGGACGGCGCGCTCTATGCGGCGACGCAGTTCGTTAATCTGCACGATGTCCATGTCCTGCACGATGGCGACGAATTCATCGCCCGCGTAACGCGCGAGGAAATCGTATTCGCGCATCTGCGTACTAAGCACGCCGGAGATTTCGCGCAATAACAAATCGCCGATTTTATGACCGAAAGTGTCGTTGACTTTCTTGAAATCGTCGAGGTCGAGCATCACGACTTGGAAGCTGCCGCCCGTGCGCCGTGCGCGTGCGGATTCTTCTTCAAAGCGAACGTGAAGGGCGCGCGAGTTGGGCAAGCCGGTCAGCGAATCGGTCAGAGCGTTCGATTCGATTTCGGCGTGGTGCATCGCGTTCCCCAGCGCGTCACTCGCAAGGCGCGTCACGGTTTCGAGCAAGCGCAAGTGGTCTTCGGTGTAGGCTTCGGCGGTGAACGAATAGACAGCGAGTGCGCCGATTAACTGCTCGCCGCGCACGAGCGGCAGAGCCATGACGCTTTCAAAGCGCGTTCCGGCGGGCAACGCCACGTCGCGCCAATCGAGCATCGGGTCAACGTGTCCGGTCGAACCTTTGACCGCGTGACGATTGGCGAGAACAAAGCCGGTGATGCCTTCGCCGGAGGTGACGATGTGGCTTTTCAGAACATCGGCATAACGTCCGGCGGCGTGCGCGACGGTCGCCGTCTGGCTTTGTTCGTCATAGAGATAGACCGCGCAGGTGTCGAACGGTACGACGTTGCCGACCTTGTTGACGATAATCGAAACGATGTCTTGCAAGTCGAGCGATGAACCGAACGTGCGCGCGATTTCATAAAGGGCGTGGGCTTCGCGGTGCGCGTCGCGGATTTGGTCGAGGTACGACGGCACGACACCCGCGCTGCGTACAGGCGGCGTTTGCATCATCCGCGAGACGACGCGCCGACCGCCAAGGACGTTTGACGCACTCGGCAGATTGTCGGTCACGCTGTCGATGTTATCGCCGCCGCGAATCTGCGACTGGCGGGCTATCGCGTGTGAAGCCTGCGACACATCCTCATACCTTTCCGTCATCGCCGTTGGAACTTCGCGCGGTAAGATCTCAAGTGCGGTGTCAGGCACGATTTCAAGCTTCGCATTATCAATTTCCGTTTCGACGATTTCGCGCACATCGCCCGCTTCAATCGCGCTGTAACAATCGAGATTCTTGGCGGCGACGCTCACGTCAAAACGGTCTAAATTGTTCAAGAAAGTTTCGACGACTTGCGGGTCGAAGTGGCTGCCCGCTCCGCGTTGCAACAGCGAACTCGCTTCGGTGCGCGACAGTGCGCGACGATACGGGCGTTCTTCGCGCACCGTGTCGAACGCATCAACGACCGCGAGAAGGCGCGCCGTCAAGGGAATCTGTTCGCCGCGCAAACCGTGCGGATAACCGCGCCCGTCCCACCTTTCATGGTGATGAAGCACGACGGGGACGACCGGATAGGGAAAGCCTACGCGCTCTAAAATCTGCGCTCCGACTTTCGTGTGAATCTTCATCCGCTCGAATTCGGCGGCGGTCAATTCGCCGGGCTTGTTCAAGATATAGTCGGGGACGGCGAGTTTGCCGATGTCGTGGAGTAAAGCTCCGGCGTCCAAAGCTTCAAGTTCGTCCGGTTTCAAATCGAACAACTTGCCCATCTCGGCGGCGTAGAGTTGAACGCGGCGAACGTGGAAATGTGAGGTTTGATCTTTCGCGTCAATCGCAGTCGCCAGTGCTTCGACGGTCGCTAAGTGAAGGCGGCTCATCTCGGCGGCGTGGCGCGTCTGTTCATCCACACGCTCGAAATAGACGCGGTACGTCGCAAACGTCGCGGCGACGATGGCAACACCAAGCACGACTTGAAGGGGTCCGAAATTGACTATTGCCTGATGAACGAACAACGCGGCGAGGGCGGCGGCGAAGAATGAAAGCGAAGTCCACAGATAATTGTCGCGCCAGAACTGCCACACCGGAAGACGACTCTTGAGGGCGTGCAGTCCGGCGATTAAACCCGTGTTGAAAATGTAAAGTGTGAAGCCCATCGCAACGACGGCGAGGGTCAAAGCACTTAACGGAACGGGCGTTGTGCCGAGCGGGTACGAAGCAATGTTGCCCCCCGCGTAAGCGGCGAGCGTCAGGTAGAAAACTTTTCCGGCGATGAGTCCGGCGATGGAAGCCAATGCAGGGGCGGCAAGCAAGGTCGTGACGCGCCGCGAACCACGCAACGAACCGACGGCGGAATCGAGTCCGGCGAGCATCACCGCCGCCGGAACGCCGAGCATCATCGCGCCGAGAAACACGAACACATCCGCCGCCGTCACGCTTTCCTGACGATGCGGAATGCGAACCGGATGCAAACTCGAAAGCACGACGCCGCCCGCCAGAGCGACGAGCGACAAGCCGTTTGAGAGCGTCCACAAAGTCACACTCGCGTACAAACTCCACGCGAACGCCGCCACTCCCAACGTCATCATCAGCCACCAGTAGAGGCGCGCCGCCAAGTTGTAATCGGACATCTCGAACGATTTCATGTTAGGTGTTTAACTCCGTGCGGGTGTTCAAAAAGTTTGCGGAAAGTTTGGGTTGAGTTTAGGTTGTAAGAGAAGCGCAGATGATTTCGATAAACACGCAAGCCCAAACAATCGTCTCTGTCGCGCCCAAATAAGAACCCGCATCATCGCCCGAAACTACTTATGCCGGAGGCACTCGGCTGGGTAAAACTTCCGGCGATGATGCGGGGCATAAGAATCAAGCTTCGATTGAGGTGTGGGGCAACGCCTGATTCGCTCTGGGGTGAAAATTAAATCTTGGCGCGGCTGCCATGGGTTCGTCCCGTGCGGTGGACTTGCCCGCGTCAGTCAAGCTGTTTGAAGACTTAACTTCAAAGCCGCGCCAACCTCTCTTTAACAACCTTCGTGCCACGCCCGCGTAACCGCCATAACACACACCTTTCCCTTTATAACGCGGCAAACACGCGGAAAAAGTCTCATTGTCCTTGTTACCCGCACACGTCAGATTGACAAGTCAAAGTGGCGGCAAGCGTTCAAAAGGCTTGATAGCGATTGTTTCGTTCGCCGCGAATCTGTGATAAAAACCAATCACATCACACCGCTTTCGGAGTTTCATTAACCCATGCGCTCAAATCGTCTCTTAACATTTGCGTTGGCGATGTTCGCCATCACACACGTCGCCCAAGCCCAAACCGCGAATCGCTTAAACGCCGAACAGTTTCTCGATTTCGTGTTCGTGCAAAATCCGCAGATTTCACCGGACGGCAAACAGGTCGTTTATACGCGCCGCACACCCGACAAAATCAATGACCGATACGACAATGAATTATGGATGGTAGGCACGGACGGCACGCGCCACCGCTTCTTCGCCAAAGGTTCAAGCGCGCAATGGTCGCCCGATGGACGCGCCGTCGCCTATATCGGCACGGGTCAACCGGCGGGTTCGCAAATCTTCGTCAAGTACGTTGACACGGCGGAAGAAACACAAATCACACGACTTGAGCGCGCACCGTCGAACCTCGCGTGGTCGCCCGATGGCAAGTCAATCGCGTTTAATATGATTGTGCCGACGGAAGATAAATTGAACGTCAAACTTCCCGCGAAACCGGCGGGCGCGAAGTGGATTGAACCGCCGCGCGTCGTCGGACGCCTAGACTATCGCGCCGACGGTGCGGGCTATCGTCAAGACGGCTTCATGCACATCTTCACCGTCGCGTCCGACGGCGGCACGGCGCGTCAATTAACAAACGGCGACTACCATCATCAATCACCCGAATGGATGCCCGACGGACGCGCGCTTGTCTTTAGCGCGGTTCGCAAACCCGACGCCGAAGGCTTGCGCGAAGCATCGGAGATTTACAAACTCGATTTAGCCGCACAAAACATCGTCGCCTTAACTGAGCGCAACGGCGTTGACCAAAACCCGACCGTCTCACCCGACGGCAAACTCATCGCTTATACCGGATACGATTCGACGGGCAATACATACACCGTCGCTAAACTTTATGTGATGAACGCCGACGGCACAGGCAAGCGCACGCTCACGGAGAAACTCGACCGCGCGCCGTCCGGCTTGCTCTGGTCAAACGATTCATCAAATGTTTTCTTCACGACGGAAGACAAAGGCAACAACAATCTTCACTCCGTGACGCTCAAAGGTGATGTCGCCCCGAAGCAAATCACGACGGGCAATCATCAACTTTTCACCACATCAATCAGTCGTGATGGTTTTGTTGCGGGTACGATGACAGGCGCGCAACAACCGAATGATGTGGTCGTTTTTAATTCCGGCGCGCCGCGCAAATCATCTGTCGGTGACGCCGCTTCGCCGCGTCGTCTCACACAGGTCAACGACGACTTGTTGATGAACCGCAAACTCGGCGCGGTCGAAGAAATCAATTACCCATCCGTCGGAAACATGAACGTGCAAGGCTGGATTGTGAAGCCGCCCGACTTTGACCCGACGAAGAAATACCCGCTTATGCTCTACATTCACGGCGGACCGCACGCGATGTACGGCGTCGGTTTCAACTACGAATTTCAGCTTCACGCCGCCGCCGGATACGTCGTCCTCTATACCAACCCGCGCGGCTCGACGGGTTACGGGCAAGCCTTCGGCAACGCCATCAACAACGCTTATCCCGGCGAAGATTACGATGACCTGATGCGCGGCGTGGATGAGGTGATAAAGCGCGGCTACATTGATGAACGAAATCTGTTCGTGTGCGGCGGTTCGGGTGGCGGCGTGTTGACGACATGGATTGTCGGACACACAGACCGCTTCGCCGCCGCCGTTGCGATGAAGCCCGTCGTGAATTGGTATTCGTTCGTCGGCACAACCGACAGCTTCGATTGGTATTACAACTTCAAATCCTTACCGTGGACGAACCCCGAAGAACACATTCGCCGTTCGCCTATAACCTACGTCGGCAACGTCAAAACGCCGACGATGTTGATGACCGGAGACCTCGATTTACGCACACCGCTTGAGCAAACAGAGCAATACTATCGCGCCTTAAAACTCCGCAAAGTTCCAACAATGATGGTTCGCCTCTCCGACGAATATCACGGCATCAACGCCGACTTCGGCTTGCGTCACCCATCGAATCGTCTTCAACAAATGCTTTACTTGCGAAGCTGGTTTGATAAATACCGGAAGCCATGAAGCAGAGGTCAGGTTAGGCATGAATGGAATTTCGACTGACATCGCCATCGCTTCATATTTCGGTGGCGATGTCGTTCCGGGTCTTGACGATGCGGCGTGGTCGCGGTGCGTGCCGATTCCGATTGTACGTTACTGGTCAGGCGAGACGGCACCGCCCGTGCGTCAGACGGAAGCCCGCGTGTTGTGGACAAATGACGCTTTGTGCGTGCGCTTTCACGGGGCGCAAGATGAACCGCTCATCATCAATGATGCGCCACAGACTGAGCGCAAGACTACGGGTTTGTGGAACAGAGATGTCTGCGAAATCTTCGTCGCACCGTTTGCCGACAAGCCGCACACATACTTTGAATTGGAAGTTGCGCCGACGGGTGAATGGCTCGACTTCAAGATTGAATGGTCGCCGCATGAACGACATACCGATTGGAATTATGCTTCGGGGATGAGCGTCGAAACGCGCATTGAACCGCGTGCGGTGACGATGTCGATGCGCGTCGCGTGGAAGGCGTTCGGCATGTCGCGCCCGCAGGTTGGGGATGAATGGCGGGCGAACTTCTTGCGCTGTGTCGGGGTGGATACGGCGGACGATGTGCGCGGTTATCTCGCGTGGCAACCGACATACACCGCGATGCCTAATTTCCACGTTCCGCAAGCTTTCGGGCGGTTGCGATTTGTGGATTAAAGTGGATTTGCGATAAGAAACGGCAAAGCATTTATCCACGAAACACGCGAAGCAGCATGAAACAAGTCGAATTTCTTCGATGTTTTTCCTTCATGATGATTCGTGTCTCTTCGTGGATAAATGCTTTCTTGCCTGACGTTGAACTGACGTTAATCTGGAACTCGCGTTAGAGAACTTCTATACCGGCGGGGCTGCCGCCGGGACCGAAGCGTTCTTCGGGAGCCATGTCGCCGTACACGGTTCTGGGAAGACCACCGAATTCGCCGATTTTGGTGAGGCTGCCATCGTCGTTGATTCGCCAGCCAGCAACTCTCCCCGAACCCGGTAAGACGTTGTACAGGAACTTGCCGTCGGGACTGATGCGGAGGTCAAGGGGCGTCGAACCCTGCCGATTGGGACCCCCCGCTTCCTCTGGACATTCCTCTGGGGTGCAAGGGAGATCATCCGTTATCCCGGCATCGCTATCGAGCAGTGTTAATCGCCCGTTGCGCCTGATTCGGAAACTGGAGATTTTCCCGGACGTATAGTTCGCGCCGTAGGCATACCGCCCGTTGTTTTCGAGCCAGCATAAATCAAACTGGTCGTTGATTTGCAGAAGTCGCGTGATAGGAGTCAGAGAGCCGTCGTCGTTGATTCTGAATGAACCGACTCCGCTTGCGAGATTCTCGCCGCCGATGAATAAGGCGATGAGCAGATTGCCATTACCGTCAAACGAAAATCCGAAGGGACCGT
The DNA here is from genome assembly GCA_024330265.1 of Pyrinomonadaceae bacterium MAG19_C2-C3. Taxonomy (GTDB): domain Bacteria; phylum Acidobacteriota; class Blastocatellia; order Pyrinomonadales; family Pyrinomonadaceae; genus JANDLT01. The sequence continues at coordinate 75,696 of JANDLT010000016.1, read as the reverse complement.
CGTTGTCGAGGTCGGTTTGTGTATAGCGTCGTGACGGTGTGTCGTTGTTGCGAACATTGAACACGAGTACTCTGCCCGGTCCGGTCGGCATGGTGAAGTTGGGTACCGGCGCACCTGCGGCGGGTCCGTCTTTGATTGTCACGACGAGTTTCCTGCCGTCAGGCGTGAACGATATTTGCGTCGGGTTGAACAGGGTATCCGGCGGACATCCTATCATGTCAAAGACGCATCCCTGATTGGCATCGAGTATGCGGGTTGAGTTGGCAAGCGGGGTGAGTATCCCTCTGTCGCTCAAACGGAAACCCGTAATGCTGCCCTCATTGGCGGCATTCAAGACATACACAAGGTCGCCGTGTTGGGTAACGCTATTTGGGAAGCGTTGATTCGATGAGCCGTTGCCGGTCGGCACTACACAAACGAGTGTGAGGCTGTTCTTCCTCACACGGAACACCGATATATTGTCACTACCGCCGTTGACGACGAACAGGAAGCGGCGGTCTTGGCTGAGTTGTACCGAATGGGAAGAGCCGAGTCCATCACCCGCGAACCGCCGCGACGGACCGGAGCCTTGACCGCCGGTTTCAAAGTAGCCGAGAAGTCTGAGTGTGCCGTCGGAGGCGCGGCGATACATAGCGACCTGATTGGCAGGTTCGCTTGCATCCAAAGTGTTGTTGTGATTTGTTCCGACAAACACGGCTCCGACGTTCGAGTTGCCACCGTTCGAGTTGCGCCGTTCGTCAAGAAGAGGTGCGGCTGATTCGGAATCCCGCTCCATACCGTTGAAAGAACGCTGTGCCTGAACGAGTACCGAGAAGCCGAGAAGCAGAAGCCCTATTATCAAGGAATTGATGAGTGGTCGTTTGATTTTCATAATCGTCTCCCTTCCGAGATTTAGATCGTTGGAAGGCTGAACAGACGAGGCGCGAGAGAAGCAATCGTACTGTCGGAGCCAGAGAACGAGGTTTGATGCGGTGGGTTAGTGTTCAAATTAAAGCTTCTTGGAAGCCGTCCCAAGTTCGCTTCAACTTGGGACGGCTGACCATGGATCCGGTGCGGCTTGTGCAACTTAATCCGCACTCATCATTAGCGATCTCGCATATCTTGCCGACGAGAGTTTCGCTGTTCCAGTACGAGGACGCCTGATGCGTGTGCGCCCGGCGGGATTGGCAAGAATTCCGGCGAACGCGGATGCTCTACCAACATGCCGTTTGCCTGAATGTTAAGGAAGTGCAAGGCATTCCCTTCGGCGTACCCCTCACGCGGGTCGAATTTCGCATCGCCTTCGGGGGTGATGGTTTCATGGTTCTTGACGTACAGAGTTTCGCTATCCGGGTCGAGTGCGATTTGGAAGGGAGTGGTCGCAAAATTCACCGGACCGAAGGGTCCCGGCGGCGCGTCAGGCTGCACCCTCAAAGCTACACTCTGTATTTGGACGGGGAATAACGGGTCGCTGATGTCGAGTACGGAGACGCTGTTTGAGATTGCGTTCGATGCGTAAGCGCGGGTCTGATCTTTGTTAATCACAATCCAGCAGATGCCCGCGTCGGCGAGCGGTGCGACACGGCGGAAGTTCAGGACACCGTTATTATTGTAAGTATAGACGCCTACCCCGAAGCCGAGAAGGAAGCCGACGTACAGGATGCGCCGCGTCGGGTGGACTTGAAGACCAAGCGAGATGCGGGCGTCTGTTTGCGGGAACGGTGGGGGGAACGGAATTGCCGGATTGGGTGCTGCCTCGTCCGTCAAAGCGAAAGGACTGCCGGAGGCTTCATCGAGTCGCCCGTTACGCCTGATATTGAACGAGTCGAGAAGGCTTGAGCGCGCGGGCAGAAACGGAGCAAGTTGTGGCGTGTAAGGTTCGGCAAAGAATTGATTAGCAAACAAGTGATCGCCGTCCGGTGAGACTATCACCTGTGTCGGCGTGGAACCGCGTGGAAGGTTGATTGTCGCGCGAGCATCCCGCGTCAAACTACCGTCCAAAGCAACGTTGAAGACCGAGTAGTTCGGGCGACCGACGAAGGAAGGCTGCGCCCCGTTTTCGTTCTGGTTGGCGACATAAAGTTTGTTGCCTGATAAAGCGAGGCTGACAGGTCCGATGCCGCCCGAATGGAAGGGGGAGCCGTTGACATGCCTGAGGTCGCCGTTGGATTCAATACGAAAGACCGCAATTGTATTGCTGCCTTGATTGACGGTGAACAAAAACCTGTTATCCGGGCTGGCGATAATCTCTTGATCGTGGTCGTCCGTCCCAAGCCGGTCCGTCGGATTGAAAGCACCTGTGCCTCGCGTTCTATAGGTACCGACAAGTTCAAGGGAACCGTTGTTCCGATGGCGATACGCGAGGATGGCGTTTCTATTGGGAAGCGGATTGTTGGATTGAACGTAGATAGTCTCGACGCGACCCCCGCCCCTTCTGGCGTCGTCGTCATCACTGGCGAGAACGGGTAAGGGTATAGCAAAACCGAGCATCGCAACGATCATAAAGACCGCGAGGGATTGTCGAAACAAAGTTGTCGGCTTGTGCGAGTCAAACTCACACGGATGGAAAAAACTTGCGGACTTCATAAGTTGAAACTCCTTCTTTGAGAGAGTCAGTAGAAACTAAGACGGCAGTTCTTCTGACCGAGGGGAATACATGCGAGGAATTTCGCTTTGCGTGTGGCTCTCTGAGAAATCTTCGGTGAGAACCTCGAACTACTCATCATTACCGTTGAGGCGGAGGGTGATTTTGACCGCCGGGTTACGCCAATCCCAAACGTCGGCGGACAGCGATTTAACGCCGTGAATGCCTTCGGAGAGGCGGGCGAAGTCTTCACCGCCGGACGCGCGAAAGCCGACTCGCCGCACGGCGTGCAATGGATGAGAAGGCTGCATTATAAAACGCTAATTTGGGTACGACGTTTAAGAAGCGGAGGCTTTAAGTGGCGAGGTTGAATGTAAGTGGCGAGGTCAAATCAACAGGGACATAACCGACTTACTTGTGTGCGAAGTGAGGTCACAATATGCCGATTATTACGGCAAGTCAATACGCCGCGATGCCCGCCCGCCGTCGGCTAACCAACCTTCCCGATGTGTGCCGGAAAATGACCGAACGTATAACTTGAAAAGGAGTGAATCGGAGCAGTCAACCTATGATGATGAAGAATGGAGAACAATCTATACCTCGCGTCCAAATCGAAAATGGTTCTGGATTTGGCTGCGCCTGTTCGTCACTTCTGCGGCTTCAAATAATCGTCGAGCCTTTGTTTCGCTTCCGCACTTATCTCCGTGATGCGCGCTCCGACGAGAAAGTTTTTACCTGCCGCGTCGCCCGCTTCGAGTTGGTGATAACGAACGGCGACGACTTGAATCTCGATTGACGTGGCGGGCAGTTCGAGCGTCAAACGAAGCTTGCGATTATCGCCAATCAAGTAATCGGTTCCGAGCCGAATCGCCGGTACGACAAACGAGATGCCCTGCGAACTGACATCTTGCGTGCGACCGTGCAAAACCTGTTCATGTCCGCCCGTCGCAGTCACCGAATTGACAAGCCGCACCGCGACCTTTAGACGCATAGCACGACGCGGCGGGCGGCGGCGATTGCCGATTAACTCGCGTACATGGGCGAATAATGAACGCAATCTTTCAGGCATGATTTACACATTCCACAACCGAAATCTATAAGCAAAATTCATAACCGCGCCTCATCGCCCGTCCGACTCATTTCGCGCACAAAGCGATTCTATTCCCGCTCTGCTTCACCCGTCAGAGGCTTGCCACCCGCGTCGCGGCTTCGCATCCCTTTTTCATCCATCACGAACGACAGCACGCCGCTTCGCCCGTAGCGCGCGGGTTCGGCGTTTGCTTGAAAAACTTTGCCGTCGTCCTTGAGCGTGACGCGATAATTGTATCCGGTCGTCTCCGGTGACGCGGCATCCTGCGGCACAAGGTCGGCTTCGATAAGGGCGCGCAACGTCGCGGCGCGCCCGCCATTCTGCGCGCTGTAAGCTACTTCGGCGAGGGCGATGCGGTTGAGCATCGCTTGGGCTTCGGCGTGGTGCGTCTCTATACGGCGTTTGAAGAAATAACTTTTACTATCCGCGCGCACCGCTTCTGCTTCCCGCTCATCACCTATAATCCACTTGCCTTCCGCGTCGAGTTTGAGCGTCACCGGCACAACCTGCGTCTTAGGTTGATTCGCGTTCGCACTTGAGTTTGTCGCTTCTTTTTCCGTTGTCAGAAACACCGTCGCCGTGTCGCCGCTGATTTGTTCGCCGTTGATTTGCGGTTCACGCGGTGTTGCCAAAGCCGTTTCCTCAAAGTCGGGACGCAGTTCTTCATACTCGGCTTCGCTCAAACCTTCAATCGCCGGACGATACACTGTCAACGCGAAGGCTTCACGAAAGCGGCGCGCGTTCATCAATCGGTAAAAACTTTGCACCGCCGCCGATGGACTATTCGCCGCATAAACCTTTGACGCCGCATCCTTCTTCCCGTCGCGCACCACAGACGATTTCTCACCGCACGCCGCACCAGTCCCTAGCGCGATGAAGCACACACACATATACGCCAACCGATGTTTCATCCGAACCTCTTTTGAAAATCGTCTTAATAACTGAAGGCTAATGTACATGCGCCGTCAGGGGTTTATCAATCAACTCGCGCCCTCATCGTCGTGCAACGCTTTCGCCGCCCGCATCTCATAAGCTAAACTTTCGACTTCCGATACGCTCCCACACGTCGAACATCACACATTACAGAGACAACGCTTTTTATTATGCACGCACACACACGCACGCGCTTCGCTCTACTGCTCATCATCTTCATCACCGCCACGCTTTCGACATTCGCGCAAACATCATCAAGCGTTCCTGCCCCGCGCGATGTGCTTGGCTTCACACCCGGCGATTCACGCAAACTCGCTTCATGGAAGCAGACGATTGATTATTTCCGGCGACTCGACGCGGCGAGTGACAGAGTGATGTTCAGTGAACTCGGACGCTCGACGATGGATAACCCGTTCGTCGTCGCCTATATCTCATCGCCCGAAAACCTGCGCGTACTCGATAAATACAAGGACATAAACCGCAAACTCGCCGACCCGCGCTTGCTCGGCAAAACACAATCGCAAAGAGACGCGACGGCACGCGCTTTAATCAAACAGGGCAAAACCATCGTCCTCGTAACCTGCGGCATACACTCGACCGAAGTCGGTTCTTATCTTTCATCCATGCTCATCGCGCACCGTCTCGCCGCTTCAAACGACACAGACACGCGCAAGATTTTAGAGAACACCATCATCCTACTCGTTCCTTCTTTGAATCCCGACGGCGTTGACATCGTTAAAAGCTGGTACGACAAAACGATTGACACACCTTACGAAGGAACATCTCCCCCGATGCTCTATCACAAATACGTCGGACACGATAACAACCGCGATTGGTACGCCTTCACGCAACAGGAAACCCGAATCACGGTTGATAAACTTCACAACGTCTGGCATCCCCAAATCGTCCACGACATACATCAACAGGGCGAACGCGGGGCGCGCCTCTTCCTTCCGCCCTACACCAAACCCGTCGAACCCAACGTGCCGAAAGAAATCATTGAAGGCTACACCGAACTCGGAACTTCGATGTTCAACGACCTTCGCAAGCAAGGCTTCAAAGGCATCACCATCAATTCCAGCTTCGACGCATGGACGCCCGCCCGCGCCTATTCCCACTATCACGGCGGCGTGCGAATCCTCTCCGAAACCGCATCGGCACGCCTCGCCTCACCCGTCAATCTGAAGTTTGAAGACTTACGCGACGACGACGGCGCGGGCTTCAATCCACGCGAACCGAGTCCCAACTTTCCCGATGTCTGGCAAGGCGGCGAATGGACTCTGCGCGACATCACTAACTATATGACCACCGCCGCCTTCTCACTCTTAAACCACGCCGCAACCAATCGTGAAGCATGGCTGACACGCTTTTATAAAACCGGAAGCGACGCGGTGAGAGAGCGAAAGGAAGGTGAGTTGTGGGGATTCAAAATTTCAGTTGCCGACAACACTCCGCGTTTATTAAACATACTTGAAAGAGCGGGCATTGAGTACGGTTTCGCGGCAATTGGAAGAAGCGTTCAAGTCAACGATGAAAACTACTTCGATACAAAAACTACTTATCCATCAGAAACGATTCTTGTTCCAATGCAACAGCCTTACGGAGTATTTGCAAAAGCGATTCTCGAAAATCAGAACTACCCGACATTGCTCGATGAAAAGAATCAACCGATACCGCCTTATGATGTAACGGCTCACACGCTATCGTTGTTGATGAACAATTCCGTCAAGGCAATCCAAGCACCCTTCAAGCCGAACTTTCTCAAGAAATCGAAAATCAATCGGGCGGTTTCCGATTGCGTACAAAGCGGGCGTAAAGAAGTCGCGCTCTATCAATCTCACATTCCTTCAATGGATGAAGGTTGGACGCGCCACGTCTTAGAGCCGTGTCAGGAATACGAATCAATCTTTGACAAAGACATCAGGGCAAACAACTTTAACCAAAAGCAGCCGCCAAGTTTTCTAAAGAAAGACGACTTGAAATACCGCACAATCATCATCCCCGACCAAAGCCCGCGCGCCATTCTCGAAGGTCACGCACGCGGTTCGATGCCGGATGAATACACGGGCGGCTTAGGCGCGGAAGGCGTGAAAAGTTTGCGCGAGTTTGTCGAGAGCGGAGGCACGCTCATCACCTTCAACCGCGCTTCACGTTTCGCTATCAGCGAGTTCAATTTGCCCGTCCGCGATGTCACCGAAAACCTGAAACGCACGGAGTTCTACTGTCCCGGCTCAATCCTTCGCACCGAACTCGACACCGCGCATCCTTTAGCCGCAAACATGCCGCGCGACTCTATCGCGTGGTTTGAAAACTCGCCCGCCTTTGAAGTCGCACCCGATGCGGCGAACGTCCGCATCATCGCCCGCTATCCAAACAACAAGGGCGCGCTTCTCTCCGGCTACCTCTTGGGCGAACAAACTTTGCGCGGGCGGGCGGCTCTCATCGAAGTCCGCATCGGCAAAGGGCGCATCATCCTCTTCGGCTTCCGCCCGCAATATCGCGGTCAATCTTTAGCGACTTATCCTTTGCTGTTTAATGCACTGAAGTAAATTGACTTGCACGCCCGAAGTCACCACACAAAACACCGGAGCAAATCAAAATGAAACACGCAAATTGCAAACATACCCATCGCACCATCAGCCTTCTTCTTATCTTCACACTGACCGCGCTCACCGCGCCGATGAACGCGCAAACAACACGGCGGAACGTTGCGCGGGCGAGTAATCCGGCGCAACGCCAAGCGCAGAGTTTTATTGATGCTTATACGAAAGAATATCTGCGGTTGCGTTATGCGTCGTCGCTCGCGGAGTGGGAATCGAATACGCGAATCGTCGCGGGCGATGACACGAATGCCAAACGGACGAACGCCGCTAACTTAGCGTTGTCGGATTTCACGGGAAGTAACAAGAACGTCAATCAGGCGAAGCGGTTACTTGCCGGACGTTCACAACTCACGCCGCTTCAAGTGCGGCAGTTGGAAAAGATTTTGTACAACGCGGGCGACAATCCTGAATCGGCGAAGAGTCTTGTCAAAGAGCGCATCGCGGCGGAAACCAGACAGAACGAAAAGCTGTACGGCTTCACGTTTAAGATTGACGGCAAGCCCGTCACGCCGAACGAGATTGACGCGGTGCTGGTTAATTCAACTGATCTTGCCGCGCGCCGCAAAGCGTGGTTGGCATCGAAGGAAGTTGGGAAGGAATTGAAAGACGGACTCACGGATTTGCAGCGTTTGCGAAACGCGGTCGTCGCACCGCTTGGCTATGAATCTTTCAATGCTTATCAAGTCGCGGATTATGGGATGAGCGTGGATGAGATGAACGCTTTGCTTGACGGCATCAACCGCGAATTGCGCCCGCTCTATCGTGAACTTCACACATGGGCGCGTTATGAACTCGCTAAGAAATATAACGCCGAAGTCCCCGACCAACTGCCCGCCGATTGGTTGCCGAACCGTTGGGCGCAGTATTGGGACGGCTTGGTTAAGGTCGAAGGGCTGGACATCACGCCGAAGTTGAAACAGCAAACGCCGGAATGGATTGTTCGGCAATCGGAAGATTTTTATGTCTCGCTCGGCTTTCCGAAACTGCCCGCTTCATTTTACGAACGCTCGTCTTTATATCCTCTTCCGGCGGACGCGGCGTACAAGAAAAACACGCACGCCTCGGCTTGGCATCTCGATTTAGACAAAGACATACGTTCGTTAATGTCGGTTGAAACCAACTCCGATTGGTACGAAACTTCGCATCACGAACTCGGTCACATTTATTACTACGTCGCTTATACAAACCCGAATGTTCCGCCGCTCTTGCGTTCAGGTGCGAACCGCGCTTATCACGAAGCCATAGGGACGATGATGGGCTTGGCTTCGACGCAAAAGCCTTTCCTCGTCGGGCGCGGTCTTGCTTCCGATGATGCGAAGACCGATGAGATACAAGCGTTGATGAAAGAGGCTCTGCACTACGTCGTTTATATGCCGTTCGCCGCCGGGACGATGCCGAAATTTGAATCGGATTTGTACGATGTGCGGCTTCCTAAAAACCAATACAATAAGCGTTGGTGGGAATTGGTCGGCAAATATCAAGGCGTGATTCCACCCGTCGAACGTGGCGAAGAATACGCCGACGGCGCGACCAAGACGCATATCAACGATGACCCCGCGCAATACTACGACTATGCTTTATCCGTCGTGCTTCTCTTTCAACTTCACGACCACATCGCGCGCAACATCCTCAAACAAAATCCGCGTGCGACGAATTATTATGGCAACAAACCAGTCGGAGAATTCTTGAAAACAATCATGTCGCCCGGTGCTTCGCGCGATTGGCGTGTCGTGTTAAAAGAAGCGACGGGCGAAGATTTTAGTGCCAGAGCGATGCTTCGTTATTTCGAGCCTTTGATGGCTTACTTGAAAGAGCAGAACAAAGGGCGCAAGTACACGCTGGCAGAGTTATAGAGATGAATGTTGATTGGGATGACAACAAGGCAGACAGCAATTTAAGCAAACACGGTATTGGTTTTGACGATGCTGTAACCGTCTTTGATGATCCGTTGGCGCGCACGCGAGACGATCCCGACCACTCGGTTGACGAACGCCGCTTTGTTACAATCGGGCGAACACAGAGCGATAATTTGATTGTCGTTTGTCATACGATGACAGACGAAGAAATAAGAATTATTTCGGCACGCGAAGCAGAACCAGTCGAACGCCGCGACTATGAGGAAGAAGAATGAGGAAGCAATACAATTTCAAAGATGCGCCGCGCGGCGTGCTGTACGGCAAAATTAAAACTGTGCGCGGCGGGCTTCGCGTGGATGTGCCAGAGCCTAGAAAGTATCTGGTCGTCATCGAAGAAAATGAAACCGGTTTCGGTGCATCTGTGCCGGATTTGCCGGGATGCGTCGCGGCGGCAAAGACGAAACAAGAAGTCCTTGAGTTGATTCAGGAAGCGATTGAGTTTCACCTTGAAGGTTTAAGCGAAAGCGGTCAACCGATTCCACAGCCTTCATCAAGCAGCGAGTACGTCGAAGTGCGTGCGGCGTGATTTTTCGTGGCGTGCCGCTTTATTCCGACGCCCGCACGCACATTCAGGTTTCAAAAATCATGCCTCTCAAAATCCTCTTTTCTCTCGCGCTCTCGACTCTTTTGTTATTAACCTTTGCCTTACTCACAACCGCGCAAACCACATCGAACACCCTTCGCGGGCAAGTCGTGGATGCGACGACGGGCGAACGAATTGCGCGGGCGAAAGTCGTCGTTCAATCTCCAAATCAACAAGGTGAACTCAGTACCACGACCGATGACGCGGGCTTGTTCGTGTTCGATAATTTAATCACGGGCGAAATCGAGTTGACCGTTTCGACCGTCAATTACGCTTTGCTTAAACGCCGCCTCACACTCAAAGCCAATGAAGAAACAAGCGTGACGTTAGCTTTGAGTCAGGAAGCCGCGACTTTACAAGAAGAAGTCACCGTCTCGGTCGCGCCGTTTGATTCGCTCACATCAAACTCCGTCCCGTCCGAGCAAAGACTGACCAAGACCGAACTCGCGCAGACTTCGAGCGTTATCGTCAGTGACCCTTTGCGCGCCGCGCAAGCCCTACCCGGTGTCGTCGCCAACGACGATTTCCGCAGTGAGTTTGCGGTGCGCGGGGCGGGCTTTGACCGCGCCGGGTTGTTTGTTGACGACGCGCAGACGGACAACTTCGTTTATACCGTGCGCGGTTATAACGACACGGGTTCGCTGTCAATCATCAACGGCGACGCGCTTGAATCCGTCGCGCTTCTTCCGGGTGCATACCCCGCGCGTTACGGCGACAGTACGGCGGGTGCGGTGGTGTTGGAGACGCGCGAAGGCAATCGCGTCAAACGCAATGTGCGCGTCGGGGCGAGCGTCACGAATGTCAACGGAATCGTTGACGCACCGTTTGCGAATAAGCGCGGGGCGTATCTGTTTTCGGCGCGCAAAAGTTTTGCCGGACTCATCACGCGCCGTTTGCAAAACGAGGTGGGAGATACCAATCCGCCGCCCGTCGTCGAGTTCGCGGACGTGCAAGGCAAAGTCGTTTTCGACTTGAACCCGAAACATAAACTCGCGCTCTCCGCTATCTTCGGCGACTTCGATTTGGACGTGAACATTCCGCGTGAACAACTCGGCATCAACGCGCTTTCGACTTCCGGCTCACGCAACTTGCTCTTAAACTTCGCGCACACTTACACGCCGAACGAACGCATTGTCATCAATTCGCGCTTAATAAACACGCGCCTCAACTTCGCCAATCGCAACCTCGAAGGCATGATTTTAGACGACGGCACGCGCACCCAAACAGGCGTGCGAAGCGATGCGAGTTTTAACTTGGCACGCTTTCCAAGTCATCGTCTCGAAGCCGGAATCTATCTTCGTTCGCTCGGTGCTGAAGGCTCAAGTTCGCGCACGTTTCTTCCTTCAAAACCAAGCCAAACATTTTCGCTTTTCGACGAACGAAGGTTCGAGCAAGCCTATTACGCGCAAGATGCTTACACGAACGAGCGTCTAAACCTAACGCTCACGGGCGGGGCGCGTGTTGAACATAGCGGCAGAAGCGATGAGACGTTTTTCATGCCGCGCGCCGGTCTTAGTTACAGTTTCGGCAAAGACCTTTATCGCGTGCGCGCGGGCTTCGGAACTTACCGCCAGTTCCCCGACTTCAACGAACTGTTCGGTATCAACGGCAACCCGAACTTGAAAGCAGACCGCGCGACGCATTACAACTTGAGCTTTGAAAGATTCTTCGGGCAGCGCACGCGGCTTCTCGTCGAAACGTACAACCGAGAGGAACGCCGTCTCGCATACAGCCTCACCGAACCGCGCATCGCGGGCAATGCTTTCAACTTCATCAACTTTCCATTTCGCAACGCTCTCGACGGCTATGCACGCGGCATCGAAATCACCGCCCAACGCCGCAGCGCGAACGGCTTGACGGGTTTCGCGTCTTACGCCTATTCGCGCACGCGCCTGCGCGACGAAGGGCTTAACATCTGCTTCCCTTCCGACTTCGACCAACCGCACACCATCACTGTTTTCGGCAACTATCGCTTCACCGACACTTTCAATTTAAGCGCGCAGTGGCGAGCCGGAACGGGAACGCCCGTCACAGGTTTTTACCGCGAACAGGACAACCGTTATTTCTTGTCCGACAGACGCAACGAAGCGCGCATCCCCGCGTACAGTCGCGTTGATATACGGGCGGCTAAAACATTTCTGTTCGACCGTTTTCGCTTGACGTTAAATGGCGAAGTCTTAAATGTTTTGAACCGCGATAATCTTCGCTTTATAGGCTTTGACGGCTTCGATTTTAATAACGGTAGAGTCTTCGGCAATTTGACGCGCACGCTGCCCGTCTTGCCTTCGGCGGGCGTGGTGATTGAGTTCTAACGTGAGTCGGCGTAAGACAAGGAAGATTTATCCACGAATCACACGAAACAACACGAATAAAACCGATGAAGCAATCGGGCTTTGTTTCGTGCCGATTCGTGTTATTTCGTGGACAAAATCTTTACTGCTTCTTATGTCGAACTCGCGTTTTTAGCTTACCGCTTTCGCGTCAGCCAAAACTTCCGCCGCGTGTTCGGCGGGTGAAACTTGCGGGTAAATCTTTTTTATCACGCCGTCTTTGATGATGAACGTCACGCGCTTTGAATAGCCCGCGTCGCTCAATACACCGTAAGCCTTGCTTGTTTCCTTGCTTTCATCCGACAGCAAAGTAAATGTCAGGCGTTGGTTTTTCTTAAACGCCTTGTGCGATTCGACGCTATCCACCGAGACGCCCAAGACTTCGATTCCGGCTTTCTTAAACTCTGCCAACGAATCACGAAACGCGCAGGCTTCTTTCGTGCATCCGGGCGTTTCGTCGCGCGGGTAGAAGTACATGACGACGGTTCTGTTTTTGTAATCCGTGAGTTTCACCGTGCGCCCGTCGTCGGCTTTCATAGCGAAGTCCGGCGCGGCGTCGCCTTCTTTAAGTTCGGGTGTCTTGTCGAACAAGCCAAGATGAATGCCGCTTGCGGTTGCGCCGATGCCTTCGGCGTTCGCCGTGTTTTGGTATGTGCATCCGGCAACGAATAACGAAGCAAGTGCGAACGATGCGGTGAGCGGTGTTTTTATTTTCATATAGTTTTTCCTCAAGCAATCAGAAGTCGGTTTCGATAAGCGATGTCGTGTATCGGGTGGTGTTTGAACGTCAGTATAGCAAACGCCTTTAATTCTCCGGCATCTTCTTTGGCGTGACGAGCGGCTTGCCGAGGTAATTGTTCGCCGCCATCTTCGTCAGCTTCCACATCTTGCGCCAATCAACTTTCGCGGTGTCGTCCGTCTCGCGGCGTAAAATCTTACCGACGACCGCCTGACGAATCTGTTTGCTTTCACGGCGAAACATGAACTGCTTGGCGTAGGGTTTCGCGGTGTCGAAGAAGTTAAAGTCGGGGTCGGTGACGATGCCGATGCCTTCTAAGGTCATCAGGGCGCGGATGATGTATGTGAAGTTCGCGGGCAGACGAAACGGATAATCGTACATCACTTCGGCAAGTTCATAAGTGAGTTCTTTGAAATTGACATCGCCCAGTTTGAGATTGAGATAATGTTGGAACATGCCTTCGATGGCGGGGCGAACGAGTTCGGCATCATAGCCCGCTTTCACAAATTGCAAATCGAAAAGGTCGTCGGCGATGCCGTGAACGTCTTTTTCGACGACGTGAAAGAAAGCGTCAATCATCTTGCTTTGCAGGCGCGGCGTGATGCGTCCCGTCATGCCGAAGTCGAAGAACGCGAGTCTGCCGTCATCCATCACGAGCAAATTTCCGGGATGCGGGTCGGCGTGAAAGAAACCGTCTTCGAGCAGTTGTTTGAGGTAAGTGCGAATCAGAAGACGATTGACTTTGGCGGGCGAGATGCGGCGCGCTTTGAGGTTCGGGATGTCCGTGACCTTCGTGCCGCGTATGAAATCCATCGTCAAAACTTTGTTGGTCGTGTGCGACATGTAAATCGTAGGAACGTGAATGTTCGTCCACTCTTTGAAGTTGCGGCGGAAGCGTTCGGCGTTCGCGGCTTCATGGCGATAATTCATTTCCTCGTTTATCGTCTGGGCAAATTCAGCCAACATGCCCTGCCAATCGGCGTTGGCGGCGATGGACGGAATGCGTGACATGCGCGCGGTCAAATCTTCGAGAATGCTTAAATCGAAAGCGATGGATTCGTCCAAGTTTGGACGCTGTACTTTGACCGCGACTTCTTCGCCCGTGTGCAGACGCGCCCGATAGACTTGACCGAGCGAGGCGGCGGCAACGGGCGCATCATCAATTTCGGCGAAGGCTTCGCTCATCGTCATGCCAAGTTCCGCGACGATGCGCGCGTGGGCTTCGGCGTTCGGAAACGCCGGAACTTGGTCTTGAAGTAAGGATAATTCTTTGACGTAAGCGAGCGGCAAAAGGTCGGCGCGCGTGCCAAGTGATTGCCCGATCTTGATGAACGTCGGACCCAAGTTTATCAACCCGCGTCCGAGCCATTTAGCTTGAGCATCGAGGCGCGCGTTCTTGCTTGCCGAAGCGTCGTGACCGCGAAAGACGATGCGGCGCGTAAGGCGAATCAGCTTATCGAGCGTGCGACGGTCAACGTCACGACTCCACTCTTGAAAGGCAGCGATGCGCCCGCGCGTGTGCGCTTCGTCGCGCAAGCGCGCGGCAATTCGCACGTCGAATTTGTGTTTCGATTCGTAATTTTCGAGAAAGATAAAGAAACTTAAACCGCCAAGCACGCGCACGATTTGAATCGTACGCCACAGGCGACGCAGCCTGCCGTACTGCCTTTCGGTTTGTTTATAGTTTTCGGTTTGTCTATCAAATGATTTACCGGATTGCGCGAGGACGGCGGGTTGAGACACGACATCGGGCGAGACGACGATAAGCGCGTCGCCGTTCTTGTGTGTGCCGTTAGTATGCGTGCCGTCACCGTTTGTCGCGTTGAATGGATTTAAGTTAAGCGGTGATGATGTCGGCAAATTGTTTGTTTCACTTTTCATATCGCGCGAAGCATGTTACACGCCGCATGTGGCAGCCGTGTGCGTCTTTCGGGGTTTTCGCTGAAAAGGTTTTGATGCGTGAATAGCGTGACGGTTTGCGCGTCTGTGGTTTCATACGATGGCGAGTGAGCGGCGGACGCCCGCGCATTTGAAATAACGAACGGCGCGTGCGGTGTCCTTTGTGATTTGATTTTTCAGTTCGTCGAGTGACGCGAATTTGCGTTCATCACGAAGGCGATGCAGAAAGCGGACGCGCAACACATCGTCATATAAATCGCCGTCCCATTCGATGACGTGCGTTTCAATCGAAGGTTCGCGGTCGGTGGTGACAGTCGGGCGCGTGCCGACGTTGGTGATGCTTCTGTGCCATGCGCCTTCGATAAGGGCGGCGGTGACATAGACGCCATTCTTTGGAATCACGCGATTGTGCGGGCGGACGTTCGCGGTCGGAAAGCCAATTGTGCGCCCGCGTTTGTCGCCGTGTATGACAAGACCTTCGACGCCGTAAGGTCTGCCTAAGAAACGTCGCGCGAGATTGACTTTGCCTTCGGTGAGAAGTTCCCGTATGCGCGTCGAACTGATGCGCGTCTCACGCAAGGAGACTTCTTCGACTTCTTTCGCCTGAAAGCCGAGACGCGCGGCAGCTTCAATTAAAAACTCAATCGTACCCGTGCGCCCGCGCCCGAACGCGAACCCGCGCCCAAGATAAACCTCCACCGCGCGCAAACGGTCGCGCACCGTATCGCGCAAAAACGCTTCCGCCGAGACGTTCGCAAACTCGCGCGTGAACGGGATGACGATTGTTTGCTCAATGCCGAGTACGCCCAAAGCTTCAAGCTTCTGGTCGAAGGTCTGAAGCAGAGGCGGCGCGCTTTCGGGATGAAGCACGGCGCGCGGGTGCGGGTCGAACGTGATGACGGTCGGCACGGCTGAAACCGCATGGGCGCGTTCAACCACCGTTTGCATGATGAGTTGATGACCGAGATGCAGCCCGTCGAACACGCCGAGAGTCAAGACGGTCGGGCGCGCGATGTTCGCATTGTCTGTGCCGTGAAAGAGACGCATAGAAGTTAGTGGATAGTGGATAGTGGATAACGGATAGTGAGGGACTTGTCTTAAACTATCCGTTATCCACTATCCACTTCCAAACCGTCGTAAGCCCAGATGACGCCTTCGGGGAGAAGTTTCGCGTCGCGTGAGTATTTGATGTCGTGGGCGATGTGCGTGAGGAACGTGCGGCGCGGGCGCAGGTGTTCGATGATTTTCAATGCCTGTTCGACGTTGAGATGTGTCGGGTGGTGGCGGACGCGGAGGCAGTCGAGAACGAGTGCGTCGAGGTTTTGCAAGGCGTCCATCGTCGCGGGTGGTATCTCGCTTAAATCCGTCACATAAGCGAAGTCGTTGAAGCGAAAGGCGAGTACCGGAAGCCGCCCGTGAAGGACTTCGAGCGGTGTGATTTGAAAATCGGGCGCGAAGCAAAAGGGCGCGCCGACGTGAATTTCGTGCGGTACGAGTTGCGGCAAACCGCCGCCCGTGTATGACGGCTCGAAAACATATTTGAAGATGCGGCGCACATCGCACCACGCACGCGCGTCGGTAAAGACGGGCAATGCGCCATGCCGAAAGTTCAAGGGACGCACATCGTCAAGCCCGAAAATGTGGTCGGCGTGACAATGCGTGATAAGCAGAGCGTCCAGATGCTTGATGCCGTAACGTAGAGCCTGTTGACGAAAATCGGTCGCCGTATCAACGAGAACTTTTAGCCCCGCATGTTCAATCAACACCGACACGCGAAGGCGTTTGTCGCGCGGGTCATCCGATGTGCAAGTCTCGCACTCGCACCCGATGGCGGGAACGCCGGTTGATGTGCCTGTGCCGAGAAAGGTGAGTTTCATAAAAGCAGGAGACAGAAGTCAGGAGACAGAAGCCAGAATGTAGAGCGAACCGTTTTATTCTGGCTCCTGACTTCTAGCTTTTGCTTTTACTTTCCTCCGGTGATGTCGCTGGCGGAGAAACCGCGTGGCGCGGCACTCTCTTGTTGAAGTTGGACGAACTGCATACGAAGTTGCGATAACAGACTGTCGAAAGTCTGCTGTTCTTCCGTTGAGAGATTGCCTTTCGCTTTCGCGCGAATGCTGGCAAGCATATCAAGAAACAGTTTCGCTTCCGGCAGATTTACTTCGCCGCCGAATTGTGGATGACCGCTCATCATCGCGGCGGCTTGTTGCGCGATAAGCATTACGGCGTCGAGAAAAAGCGGGTCGGTAGAATTGCGGGCGGCATCTGATGCCGCGCTCTGTTCAGTCGCGGTTGGCGACAATGACGGCGATGATACCGCATCGTTAGCCGCTACCGGCGGGGCGAAGGCAGATGGTTGGTCACTTCTTGCAGCGTCGCCAATATCGGAAGTTTCGGTTTTAGGTTCACGCGCCACATCTTTGCGCGGTGAACCATCAGAATTGAAAAGGCGACGGTCGGTGACTTTGAAGGTCGGTGTTTCTTCGCTCATATATTTTGGTTCATCAAGGCGGCAAGCTTCGCTATGAACTTACTTAAAAGCGAAGCAAGCGGCAAAGAAATTATGTTCAAGTTGTTTGTAATCTTGCGCCCAAGGTTAGCATCACACTTTATGGCATCGCAACCGCTTCGCTGGTTTGCATGTCGCATGACAACGGCGACGAAAGCGGGCATGATTACGCGATGCTACCTTGTGCTTAATACTCTGTAATTTGAGTTGTGTGAGATTTTTTATCCATGAACCACACGAAACACACGAAAATTTCGTGCTGTTTTGCTTCGTGTTCCTTTCGTGTGATTAGTGGATAAATCATAAACAAACTTAGATTACAGACTATTTAATTTCAAATTTTGAATTGAACATTTCATATAAATATGGCTGTGACTTTTACCGACCTTGTGGAATTGATGCGCCGCCTTCGCGCTCCCGACGGTTGTCCTTGGGATAGAGAGCAGACTTACGCGACGCTTGCGCCGATGTTGTTGGAAGAAGCATATGAGGCTTTCGATGCGGTCGAAGCGGCGCGCGAAGGGCGGGCTTCGGAATTGTGTGATGAACTCGGTGATTTGTTGTTTCAGATTGTGTTCTATGCACAGGTCGCAACGGAGCGCGGCGAGTTTGCGATTGATGATGTCGTCGCGGCGATTCACGAAAAGATGGTGCGCCGTCACCCACACGTTTTCGGCACGGAGAGCGCGGACGATACGGCGACGGTCTTAAAGAATTGGGAAGCGATAAAGGCGGAAGAACGACGCGCGGCGGGCAAGAACGAAGACGCGCAAAGTTCGATTCTCGACGGCGTTTCCGCAAAAGCTCCGGCGTTGATGGAAGCGCATCAACTCGCCACCAAAGCCGCGCGTGTCGGCTTCGATTGGACGAACATCGGCGACGTGTTTGCGAAGTTGCGCGAGGAGATTGACGAACTCGAAGCGGCGATTAAAGAGCGCGATGCAAAGCAACAACCGACAAGTGAAGATGCGGGAAACATCAACGTGCGTGATGAAGTGGGCGATATATTGTTCGCAGTTTCAAACGTCGCGCGTCATTTGAAGATTGAACCGGAAGCCGCCGCGAAGCTGGCGAACCGCAAGTTTCGCTGTCGCTTTCGCTTTATCGAACAAGCCTTGCGCGCCGATGGAAAGCGATTTGAAGATGTGACGCTCGATGAGATGGAAACGTTCTGGCAAGCGGCGAAACGGGCGGAGCGGGATGTGAGAAGCGAAAGCGGTTAGTAACGGTCGGCTAAAAATCGGAAGCCTGTTTGAATATGACTTCAAACAGGCTTCCTTGTTTTAATGAAAATGCTTTTCGGCTTACGCCCCAAGCTGAAGGCTGCTACGCATCCGGTCGAACGCGCCGGAGAATGAGCGGTAATCGTTTTGCGGAGCGATGGTGATGAAGTAGAACAATTCGCCGCTTCGCAGTTGCGTCGTATAGACGGTGACAAACTCGTTCGCACCCGTGACGGGCGAACGTCCGACAAGGTTGGTCGCAAGACCGGCGCGTCCGCCGAGTGTGCCTCGCTGGTATCCGCCCTGTTGACGCAAATACTGATTGCCTTGCAAGAGTTGGCTGATGTATTGATTTGAAGCCGCGCGCAGGTTACGCGCGTTGGTGCGTTCGACTCCAACCATTACGCCGTGCGTGAAGTTGCTTTGTCCTTGCACTTCGGAGTATCCGCCTTCGGGAACAAACACGACCGATTCTTGACCGCCGCCCTGACGAAAGTTTTCGGGAACGGAGACGCTGAAGTACCCGCCGTTAAACGTCCGAAGACGCGGTGAAGGTGCTTGCGCGCGTCCGACGCTGCCGGAATTTGTCGGGTAACGATTGTTACCATATCCACCGCCCTGCGCGATTTCCGCGCCTGAACGGGCGCGCGGTTGACCGCGCAAGCGTGCTTGGACGTTGCGGAAGTCGGCGGTGTTCTGCGTGCCGCTGTTCGGGCTGACGCGCAAGAGCGCGGCTTCCTGATTGATGCGCTCATAACGGTTGCCCGGATTCGGGTGGCTGCTTAAAAACTCAGGTCCGCCGCTTCCGCCTCCTGCGCGTTCAATCGTGCGGAACATGTTCGCCAGATCGCGCGGGTCGTATCCGGCACGCGCCATGATTTGCGCCCCTAAAATATCGGCTTGCGTTTCATAGCCGCGACTGTATTTGAGCGCGCCCGCACCGAAACCGATTTGGCTGCCCGCACCGATGATTTGACCTAAGCCGCCACCGATGACCGCACCCGCGATTTGTCCGAGTACCGAGCCGATTTGATACTTCTGCGTTTCGGTCGCCTGTGCCGTCGCGTGGCGCAAGGCGACGTGTGCAATCTCGTGCGCCATTACGCCCGCGAGTTCGCCTTCATTACGCGCCGCGTCAATCAAGCCGCGATTGACGTAAGTAAAACCGGCGGGCAGAGCGAAGGCGTTGATGTCGCGTGCGTCCACGACTTTGAACGAGTATTGAAATTCGGGTCGTCGAAATTCATTTGGAATCGCGGCTACCAGACGGTCGCCAACGCGCTCGATGTACGACTGAACATACTGGTCGCGCACGAGCGGTAATTGTTGTTCGACTTGTTGCGCGGCTTGGCGTCCGGCTTGCACGTCGTCCTGCACGCTGTACTTATTGCGCGGAGCTTCGACGCGGGTTTGCGCGACTAGAGCGAGCGGCGCGCCCGCCGCCAGCATGAATGCCAGCGCAATCGCGGGGATTATGCGACTCACAGAAAATTTGTTTGAACTCATTTTTTCCTCCATCAATATAGGCTTGTTGTTAATGCCGTACACGAACATCACGGGCGATTTTGTGAAGATAAGCATGTTACCTTTTCGTCCGTCTCGAACTTTATTTAGTGTATAAAACATCCTCTCAAGCGAAGTGTTAAGGAATGCTTTCACGAAGGCTTAAACTGCCTTTAACTCAATAATTATCAATGTTTCTTAAATCTAGGACGCAACCACGAAGTTTGACATTCGCCGTGTGCGCCGCTTGTCGTAAGCACAAAGAGCAACGAGCGTGCCAAGACTTATAAGCCAAGCGATATGTCAGACCGAATTGCAAGTCACTGGGAGACAGTGGCGATGAAGTTACGATGAAGTTTCAAGGGCGTGATGCACGACGGCGCGGCGATGTGCGGCGGTGAACGGGTGGGCGCGAAGAAGAAGGCGTGGGCGAGACTCGTTCGGGCGCGGTGTTGATGCGGTTTGGTTTCGTTTCCGGTGTGTCAAAGCGCACGGCTTCGACGCCGCTCACGCGCGGCACGGCGATGACGACAAACGGCGAGGTGATGACTTGCGCGGTGAAGCCATCACGGGCGGGCGTTTGTTCGTCAACCGCGACGCGCAAGCCGCGCTCATCGCGCGTGACGGCGCGCACGGAAATACTGTATCCGGCGGAAGGACGTGCGCCCTGTCGCACGACGATGACGGAGCGCGTCGCAAAGTTAATGTCCGGCACGGATGCATTCACATTCGCGCCGAGTGTTTGAAGCCACGTCTGCCGCCAAGCCTGTTCGTTGGAGACAAATTCAATGACACGTCCGCCTTCATAGTTGCTCATCGTTCCGGTGGCGATAACGGTGAAATCAACCTTCATCAAATCGGCTTCGTTTGCTTGCGCGGCGGGTGAAACACGCGAAAGATTCGCGGCATCGCTTCCCGTCGCGGAGAGAGGATTCGCCGCGCGCTTGACCGCCATTTCAAGCGGCAGGATTGCATTGAGCATTAACCGGCGGGCGATTGACTCGAAGTCGTCGTTTTCGGTGGATGTCACAAACAAACGCCCGATGAGATTTGCGCCCGTCGTATCGGCAACCGCGAGCGTCGGATGAAGCCACATCCAACGCACTTCGCGCCGCGCGACGCTTGACGGCACACCGGCTTCGCGCCCGATGAAATTAACGGCTTCCGCTTCGCTCATGCCTTCGGTGTTCACGCGCACGTCGGCAATCAGGCGGCTCAAAGCGAGTTGGCGAAGGTGCAAAGCGGCGAAGCGAAACTTCGGATTGCCGCCGCCGAAACCGCGCTCAATAAGCACGCGCGCCGCGTATTCTCCCCATGCGCGATTGAAAAATTCAGAGACGAATGACGACGGCAATCGCGTACCGGAAGCGTCCGCCGCAAGCCCGGTATAACGGGGAGCGACGTGATGCTTCATAAGCAAAAACGGCAACGTGTAACGGTTGAGTGTGGAAAGATATTCGCGCTCACTCGCGGCGTCGAAGTTGGAATTGGAATCGGTATCGGGCGGCGGTGTGATGTAAAAGCGATTGCCTTCGAGCGTCGCGGTTTCAAGCGCGCGGGCGTAAGACGGCGTTTCCGCGACGGTGAAGTTTGAAAGGACACGCGCGGCATCGAACAGGTTTTGCGTTTGTAAAAAAGCCGCGAGGCGGTCGAATTCAACGCGGGCTTCGCCGACCAAGCCCGCCGCCGCCGGACGTTCGCGCCGGACGACGGCGATTGCCGCCGCCATGCCGCGACCCGGTGCAATCTGTTCCGCGAGGTTGCGTATCTCGCTTTGCACCTGCCGCAGTTCCATTTCCGCTTCGCGTCGAACGACACGCGCGTCCGTTTCGCGTCCCAGTTCGAGCGTCAATTTGCGGTTGTAATTCTTGATGTTCAAAGCGGGCGGGACGGCGGTGGAACGCGGTATCAATTCACGCTCAAGCCACGCGCGATAAGCTTCCAGCCGGGCGACGACCGCGTTGTTCGCATCGGCAAATCCGGCACGCGCGGCGGCGGGAAGAAGGCGCACGCCTTCCGCACGCTCAAACAACTGCGGCACTACTTGACGAAAATATGTGACGCACCCACGCGCATCTTCCGCTCCGGCTTCCGCCGCCGGAGGAGAAACGCTTGTCAAGTTCGCGCGGGATTCATCAAGCAAACGCTCCAAGTCATCACTGAATCGCAGAAACAAATCGTAGCGTTGGCGCGCATCAAGTCCCGCATCTCCGAACAACGCATCAACGTGTCGCCCTATAAGCGAAGTGTAAAGCGTCGGGTCGCGTCGCCACACATGAGCGTCTTCGAGGGCGAACAGTTCGCGGCGCGCGTGGGCTTCAATCTCCGCAAGCGTGTCGCGTGATTCACCGGATAAATTGTTTCCGGCGGTGCGCCGCAAAGCATTGATGTTCGATAACGCGGATTGCAAACGACGAACTTCATCCGCGATTGTCGCCGCGCTTCGGGTTTCAAGCCCGCGCATCCCGCCTGTTTTACCGGCGTCAAACGTCATCCACGCGGTGGGATGAAAATCGGCATCGCCGCGCAGGTAATCATTTTTAAGGGTGACAAAGCGCGCTTCTGCCTTGATTACCGGAGAAGGGCGCGCGGGTGCTGCTTTACGCACCGCACGCGAACGCGCCGCACCACCACGCCTCTGCGCGACCGCGACATCGCCGCCGAGATTTGCCACCATGACGGCACACATCACGATGCACACCGTCACCGTGCAGCATCGCGCATCCTGTTTTGGTGAGATATTCACGCCTGATTTTAGAGAGTCATCCACGAAGCAACACGAAGTGCGAATCACCGGCAAAAGATTTTTATGTTTCGTGTTGTTTCGTGTGTTTCGTGGACAAAGCTTTCTTACGCTTTACCAAATCGTCACTTCTTTCAAGTGAACTTTATAACCCACCTTACACAACGAAGCGGCTGTGCCGCCTGATGTGCGGAAAGGCTGTGCCTTTCCGTCCTGTGTGAAATAAATGTTGCGGCTATGCCGCCCGTTCGGAGGCGTAGCCTCGAAGATACTTGAGAAATCATTAGCGGTGAGGCGAAGCCCCACCGCACATCAGGCGGCACAGCCGCAAAACTTTACCCGCCGCGCAAGGTGAGTTTGTAACGTCAAAGCGTTTATCGTTGCGGTTCGATTTTTTGATTGAGCCACCGCGCCGCCGCCGTCAAAAGTTCAATCGGCGCAATCGTGCCGTTCCACGCGCGCGTCATCAGCATGACTAAAAAGATGAATGAACCGACGGCAAGCAGAATCGTAGTCAAGCCCGACAGGAACGAACCGAAGCCGCCGAGCGCGAACGATGCCAGCCCGCCGACGAAGCGCAGTAAGAAACCTAAAGCGAAAATACCGATGTGAAGCGCGAGGGCTTGCGCGGCGTGAAACCGGACGCGATGCTCCGTGCGCGGGACGAGCAACAGTTCCGCGAGTGCCGGAATGACGCCGATAAAGAGCGGCGCATAGACCGCCGTTATTAAGGCGTTCTCCGGTAAGCCTGTGCCGCTGACGGTGCGCGTGTGTGGTGCTTGTGGATTCATAGTCGGTAAAGATGACGGCACTGTGTTGAAAGAATCTTGATACGGATTGCTGGCGGATGACGGTGGCGGCTGTGTCGTGGTTCTAAATTCCGGCGCGCCGCCCTGCGGAGTCGCGTTCGCATAACGCTGTGTCGGCGCGTCGGCGTAAGGAAATGAACGCGGCTGTTCTCCGGCGGCTGTTTCAAGATGCGTCGTCGCGCCGCCGATGTGTTCCGTGCCGCGCACAAAATCCGGGTCTAAAGGGTCTGTGTCGTACTTGCTTCGCTTCTCGCTCATAGTTTTCTTTTACGTTTTCCGCCCGCGTCTCGTTTCAATCATCGTCTCGTTTCGACTTAACACTATCATATTGCCCGCCGCATTCATTCGACGACGTGAAGCGACACGCTTTCCCACCTCCCCGTGTCCGCGTAAAGACGAAAGCCACGCACACACGTATCACCGCCGGCTTTGACGGCGATGATGATATAGACCGCGTGCGGGTAGAATGCCAACCTAACATCCGTCCCTGACGGCACGGCATCGGCGGCTTGCGGGTGCGAATGATAAATCGCAATCAACTCTTCCCCGCGCGCACGCATCGCTCTTTGCGCGGCAAACAAATCTTCCGGCGCGGCTTCGTAAGTCGTCGCCGGATGCGCCGCGACATTGCCCGTCATGTAAATCGTGTCTGCCCTGTTTCCAAAACCACCGACAACCCCGCAACATTCATGCGGCACAGCCTCACGCGCATGACGCACCATCTCATCCATCTGCGCTTGAGTTAATGCAAAACTCTCTGCGCTTCCTTCGCGCTCTCCGCGTCTCTGCGGTTCACTTAAACTCATCAGCCTTCAACCCTAATCTTCAATTCCCGCAAAGCCCGCGCGTCAACTTCGCCCGGCGATTCAATCATCAAATCCGCCGCGCTCGCCGTCTTCGGAAACGCGATAACGTCGCGTATGTTGTCCGTCCCCGCCAGCACCATAATCAAACGGTCAATGCCCGGCGCGATGCCGCCGTGCGGCGGCGTGCCGTACTCAAGCGCGTCAAGAAAGAACCCGAAACGCGCCCGCGCTTCTTCCTGTGACATGCCCAAAGCCTTGAAAATCAACGCTTGAATATCGCGCCGGTGAATACGAATCGAACCGCTCGCAAGCTCCACACCGTTAATCACAGGGTCATAAGCCTTCGCTCTTAATTTGCCCAACAACTCTTTCTCGCCGCCTTCGATTGCCTTCTCCAACAACGGCAAATCTTCATCAAGCGGCGACGTGAACGGGTGGTGCATCGCGTCGAAGTTGTTCGTCTCTTCGTTCCATTCAAACATCGGAAACTCCGTCACCCATAACGGTGCGAAAGTGTTTTCGGGAATCAACCGCTCGCGCCTTGCGACTTCCAAACGCAACGCACCCAAAGCCGCGTGAACCGTTTTAATTTTCCCCGCGACGATTAAAACCAAATCGTTCTTATCCGCTTTCGCCACGCGCCCAATTCTTTCAATCGCTTCCACGCCCAAAGCTTTCAACAAACTCGACGTGACTTCATCGCCGTACTTTATCCACGCCAGACCGTTCGCCCCGTACCGCTTCACAAACTCGCTCAGTTCATCAATCGTTTTGCGTGACGTGTTCGCCCCGCCCGAAAGCACAATCGCTTTGACCGCGCCCTTGTTCTCCAATGCCGACTTGAACGGTGTGAAATCCGTCTCTTTCAACTCACCTGACAAATCCTGCAACTCCATACCGAAGCGCATGTCCGGTTTATCCGAACCGAAACGCCGCATCGCTTCCGCGTAAGGCAATCTAAGGAACGGCGTTTCGAGTTCAACATCAACCAGCCGGAACACACGCTGGAACAATCCTTCAATCAACGCATAGATTTGTTCCAACGTCGCAAAACTTATCTCAACATCTAACTGCGTGAACTCCGGTTGGCGGTCGGCGCGCAAATCCTCGTCACGAAAACATCGTGCGATTTGATAATACTTATCCAGACCCGCAATCATGCAAAGTTGTTTGAACAACTGCGGCGATTGCGGCAGAGCGTAAAACTTGCCGGGAAACGTGCGCGACGGAACGATGTAATCGCGCGCCCCTTCCGGCGTTGATTTGATTAAAATCGGCGTCTCGATTTCCGTGAACCCTTCGGCGTCCATGTACGCGCGAATCTCGCGCACCACCCTGTGACGAAGCCTTAAATTGCTTTGCAACTGCGGACGACGCAAATCGAGATAACGATACTTCAAGCGCAAATCTTCGCTCGCCAAGTCCTTTTCAGAAGTCGGCTCAATCTGAAACGGCGGCGTTCTGGCATCATTCAAAATCAGAACTTCGCTTGCCAGAACTTCTGTATCGCCCGTCGCCAGTTTCGCGTTCTTCTGCTTCTCATCGCGCCCGCGAACCGTACCGACAACGCACAACACAAACTCGCCGCGCACGTCTTTCAAACGCGCATGGGCTTCCGGGTTTCGCTCCGCATCGCACACAATCTGCGTCACACCGTCGCGGTCACGCAAATCTATGAACGTCACAAAACCCAAATCCCTGCGCCGTGCCACCCAACCCATCAACACGACTTGCTGCCCGACATGTTCACGACGTAATTCGCCGCAACTATGCGTGCGCTCACGATCGCCCAAGTGGTCTAACACCACGCTCTGTTTCGCTTCACCGTTTTTCACTTCACTACTCATCATCAATCCCGTTTCGATAATTGTTCTTCGCGTTCTGCTTGTCTTCATCCTCAAACTCGACGTTGCGGTAAATCTCGGCACACGACACTTCGCAACCAACGGATTCGAGTTTGATAGTGTCGGTTAATTCGTCGAAGCTTTGATAAATCCATTCGTCGCGGTCACGGCTTTTGACAATCTGCGTGACGAACGGACGGTCTTGCCTGACCAGTAAGTATTCACGAAACGATGCGATTGATTGATACTGCTTGAACTTCACATCGCGGTCATACTTCTCCGTTGAATTGGAGAGGACTTCAATAATCAGAGACGGATTCATCAGCACATCCACGCCGCCGATTTTCTCGAACACCGCTTCACCACACAGAGCCGATAAATCGCCGTAACGATACGGCGGCGCACTCGGAACTTTGATTCGCATATTCGCCGGAAACAACCGGCATCTCTTATCACCTAACCGCGCGACTAAACATCCGGTAATATTTATTTCAATTGCCGCATGTTCTTCGCTGACGCCGCTCATATCGAAAATCTCGCCGTTCCAAAACTCAAGCCGCGCTTCCGATTGGCGGTCAATCTCCAAGTATTCTTCCAACGTGTATCCATGTTCGAGATTCGCTACCATGATTATTCACCGTCCTTTTCGATTGCTTCTCAACCCACGTTTCGCAATCGAGTTTTGATTTCTTCCGCCACGCTTTCTCGCTTAACTCTTATCTGCTCACCGACGCGCAAATCCTTAACCGCCACTTCGCCCGTTGCGCGTTCTTCGTCACCAATTACAACCACAAAATTCACCTCGCGCGACGCCGCATACTTGAACTGCTTTCCAAGCTTATCAGCATTCGGATAAACCTCGACGCGCAACCCTTCATTTCTCAACTCACTCGCCAACCTTAAAGATTCTCCCGCGCTCTCATCGTTCCAAATCGCAACCATGACTTGCGCGCTTGACCCTCTCTCGACTTCCGCCGGAAACATTTCGCGCTCCGTCATCACAAGGAGAATGCGCTCCAACCCGATTGAGAATCCGCACGCCGGAATCTGTTCTTTGCTGAACATGCCAATCAGATTATCGTATCGCCCGCCGCCGCCGATACTCGAAGTCAAGTCAGGCACAGAGGCTTCCATAATCGCTCCCGTATAGTACGAAAGCCCGCGCGCTAAACTCGCATCAACCTTAATTCGTTCGCCAATGCCCGCGCTTTCGCAAAGTTCAAGTATGCGGCGCAGGTTCTCAACGCCTTGCGCCCCCGCGTCATTGTCGCCAATAAATTCAACCAATCGCTCAAGCGCGATGCGATTAAAACTCTTGACATCTTCGCTTCCGGTATGAGCCAAAGCATCGAGCAACTCCAACAATCGCCTCGCCGATTCATCCTTAATTCCGCGCCCGCTCATCTCACTCATCACGCCTTCGCGCCCGATTTTGTCGAGCTTATCAATCGCGGTCAAAGCGTCGGAGTGCAATTCGCTTGCGACCTTTGCCGCATCAAGCAACGCCATCAACACGCCGCGATGATTCAACTTGATAAAGAAATCCTTAAATCCCAACCGCGCATAACACTCGCACGCCGCCGTTAGAATCTCTGCTTCCACAAGCGGCGAAGTCGAACCTATCGCGTCAACATCGCATTGATAAAATTCCCTGAACCTGCCGCGTCCCGGACGCTCCGCGCGATACACGGGTTGAATCTGAAAGCGTTTGAAAAACTTCGGCAACCTGTCTTTATACTCCGCGACGACGCGCGCCAGCGGCACGGTTAAATCGTAACGCAACGCCAAATCAGCGACGCCCGACGCTTTGCCTTCCGCCCCGCGCTTGAGAATCTTAAACACCAACCCGCCCGCTTCTTCGCCGTACTTGCCCGTCAGCGTCTCTATGTTTTCAATCGCCGGAGTCTCCAGAGGCTCGAACCCGTAACGCTCATAAACATCCTTGATAATCGAAACGACATAGCCGCGCCGCCTCGCATCCATCGGTAAAATATCGCGCATCCCGCGCGCAGGCTGTGTATTCATAACTGATAGTGGATAACGGATAGTGGATAGTGAAAGCAAAAGGCGGAACTTGTTTTTAACTATCCACTATCCACTATCCGTTATCCACTGTTCTTTAAGTTCGACGTAATTGCGCCAGTAGCGTTCAAGACTTTTCAGTTCTTCGCCCGTCAACTCGCGTTTAACTTTCGCGGGGCTGCCCATCACCATCGAGTGTGGCGGGATTATCGTTCTCGGTGTCACCAAACTTCCCGCCGCAATGATTGAATGATGCCCGATGCGCGCTCCGTCCAAAATTATCGCTCCGATGCCGACGAGACACCCGCACTCAATGTGGCAACCGTGAATCGTCGCGCTGTGTCCGATGGTCACTTCATCTTCAATCACGGTTGAATAAAAATCCTTTGTGACGTGAACCACAACCGCGTCTTGAATGTTGGTTCGCGCACCGACGCGAATAAAGTTGACATCGCCACGCACGACGGAGTTAAACCACACGCTCGACTCCGCCGCGATAACGACATCACCGATAATCGTCGCGTTGTCGGCAACGAAAACCGTGTCGTGAATCTGCGGACGTGTACCGCGATAGTCTTTAATCATCTCGCTTCGGGGTCGGGAATCTTATATTCGGATGACGCGACGTTGTGGTAAATCTCGCTCAATGTGACTTCACAATCGAGGGGATTCGAGTTTCATAACATCTGTCAATTCGCTTCTTTCATCAACCCAAGATGTGCGACAACAACAACGAGCGCAAGCCCTCATATGGTTAGCAGAAGGCGACATGGTGGTTGAAGTTGCAGGGCGATTGCGTGTCGAGAGAGACGGACGTTGTTGCCAACGCGCGACACCGGAACTCAATGCGATGGGTCACCTTTGGCGACACGTCAAAGGACGAGCGTTAGCTAATCGTTCAGCGCATTCAATTGACAAGTCCGCCGATGCTGATACCGCCCTTGTAAAAAGGATCAAGCAAGAACCCATTGAAGAAGTAAAACTCGCCAAGAAGTCAGTTATAGAAGTTCACAGTCAAGGGGCTGCTTCACGCCGCTTCATCCACGCCCGTCAGATGTTGTTCGTTGGGCGCGGCGCGGCGACGCTCAACCATGTCGCGCGTGATGGCAAATTCCTTGATGCGCTTTTGTGACGGCAGTGTGTACATCGCTTCTAAAAGCAGTTCTTCGAGAATCATCATCAAACCACGCGCCCCGACTTTACGTTCGACGGCTTGACGGGCGATTGAGCGTAAGGCGTCATCCGTGAAGCGAAGCTTTACGTTGTCGTACTCGAACTTCTTTTGATACTGCTTGATGAGGGCGTTCTTAGGTTCGGTCAGGATGCGAACCAAGGCGTGTTCGTCGAGTTCGTGAAGGGCGGCGAGAACGGGAAGGCGTCCGACGAATTCGGGGATTAACCCGTAACGAATCAAGTCTTCCGGCTGCACATCGTTGAGCGAAGCGGCGTAGCGTTCGGAGGTCGAACGAATTTCGGCATGGAAGCCGAGTGAGCGATTGCGTTGGCGACGTTCGACGATTTTCTCCAAGCCGACGAACGCTCCGCCGCAGATGAACAGGATGTTGGTCGTATCAATCGGGAAAAATTCTTGATGCGGGTGTTTGCGTCCGCCCTGTGGCGGGACGTTGGCGACCGTGCCTTCCAAGATTTTAAGCAACGCTTGCTGAACGCCTTCGCCCGATACGTCGCGCGTGATGGAAGGGTTTTCGTCCTTGCGGCAAATCTTATCAACTTCGTCAATATAGATGATGCCCTGTTGGGCGCGTTCGACATCGCCGCCCGCCGCTTGAAGAAGTTTCAAGATGATGTTTTCGACATCTTCGCCGACGTATCCGGCTTCGGTTAGAGTCGTCGCGTCAACAATGGTGAACGGCACGGAGAGCATACGCGCGAGTGTTTGCGCGAGCAGCGTCTTACCCGTCCCCGTCGGACCTATGAGCAAGATATTCGACTTCTGAATCTCGATGTCAGAGCCGCGCCTTCGCGCCATCTCGATGCGCTTGTAGTGTTGGTAAACGGCGACGGAAAGACTCTTTTTGGTTTCCTCTTGCCCGATGACGTATTCATCCAGAAAGGATTTTATCTCGCCGGGTTTGGGAAGCGGTGGGCGCGATGAAACGTGTTCGGTGTGCTGGTCGTCGGAGATGATTTCATTGCAAATGTCTATACACTCATTGCAAATATAGACGGTCGGACCGGCAATGAGTTTCTTGACTTCGTTTTGCGACTTGCCACAGAACGAGCAGCGCAGAGTTTCTTCAGAACGTCTTACCATAAAAGTTAGTGGATAGTGGATAGTGGATAGTGGATAGTTTAAGAACGGAGATTTGATAGTGGATAACGGATAGTGAATGAATCGGTATTTTAACTATCCACTATCCACTATCCGTTATCCACTATTCCCGGTGGACGATAACTTCGTCAATCAAGCCGTACTCTTTCGCTTGAAGCGGTGACATGATGCGGTCGCGTTCAACGTCGCGTTCGACTTGCTCGTAAGGCTGCCCGGTATGCTTGGCGAGGATGCTTGACGTGAGTTCGCGCATACGGATGATTTCTTCCGCCATGATGCGAATGTCGGATGCTTGCCCTTGCGCTCCGCCGGAAGGCTGGTGGATGAGTATGCGCGAGTTGGGAAGCGAGAAGCGTTTGCCTTTCGCGCCCGCCGTTAAGAGAAGCGCGCCCATTGAGGCGCATTGTCCGACGCAAATCGTCGTCACGTCGGGACGTATGAACTGCATCGTGTCGTAAATCGCCATGCCTGCGGTGATAGAACCGCCCGGCGAATTGATGTAAAGATTGATGTCGCGCTCCGGGTCTTCGGCTTCGAGGAAAAGAAGTTGCGCGACGATGAGGTTGGCGATTTGGTCATCAATCGGAGTACCGATGAAGATGATGTTGTCTTTAAGAAGTCTTGAATAAATATCGAAGGCACGTTCGCCGCGCGATGTTTGCTCGACGACCATCGGAACTAAAGCCATGACAAAAACCTTTCGTGAATCGGAAACAGATGTTTTATAAATGAGTGGTTTGGAGAATTCAGAAGTTCCGTTACTTAGCGTGTTCTTTCAAGCGAGAGGCAAGCCAAGGTTTGGAACTGCTGAACCTTTAGCTTTTTGCTTCTGCCGCCGCATCGTGTACGTCTGCGGTGTCGGCGTCGGCGGCACTTACCGTGTCGCTTGATGAATCTACGTTTGGTGAATTTGCGTCGGATGAATCGGCGGTTGATGAAGTTTCCGCGACGGGCGATTCATCATCGGTCGCATCATTCATTGTGATGTCTTCCGGTTCGCGCCACTCGCCTTCGGTGACGTTCGCGCTTGCGACAACAAGGTCGAGAGCTTTGCGATTTCGCAGACTGTCGGCGATGCTACGGTCGCCCCCCTGCTTTGTCAAGGTATCCCTCACCTCGCTTATCGGTTGTCGTGAAACCCGCGCGTAAGCCTGAATTTCAGCTTCGATTTCTTCGCGTGAGGCTTCCAGATTCTCATCGTCCGCGATGCGTTCAAGCACCATTGAGCCGCGCAATTCATCGGTTGCCTGACGTTCCGCACCGGCGCGCATGGTGTCCCAATTTATCTCTTGCTGGCGCGGGTCAACGCCACCGCGCATCATGTCGCGGACAAAGTTTTCGATGATGGCGCGCGATTGATATGTGACAAGCGATTGCGGAACTTCGAGTTGATGCGCGGTTATCAATCGCTCCATCGCTTCGTTGCGAAGGTCGGCGGTGGCTTCCATGTTTGCGCGCTCGGTTAAGCTGTCACGAATCCGGGTTTTGAGTTCTTCAAACGTCGAAACTTCTTCGCTCACCGATTTCGCAAAATCGTCATCGAGTTCCGGCAGTTCTTTGATTCGCACCGCGACGACCTGCGCCGTGTACTCGATTTCTTTACCCGCTAGACCCTTCGACGAAAAATCTTCCGGGTAGGCGACGGTAAATGTGCGTTCGTCGCCTTCGCGCACGCCCGTCAAGTTTTCGCTGAAGATAGGCAACACGCCTTCGCCACCAACCACGACATCAACCTCTTCGGCTTTGATGTCTTCTTGGTCGGGCGGCTGAATGTATCGCCCGTTGAAGTTGACGGTCACGGTGTCGCCCGCTTGCGAAGCGCGGTCTTCAACGGGTGCGAGCGAGGCGGACGACTCGCGCAAGTTATCTATGACTTCCGCGACATCTTCATCGGTGACGGGACGCACGCGGCGCGTCAAGTCCAAACCCTTATACTGCCCGATTTCAAAATCCGGCAAGACTTCGACGTGCGCGTGAAGCTTGAGCGGAGCGTTGCCGAGTTGCGCCGTCTGGTCTTCATCGGCAAGATGCACATCGGGTTCGCCCAAGACTTGCAAGCCGTGTTCGAGGATTGCATAGTGCAGAACTTCTGGTACGACTTCGCGCAACACGTCCGAGCGAATATCATCTTTGAAGCGTTGACGAACAACGGACTGCGGTGCTTTGCCGGGACGAAAGCCCGGCACGTTTGCCTGACGAGTATAATTACCTATGACGCGCTCTTGGACGAGACGCATCTGCTCGGCGTCAATTTCGATGTGAAGTTCCTTGCGCGTCGGTGAATGTTCGATGAGTTCTGTTTTCATGAATCGTAAATATGCCCGCACTCGTAAGCGTGTCCGTATCAAGACGGACGGCTCTACAGGCGGGCGTCCTTTATTCTCAAACCGTTCCTATGAAATTATGTTCAAACCAATGTCCGGGATGCGAAAGGGGGGACTCGAACCCCCACACCGTAAGGTACTGCGTCCTAAGCGCAGCGCGTCTGCCATTCCGCCACTTTCGCGCTTTCGACTGTTGAAACGAGATTACAAATAACACACCGCAAATGTCTAGCAGTCATCCAAATTCAAAACCAAATCGGCGACGGCGAATGCTTCTTATCACCGTCGTTTGTTTCATTCACGTTCTATCGCACACCATTCACGCGATGTCACTGCACACGATGTCGGCGACGCCGATTGATACGGGCGATGCTTATGTCAAACATTTGCGCGGCAACATCGGCACGAAGCTCGGCGTGCAGATGCAGCTGGTGATGAGCGCGGGCAAACTGCGCGGGACATACTTTTACGAACGCTTCGCGCCGTTCTATGTCGGAGCGGTGAATGACCGCCGCCTTAACCTCGAAGGCACGATTGACCGCGACGGACGTTTCATTTTAACCGAAGCATTGAACGGTAAAGTCACGGGCATCTTTCGCGGTAGAAGCGAAGGCATCGCGGCGGACGGCGCGCCCGTTGACGTGCAGGCGGTGCGTTTAACCGGCGCATGGTCACGTTCCAACGGCACAAACTCGATGCCGTTCACACTCACGGAAATCGGCTTTGAACTCAAAGATGCGGCGCGCTTTGTCGCTCAACGTCGCGTTGAAAACGATGTTCTCGAAGGCGTCGCGTATCATTTGAGCATCGCCCGCCCGCTGCTTAAAAACGACGCGCAAGCCGCCCGCGCGAATGCTTTCAATCGTGCGATAACGAAGCTGATAGGCGAGATGAGCGACGAGTTTCGCAACGAAGTCAAAGAGTACGTGTCCGATGAAACGCGAAAGAATATCGCCAAGAATAAATTACCGCCGAAGTCGCTCGACATTGATTATCAAATACTTTTCACGGACGCGAATTTCGTCAGTCTGCGATTTACGAAAGATGCTTTCTTCGGTGCTTACCCGTACACGACTTTCGTTTCACTCAACTACGATTTACGCACGCAACGCGCGGTGGCGTTCAAAGCGTTGTTCAAATCCGAAGCCGATTACATAACGGAACTCGACCGCATCTGCGCCGAACTTTTCAAGCACACGCCTTACGCCGAGTTTCCCGCCGAAGCCCGTTTGTCGGTGACGAATACGAGCTTCACGGGTTGGAACGCGACGCCCGATTATCTCGTCCTAAACTTCAGCGTCCCGCATGTCCTCGGCGATACGGTCGAAGTCTTCGTGCCTTACGACGAACTCAAAGGCATCATCAATCCGACAGGGTTACTCGCCGGAATTATGGACTAATAGCATTTCTGAAAAGCCCCGAAGGGGCGAGATTCAATAGCTTGGGGCAACGCCCCAAGACGAAATGCCGCATCACCGCCAAGCCCTGAAAGGGCGGCATACGCCTTTGATTATGTCGCCCTTTCAGGGCTGCGATTGCCCCAAGACCTGTGACCCGGCGCGCTTGCGCCGGGCTACCGGATGTCGCCCCTTCGGGGCTGTCAGGAAGTTTTCAGATACGCTCCAAGAAGAAAGCAAGCGGTAAGTTTATGAACACACGTCAACCTTTATGGCACGCCGATAATCAAGCCGCGCGACTCGCGGAATTGACGACCGATGATGGGGAACTCAAAGAAGTGCCTTTGCGCCGCGATGTGCGCTCGCTGGGAAACCTGCTCGGTGAATGTATTAAGGAACAGGCGGGAACGGACATCTTCGATAAAGTCGAACAGCTTCGCGTCCTGACGATTCGCCAACGTGAAACGATTGATGAATCAAGCGATGACGACAAGATGCGTGAAGCATTCCCCATCGTGCGCGACGTGACGCCGGATGAAGCTTATAAGTTGACGAAGGCGTTTGCGATTTACTTTGAACTCACCAATCTTGCCGAAACCAATCATCGCGGGCGTCGCCGCCGCGCCGCCGAGCTAAACTCACAACGCGCCCCGCAAGCCGGAACTCTGCGCGGCACTTTGCTTCGTTTGCGCGACGCGGGTTTGACGTGCGAACAAATCACGGACTCTCTCGCGGACATCGAAGTCACTCCCGTCTTCACCGCGCACCCGACGGAAGTCGCGCGCCGCAGTGTGCTGTTCAAACGAACCCGCATCGCCCGTGAACTCGCGCGCCTCGACACGCTGCCGCTGACCGATGCCCAAGCCGCCGCCGCCCAAGACATCATTCAATCTGAAATCGCCGCCCTCTGGCAGACCGACGAAGTGCGTCGCCGCCCGCCGACCGTCACCGATGAAATCAAAATGGGACTCGATTTCTATCCGTCGTGCATCATCGAAACTTTGCCCGCGCTCTATGACGAAATAAGCCGCGCGATAAACGAAACTTTCAGTTGTGAACTTCAACCCGACCACGCACCGAACGTCATCCGTTTCGGTTCATGGATTGGCGGCGACCGCGACGGCAACCCCAATGTCACGCCGGAATGCACACGCGAAGCTTTGACACTCGCGCGCCGGACGATTCTCGATTTCTACCTGACCGCCGTTGCCGACTTGCAAGAACGCCTGAGCCAATCCACCGCGCAAGTCGCCGCATCAATCGAACTTCAAATCAGCCTCGAAGATTACGCGGCGCGACTCGACCGCATCGCCGATACGTTCTGGACGCGCGCCGAAAAGGAAACTTACCGCCGCTTCTCCGGCTTCGTCTTGCGTCGTTTGCAAACCGCACGCGACCACCCAGCGCACGCCGATGCTTACCCGCACGCCGACGAATTCATGCGCGATTTGAACGTCATGCGCGACAGCTTGATGCGAAACAAAGGCGACCGCATCGCCCGTCGCACGCTCGACGCGCTCATCCGTCAAGTCTCGACCTTCGGCTTTCATCTTCACACCCTCGACATACGCCAACACGCGCGCATACACACGCTCGCCCTCAACGAACTTGCCACCGCCGCGCGACTCACTCCAAACGACATCACACACGACTTTCCCGTCGCGCCATCAAAGGCGACCGCCGAACTGCTCGACACCTTGCGCCACGTCGCCGGATTCAAACGCGAGTTTCCGCCCGAAGCGATTTCCAACTATGTCATCAGCGGCGCGGAGCAGACACGCGATGTTCTCGCGGTTGTCTGGTTGGCTGAAACGTGCGGCGTAACGGTCGCTGCTTCGCATGTCAATAAGCAAGCGGCGATGCGGGCGAACGAAGTTTATGAACCGGGTTTGATGCCCGTGCCGTTGTTTGAATCAATCGAAGATTTGCGTCGCGCTCCCGCTGTGTGTCGTGAATTATGGAACTCCGACGCTTTCAAAAAGTATCTCGATTCGTGGGGACGCAAGAGTGAAATCATGCTCGGCTATTCGGATTCAAACAAGGACGGCGGGATGCTGACCAGCACTTGGGAAATCTACAAAGCCCATCGCGCACTGCACGAAGTCGCACGTGAATGCGACGTGCATTTGCGACTCTTTCACGGGCGCGGCGGAACGGTCGGACGCGGCGGCGGACCCACACATCGCGCCATCGCCGCGCAACCCGCAGAAGCCTTCACCGGAGCGTTGCGCTTAACCGAACAGGGCGAAGTGTTGAACTGGAAATACTCGGAACGAATCCTTGCCGAACGCAACTTTGAACTGATGATTGCCGCCGCCCTCGAAGCCCTGTGCCACTCGCCGGAAGCCGCGCACAGCACGCCGGAAGAACGCGCGACATGGGAAGCCGCACTCGATGAGATGTCCGCGACGGCATACAAATTCTATCGCGCTAACATCGCGGAGAACGACGACACGCTTCTATATTTTGAAGAAGCGACGCCGATAAGCGAATTCGATTTAGCGAAAATCGGTTCGCGTCCCGCGCGCCGCAAAGACGCGAGTCGCAGCCAAACCGATAACGACGGCACAGTCAATTCAACCAGACCGCGACCGCGCGGCGTCGCTGACCTGCGCGCGATTCCGTGGGTCTTCGGTTGGATGCAATCGCGTCACGTCGTACCCGGTTGGTTCGGCGTCGGTTTTGCCCTCGAACATTTCGCTGCCCGCGACGACGCGAAACTCGACATGCTCAAAAAGATGTTCGCGCGCTTTCCCATCTTCGCCGACCTGATAGGCAACACCGAAGTCGCCCTCGCCAAAGCCGATTTATCCATCGCACGCACTTACGCCGCCCTCGTCGAAGATGAGCTTTTGCGCGAACGTGTCTGGCGTATCATCGAATCGGAATACGAACGCACCTGCCGCATCATCCTAAGCATCACGAACCAGAGCGAACTCTTAGAGCGCAACCCGACCCTGCGCCGCTCAATCCGTCTTCGCAATCCTTACGTTGACCCGTTAAGTTTAATTCAAGTCGAACTCTTGCGCCGCAAACGCGCGGGCGACGATTCGCCACAACTCGATTACACACTCGCCGCGACCATCAACGGCATCTCGTCGGGCTTACGCAACACGGGGTGAAACAACCATTCGCCGCTTCAGTATGGAACGAAGGCGAACGGTTCATCGCGCGGCGCACGCGACCTTAAATCTCGCACTTAATTAACTCATGTTCCGCAGTTCCTGTCCTGAAGGGACACGGAAGAAGGTAGCCAGTGGCAAGCACTTGGTGCTTCCGCCTCTGGTTACGATGTGGTTAAGATGTCCGCGCCCTGAAAGGGCGCGGAGAAGGTTTGAAGCGGAGATGTGGCTTACCATGTTTCTTCGCGCGCCTTTCAGGGCGCGGGCGGTTTTATATACATATTCCAGAGGCGGAAGCACCAGAGCGTGCTTGCCACTGGCTACCTTCTGCTTGCTCTTTCAGAGCAAAAAACCGAAATCGCGTAACATGGAGTTAATTAGTATCAATCGCGTGTTGCCCGATGTGGGCGACGCGAAGAAGACTGTGTTACAAAAAATTCACTTGTAATCTTTTTCCACCAAGCGTATTCTCCTTTCACCAAAACGCCCCTCACGCTAATTTGACGAAGCCACCGCTTCGCCAATCGTCAATAATCAAACGAACACGCAAGGTAATAAATATGCGTTCCTCGACGCGCCCCGTAGCCTTCAACTTAGTCGGTTCGTTGCTTATCCGAAGCAACGTGCGCCGCCGTGTGTCCAAAAAGATAAAGCCCCGCGACTATCCGTTAAATAGTCGCGGGGCTTCCTGTGACAAGCACATCCTTCGCCGCACTTGTGCGCTTTGGAAAATGCGTCGTCTCGACAGCGCGCAGCATAGCGCACGGTGTGGTCGGAACTCAATCTTTATCGAAAGTTCAAGGAGATACCGCACATGTTAAACTCGAATCGTCCACCGATTATTTCGCCTCGCACCTTCGCCGCGACGCTCGGCATCCTGTTCTGTTTGTCCCTCTGGCTCTTGCACTCATCTCGCGCGCAAGACGCTGATGCCGATGCGAACAACCTCGCCGCTCCGCAAGCCGCTCCGACGCCATGCCCGACGTGCGGCGGCGATGAAGACAAACCGCACACGCTCGCCGCTTCTTATTACAGTCTGCGCGACGGCTTGAGCGCGACGCTGATGCTCAACAACAAAGGACCGAAACCGCTTGAAGTCAAGCCGACGCTTTTCGACCTTGACGGGCAAAGGTTTGAGCTTGCGCCCGTGATGGTTGAAGGCACATCATTCCGCGAATATAGATATGCGCGAGTTCGGAATCGCGGGAACAGCGTTTGATGAAGGTAGCTTACAGCTTTTTCATCGCGGCAAAGACCTCGTACTCGGAGCGCAAGTAAAACTTATCAATTTGCAACAAAGTCTTATTTTCGAGGAGAAACTTTTGGAGATAAGCACCGAAATCGGGGCGCGACGGCTTGAAGGCGTGTGGTACTTGCCGACACCCAAAACCAGAGTGCGCTTGATTCTCTCGAATACGGGTAACGAAGCCGTTCCCGCATCCGTTTTGATAGACGGCATCGCGCCAAAACAAAAGAGTCCGTTCGCCGTCACACTCAATCCGCACGAAACGCGCGTCTTCGATGCGGCGCGTGATATTGGTGGCAATCACGGCGGCAAGCTTAAAGAAGTCGGCGGCATCACGGTCGAGCATTCAAGTTCCGCCGGTGCGCTTCTCGCCCGCGTGCTGATTGACGACGCGGCTGCCGGGTATTCATCATCTCTGCGCTTCTACGATTCACAAAAAGCGAAGTCAACCAAACTGCACGGCGCGGGAGTGCGTCTGGGTGAAGTGGGCGGCGAGAAACTGACTCCGGTGATTGTCGCGCGCAACACGGGCGATGCGCCGACGCGAATCACGGGGCGCATACCTTACACCACAACCGACGGACAAATGGGAACGGCGAAGATTCCCGCGATGCGACTCGCGCGGGGTGAAACGAAGATAATCGAAACATCCGCCGCGCTCAAGCGAAGCGGCATTGAACAAAACATTGCCACTGCGGGTTTGGAGTTCGAGTACACGGGAGTTGCGGGAAGCGTCGTGATGTCGGCGCAGAGCATGACGAAAAGCGGCGACCATGCGTTTCAAGTTCCGTTGTGGGATATAGAGGCGCAACGCAGCAGCACGGGCGGCTATCCTTGGAAGATTGAAGGCGGTTCTTCAACATTCGTGTACATTAAAAACGTCACCGACCAGCCGCAACAATACACTTGGGAACTGAAACACACGGGAGGTTTTTACGCGCCCGGACTCAAGACGGTCGAAGCCGGACAAACGGTGATACACGACATTCGAGAGTTGCGCGACAAGCAAGTGGCGGACGAGCGCGGGAGCGTAATTCCACTTGATGCCGACACCGGGCAGATACATTGGTCACTGCGCGGCGGTGAGCCGTTGGCGTTAATCGGGCGGTCGGAGCAAGTAGATGTCGGAGCGGGATTGAGTGTGAGCTATGCTTGCCAAAACTGTTGTGGCGATAACATCTATGACGTGTGGTTGGAGCCGGGACAGATATTCAATTTCATCGGCGAATCACAGGACTTTCAGGCGATGGAACGGCGACAGAGTTGCTTCGGCAACATCTCGCAGCCGTTCAACAACCCGTATGTCACATGGAGCAGTTCGGATTGGCAAGTGGCGGAGTGCGACCAGAACGGCTTAATGACGGCGCGTGCGTTGGGAAGTGCCACGATTAGTGCCGAGTGGTACGTTGAAATATGGCATCAAGTCCCGCCCGATCTGGGTTTCTGCGAAAGAGAAGTGACTACCATGACGGCGGATGCTCCCGTCGAGGTCGCGCCGACAATTATTATCAAGCAAGACGGGCAAGACATCACAGGCGCAACGAAAAATGTCATCGTAGGTCAGCAGATAAACCTCACGGCGCAGGTGATGTCCGGTAATTCGAGTTCCAGTAATCCGCAGTGGAGTGTTCCGGGAAATCCAATCGCCAACTACACTGCCAGCAACATGGAAGGGAAGGTAACTCCACTAGAAGACTTGAACAACACAAGTTTGAGTTTCTACTGGGTTAGCGGAGGCGACAACCGGCAAGTCACCTACTCTGTTACAGTGAGAGGAAGGGCATACAGCGGCAGAGTTACGTTCAACGTAAAGCGTCCTACGGTAACTGTGACCGCTCGCACCGGAGTCGTTTCGGTGCGTCAATTCCCCGGCGAAGTTGATTATGAACTTTTATGCGGAGTCGTTTCTGGTCCTAACGCAGCACCCGGTATAAGATTTACACGCACCAATTTGATGGTTCCAACCGGATTTTCAGGAGATACTTACTGGGTGCAACTTGCGAATGTTTCGAGGACTAGGCGGCGTAACGATGGAACGAATGAAACGTTCACAGATGCCGGACTAGACACCGCATTCCCTTACAGTTCCAATGACCCAAATGCGACAGAGACTCAGGACTCGCCGGGTTTGCGCCTTACCATCAATTTTAACTACGCGACTGTCAATGACAGTTTCCAGATGTGGTTAATGTTCAAACCGTCGGGAGATAACTCAATCTTCGTGCCGCTGAGGAGAGTAAATTGGGGCTGGTCTGGTTCCGCAGAACGTCCGGGAACACCATTTTGGAATCTTGTCGCCGGTAGTAGTGTTCAGGCAAGTTCGCCCGCTGATTCGACGACTCATCCAACGTGGACAAAAAGGGCTGGCAACTAGAGTTTGCTGAAGAGGTGAACGAGCGAGGCGGCACAGCATCACGCTGGTTGTAGCAACCGCAAAGCCGCCTCGCTCACCTTAATTGTCCAGTGCCGTGTTGAAGTATAAGGAAGGTGAAAAATGAGAATCGCAAATAAAGTCTTAACCGTCAGTTATTTGTTTATTATGCTTCTGACAATGAGTGCAGATGCGAGCTTATTCAGCCAAAAACAATCAGCACTTGGTAAATCGAAACAGGCTGCCGAATCGGAAGGCGTTCAGTTAAAATTACGAGTCGCAAATGATTATGCTAAGAAAACAACTTCGGGCAAACCGATTGTGTTAGTCGCAACAATCAAGAACGTTACCAATCAGCAGCGTTTTTTATATAGAACTAACTTTCTACTCGACTACACAATCGAAGTGCGAGACAAAGCAGGACGAAAAGTAGGTCTGACGGAATCGGGTGTGCGTCGTTATGAGAGAGCCGGTTTGTATTATAGTCGGGAACTGGTCAATCTTCAGCCGCAAAGAGTCTATGAAGTGCAAGCCGACATCAGCGGGCTTTATGACATGACGGCAGGCAACACATACTACATTACATTGAAGCGGAGAATCGCTAGACCGGTTCTAGAAGAAACAGCAGAAGTGGTATCGAACATGGTTGAGGTGAAGTTGTGATGATGCCGAATCGCTCTTTGAGTCATTACAAAAGTACGTTGAAGCATTGCCGTTAAACTTTCTCGCCTCGAAAGACTTGAGCGGCAAAAGTAAATTCTGTTAAAGCAAAACCAAGGGGCAACGCGGCAGCAAATCATCAAATGGCTGCCGCGTTGCTTTTTGCTTGCCGCGATTTTCGGAAGAATTGCCCATCACGCCGGAAAGCTGAAGGTGTAGTAAAATCTTCGCAAAACCTGAATAATTTTAAGGAGTGTTTGCGAATGAGTGAAACGAAACAAGGGGAGATGGATAACAACCCCAAGTATGATGAGCGACCGTGGGGAAGTTTTACGGTGTTGGATGAAGGCGCGGGCTACAAAGTCAAACGCATAGAAGTTTTGCCCGGCAAGCGTTTGAGTTATCAAAGCCACAAGCATCGCGCCGAGCATTGGATGACCGTCGAAGGTCAGGCAAAAGTCACGATTAACGAACAAGACCACATCGTGAACCAATACGAAACCATTGACATCCCGCTCGGTGCGCGTCACCGCGTCGAGAATCCCGGCACGGAGAAACTTACCTTTATCGAAATCCAACAGGGTGGCTATCTCGGCGAAGACGACATCACGCGCTACGAAGACGACTTCGGACGAGTGAAGCAAAGGTGAAAGTCGAAGGGCGAAGGGCGAAAGTGCAAGGCAGACGGAGCCGCCTTTAGTCTTTTCCTTTCGCCCTTCGCCCTTCGACTTTCACCTTTCGACTTTGATGTACGGGCGCAAATCCCGAAAGCGTCGTTCACTGATGCCGCGAATCAATATCAAATGTTCGACGCGCCGGAAGCGTCCGTGCCTTTCTCGATGTTCGATGATGCGCGCGGCGAGGGATTTCCCGATGCCGGGAAGTCGCTCTAAATCTTGGCTGGGTGCATCATTGATGTTGATTAAAATTGATGATGAAGGCAGGGATGTCTGGCTGGCGGA
This sequence comes from Pyrinomonadaceae bacterium MAG19_C2-C3, assembly GCA_024330265.1. GTDB lineage: Bacteria > Acidobacteriota > Blastocatellia > Pyrinomonadales > Pyrinomonadaceae > JANDLT01. Next base: position 33,206 of record JANDLT010000016.1, on the reverse strand, counting down.
CGAAGCATTTTCCGGCGTTTTTGAGGGCGGATGATGAGCGTGTGTGCAACCCGCTACACTGACGAAACACGCGATTGCCGGGTACAACAATTTTTTGCACAAAGTGCGGCGCGCGATTGAGCCGCGAAAGCTAAGTTGTTGCAAAAAGGGCATTTAGGTTTTGTGCTTACGGGATGTGCAAAATGCTAGAAGTCTTGAATTTACATAAACTTAACCTGACGAAAGATGAGTTTTCCACAGGGTTTTCCACAGAACTTGTGGATAACTTTTAACGAACTTGCGAAGCCCGTTTTAATTGACGTTGTGGATTTTCAAATCATTTACTAAACTTTTGCACATCATTTACTAAACAGCTTTTTGCGCATCATTTACTAAACGGCACTCGCAGACGATGTTTTGCGAGTGCCGTTTAGTATTTTTGAATAGACTTTGAATGTTCTTTGAACGTCAGTTCACTGGAAGTCGGCGGCGATTTCAAGGGCTGTGATGCGGCTATTGAAGGCGGCTAGTTTGGCGATGATAGAGAACAGCGATTCGATGCGGTTTGGATAGTCAACGACATCAGCGAGTGCGAGTTGGGTTTTCAGCGCGGCGATGCGGACGAAGAACAAGGGGAGTTCGTTTTCCGGGTACGGCGGCACTATTGGAGCTAGGGCAGGGATGCCCGTGTGGATGACCAGCACGGCGCGATTGTGTAGCTCGCCCGGTTGGTTGAACTGCGTCGGCGGGTACGGCGCGTTTCCGGCGAGGCGTTCGGAGAGCGTGCGGATTTGGCAGAACGGACGATAATCTATGTAGGCAGGCGCGCTGGTGTCGAGTCGGGCGCACACAACATCGAGACGCGAGAGAGCAGCATCAGCCGGATTGAGCGTGAGCGTCGTGCTGGCTTGGGTCATGCTGTAACTCGCACCTGACGGCGTAAAGACCCAACCGGGCGATTGGACGAGTATTCGCAAGCCGCCGATGAGTTGGCGATTGAAGCCATGCACCAGTGCAGACGGCGCACCACCTGTGAGGAATGCGCGCACGACGGCATCAAGGTGTTCCTGGGCGAAGCGTTGTGACTTCATGAAATCTTCGGGGTCAAGAACCTGACCGTAACGCGGGCTGTCGGGTGCGGTCTGCACGCTCTGCACTAAGACCTGTTTCATTGTTCGCTCCTAGAGGGTTTCACCTTCGATTGATAATGCCGTGCCAATGTCGTCAGCAGTGCTGTTTTCGTTCTCCCACGCTTGCATGAGTAATTTGACTTCGCGGCGGCAGTTTGCGATGTGCGTCGCAGCGTCAACTCCGTCAGGTGCAGGGCTGAAAATGAACTCTGATAGTTTCTCATCCTCTGCTTGCGATGGCGCATCGGGTGCGGACGAAGATTGTTGCTGCACGACGAAGACTATGCGGTTGGGATATTGGCGTGCCTTGTGGATAACTAAGCTCATTTTTACCTCTTGTTTCGTTAGTTGATTAGTGTATAAGTCACACTGTAAGTGTATGAGGTTGTCCCGTCAGAGACGTTAAGAAGCAGGTCAAATATGTAGGGCAACAGACCTGACGTGCGAGTTACGGAATCGGCGGCATTCGTCAAGACGTTTGGATTTACTACGCCCGGAGCGAGACCCGGATATAACTCAACGATATGATTGCCGACGGCAGTGATATTGTGCGGTAGAGTCAAGTAATAAGGGAAGATGTTTGCAGTATCGTGTCCGCGAATAACGGGTTGGAGTGCGGCTCCATTCGGAGTGAGGTTGCTTACCCTGATAACGAATTGCACGCCGCGCGCATTTGCGGTGTTGACGATTTGCGGCGAGGTCGTAGGTCCGCCGACGCGCGCCGCCATCGGAAGCAGCAATATGTTGCTATTGGTAGCCAAGCCGGGCAGCGTGACCGGCAAGCGTCCACCTTCGAGCGCGACGGGCAATCGGCTATTGAGCGTGTCCTGACGTGACACCTGTTCAGTTAAACGCGCGAGTTGAGCATCAGAGAGCGAACGCAGACGCTTGAGCAGCCCGATTGCGTCGCCGTCGCCCGCCGCGCTTTCGGTACTGTTACGCGCGCCGAGCGCGACGTTTGCGCCGTCGGGAATTTGCTCGATGCGATGATGCGGAACGTGCGCCCCGTCAACGAGCGATGTTTTCAAGTCTTGCAGGTTGCCTGTGCCGTCTTTGACAGTGATGTTAGCGGGCATAAGTTCTCCTCTAAAGTAACGGAATAATCAACGACGAGTTTTCAGGACTCGCCAAATCGGTTGGGAACACGGGACGCGGGAGCGGGCTGTATGGGTGTCGCGGTTCGACAATCAACAACTCCTGACCGTGCGGCTGCTCGAAGGCGAGTAGAGCATCAATCTCGCTGTTTGTGAGCGTCGGGCGAACCGGCGCACCGTAGGCTTCGCCGCCCGCGAGTTCTCCCCATGCGCCGCTCTCAGTTGTGACTTCATCGCGTAGAGCGTTGATATGCACGACGACTCCAAGCGCGTCGGTAATCGCCCAGAGCGAATCATCAAACGCCGCTTCCGCAAACCAGATGGGACGTGCGTGAACTTCCGCCTCGATGCCGAACAGGGCAGACATCTCGCGCATCCCGCGCACCGTGCCGCGACGGGCGAAGTAGGCGGCAGCGTATCGGTAAAACTCACGCTTGCGAGTTCCATCAAACCACGCCGGAAACCACGTCCAACCGAACAACGCCGCCAGCCAAAACCGCAAGAAATCTTCACTGCACGTCTGCGGATTTAGCTCTTTATAAAAATCCTCAAACTTGGCATCCCACTCATCCAATACAGTTCCAAAGAACAGCAAAAAGCGTGTCAGAAACTCGCCCGCCGCGCCGCGCATATAGCGCGCGGGCAAGTGGTCGAGGAAGTAATTCAGATTGCTAAATTTCACTTCGGCACAATCTGCGGATATAACTGCACGCTGCGAACTTCGGGAAGTTCATACGCGAGCAGATGCACGTCAGCAACCGGAGCGCGCAAGAGGCTTGCCGGATTAACCGACGCGACGACGCGCTCCACGCCCGTCGTTTGGAGAATCACAGCGACGATTTCCGTCGTGAGGATTGGGCGTCCGAAGTTGAGCGCACTGACGGCATACTCGGCGCGCAGATTCTCAACAATGGCGGTGAATACCTCTTGCTCGTCATAGCCGCTCGTGACCCTGATAATGGCTTCGACATCAAACGGACGACGGGCGGGGTCGCGGATGTAGAAAAACTGATTCCCGATGCGTTGCTCAAGTAGTTCGTTGATGCGCTTCTTGAGTGAGTCATCAACGGCGTCGCCCGCCATATCCATTACGACAAAGGTTGTGTGTCCGGCGCGCAGCCTGCCCAACTGACCATTCACGACGAGCGGGAATCCGCGCACCACGCCGCGCCCGTCCAGCACTTCATCTACGATTGCGCTCTCGATGTCGGCGGTTGATACGAGCCGCTCACCGCGCCGCAAATACCGTGTCGCACGCGCCAACACGGACTCCAGCGTTTCGGCATCCGTGCCGCCCGTCACGCTCCGTTCATTGGTAACGGACACGCCCGCAATCGCGTCTCTATATGATGTGAGAGTCCCAACCGGAATGTGTTTTGCGCCGAGGGTCAACGCCCGCGCCGTGACTTCCGTGTAGTCGTACCCGGCGGGAATGCGCGACTCGTGCATCGTCTCGAACGTCGTCTCGCCATCGGTGCTGCTGATGCGCGTTCCCTGCGGAATCATGATCGCATTTACAGCGAATGATGATGTAGAGAATTTCACCGTCACGACAGCGGCAGTCGCTGCGCGCGGCGTGATGCCGTACAACGCCGCATACGCCAAGAGCGTTTTCGGCGGCACATAATTGAGCCGCCTTGCGCCTTGCGCCAGCATCCACGCGAAGGTTTCAAGCAATACGACGTGTGGCGATGACGGGGTGCCGTTGGTTAGCTGTGGACACAACTGCGCCGCGCGCTCGATGGCACGCGCGGCGAACAGTTCTTCATTTCGGATTTCCAAATCAGGCGGCACAAACGGCATTTCCCTGACTATCAGAGGCGGAGAGATTGACACCGGAAAGCCCGGAATAGCCGGGTCTTCATCCGGCGACGCAGGTGGGACGACAGGCGGCTGTTCTTCTCCACCCGGCGACGGAATATCGGGGATGTTGACAATCACCGTCACCGAATTTGTTGTTATTTGGTTGCCGGATGTCGATGTGTCAGTGATAAGTGCGGTGTAATGATGCGTCCCATTGTTGATTTGGGTGTATGAGACAGCGTGACTATACGGTGCAACAGTGTCATTCGCTAAGATTGTCGTTCCCTCTTTGAATTGTACATTGGCAACTGCCGTGTCATCCGAAGCATTGACCGACAGTGTGACGGTCTGCGCGCTGGTAACTGACAATGACGACGCGGTGAGTGTTCCCGTCGGAGCGGTCGTGTCGGCAGGCGGTTCCGTTTCAAGAGTTGCCCACTGCCCGTCCTCTGTGTGAAGCGTACAGAGGCGAACGAGGTCTTCATCGGCGGCGAGGTTCGGAAGCGTTGCTGCCACGCTCGCCTTAACCTCAAGCGTTCCGGCATCGAATATGTCGGCTGCGACCGCCGCCGCGAGAGTGTCCGGCATGTCGTGCGCGGGCGCGCCGATTGTCGCGTTGCGTTGCCAGACGGGAGATTCACAATACCCGTTTAGTCCGGTCAGGTTGTTTCCGACGGGAGTTCGGATAACGCTGTTCGTTCCGCCTGTCAGAATCAGGTCGATAACGGAGTTTTCATATCTAAATCCGGTCAGCTTGCCTATCGTTGCGATGTCGTCGTTAGCGAACTGGATGAGGTGGGCATACTCGAAGTCGTTACGAACGAGAGTTGTTATTTTATCGAAACGAAGATTTTTCGGGTCATCCTGAATATAAATATCGTAGCTTTTATTGTTAGGAAGGGTCTTATCAATTTCATAGATGACGTTCTCAAATAAAATATCTTCCGAACGTGGTCGTTCACCGGCGGGTTCAAAGAGTCCGTTGCCGGTATTTCTGCGTCCATAAACTACCGTCGTCTTCGGTGTGTTACGGAATCTCCCTCTAGTAAATTGAAAATCTTTAACCGTGTTCTGTACCCCGTCAGGTTGTGGAGTAATGACTATACTCACCCCCTGTTCGCCGTTGCGACTTGACCAGACACCATCCAGGATACAGCAATCAAGGCAGATACCTTCGCCTGATTTCAATTCAAAATTGTTCTTAATAAACAGCACTCCGCCGTCTGCGATTTTCGCTAAATCTTTGCGGCAGATTGTCCTGAACAGAGTGATAAATTGTGGTATCCATCCCGGTATTGAAGAGGGCGCGCCGGAGTACATCACATCTTCCGCGTTACCTTCCGCATCACAGTTGTAGAGTAAATGTGAACCGCCTGCGTCAAATGCCAAAAATCCTTGAGTGTCCGCGTTGTCCTCAAAACTTTGACCGTCGGTTACCAGACAATCAAAGAAATCTAATTCGTAGCCGTGTGCGAGAACTTGCCGCCGCGCCTGACCGTGCGAGGCGACGAGTGCCGCCTGTACAGACGCGCCGCCGGCAACACGCGCATCACGGTCGGTGCGGTCGGATTCACAGTCAAACAGGCAATGCTTGAACCGAATCCGTCGCGGAGATTTATCCGCCGTTCCCGCATTGCCGTTGCCGATATAAACCGTCGGGTTGACGTACTTGCCCTTTTGGACGTGAGCGCGTAAGCCTTCAAGCAACAAATCACTTGTGATGTTCGTTCCGTCACCGATTGCAAACTCGATTACAGGTCTGCAATTTTGCGCGTTGTAATACGTTTGCGTACCGTCTTGCACAGCATTGAGTTGTGCAAATTTCGCCGCGTCCGTGCGTGTTGCACGATTATTTTTTACGAAGTTCGTCGAATAGTTTTGCACCGCGACGCGCACCGGAGCGGTAACGGCTTTCGGTGAAATCAAAATCGGCGCGCTCGAATAAACACCGACCGCCAGTTCAAAGTTTTCACCGCCCGTCCGGTTGTTGATTGCGGTTTGCAGAGCGGCAATCGAAGTGAAAAGTTGCGGCGCGCTGAAGGTGTAGTCGGCAATCACAGTCACGGGGATTGTGAGTCTGGTTTTTAGACGCGACAGTGTTTCAGCACTTGGTTCGTCGTACGGGTGAACCGACCACGCATCAATTACAAGGTTGTAAGTTCCCGTTTCACGATACGCATAACGGGTTTTGAAGCGGCGCGACATCATGCCGTACCGAACGATGTTGTTATTCACGTCCGGTACGTCATCACCAAACGTGATGTCTAAATACTCGACGCCGGTTGACGCTGAAACGTCCAGGTCAAAACCATTATCAACCCGCGCCTGCCGCGCTACGTTGTTCGCGGTTGCGACTCCGCCAAAACTAGCGACAACCGTCGGTGGTGTCTTAACCGTTACCGACACCGAATCGGTAGCCGTCGCGCCGTCCGCCCACGTCGCCGTGCATACAAAGCTATGCGTGCCGCCGGGCAGATTATTTGCCGTCAAATTCGCCGTCGTCGCACCCGACAACGTGCCGCCCGCACCCGCCGTCCGCGACCATTGAAAGACGGGTGCGTCGGTGCGCCCGCGAGGATTAGGCACAGCGGTAAATGTTACCGGGTCTCTGATGATGATGCTTTGGTCAATACCGGCGTTAAGAAACGGAGTGGTGTCGGTGGTGATTGACACCTGATACAAGAGGGAATCGGCGTCATTATTGCCTGATTTATTGACTTCAAAATCAATCGTGTCGTTTGCCGCTAGGTTGAACAAAGTCGGCGGATAAGACTTCGTTTCTCCACTCACCACCAACTCGTCAAACAGAATTGTCGTCGCGTTCAGTACAACCTTAAACCGCACTCCATCTGAATAGTTGCTCCCGACCTGAATGCTAGGTATCGAAAGCTCGTATTGAGCGGTAGTCGGTGCAACCCATCGCCGCACTGCATCATTCGTCACACCCGGATGGGAGCCTGAGCTAGCATTCAGGCAATACGTTTCAGCACCCGCCCACCACCCGTTGCCCGAAACATACGTCATCGGCGCAAGCTGTCCGCCTTGATGCGAACGGTACATGTAATACCAACCGCGATTACCCTGTGTGGTGGTGAAGTCATCAACCGAATTGTATAGTTCGCTCATAATCCTATCGTCGCCAAGTGTTGTGAGTTGTCGAAGAAATTAAAATCAAGCCCGTCAACCATCTCGACTTCAGCCACCGGCGCGGCATAAATCGGGTAATCAATCGCGTATTCATCGCGCAATCGCCAGAGCGGATAAATCAGTGTGTTCGGCGCGAGACTCGTTGCCGTCAGGTAAGTAATTTTCAACGCCGCACGGTGAATGTCGCTCGTTAAGCCATTCTGAAAATCATCGCCGTCGAGTGTGCCACCCGTCACGCGCACATCAACGATGCGCGGCTCGTAGCGTCTGATTTGCTCGGTCACGAGATACGCGAACCGCTTCGCAAAGCCCGCGTCAATCGTCTCAAATACAAAGTCATCAATGCCGTAGTCCGGCATCATCACTCTTTCGCCGCGCCTGACCTCAAGCAAATCTATCAACGACTCCGCAACCTGCGCGTCCACGTCAGTCACTACCGCGAGTGAGCCGCGCCCGTCCGGGCGCAACGGAAACGAAAGGGCGGAGCTACGAATTAACATCAGCTAAACCCTCTCGTCTTCAAACTCGTTTTAATCGCGTTCGCTAATGCGATGACAGTGCCTAAGTTGCTCGCGTCCGGCGGCAAAGGAATCTTTCCCGTCGCCCCCGCGCCCAAGAATCCGATGCCGCCGCCACTCGCCTCTATCACTTCGCCGCCCGCGTCGGCATTAAAGTTTTGTGATTCGATATTCACCGTCTGCGCCTTCGCCGTCAGCGTCTCCACCGCTTCAAGCAACATCGTCGTCTGCGCTTTGACTTCGACAAGTTGTTGCGCGAGAAATCTAATCGCGCCGTCTGCCAAACCACGATAACCGCCATCTGTTTTGAAACCGCGCTCGCCTTGCTCGAACCCGGAAGGCTGCCTGAAATCCTCATTGTGACGCGACACATAAAACAGCGTGTGCCCTTCTCCAAGTCTGCCGAAGATTGCCACTTCCGAACCGACTTCCGGCGGTTCGACCAAACCATATCCATCTTTACCGACCCACGCGGTCATCTGCTGAATCCACTCGTCATGCACGATGCTTTCGCTGAAAACTTCCATGCGCGCCTTGATACATCCGGCGTTCTCACCCGTGCCGACTTCCTCAACAATTCCTTCAATGGCGATGAAGGAAAACGTCGCCTGTGACGATTCGTAATTCGTGTCTCCGTACATAACTAATCAATCACCGCATCACGGTAAATATCCAGTTTCGTCGTCAGTTGTCCGGGCGTGAACGTGTGCGCTACGTTTTCAACCAAATACTTGCCGCTAAATAACACGCCGACTTCCAAAATCCTGATTGTCTGTCTGACATCTACATTCCGAACCTCAACCGACGGCAAAAGGTTCAGTGACCCCGTGAAATTGTGAACTCGCTGCAACTCTTTTCGAGACAACGCCCGACGGTCAACGTGCGCTTTCGAGCGAATCGCCAAATCTCTTTTTATCGCTCGCCGCGTGCCGCCTCGCTGACTCTTCTCGGATTTGCCTTGCAAACGCTTCCCGCCGCGACCGCGACCGCGCGCCTCGACCAAAGCCGGTCTGCCTTCTTGATTTTCCGGCGCGCGGTAACGCAAAGAGTAATCGCGCTGCAATCTGAAATCGCGTTTATTAACCAAGTCCAAAACAGGCGTTGAACTCCGCGCCGCTTCTTTTGCATAGAGTTTGCTGCCGCGCACGAAAAGTACAAAGCCGCTTCGTTCGGCACATTCTTGCGCGTACTGCCAATCAGTCTGTCCGGTCTGAATGGTTGACTTGTGCTTGTCGAGCGTCACCGGCTTGTCAGGTCCTTCAAACTCTAAGTTATGCTGCGCGGCGAGTTTCTTGATAATCCCCAAGTCGTCCAAACCCTTGTGGTACTCGGTTTCTTCGATTTGACGCATCAAATAGCCCATGTCGAAGAACCGATATGTGGTTGCATCCGTATCGCGCTCGATACTCGCCAGTAATCCATCAAAAACAGGCTGCCCCAAATCCGCGCCGTACCCTATCCAAACCTTAGACCGCAAGCGCGTGACGCCGCTCGCCGTCGCAAATTTATCTTGATAAACGAAACGCGGGTCATGAAATTCAACCGTCGCTTCCGATGCCTCGCGCGTCGTCAAATCAACATTCACGGTCTTAAACAGCCCTTCATCTTTCCACGAGTCGAAGCGGGCGTTGCCGCCGCTTCCCGCGCCAGCGATTTCTACAATGCAGTGTGGATTGTGAACTTTCATAATGACTCAAACCCGCCGCCTTCGAGCGGTCTTTCCGGTATCAATAACACCGTACCCGCCGCGATGCGGCGCACATCGGCGATGTTGTTCCGGTCAGCTACCAATCTCCAAAGTCTCCAATCATCGTAGTAACGATGCGCCAAACCCGACACCGTTTCAGAAGCGTTGAACGTGTGTTCAATCAGCGTTGAATCCGTCAACGGCTTGGCTTCGCCGTAACGTTCATAAGGTGAAATCGACCTAGCCATTTAGAAAAAACCCAACGTGCTTGAGTTGTTGCCCGTTACCGTGCGCGCTCGCGTGCGTTGCGTCGCAGGTGAATCGTCGTACTGCTGAACTTCAATCAGCGTCAGCGAGACGCGCGCCCGAAGTGGATTGCCACTGCCGTCAAACGGTTGCAGTTCTGTGATTCGCACTTCCTCTAAAATCACCCGCTCCTCTCTATCACCCCACGACACCAACAGCGCGGGCGGCGCGCCCTCGCGCCCTAACTCCTGTAACTCGTATAAGCGTCGTATCGTCGGTGTCAGCGATTGGTTATCGCGCGTCCCGTCAAGCCACAACTCCGGCACATCCACGCGCTTCGGTTCGATGTTCGCAAACGTCAATGCCTGTCTCGTCGCAGTGTTCGCCCGCTCCCAATTCGCGCGTCTGGATGTTTCAATCTCCGCCGGAAAATAGTTAAAGACGAAACTCTCGCTTGACTCAAGATTGATGAGCGCGAAACTCGAAACCGGCGCGCTCTGCGCCGCATCATCGCCGCCAATCTGTCGCACCGGAAACTTCAAATTCGTTCCATCCGTATCTGCGCCTCGCGCTTAAATCTTCGCGCAAAATCTTCCGGTGCATCCGTCGGCGCGCCGTGAATGTGTATGTCACCAAACGAATAGGTATTCGCTCTGCTCGTTGAAGCTGTTTGTGCCGCAACTTGTCGTTCTGCTTGTCGGTTCGCTTCTAATCTTCGCGCCAATTCGCTGGGCGGTCTCTGTGGTGTCGAGTCGGGAAGCGAAGCGCGCAGGGTGCGGGGTGCGCTTGCTTGCTCCGGCGAGGCGAACGCTGCCGGAATCCGTAAAATGCTTGGTGTTGGTTCGGGCAATGATGCACGCAAGGCACGCGGCACAGGTCGCTGTTGGTCTGGCTTATTCAACGATGAGTTGAAGTAAAAGCCGCTATTACCTTGTCGCACTGGCGGTAGTAACGGTTTGGTTTGAGGCTGACCCGGTTGCGTTTTGGGCTGCGGAAATGAAGGGAAGTTTGGAGTCGGCACACTGAAGTTGAATGTCGGCGGCGTGATTTGTATTCCATTTAATCTCGCCGCGAAACTCGATGCTGACGTTGACGCGCGGTTGAAGGCGTTGGGCAGTTGTCCGCTTGGTTGAATAATTTGACCGAAATTTGTACCTAGTTCTTGAGAAGGTTGGACAAGTGCAAGCATCGCCCGTGTTAAATCATCAGAACTTTGTCTCGCATGGAGTGCGGCAACATCGAGAACTTGAAAAGCGGCGTTCTGGGTTTCCGGCGATAAATTCAGATTCTTGATTTCGGCGCGGAACTGGTTAACCATTTCAGGAAAGCGCAGTAAGCCGCTCGTTCGCTCATTGAGAAGTTGCGCCGTTTGACGCAGATACTCGCCTGACTTAGTTGACGGGTCGCTGTTCTTGTCCGCGATTTTGGATGCTCTTTCAAGCCACGGCTGGCTTTCCGAATGCCTTTTAACGCCAGTAGAAAAATCCGAAAATCCAGTGAGGCTTGAAAACTGAAATGCAACCTTCGCCGCTTGCGTTACCTCATCGGAATTTGCTGGACGTTGGCGGCGCGTGTCGGTATATGCAAGAGCCTTCTCGCGTGCTTGTCGTTCAAGCGTACTGTATTCACTAAATTCATTTTCCCTTGATTTGACGACATCCGTCAGCGCACTCTGGATTTCAACGACTTGCCGCCGTCCCACTTCTACACTCACCGCACCGCCCACCACAGCCGCGCCTGTTCCGACCGCCGCGCCGCCTACCGCACCCGCTCCGACCGGCGCACTTATGCCGATTAACTTTCCTGCCCCGCGAAGCACTTTACCTAGAATGCTTTTACCTGCGAGAACGCCTACCCCAACATCACTGAGGTCGTAATCCGTTCCGGCGATGCCACCGCCACCACCGCCACCCACACCACCCGAAACTTCGCGGATTTGCCGCAGCTTACCGAGCAAACCATCAACGCTTAAAATCGAACCGCCTGCCGCCGTCCCGATGCCGCCGATGCCGACCGCGACCGACGCGATGTACGGATGCTGTTCTGCGATTCCGCGCAGATTACTAACCAGCGTGTTCGTCTTATCAATCGCCGGGTCAAGCGATTTAGTCACCTGCTCGAAAGCCTGCGCGTTCAAATTTTCATAAGTTCCTTGCAACGATTCGAGCTTTGCCGAAGATGTCGAGGTCATCAAATCTACGCGCTCCAGCATCCCGACTGTTTCATTCAAGGATTGTTGAAAAGCTTGGTAAGTCTTGCCTTCACGGATAAGGGCTGTGAAAGCTGCCGCGCCTTCTTCACCTCCGATTTTACTCGCGTAAGTAACCGTGTCTTTATGGCTCAACTTGCCTTCGAGTTTGGCGAACTGCTCCGCCATATATTCAAACCCTTTGAACTTTCCTTGCTTGTCAACCGGACTTAAATCAACGCCTGTTTTTTGTTTAAGTTCCTTCAATCCGTCTCTGGCTTCTTTGGGTTGCCTGATGAGTCGCGTCATTAAGGATGCGCTCATCGTGCCGAGCGACGAACCTTCTTCGCCTGTTTTCTGGCGCATGAATCCAAGAAATCGTGTCGTATTTTCCGCGCCTTGTAGTCCCGTTTGACCGAGCGGATTGCCCGCGCGACCGGAAAAATATTTGCTGGCTTCGACTAGTTCACCCGGCGCGATGCCCTTGCTTGTATAAATGCGGCTCAAAATGTCCGTCGCCCGTGTGAACTCTTGCCCGGTCAGCGCGAAGATGCCGCCGAAGCGCGCGACTTCTTCCGCCGTTTGTTGCGGGTCGGCGCGGTTCGCTGTCGCTAGATAAGCAGACGCTTTGAACGCCCCGCCCGTGAGGTCTTCGACCTTTACCGACCGTTGACTTAGCGTGGTCGCCATATCTAAAAACTGTGTGGTGTTACCCGGTAGCTTGTCGCCAAGCTGCATCGCAATTTCGACAATCTGCTTTCGTTGTGATTCCAAGAGCGGTTGATTGACTTTTCCGTTCTCAACTTTTGCAATCGTCGCGCTTAAAGTTGCCCTTGCGTCTTCCTGCGATGTCGAGGCGCGGTAGCCGGAACGAAGATAGCTAACGCCACCGTATGCCGCCGCCGCCCCGCCGACAGCCTTCAACGGATCGAGTGGTTCGAGCAGTGCTTTCCGCAAACCTTGGACATCCTTTTTGGCTTTCTGAATGCCGCTTGTGTTGATCTTCGGCGTGATGCTCTTTTCCGCTTCACGCCGAAGTTTCTTGTGGGCGTTTTCGGCGGAGTTGCTTTCGGTCGTGACCTTGCGAAGCGTTCCCGCTAATTGGTTGGTGCTGCGCGATGGAAGGATTTTGTCGAAGGCGCGCTGAAGCAAATTTCTTTGCACAACCGCTTGCTTAGATTCACGCTCGAAAGTTTTGAGGTTGGAAGTGCTACCGCGCAAGCCACTGGATAGCTTGTCCACCAAAGTTAAAATCAAACTTAATTGATATGTCGTGCCACCCGCCATAAAAGAAAATGCCCACTAACTTTTTCAAGTTGTGGGCTGCATGAAGCCTCTAAAAGATAACTGGCTGTGAAAGCCTTCGATGTGAACCGACTAATCTAACTTGCTAAAGCACAAACTTAAAGACCAAGAAGGTCGCAACTATTAACGCCAATAAAAATTCTACGATGCCGAGAAGGAGATTGTTACTTTTAGACGCTCTGGAAGGGCGACCACATTTAGGGCAATGCGGTGCTTCATCTGATATTTGCGTCGCGCAATCTGGACAAGAAATTAGAGCCATCGCGCAGAGCATTGTAGCCGAAAGTAGAAAGCGGCGGAACACCTTTGCTTCGCCGCTTCTTATTTTGACGGCAGTAACGCCAGCGCGCGTTCAACAAAATCTTCACGGTCAACCTCCGTCAGTTTATACACCACGTCAGGCGTCCATTTGAAAAGGTAAGCCAGTACCGCCACGTCATCGTGCAGTTGCGCCATTGTTTGTCGGTGGTGAGCGACGAAAAGAATCCCTCCAATCATCCACCGCCCCACTCAAGACCGCCAAATCAAAAGCGTCAAGATTTTCAAACATCTCAAGCGGCACGCCGCCTTCAATTTTCAATGTGCCTGTGGATTGAGAAATCTCGACAATCTGTTTGGAGAGTTCCATGCACAGGCGGCGATAGCCTGTGGCGCGCGTGCGGTCAATCGCAATCTTGTCGTACCCCTTGAGCAGATAACCGAACCGCACAACATCGTACACGCTGCCATCCGACTCGAAGCCGAACGGAAGCCTTACAGTCGCGTCGTCAATCCGCTCATGCTCACGTTCGCCGAAAGTATCAACTAAAAACTTATCGAACCCTTTGCTTATGTCTTCGTGGTCGTTTTCATTAAGACTTATCAAGACGCTCATCGGCACGGGCATCTTGAGCGTGCCGAACTCGGTAATCGCGGCGCGGTGCAGCATGAGTTCTGTTTGAGTCCCGACAATCGCGGGACTGTCGGTTATCCGCATCTGGTCGCCCGCCGTCGGGCGTTTGCCAAAGACGACGCGCTTCACCGTCGCGTCGTCTTTGGCTTTGTAGCCAAAGCCCAGTTCAATCGTATGTTGCATCCGTTGCTCCTAAAGCAGACCCAAGCGAGTCGGTTTGATAATGATGGTTGTCATCGCCGCGCCCGTGCCGTCGGCACTTCGGTCGTCCGGCTTTATCGAACGTGGAACGCAATCAATCAATTCCCATGTTTCGATTTCTACCGCGCCCGCTTCATCAAGTACGACGAGGCGGGCGTTTCGCGGTGAAGCATCAATGCCGTCAACATAATCCCTGTGCCAGCGCGCGAGTTGACGAATCGCCGTGTCGTTGATGCCGCTCGGTACGGTGACGGAGACATCTTCGACTTTTGCCCGCCCGCGCACCTGCTCATCGTAAGCCGTGTTGCCGAGCGCGATATTGACGGGCGTGTGGTCATCAGTAAGTCCAGCGACTTTTGAAGCGCGGATTTCATCTACGCCGTCCATCTCGAAGATGAACCTGTTTTCCGCCGTGCCGCGAGCGCGGTTTGAACCTAGACCTGCGCCCGTCGTCAGACCCTGCAAAAATCTAATCGGTAAAGACATTCATTTGCTCCTTATCTGGCTGCCGGGTTAGCCGCGCCGGTGAATGAAACTGTGAGCGGACGGTTATCGAGCGTGACGTTGACGCGCTCTGCCGTCGGCGAGATTTTCACTTCGATAGACACGTTCAACTCTTGCGCGTCGAGCGTGTCCGGCGTGTTGTTAGACCTATCGCAGACGACGCTAAAGGCTTCGTCTTCGGTTGCGCCGAACAAGCCGCCGTCACGATAAATACGGCGGCACACGCTTTTGCAGACGCTCGCCGCTTCTCTAAACAACCTTCCACCGCCGTCAATCGTTTGGAAGGGGAGTCCTTGAAGTGAACGCTTCAAGTTGTAGTAGAGATAATTCAGCACGCGCGCCTCGTGAACCATCTGCACACGCCCGTCGGGTGTGATGACCCGTGCGCCGTAGATGCGCGTGCCTTGCTGCGGCAGCAGGCGATTGGCGTTGATTTGATTTTCAGTGAGATAACCGAGCGCGGCTTCGGTAATCATCGTCTGCTCGTTTGCCGCGCGGGCGACGTTCAACACGCCCGGCACGAGCAGGTTGGCGGGTGCTTTATGCACGCCCTGCTCGCGCTCAACTTTCGCGCACGCGCCAGCGATGAAGCCGGAAGCGTGATAGAACCGCTTGAGTCCCGAACCTGTGAAATCAAGTGCCTCAAATTCAGGAAACGGCAGACAGGCATACGACGAGCCGAGCAGCCGCCGCGCCGCAATCGCATCTTCTACGTCCGAACCGAGCGGCAAATCCAGAATCGCCAGCCGGTGATAATTCTCCGCGTGCGCGATAAGCGCGACGTGCGCGGCTTGACTTGTGATGCCCGGCAACGCGACTTGACCGCCGCCGAACTCCTCGCTGTTAAACGACTGTAATCCGGTGCGTGTCACGCCGTCATCCGTGCCGATGAAATCGCCTGCCGTCAGGTTATTAAACGGTGCGCTGCCGCCGGTCAGAGCCGCTTCAACCACGGCAGGCATGTTGTCGGGCGCAACCGCCGTCGTATTGCCCAAGCGCATCGCCACGAGCTTTGATTCCTGCGTGACTTTCGCTACGGACGCGGCATCGAGTTTGAGCGACGTGAAGCGTTCGCGTATGCCGAGCCTGCGGCTGGTGATGGACAGCGTGAACGTGTCGGCGGTCGTGCCGTCTTCAACGCGCGCCGTCAAATCAACCACGCTCGCCGCCGCCGGATATTTCGCGTCGAGGTGAAATGACACGCCGTTTGCCGCTTTGTCCGCGAACGCTCGCGTCTGCACGGTTGCGCCCGCGCCCACGACGCGCACGATGGTCGCGCGGTCGCCGCCGAACAAGGCGAAGTACGCATAGAGCGCGTCAGCCAAGTGTGAATTAGCATCGAAGCCGCCGAACTTCAGGGCGAAGTCTCCAAAACCCGTTACCGTCGTCGGGCGGTTGACCGCGCCCCACGGCGTGTATCCGACGGCGAAAAACTGCGTCGCCGTCTGCGCCTGCGCCGGACGCGCGAAGCCGTTGCTGTTGACGGCGACGTGTGTGCCGGGTGCTGAAATTGCCATTACGATTTAGTCTCCTTTTTCACCATCGTTAGCTTCGCGGTCACATCGTCGGGCTTCGTCGCCGCGCCACTTGTCGTCGCCGTCTCGTCTTTGACTTGCGAGACGCTGATTTTCCCCGTATCAACCAGACGTTTCCGGTCGCCTTTACTGACTGTCACGCCTTCTTTCGTGCTGCCGTCCGTGCCTGCTGCGGCGAGCAGCGTCCCGTCTTCGAGCATCACGGATTGCAGCGTATTATTAGTCACAATCTGCATCATCTTTCTCCTTAGTTAAAAAATACGCCCGGACGCTCAGCCCGCGCGCTCGAACTCTTTTCCGCCAAATCAAGATCGACGTTGATTTTCTCGATACTGATAACCTCCATCTCCGGCATCACGTCGAACTTAAACGACGTATCGAAGTGGACGGCATACGCGGTCATGTCCGGCAGCCGCGCGATCATCTCCACACCTGCGGGCTTGAACGCATCAAGATTGAGCAACACGTCCTCGCCGTCATTCGTCTGCGCGACGAATCTTTTGCCAAGCAGCAGTCGTCTGGCGTCATCAATCATCCGATACACGCCGCGCCTGCCGTTCGCGCCGCGTCGCCTGACGCTCTCGCCGCGCGCATCGTTGTCACAACACACAATTGTCAATCCGAAGTCATGAATGAACGTCTGCGGTTCATCCGGCAACGGCGCGCTTGACGGGTCTTTCCGGTCTTTGCCCGCGCCGTAAGCAACGAGCATGAGCGGAAACGAACTCGCCAGCGTATCCAACGCCTCGCGCAATTCATCCTTGTCCAACTCGCCGCCATAAGACTGAATCGTCTTGACATAACCTTGTGTCGCCGTGCCTTGCAGCAATTCCAAACGCAAGCGTTCCATCGCCGCGTCTTCAATGCCGCCAATGAAAAACTCGAAACCGAGATGTTGCTGCACGTCACTCATTTCTTTTCAAGCACAATCGCGGCATTACAAGTCATTACGCACTCGCGCAACTTCCGCATCGCGGCTGATTTATCCGCCCCGTCCGGCACGTTACTGTTAATCGCTCGCGCCAAGTTTTTCGCTACGCCACGCACCAGTTTCATTTGCTCAACCTGTTCGGAAGTCGGTGTGTGATAATCAAATGAGTCAAGAAAGTTGTCGTCCATAAGTTTTACCGTCCAAAAAGATGCCGATTGAAAACCCCTGCAATCTGGTCGTAATCTTCCGTCTGAAACATCAGAAACGGTCTTGCCGGTGTCCGCGTGTGTCCGCTCTGCCAGCGCACGGGTTTGACCTTTCCCTTATTTGCGCCGCGCTTATATCGCGTCCGCTTTGTGCTTTTCTTGCCCGGATAACCGAAGTGCAAACGCCGCGCTTGCACCTTGTTCGTTCCGATTTCAACGCTGCTGTTCGTGACTTCCTCACTAAAAGAGTTTTTCAAATCCGCGTTGTTGACGAGTATCTGTGCCGAACCCTGACCTTTGCCCTTGCGTCTTCCGGCGAGTGTCACAGGTGCTAACGCTTGCCACCTCTGCGGTCTGCCCTGCGCGCGAAAGTTGCGCTCAATCGAACCCCGCATGTACATGCCGCTCGCCTTGAACGCCGGAGTCAAATCCCGTCCGTTTGTCTCCAGTGCAGAGAGATGTGTAATGAGTTGGTCAAGACTTTTGAGTGCCGCCATAATCAAACCGCCGACAGAAAAGCGACGGGGACGCTGCCCGTCGCGCCGCCCGCGTAAGCGGCGGCGGTGAGCGCGGGCATCACCGCCGGAAACACTCCGTTAGTCACCGCGAATTGAGCCAAAACCGGAAGCCCTAAATCGTTATCGCCAAGTGGCGCAGTGTCCGTTCCCCACTGGTTAGCCGAGAGCGGAGCGGGTGGCGTGCGGAAAGATGCAGTTGACCCGTTGGCACTGACCGAAAAGCTGAACCAGTGATTGGCATTTGCCGCGAGTATGAAATTAGTAACAAAGGAGAGCCACGCATTTGTAGCAGTCGCCGTGACTCCCGAATCCCAGACCAAAACCCTATCGCCTGCACGGTAAATAGCGAAACGGGAAACTGCAGACGAGGCGGCGACGGCGAACAGATGTACCGTCGCAACGTTTATCGTGGCGGGCGGTCGAAATTTGACGCACCGCGCAATTGAGGGCGTCAGATTCGACGGCGTGGGTCCGAGTACCGCGCCCATATCGAGCATGGCTGCCCCTCTGTGCGGGTCACAGTTTCCGCGAGCCGCATACAGCACCCCGTGCCACGCGGGGACTTCCGCCACCTGCGTTTCTATCACGTCGCCAGTCGTGGTTAGCATCAAAGCCTTCATCTAAAATCACGCCAAGGTAATCGGTCTGCCGCGTTCGTACTTGAGTGCCGTTGCCGATAACGCCTTGCCAAGCCGTTGCACAACTTTCCCCGTGCCGTTTGGCGGCGTATCCGTGACGCCGCCCGGAGTCGTCGCCGATAAGAAATACTTTGTGCCGGGAGCAAGCGACGCGAGTTGGGTATTATCATCTTCAAAATACACAGTCGCATTCGCACCCGACGCGACGACTGCCAGCACGAACCCGTCCGCCTCTTTTCCCGCCGTCGCCGCGTCAGCCTTACGCACCTTCGCCGTTCCCGCGTCCGCCCAGATGTTCACGAAGTCGCCTGCCGCAAGTCCTTCGCTTGCTACGATAACCTGCGTGTCTGCGCCCATCCCGACGGGCAGTAAAGATTGGTCGAGTTTGCCGCTCGCGTCCGTCTGGACGATGCGCTCCGCATCGCCCGCCCCCGCACTCACCACCACCGGCAACGCTTCGCGTAAATCTCCGCTCGCTGCCAGTTCTATATATTTTGCCATCAGTTCGCACTCCTAAAGTTTTTATGCCGCCAGTAAAATCGGAAGTTCAATCCGCACCAAAATCTCAGCTTCAGTAAGCGCGACGCCAACGCTTCTATGAAAACCAAACAGGGGCGGAACCTGCGTCAACTGCCCGTCGGTAGCAACGAAAATCGGCAAATCTGCCGTCCACGTCCACGACGGCTCACTAATCACACCCGCCGCCCGCACCAGTACAGGCTCATCCGTCAATGCCGCGTGCAGCGTGATGCCGAGCACGCGAAAACGATGTGTCAAAGTTCTGTGGTCGGCATACACCAACCGCCCGTCAGTGTCGAGGATGACCGCGCGCTGCCCGCCAAGCGGCTTTCCTGCAAGGTACTCAAACTCAATCCCGCTCGTTCCCGTTCCGGGCGGACCCGGCGGACCTTGTTCGGCGATTTCCAAAATCTCAACGTCGGCATCCGTCACGATTTCAAGCAGCACGCTCTCGCTCGCATCATTGATTTCCAGATACGTGCGTTCTTCGATAATCGTGAGAAGTTCCGGCATTTCAGGCAATCACTATGACTTTGCCCTTCGAGTAGAGCTTCGTTTTGCCGTTGGGAAACTCGACCGTGAAGCGATAAGTCGCCGTTGTGAAATCCAAATTTTCTATCGCGCCGGGTGAGAGCAGTAAGCCGACTCTGCCGTTAAGCGGCTCAAATAACAGCTGCCCACCCTCTACGCTCCACGTTCTGGTTAATCCGTTCGCTGTGCGAAGCGTGAAGCGCGGAATCGCTCCGGTTAAAGGAAGTGGGACTCTCGGCGCGTTCGGAGTCGCGCCATTCTTAGTGAGATTAAAACCGCGCTCAAACGTCGCTCCCCGTGGAATCAGTAAGTCGTACTCCGGCGTCGGTGTCATACATTTAGGCGGCTTGACTGCATCAATAGCGAATCAATTTCTCGCGGCTGAAATCGCCTCTACTGCTAGCGGGTCTGAGCGCGCCGTCGTCGGGTCGCAAAACTTTGTCGGGACTCGCCGGATGGATAGCCGTCTCCGTTGCCGCCGGAATGTCTAATGCGGCTTTGCCAGCCTGAATGTCTTTCAATAAATTCAGGTTCGGCGTGTAGTAACTCTTTTGCAGCGAGATGATTTTTTCTTCACTCGTCGCGCGCCGGAGTTCTAATTCGTAGCGCGCAAGTTGACGACAAATCTTTTTAACGAGAAACGTCGCCGGAACTGGCAGTGAATAACGGGTGCGTGCATAAGATTCAAACGTCGCGGTCGCGCTCTCGCAAGCCGCTTCGACCACGCGCGTATTTATCGCCCCCGTGCGGTCGTCGTCGGTCAGTTGGAGGAGCCGGTCTTCACCCAACTCCTCCAACATATCGGCAGTGGTGATGTATCCCACTTGGTTACTTAACCTCGCGCACGAGCGTCCGCCCGTAGTCTTCGTCAATCAAAGCGGCGTACTGCTCGTCGTCCGTGACATCGCCGCGCTTGAGCAGCTTCGGACCTAAGTTGTCAACGAGAACTTCCACGCGCCGCTTCTGCGGTGCTTTCGCCTTCGCTTCTGCATCAGCCTTTGACTTGGCTTCGGCGTCAGCTTTCGCTTTCGCTTCGGCGTCTTGATTGCTGTTAGCCATTGGTTTCACCTCTCCCCTCTCGTTATGTGCGCGCTATAAAGACGTGCATGTTGATGATCGAACGCCCGTAGCGTGCAAGCGGTCCGCCGTAAAAACCGGCGACGATTTCCAGCTTCGGATTCGCCATCGCTCCCAGCGTCTCGATACTTACTCGTCCCATGTTGGGCTGCCCGTTGACGGTGACAAAGCAGAACATCCCCGAAGCGGGCAATCCGGCTGCGACGCGATGCAAACTTGGCGTCATCGCAATCGCTCCGAAACGCTGCCCGCCCGGACGCTTGCCTACAACGCGCACTTCGCCGTCAGCGATGAACGTCTGAAACTGCCCCGCCTCGTCAATGTAGCCCATGTCATAGACTTTGATTTGCGGGCAACCGCGCGCCGCCAGAATCCGGTTTGCTTCTTCGATTGAAAAGGTCGTCGAACGCTGGTCGGTCGCGCGGAATCCAGCGATGTCGTTGGCGTTCGTATTCGACAGCAGCACATTCGCCGTCGTCTGGTTCATGTAGGCGGTCGCTCCCGTCGCCGTCGCTCCCGTCCCGCGATACAACAATAGCTGCGCGAGAAAATCCGCGAGCGGTGTCGCCATGTTGGTCGCCGTCCACGGCACAATCGGATAGTAATGCTGCACCGGAAACGTCTCGTCCACGCGCACGCCGTTTTCGTTCAGGTGAACCTCGCCGCCGAGTGCCATCCAGCGCAACTGCTCCGCACGGATATAGGCGCGGTCTTCGAGGGCGCGCTTGCGCCGCATCACCAACTCGTCAATGTTGATGACACCGTTAAGCGTGCCGTACTGCCGCGCCATCAGCAAATCCGATTCTTTGATTAGCTCTTGCTCTTTGAAGAAAATCGGTTCATACGAGCGCACACGCGAACCGGGTCGACCGACGGTACGCGGGTCGGTGTCCATGTTGTGCAAGTGCGTCATGCCGCGCTCACTGTCTAAATCGTCCCACATCACGCGCTGTGTCATCTGCGGCTCGAAAGGCATGATTTCCTCGCCCATGAACGTCTCGCGCTCGACGCTGTATTCCTGCACCAATAGGTTCAGTTCATGGTTGGTCGGAAACGTATAAGTAATTCCTGTCACTGTGCTTTCCTCCTAAAGTTTGAAGATTCCGCCAGCGACAGACGCGCCGCCGAGTTCTTGTTTCGCCGTCGCATCCAAACCGCGCAAGCGCGATTCATCGAAGATGCCCGCGATATAGACATCAATCGTTGATTCAGTCGTTCCGTCGGTTGTCTTACCCGCGAGTCCCTTTGCCGTGTGCGCTCCGCCCGCCGCGATGACGGCTTGTCCGGCGGCGACGGCGACGGCGGCATTCGCGGTCAACACAATCGTGATTGCCGTGACCGCTAACACCGTCCCGATAACCGTGCCGTCGAGTTTGCGAATCTCATCGCCCGCGACGAAGATACTTGCGTCTTCCACTTCGCCCGTGTTCGAGTTCGTCGCAAATCCTGCCCCCGTCGTGACGGTGCGTGTCCGGCGTCTGGCAAAGTTCGTGCTGGTGATGCCTACGACATCGCCGCGCTTGACAATGTGCGCGGGGAGGACTGTCGCCGGAACGCTCACCGCCAGTTCCGGTTTGGTGGCTTCGAGCGGCTCATACCGCTCATAAGTTTCAACTGTTCGTGTCGGCATTATTTGTCACCTCCGGTTTTCGTCGGCAATCCGTCTTTGGCGCGCAACTCATCCATCCGCGCCGGATTGGTTATCACCGCATCATTGCCTGTGCTTTTCAGCGCACCGAACTGCTCGCCAAAAGAGATAATCGGCGCGAGCGCGGATAAGAAATTTTTGAACCACGCGAGTTGCGTCGTTTCGGTTTTCGTCTCGACCTTCGCCCCATCCTGTTCAGTGAAAGAAATCGTCGTCACTTTTTGCGCGTCCGGTGAACCGGCGGCAAGCGACTCCATAAATTCGACAATGCCAAGATTCTTCAATGCGGGTGGCAGCTTGTCGTTGCCCAATGCTTCGCAGAAAGAAATAATCTCGACTCTGGTTTGCGCCGCACTCGACGTGCTGACTGCCTCGCGCAATAATTTGTTTTGGTTTTCAACCGCTGTGAACTTTTCTGAAAAGTCAGTCGTCAGTTCCGTCTTGGTTTTCGTGATCGCGTCGTTGACGATGCGCTGCACGTCCTGTTCAGAGAAGCTTGCATGTTGCGTTGGCGCGTTGCCGCCACCAAACGCTTGTGCGAACTTCGCTTGAATCGCATTGGTGACGCGCTCGACTAGCGATGTTTCTTGTTCTCCCGTCATCGTGTCTCCTTCTGAAAAATTGAAAGTGATAGCGTCACCTTCGCTGAATTGAATCTCGCGCAAACCCTTGACGCTTGGCGGTTGCGCTCCTAAAAAACCGACATGCCGGAGCGCAGGCACGCGCGAAACTCCCGCGCTGCCTGCGTCCAAGTAAAAAGACGCCGAGCGTTTCTTAAACGCCCCGCGTTCGACCATCTGCTCAAAATCTGCATCCGTTTCCTTGAATCGCGCTTCGAGGCTCTGACCCTCACGCCGCAGTTCGCCGACCCAACCGAATGCGGGTTTGTTATCCGCCGGATGCCCGATCACCGCAGGCGGCTCGTGTTCGGCGGCATTGAAGTTCGCCACGACCGCATCGAGAAAATCATGCGTGATGATGTGCCGCTGCCCCGCGCTGTCAACGCGCTCGCCAGCCGCGAAAATTTCCATCCACTGGTTATTGAAATTAGCCATAAACGAAAAGCAGCCCGTTGACCTTCGCGGTCAACGGGCTGCTGATGAGCCTTTTGAGTTTTACTCCCCCGGAGGGCGGGTATCTACCTACGCCACCTCACTGTGTTCGCAGAAACTTTAACTCCGGCATCTTGCACACGAGCCAATTACGACACCCTTTACATTTCCACCGGATGAGGACGTTTGCATCACGAGTCACTTCCAGCTGCGGTCGTCGGCAATACTTGCAGGTAATTAACACCATCTCGAAACCGGCTGCCGGTTGATTGCTTTGCGGAGTGTTGTTAGCCATGCTTCAAATAAAACACCGTTCAATTGCCCGTTTAACGCTTACAGAATCAATTTGTCTGCCGGAAACGTGTCTTTCCTTATTTACGGTGAAATAAAACGATTGTAAGGCTTAATTTGCAAACAACCGGTTTAGCTTTTCCTCGTGTTGGCGAATCGCTTGTTGGAGTTTTCCGTAACGCTCTAGTTGCTTACCGTCCAGTGCGCCTTGCGACTTCAAAGCATCGAGTTCACGCACGCGGTCGTCAACAATCGTCCACCCCTGTTCATAAACCATTTGCTCTTCCGACGACAACTTATCCCACACACGCGCCATTTCCGGGACTGACCGCCATTGTTCCATCACGTAAGACAGCAGGGAATTAACCGTGCTTTGATGTTGTGCTAATTGAGCCATAAGATATTATTTGCCAGTTGCAGAACCCGCGCCTCTTCCACGTCGGAAAATTGATAACCTGTAATCAATATATCATCATAAACCGAATAAACAAGAAACATATTATCTGCCGGTGTGATGCCTAATCGAGATGCTGCAACAACGGTTCGGGTACGATGCACGACATAAACGAGCATTCCGCCGCGCCGCTCGACAATTCCGATACGCGCGTTTGGTAAATACAGCAACCGCCGTAGGTCGTCAAGAAAATCCTGCCATCCCGTGCCGTATGCCCACTGCTTTTCAATCTCCACTCGCTTAACGAGATGATAGATAAGCGAATCTTCGCGCGCTCCAAGCGTATAGCCCGCATAACTCTTGCCACGCTCAACCGTCTTAACATTTATTTGGTTACGACTAAACGGCGCAACGGCAAGATGCTCCCGAATTTGTCTAATCTCCGTCTCCGTAGCCGTCCGACGCGCGGCGTAGATAGCTTGTACCATCGCAGGTGTAGCGGCGTGGTTCTGCGGAGTGATGCCTAAGACACTCGCGTGCGGCTTCGTTTGCCGCGCTGCAACTGCGCGCTGCACGGCACTATCAATTGTATCCTGCAAGCGCGACTGAGGAGCAATGCCGGGGAACTTTTCGACGTTCAAGTCAACCACGCTCGTCCCAACTTCGGCTTTCGCCGGAATCCCTTTCGAGTTATAGACGATGGGTGCTTTCCCACTCGGATTGTCCTTGTCGTAGCCGTCAGGCATCGCAGGCGAAGCGGTCACGGTGCATCGGCAGTTAAAACCGATAGGAGGAAAGTAGGTTTCCCAAAACGGATGGTCAAACGCAAACGTCGCGCCGTCAAGAGCGGCGTGCTGCGCTCGCGTCCGGTCATCCAGCACGGCGTTATACGTCCAGAAGGGGAGTAATACG
This sequence comes from Pyrinomonadaceae bacterium MAG19_C2-C3, assembly GCA_024330265.1. Taxonomy (GTDB): domain Bacteria; phylum Acidobacteriota; class Blastocatellia; order Pyrinomonadales; family Pyrinomonadaceae; genus JANDLT01. Next base: position 8,260 of record JANDLT010000016.1, on the reverse strand, counting down.
CTTGAAGATTCTAAGGCGCGACGGCGACCTGTCCCGTATGCCTGTTGCATTGAAACTCGCGCGACTGTTTCTAAGTGGAAGTCGCCAAGCCGCTTATGACCCTTGCCATCAAGGATACTCTTGAAGTTTGCAACCACATCGCGCTGCGTTCTTCCGATTTCTAACGCGGTGGCAATCTCCTCTTTGAAGGCTTCTCGCACATCGGTTTTGTAGATTCCAGACACCGTGAACGATGCCGCCCGTGCCTGTGCATTAAGTGCATAAAACTCTTGAGCATCAACCACGCGCTTGCCGCGAAAAAAATCAATCGCTTCCCGCGACGGTAAATCAAAGCTTGTGGTTAGGTCGGCAAACTCGGCAATCCCCGGCGCGCTTTGAAGTTGATACATCGCCAGCAGATACGCCGCGAGCAAACCATCGGCAAGCAATTCTGAAAGCTGATTGAAAGCGGTTTCAAGCGAGCTATAAAACTCGTCTTGCGTCGCCGCGCGCAAATCGTCGAGCGATTCCAATCGCTCGATAAAGTCACGCATCATTCCATCATAGATGGGCGCAACCTCTTGAAGCGTTCCGTTTTCGAGTTCAACCTGTTCTCTGATTTGTCGCTCCGTATCTTTTTTTTTTGACTCCGCGAAACTCGCAGAGTCAACGCCGGAGGCAGGCAGCGACAAATCTTTGGACTCGGAAGGCGGCGGCAAAATGTCTTCATCATCAGCCGCCACCTCCGGCAGTTGGAAGGTGTTATAGACGTAGGATTTTTTGACGGGAAGGCCCATTTCCCAGAGGCGGGCGAGCCATACGCTCGTGGATGAAAGGTCTTGCTGCGGATTGTATTTAATCGTCCACACGGGCGGACGTTTGATCGCACCGAAGTTAAGCATGACGAGCGGAAACACGATGCGTGTGTTGACCGCGAGCATCAACGACTTAGCATCCGCTTCAATCTTTTCGCCGCGCACTTCGTTGTGAACCTCGCCGAGTGCGCGACTGCCGCCGCCCTCGCTGCCGCGACTCGTCAACGTCTGCCCTAAAATCACACGCGCGATTTCCGCATCGCAGAACTCGCCGACAAATGCTTTATGCGCGTCGCCGATATTCCGCACCGAATCCAACACGTCAAGCTGAAACTTGGTCGGCAACGCGACCGCCGATTCTTCATTCACGGCGAGCGCGGCTTCGAGCGCGCGTGCTTGTTCCGCCGCACTCGCCCCGTCATTGTAGCGCGCGACGACCGAACCCGAACCCTTCTCCAAGTATTTGAGCCACTGTTTCGCCGCCGCTCGCTTAAACCAACTCGCCCAAAAGACTTCACGCAGTAGCGGCGAACCCCAACGGTTTGAGTATCGCGGGCGGTAACTATGAACAAAAAACTTCGCTTCCGGTAACGCTTGATTATCAGCAATCCCGGCACCTCCGATGCCGTCGCGCAGTTTTAACGCTCCGGTCTGCGGATACAGGTAAGTATTCGCCGAGTAACTCGCTGCACCCGTGTCGCCAAACGAAAAAAGGTGCTGCGGTTTGAATTTGACATCACGAACGAAGATTCTATCGCCGCCGTCCGCCCAAATGATTTCACCGATTGCGACGCCCATTGGCACGGCATGAAGTGCCTCGACCAGAAAATTATCAAACCCAAAGTTACCGCCCGCGCTGTCGTTCGAGCTGTCGAAATAGCTGTTGAGTGTTTCATCTATGAATTCTGCCAACTTTGCATCTTGTCGTTTTTCGCCCGCCGGCAACACGGTGCGCGACTTGGCAAGTACACCGTTAATGCGGGTACTTAACGCACTGGCAATCGCCGCGTCCTTGATGCTCATGTCGTCAAAAACAGCCATCGAAAGCCAAGGATTCCACCGTAGTTGTTCCCAAATCACAGAGGGGTTATCCATCGCCATTGGCAGATTATAGGCATAATTAAAATAGCTCCCCATCAAATCAGAAGGCATCACTTCATTAAAGATTTTCTGATCCCTGTCAACCATTCATCAATAACCTTTCAACCGCGCGCTGCCAAGCTTCTGCCCCGAAGATACAAAATCAACGGTCACGACGTGTGAGCTAACGACGACGTACCAAGTAAAACCATTGACCATGATGATGTCATCGTGAAATCCTGATTTGGCTTCCATACGTTCGCCGTTTTGAACGAACACACGGGATTCCTCACATAGCTCCTGCGCGCACGCCTTGAAGTCACCCTCGCGCCACGCCTTCTCAAACATTCCGATTATCAAGCGCTTAAATCGCTCGGTCATCTGCACGCCGGGACGGGCGCGCAACATCGCATCGCGCATTGTGACTTTGCCATCCTCAACATCTCGCTGTGTTTGCACGTCAAGGTGCTTGTAAAGCCGATGACCATAGCCCAATCGCTCACATTCAAGTATCGCCGCTTCGCCCATGTTCGACTCGATTACGATTTCGGCGGCGTTATAAATGTCCGACAACGCACACACGCGCTTGGCTTGTGCGTCCTGTTTCTCGTATCCCGCCCAGTGATGAACCTGCTCGCCCGTCGTGCGGTCAATCACCGTCACCGCCGCCGGGTCTGCGCCGTCAATGCCCATGCTTGGGTCAAGCCCGACGACGTAACTATGACCCTCTATCGCTCCGCGCGGTTCGCAAGCGACGACTGTGTATGCTTGGTCGAAGACCGTGCCACCCGTTTGCGCGAACGGGTCAATATCGTTCTCCGGGTATTCAACGCGAAATTTCTTTTCGCCTTTTTTCGCTATCTCTTGTCGTCGCCACGCGAGGCATTCCGCGACTTCATCGCACGTCCAATCTGCCGATTCCTCAACGTGACCTTTGCGTTTCAAATGCGCGAGGACTTGTTGCGTGCAGTCGCTTTCAGATTGCAGATTGAGCGTGCGCGCGAGGCGTTCTTCTGCTGTGTAATTCGAGATGGCAAGGGCTGCTTGTCGTTCCGGCTCAAGCGTGTCGAAGTTTTCGAGGTTCGCGCCGACGGCTAAATACCTCGTTCCGTCACGGTGCAAAATCTGCGCTCCGGCGATACGATAATTCCTATTCCACCACCACTCGAAGAAATGTGCGCGCACGCCGCCTTGATGAAGTTTGCCTTGCGTGTATTTCCGGTGAAACCAATCGCCGACGCCCTTCGCCGTTGATTCGCCACTGATAACGCCGCCCTTTGCGGCATCGCACAAGGCGGTCGCCGCCGTTTCCGCATCGCCGCGCCAGAAGGGAATCTCCGTCAGGTGCAGCCGGGTAAAAGTGTCACCGCGCCCTTTCTCTTCTTGACCCGGAACGACCGCCGAGACGGAGATGCGTGAGCCGACGACGCCTTTTTCTTCGTCGGCGAACTCAAGGTCATAAACTGAATTATATTTCGACGCGGGCTTAATCTCCGGGCGCAGATTGTCGTACATGCCCTTAAGCGAGCGCATCAGAGCGCGCAACGTCGAAGGGTCTTGCGCGACGATGCGGACGTGATGACCGCTTTCAAGAATCGCGTCCGTGAGGTATGAAGCACAATAGAAAGTCGAGATGCCAAGCCGCCGACACTTCAAAGAATAATCTTCGAGACTCGCATCAAAGAACGCTTCATTTCCCGAATCTAACAACTCGACTTGCGCGTCGTTGAGAATAAAATCCTTGAGTGTGTTTCTATCAAACGCATCACGGATTTTGATTTCCCGTTCGATAAACTCACGCTTGCGCGCCGGGTAATCCTCTCTGTACCAATCCAGCGTGTACGGCTCGGCGTCGAGCGTCACGCCTGCACCTGCCGCCTGTGCGTCAGCGCGGCGCAAAATATCATCAACGCTGGTCGCTTGCTGTTTGGCTTTACGCTGTGGCGGCATACTTCGCTTTCACAAACTCGTCAAACGGTTTGGCGAATCGCTTGATAAATTTCAAGCCGTCGGCGTCGCTGCCGATGAGTTCCAACAAGTCTTTTAGTAACTCACCCGACAACGCCACGCGGTCAATCGCCGCGCCGCGCAGTCGTTCCCGGTCAAGTGCCAAATGTTCGCGCTTGAGTTCAAGTTCGAGAACCTTGAGCCTTCGATTTTCTTCTTCCTGTCGAATTTTCAACAACTTCAACGGGTCTTTCATTATCACGTCGCGCGTCGCGGTCAGCAGCCGGTCTTCGATGCTGCCAAGCAGCGTTTGATATTTGTCGGCATCTATCTCGCCGACATTTTCCAGAAATTGTTTCGCTTGATAGCGCGCGAGTTGGTGACGTTCGGCGAGTTCGTTACCGGCGGCTGTGCGCCAGCGATTCAGTGACGATTTAGCGAGCGGCGCACTGAAAGTTTCTTCAAACTGCATAGAGATTTCGCGGTCGGTCATCCCAGCGATAATCGCGTTGATGACGAAATCCAACTGCGATTCGTCGAGCTTTTCAATAACGTGGCGGCGACCCATAAAATTTCACTCGACGCGCGCGATGCCTTCAAACGGTTTCGTTGATTCTTGGAAATTCACGCCCGCCGTCGTCAGCTTGGCGCGAAGGGCGTCGGCGATTTCTTGGTCGGCGTCGGAATCGGCGAAGCGTTCGAGCCAATCCACACCGCCCATTTGTGTGTCGTTGTGGTTAATCGCAATCAAGCCTGCGTCGCACAAAAAAGACAGTTCTTCCGCCAGTCGCAGACGCGACGCGGGAAAATTGCGTGCGTCGAGCAGACGCTGCAACTGCGAGAGTTCGAGACGATGCGGGCGTGCTTTGTAGATCAGATACACCATATAACCGCGAAACCGCTCGTTTCTATTTTGACGAATTTCCTTGTGTGGCATTTGTCTCTAATCTCTCCAATCGCCCGCGACATTCGCCGCAATTTTCCTCTTGTTGTTGCACCCGCTCGGCAAGCCGCTCGACCGAAACCGTCAGCCTGTCGGTTGAGTCGGCATTGACACGCTGTAAAATCTGCACCGTCTCCGTCGCCCGTCGTTGCTCAACCGCAATCTCCTTCAATGATGATGCGAGCTGGGATAATGACGCTGCTTGTTCGCTTTTGCTATGACTCTCCAATCCACGCACTTCTAGTTCCTTGACTTTGATTTCTTTGTAGGTTGGTGCTACGCGAATCAGAAACAGTAGAATCAGCGTCAGCAGCACGACCGTCGGACCGAACTGCACAATCTGACCCCACGGTATAAGTTCCTGTAATAGAAATATCGTCATGGAGTTAATCGTTGCGCGGCAGGTGCGCCTCGATAGTCGCGCGCAAATCGTCAAACGCGCGGCGTTCGCTCTCAATCACGCGCATGATTTTCCCCTGCACATCGCGCGACGCAATCAAAGCCAAGCCGAACACCACGCCTTTCAGCCCGTCGGCAAGGTAGCCATGCGAAAACGCGACAATGCCCAGTACGCAGGAGAGCGCAGCGACGGCATACGTCTTCCAGCCGATGATGTCGCGGGTTCTTAATTTTTGTTCTGTCTTTTGTTCTGGCATACCCACTTTATCTTATTGAGCAGCGTCTGCGGATTTACCGGCTTCGTGACGTGTTCATCGAATCCGGCGGCAAGTGAGCGGGCGCGGTCGTCGTAGCAAGCGAAGCCGGTAAGAGCGATTGCCGGTGTACATCGGTAGGGCGGTAGCCGTCGCAACCGCCGTATCAATTCGTAACCGCTCATACCCGGCAAGCCGATGTCCGAAAGTACCAAATCAAAACTTACGCTCTCTGCTGCTGCAAGTGCTTCGGCGGCAGAGAGCGTAACGGTTGTCTGCCAGCCCGCTTTGTTAAGCGCGCGTGCCAGTAGTTCCGCGAGGTTTTGATAATCTTCGACGACGAGGGCGTGCGGCATAAATTACTTGGCGGACTACTTGGCAGTCAGCCACGTTTGAGCAATCGGCAACGCGGCTCGAAAGCCGACTTGAACAAATGGGTTCTCAAAGAATTGTGTGACCCGCCCGCGTCGCTGTAACTGCTCGGACTGTAAGCGCAAGGCGTTCTCACCGTGGTACATCGCTTCAAATCTGCTTGCGCGTTCACGCTCAAGCGCGGCTTGGGTGACGGCTAATTGTGCGTCTTTTTTCGATGTATTAAATAGGTTTTGAAGCTCCGCGCGTTGGGCTTCGAGATTAGTTTTAACGAGTCGCAACGATTCGAGTTCGGCTTTGTCGCGTGCAATCGCGCGGGCGTGTTCGGCGGTAATCGTGCGTTGCTCCGTACCGTTCACGCGCACAATATATTCGCCGTTTGGCAGAGATTCGACGACGTTGATTTGCACGTCCGGCGATGCTTCCTGCTGCGCCGCGATAACCGATGGGGAGCTAAAAAGCAGTGCGAAGCACATCACTATCAGAGCGATGTGTGATTTCAAATTGTTTAATCCTCGTGCCTTCATCTATTTTCTCCAATTCTGATTTCAGTTCTTCAATTACTAGGATGCCCACGTCAACTTCCCGTTGGAGCGATGCGCGTTGCGTCCCGATTTCAATTAGCCGTGACTCGCACTCCTTGATACGTTGCGCATCTTTCGCGATTTCATATTCAACTGTCTGGCGGCGCATTTGGTAGAGACGCAATTCGTTGTCTAAATCGCCGTCCAACCGTCGTTCAACCAAGCGCACCAGCCACAGCAAAATCTTTTGTAACATTCGTTCACCTGTTACTAATTAAGCTGATAACTTTGGCGAGCGCGCCGCGCAATCCGAACAGCGCGAAGCCGTTGATGATGCCGAGCGCGCCGACTTCCGCATCTCCGTTGGTGAGTGCAATCACTCCCGTGAGAATCGCGCTTGCGCCCGCGAGATAAGTTTTCCATCCATGCGTGCTAGGTTCGTTAGCCATAATTTCCTTTCATAATTTGACGGGGACGTATTTGCCGCCCGTGCGTGAGTTGATTTCAAGCACCTGACCGCGCAGGCGCGGGTGACAACTGACGTGAACCCACGCTGGTTCAATCACGCCACTTACTAAAACTTGCCCAAATTCTAAAATTATCTGGTCTGTCCGGCAGTGCGTTTTGACCCACTTCGCAAACTCTAATTTCGATACGTCGTAAGGCTGCACGTCCGCCGCCCAACCTGAAACGTGATGACTCGTCAGACTGCCGCCGACAGCCCTGTTCAAAGCCCGCGAACGGTAGCCGCTAGATATTTTCAGCGCACCGAGAGCGCACCGCGCAGGTTCTAAAACCTCGCCGCACAGCTTGGTTAGGTTTGCAATCACTTGTGCCGAGGGAGTGTTGTTGATGCCGTTTCGCTCCGCCGTCTGAGACGTAACAAAATCCCATAAAGTGAAATGCGGAGAGAGTTGCTGTAAATCAAGCGTCATGAGAGTCGGGAAAGTGAAACACCCGCATCGGTTCAATGTGAACCGATGCGGGCTGTTAGAAAGCCTTAAATGTTAGCGTCCGTTGAGGACTTGTTGCTTTCGCACAGTACAAGTAATGCGAATCGCGTGCAAGCATTTTTTCAAACTGAAACGAAAAGAGTCTCTGCGTGCTTCCTCATCAATCGCGCAGAGACTCTTTTGACGTTGTTCGTCGCTACCCCCTAACGACCGACAACATCCCCCGCGTCGTGCAACGCATCCCCAACCTTCGCTTCCGCGTCGCCGACCGCCTCTTGCATCGTACCGTCCACCTGCTCCGCCGCACCCTCGCGCGCAAGTCCCGCGTTGCCAGTCGCGCTACCAACCGCCTCTTTTACATCCCCTGTGGCTTGCCCGATTCTGCCCTCAATCTGATCGCTGTTTTGCTGACCCATGACTCAATCTCCTTTAGTTTTAGGTTGGAATAACAAACAGCCCGCCGCGTCTCCGTTGAAACGCGGCGGGCTGTTCGTAAGCCTTGTTAGATATGTCGTCCGTAAGCGGACGCTTATGTAGATGCCAGCATAGCCGATGCGCCGCAACTTCACAAGAAAAACTCAGTCCACAAAGCGGTGTTATCTTGCAAAAGTCACATAACCACATAGTTCGGCGGCTATCGCTTATTCTGACATCTGCCCGTCAACGACCTTGAGTGCGTGACCGAGCATGATGATGTCGTGGTAAATGTTGCTCCGCGCGTCCTCGTCGTGAACGCGATGCCGCCCTTGGTAAATCTTTTCGGCGCGTTCTTTGACTTTCCACAGGCGGCGATTTTCGCGCTCTTCATCAGTTAATTGAATCATCGTAGTTTCTCCGTATCGCGCCGCCGAACAAATCGCTGAACGGGACGGCGAATAGCGTAGCTTTCATGCGCGAGGCTTGCGTGTAGCGGCGGTTCGTCGCCGCCCGTTAGCTCAGGCGTTAGACTCCTATCGCCTTACGAATCTCCGCACGAGCTTCGTCTGCCGCGTGT
>JANDLT010000144.1 GCA_024330265.1 Pyrinomonadaceae bacterium MAG19_C2-C3 | reverse complement strand
AGAGAAAATGCCATAACTTCTTTCACCTGAAAAATTAAGATGCGTTAGCCCTAGACCAAACGGGCGATTTTATTTAACGTGCGTTAACGGAGTGCATCGCGGTTGGCGTTTTTATGTGCGTCGTAAATGCCGCTTTCGAGGCAGATTGAAGCATAGAACGGAACATGGTTTTGCCACTCCGGTTGAGAGTCGGTATAATCCCGCTTCTTTAATCAACACCGAACCACAGAATTTAATTTCCGCAGCGTCAGCGTGTGCATAAATCCCCTTGTATGTTGAATGATGACTCCGCCAACGATATGAATGAACTTATTGTTAAACCGATGAAACCGCGCGATGTCGCCGCCGAAGCAGACACAGTCGACAACTCTACGGAAGCAAACTCGTCGTCTGCAAAGTCAAATGTGACCGGGCAAACCGACACAGCACCAATGGACACCATGCAACCGGACACCACACATCCCGATTCTGTTCAGGACACACCCGCAACCGATGAGCAGAGCATCAATCCGCGAGAGATTCGACAAGACCACGAACAACGCCGTCAAGAGCAGCAACAACGCATCGAAGACCTTGACCCGGAACTGCTTATCAAGCTGCTCCACGAAATGATTTTGATTCGTCGCTTTGAAGAGAAAGCGGCGGAAGCCTACACGGTCGGCAAAATCGGCGGCTTCTGTCACCTTTACATCGGACAGGAAGCGGTGTGCGTCGGTTCGATTTCCGTGCTTCGTCCCGACGATTACGTCATCACGAGTTACCGCGACCATGGACACGCGATTTCCAAAGGCATCTCGCCCGATGAAGTGATGGCGGAACTCTACGGCAAGCGCGGCGGATGTTCGTCGGGCAAAGGCGGCTCGATGCATATGTTCTCGCGCGACGTAAATTTCCTCGGCGGTCACGGCATCGTCGGCGGTCAAATTCCCCTCGCCACCGGCGTCGCGTTTGCTTCCAAGTATCGCAGTGAAGACCGCGTTGTGCTTTGCTATTTCGGCGAAGCGGCGGTCAATCAAGGTGCTTTCCACGAATCCTTGAACATGGCGCAACTTTACAAACTGCCGTGCATTTACATCTGCGAAAACAATCAGTACGGCATGGGAACTTCCCTCGCCCGCGCGATGTCCATGTCGGATGTCTCAAACAAAGCGTGTGCTTACGGCATGGCGTCGGAATTTGTTGACGGTATGGACATCCTCGCCGTGCGCCAGACCACGGAGCGCGCCGTCAAACGCGCCCGCGAAGAAAACCTGCCGACGCTCATCGAAGTTCGCACCTATCGCTTTATGGGACATTCGATGTCCGACCCCGGCAACTACCGCACACGCGCCGAAATCAAGAAGTATCAAGAGCGCGACCCGATTAAACTTTTCACCGACAACTTAAAAGAGAAGAACATAATTGATGACGCGCGGCTTAAAGAAATCGAAACCAACGCGCGTGAAATCGCCGCCCAAAGCGTTAAGTTCGCCGAGACTTCACCCGAACCCGACGCGAAAGAATTGTTCACAAACATTATGAAGTAGTGGTCAGTGGTCGGTGGTCAGTGGTCAGTGAAGAACAGAAGGCGTTTCTTCG
>JANDLT010000143.1 GCA_024330265.1 Pyrinomonadaceae bacterium MAG19_C2-C3 | reverse complement strand
TGTAGCCGGTCGAGGCGAGAGCTTCGGCGATTGCTTCCGCTCCCTCACGCGCAAGCAGTTCTCGCGGATTGATGGTTTCGTGCTTGGGACGCGGTGGCGCAATCATCGTTTCGGAATCCTTGTGTTGTTTAATGTGAAGTTGAGAGACAGAATTTACAAGGTGACCTACGAGACGAATTATCGTTGAAGACCTACAACCCCTGCGCGAGAACTTGTTCAGCGACGCGGCGCATCGCGGGCGACATCCGTCCAAGTGCCGCCCGGATTTGTTGTGGCGTACCCGTAGTCAAGAGTTCCGATAATTCAGCATCGGTGAGTTCACTTGCGACACTCGTCTCCGGGTCAGACGTGAGTCGCTCAAGATCATCACCCGACAAATCAGCGAGGTTGATCGCATAAGTCGCACGGGGCGGCGCATCCACGCCTTGCACGCTTCGTGGCATCGTCAGCACCAGTACATAGCCCGAAGTGCTTGCCGGTACTTCAATGAAACCCGCGCGTTCCTTCCCCGCCGCCTCACCTCTCAGTTCCTGCAAGAGTGGTGAGACGGTGCGTTGATTAGTGACTCCATACACATCGCTTACGATGATGGGACGCCGCCCGAAAGCCGAAGCCAGTGTGCCGAAGACATCGAGCGCACCGGCACCGGCAATGCGTAATCCGTTTGACCATCGGGAGTTGAGCCGGTGTTTGCGACCGCGCACACCGTCCGTGCCGTCGCCGCCAAGTAGGTTGCCGGTGACGCGAACGAGTGTGTTGGTTTTGGGATCGACGAAACCAACGAGCGAGATGTAAGCGCGACCGACTTCATAGTCGGAGCCGCGAAGCACGCCGTAGAGTTCCGTTCCGCGCCTCAGACTCCACCCATCACCGTCAATCGTGCGCGTCACTTGCATCCGCACCAGCGTATCGGCGCGTAAGGTGTAGATCGTCCCCAGCGTGCGAATGGGGATCATCGTGCCGAGCGGCGGCAAGGTAACTGTCGGCGACGCTGCGCGAGGACGGTTACCCTCAAGCCTAGAACGTGTTGGGATACTGTTCCTATTAGCGGACGAATCGCTTTGGTTAGTGATTTTCGCTTGATTGCCGCTTCCCTCGCCGCTTACGTTCCGCAGTAAGTCGGCGCGAATTGATCGCTCAGCGTTCGCACCCGTGCCGGTGATTTGAAGTCCCCTCTCGGCTCTTGACGACGTGGCAGCAGTTGAATTGCCGCCGCTTCTCCTCTTCGCGCCGCGTTCAGATTCTCCTTCGAGTTGAATTCCCCTCAGTGCGGTTTGCTGTGCGGTCTGCTGAAATCCATCAACAGTGGTCGAGAATGATTCGTTCGGCAGGCGTGATGTTACCGGCTCGTCGCCGAGTGCCGGATGAGTGTTTCCTATTCCCGGTGCGGCTGATTGAAAAGAAGGCAACGTAGCGTTAGGTGCGGGCTGATCGCCATCAACCGCTGGTGATTGAGACGGCTTTGCCCCTGCCATTTCACGCCCGATCTCTTCGGCGGAGACTGGAGCTTTACCTTGTTCCTCTTGTGCGGCTGCTGCCGCAGTTCTCTTTCTTTGAAACGTCAGGTCGCCTTTCACGCTTGTTCTGAAGAAGACGAAGTAAGCGGCGAGGATGACGATAAATGCGATAAGGAAGATA
>JANDLT010000142.1 GCA_024330265.1 Pyrinomonadaceae bacterium MAG19_C2-C3 | reverse complement strand
AAATGTGAACTTGAGAGCTTTCATTCATTCATGCGTTATGAAAGCGGCGTGCCACGCGGCAACAATGCCGTTATCAGGTAATAGTGTGAAATTGGAGAGGTGTCGGCAACGCGCGTGTCCGTTTGTGGGATTGCGTAATTCCACAAACGCAACGGGAGTGCCGCCCCCGCCAACGCCCCTGCCAAACGCCGTCTGATGGCGACTCGTTTGCTACTCGTGCCGCAATGCGACCATTGGATCAACTTTCGTCGCGCGCCTTGCCGGGATGTAACTTGCCAGCAACGCGACCGCTCCGAGTAACACCGCAGTGCCGACGAAAACAGGCATGTCGGTCGGGCTGACACCGTAGAGCAAACTCGACAAAAACCCTGTCAACGCGAACGCGCCCACCAGCCCGATTGCTAATCCTAAGCCTGCGAGGGTCATACCCTGACCGACGACGAGACGCAGCACGTCCCGTCTCTGTGCGCCAAGCGCGATGCGTATGCCGAGTTCATGCGTTCGTTGCGCGACCGAGAAAGCGATAACGCCGTAGATACCGACCGCCGCCAGTATCAATGCTAAAGATGCAAAGATGTTTGTGAGCGTCATCAGCAACCGCCGCGCGGCGATGGATTCGGAAAGCAACTGATTCATCGTTTTGAAGCTGTAGCCTGTCTGCGTGCCGTCCACTTCTCGAATCGCACGGCGGAGCGGTTCGCGTAAAGAAGCGGGGTCGGCGGCGGAGCGCACGACGAGTGCCATCGTCCCGATTGGAGCCTGCGCGAAAGGAATGTACATCTCCGGCTTGGCTGTCTCATCCAACTCGAAGCGCACGTCGCCGACGATGCCGACTATTTCCCTTGTCACCGCTCCGCCGTACAGTGCTTTCTCTTCCGTACCGCCGAACGTCAAGCGTTTGCCGAGCGGGTCTTCATCGCCGAAGTAGCGTCGCGCCATCGCTCCATTGATGACGACCACGCCGGGTGCGTCCGTCGCGTCGCGCTCGCTCAAGACGCGCCCTTTGAGAAGCGGAATGCCCATCGCGCGGAAATAGTCCGGGCTGATGATGGACTTGCTTGCCGCGCGGCTTTCATCGGGTGCGGCGGGCGGGCGTCCTTCAATCTCGAATGAAGAAGATGTTAAAGAATTTCCGAGCGGCAGATTAGTGACCACTCCGGCGGCTTCGACGCCCGGAAGCGACGCGACACGTTCGAGTACCCCTTGAAAGAAGACGGCTTTCTGACGGCTTTCGGCGTAACCCGTTCGCGGCAACGAAATGTGCATCGTCGCCACGCCTGCGGGGTCGAATCCCGCGTTGACGTTTCGCAGTTGTCGAAAACTCTTGATGAACAATCCGGCGGAGACGAGCAGGAGGAGCGAGAGGGCGATTTGTGTGACGACGAGCAGGTTGCGAAGACGCCCGCGCCGCAGACTCGCGCTCTGGCTGCGACCGGCTTCTTTAAGCGTACTGTTGAGGTTCGTTTTCGAGGCTTGAATTGCCGGAGCTAATCCGAACAGTAGTCCGGTGAGCAGCGAGACGAGCAAGGTGAACAGAAGCGTTTGAGCATCAATCGCTAACTCCCTTGCGCGCGGCAGCGTACTCGACGCGATGCCTGCAAGCAGGTCTGTACACCACACCGCCAGCAGCAGACCACCTGTACCGCCGAGCAAGGCGAGCAGCGTGCTCTCGGTGAGCATCTGCCGGATGAGGCGGAAGCGGCTTGCGCCGAGTGCCGTGCGAATCGCAATCTCTTTTTGTCGCGCGGTCGCGCGCGCGA
>JANDLT010000141.1 GCA_024330265.1 Pyrinomonadaceae bacterium MAG19_C2-C3 | reverse complement strand
ATACAACAAAGTCGCCGACGATTACGACGCGAAAGCCGCCGGTCACGACATTCCGATTGAAGCCGAACCGCTTTACAAATCGGACTTGCTGGAGATTTTAGGCGAAACATCGAAGCGAACGCTTGAAATCGGAGTCGGCACGGGACGCTTCGCCGCGCTGCTCGATGCTTGGGGTTATGGCGTAACGGGCGTTGATTTTTCGCCCGCAATGCTCAAACACGCGCAAGAAAATTTGCCGCATCTCGATTTGCGATTGATTGATGACGCGGAAACGATGCCCGACGATTATTTTCCGCCCGCTTCGTTCGATTTAATCGTTTGTCGCCAAGTCGCGTGTCATTTTCTCGACCCGATAAAGACTTTCGCTAAGTGGAAAAACTGGCTTGCACCAAACGGGCGCGTCGTGATTATCGAAGGTCTCTGGTCACGTTTCGATTGGGCGGGCGATTGGCAAAACTTCGTTGATGTTTCGCCGCTCACTTGCACACAGACTTGGGCGACGTTCACCTATTTGCTCAAACAAGCCGGTTACGAAGAAGCTCACGGCGCGTGGCTCAACAAAATCAACGGCTATGAAGCCGTGCGTGCTTTCTCGACGAATGCCAAGCCGATGTTGCGCTTCGTCGTTGTCGCACGGGCAAACATAATTTAAGGAGTCCGAACATGAAAGTAGCTTACGTTTTCGCATTAGCCGGAGCCGCCAGTTACAAATTGGCGCAAATGATTCTGCCGCAACTCGAAGCCGGAACGCATGTGGTTGAAGTCGTCGGTATGTTCTTCTTTGACGACAATAACTTTGTGCTGCGTCAAGGCGATTCGGTTGGCGAGCGACTCGCCGTCGTCGCCAAAGAGAAAGGCATTCTGTTGATGATGTGCGATATGTGCGCGCTGGAACGCGGGCTGGCGGAAGGCGAACCGAAGTGGTGCGATGCGAATGGCACAGGTCGAAACCAGCCGGGCGAGATACGCGCCGTCAATACGGTTGAAGGCGTCACGGTCGGTTGTTTCCCGGATTTATACAATGCCCTTGCGGGTAATCCGCCGGATCAAGTCATCACTCTTTAATTTAGTTCAAGGACTACTTATGAAAAAAGATATACATCCAGATTACCGTCCGGTCGTCTTTCAAGACACGTCGGCGAATCACTCATTTCTAACTCGCTCGACGGTCAAGACCGACAAAACGATTCAGTGGGAAGACGGCAATACTTACCCGCTCGTGACCGTCGAAATCTCGAACGTCTCGCACCCGTTCTACACGGGTCAGCAGAAACTCGTGGACACTGCGGGGCGCGTCGAGCGGTTCAAAAATCGTTACGCAAAGAGACACTAAGCAGCAGGAGTGTCACGCCGCTTTATTCCACAACCGGAATTGTGCAACACGCGCGGCACAGCCGCCGGTTGACGAAGTGTGCGATGGCGACGGTGAGCGCGCCCGCAACCACGCTCGCGGCTTCGAGCGTCGCGCGCTCCTCGAACAGCGTCTTGCCGACAAAGATGAGCGTCAGCCCGGCGGCGAAGATGAGGAGCGGCGTCGCGCGCCCGTGATGGCGAAAGTAAGTCGGAAGCAGACTCGCCATGCCGACGAGCGCGGCGACTGCGACGAGTGTCCATTCGACTCGCTCATCAGCGATGACGCCCAAACCGAGCAGCGGCAGCAAGCCGACGAGCGCGGGCATCACAGCACAATGCACCGCACAGACGCACGACGCGATTATGCCGAAGCGGTCGAGCCTGCCGCCCTCCGCGAGCGTTACGTTGTTAGTCATCATGTAATTTCATTTCCGGTGCTGCGCTCTTGTCTGCTGGTCGTCATCAAAATCTGAAGTTGTAAGAAAGTTTCGTAAAGAAAGCGCGGCGCTGTCTGAACAGCCCTTGCGCCCGTGTGTTATCGAGCGGGTCTATGCCGTTGAAAAGCAGATCGTTG
>JANDLT010000015.1 GCA_024330265.1 Pyrinomonadaceae bacterium MAG19_C2-C3 | reverse complement strand
GACTTTCAGTCCATCGGCAATCTATGCACTTTCAGTGCATAGTGGTTGAGTCTTGTTGCCGCTTCAGTCATCATGAAAGCTGGTACGGTGTTTGCCCAATACACAGAAAAGGAGGTTGGGTCGCCTACTTGTACAGTCTACAATAGCAACAGTAACCCGCCGACAAGGTGTGCTAGGACACGTTGCTCCGTATCTGGCGATTCTTTTGGAAACTATTCGGACTGCACTCCCGATCTGTACCGTCAGGACAAATATGTTTGCGAAACCAAACCCAGTTTTGATTGCAGAATTATTAGCGAAGCTAAATGCATTGACCAGCGTACCGTTGGATACGGGTATGCCTGTCCTGACACTGAGCGAGACAGATCATTCACCGAGACAATCATTTGTCCGGTTAAATGTCGGAAGTGTATCAGACCGGCAAACGCATACGGTTTCTGTCCAACAGGCTACATTAACGACAACGGATGTTGTAAGCAGTGTTCTGTTCAACCGAGTTCAAGCGGCAACTGCCCTAGCGGATACACCAACATTGACGGATGCTGTAAGCCGCAAATAGCCAGTGGGGGCTGCACGACGCCGGGCATCAGCGGCGAGTGTCCGCCGGGAAGTTATATAGATGGCAGCACGGGATTGTGTTGTTTTTCCGGTGGCGGTGGCGGCGAGTGTCCCGAAGAGGTCGCGTCGTACCAATGCGGGCATATCGTTCCTGAAACAAACTGCCCGTATAATATTTATGGCTATGGTAGCTGCTATTCGCCGATTGTGATTGACGTTGCGGGAAATGGCTTCACCCTAACCGACGCTGCCAACGGTGTTCTCTTCGACATTGACGGCAACACCGATAGGGTCAAAGAGCGCGTATCGTGGACGGCGACGAATGCGGATGAGGCGTGGCTTGCTCTTGACCGCGACGGCAACGGCATGATTGATAACGGCAGAGAATTGTTCGGTAACTACACGCCGCAACCGCCATCGAGCAATCCGGCAAACGGCTTCAACGCGCTGGCTAAGTACGACACGCCAGCACAGGGCGGCAACGGTGACGGCATCATAGACAGTCGAGATGCCATCTTTGCTTGGCTGCGATTGTGGCAAGACGCCAATCACAACGGCATCTCGGAAGCCGACGAGTTGCACACTTTAGCCGCTTGAAGTGGCGACACTTGAACTCAACTACAAAGAATCGAAGTTCGTGGACGAACACGGCAATGAGTTTCGGTATCAGGCGAAGGTGCGCGACGCACAGAACAAGAAGGTCGGCAAGTGGGCATATGATGTGTTTCTGAAGACCGCGCCGTAAGTATCGAAGTTGTCAAAGATAAACAGAGAACGCCCGCGAGATTAACAACTCGCGGGCGTTCTCGTGTGCGACTGTTCAATGCGGCTACTTGATGCGTTCGTCCTTCTCTATTTGTCCGTCGCGGATGGAGATGATGCGGTGGGCGCGGGCGGCAACGTCGTGTTCGTGGGTGACGACGATGATGGTGTTGCCTTGCGCGTGGAGGCGTTCAAAGAGGTTCATGATTTCGTGGCTGGTGTGGGTGTCGAGTGCGCCCGTCGGTTCGTCGGCTAAGATGATGGACGGGCGATTGATGAGGGCGCGGGCGATGGCGACACGCTGGCGTTGACCGCCGGAGAGTTCGTTCGGGCGGTGCGTCATGCGGTCGCCGAGGTCAACCGATTTGAGGGCGTTTTGGGCGCGGTTGTGGCGTTCGGCGGATTTGATGCCCGCGTAAATGAGCGGCAGTTCGACGTTGTGAAGGGCGGTCGCGCGGGCGAGGAGATTGAAGGTTTGAAAGACGAAGCCGACTTCTTGATTGCGTATGCGGGCGAGTTCGTCATCGTCCATGTCGGAGACGAGTTTCGAGTTTATCCAGTATCGCCCTTTGCTCGGTGAATCAAGACAGCCGATGAGATTCATCAGGGTTGACTTGCCAGAACCGGAAGGTCCGATGATGGCGAGATATTCGCCTTTCTGCACGTCGAAGGAGATGCCGCGCAGGGCGTGAACCGCTTCTTCACCCATCTGGTAAGACTTCCAAATCTCGCGCATCGAGATGAGCGACGCGGGGACGGCATCGTAAGCGAGCAACTCGCCGTGTTCGAGCGTCGTTTCTAGTGGGGCGGTTTGTGCGATTGTTTGGCTCATGGATAGTAAGTGATTGACTCATTGTCTTATTCAGTCATTGATTCAATGGGTTCCGATGAATCAATGAAGCAATTCTTATGAATTACTGTTGGCGTTCGAGTTCGCCGCGCTTGAAGCGCGTGTTTGCGGTTTGACGGGTGCGCCTTCTTTGAGTGTGCGGAGGATGCGCGTCGGACCTCTTATCACGGTCATGTCGGCTTGCAAGCCGTTCGTGATTTCGATGTCGGTTTCGCCCGTGATGCCGGTTTCGACTTCGACGAATTTGGCTTTGCCGTTTTCGAGAATAAAGACGCCGCGCACCTCTTTTTCACCGACGGGCGTCGGCGTCGGAGCGGGGGCGTTCGTATTAGAAGAACCGCTTCCCGTCGCGGACGGCTTCGGCACGACGGCTTCGAGCGGGACGGCGATGACGTTGTTCTTGATTTTAGTCGTGATTTCGGCGGTCGCGTTCATGCGTGGGCGAAGCGAATCTCGAATCTCGTCCGACATGTTGCGAATCTCTATCACTACCTTAAACTCTTTCGCTTCCTGCACGTTCACGCGGTCGGTGATGCCGCTCGTCGCTCCCGTGTCGGACTTGCCGACGGCAAGCGGGTTCTTCTGTATCACGACGCCTTCGAGTTCGCGTTCGCCCAGCGCGTCAACTTTTATCTTCGCGTTCTGCCCGACTTCGACATCTTTGATTTCGGTTTCGTCCACGTTGACCTCGACGTTAATCGCGGACATATCGGCAATGGTCATCAGTGAAGTCGAAGAAAGATTGGCAAGTGCGAACTGCCCTACACGCGCCGGAATATCGGCGACGACTCCGGTTAAGGGCGAGACTTGATTGGCTTTCGAGAGTTGGCTGCTGCTGCCGCGCAAGACAGCCTGTTGTTGCGCGACTTGCGTTTCGCTTGTGCGAACACCGATGTTGGCACGTTGGACTCCGGTGCGTGCATCTTGGACGGCGACGCGCTGTTGATTGACACGCGCGGTGGCTTCTTGAACGGCGATTCTCTGTTGTTCGAGTTGCGCCTGCGCGGTGCGAAGGGCGACGCGCGCCGTCGCGTTCTGGTCTTGCGCGTTATCGAATTCCGAACGCGACGCCGCACCCGCTTCGACGAGTTGCGTGATGCGATTGAGTTCGCGTTGCGCGGTGTTGACATCAACTTGCGCGCGGTCAACATTGGTTTGCGAAGTAATGACGCCTTGACGCGCGGAAGATAGGGCGGCTTCGGCGACGGTTTGTGATTGCTGTGCTTGGGCGACCTGATTTTCTGCCGCCGTGACTTGGGCGCGTGCGCTCTGCACGTTCGTCAAAGCGGATTGCACGCCCGCGAGTTGGGCATCTTGCGATGATTGTAATTGCGTCGGGTCAAGACGGACGAGCGGTTGCCCCTGTTGAACTTTGTCGCCCGCGCTGACATAAATTTCTTCGATTCGCCCGTTGACTTCACTCGTCAAATTGATAAAGCGCACGGGACGCACTTCGCCGCTGGCACTGACGACGGAGCGAAGTTCCGGGCGTGTTTGAAGTTTGACAACCGTGACTTCCGGTTCGTCGCGGCGCGAAGCGAAGATGCTGACGGCGACGATGGCGAGCAGCACGACGGCGACGGCTGACCCGATGATGATTTTACGTTTGCGGCTAAGAGCCATAGCGTTTTGGGCAATCCTTACATAATGAAAATTAGTTTGAAGTCGGCGGCAGAGGTTCGAGCAAACCGCTTATTTGTTGACGGTTACTCTTACGTCGAAATCGCCTGACGGGTTTCACCCGACCTTAACCGAAATCCCGCTGCGAGCGCGCGCATGACATTGAAGCCGATGCCGTCGCGCATATATATTGACTCACCTTACGCGGTTTTGACTTTAGCCGCTTTCAAGCGGCTTCCCGCGAAGCGGCGACTAGCCACGCGATTCATCGCGTGGACACAGGGCGTAAGAATTGAAAGGGCGTTTTAACGTCCTTTTGAAAGTTGGCTTTAGCCGGATGCTAAAGCGGGAGCGAGAAGGACGTTGAAACGCCCTCCAATGTTCAACTTGTGTTTCACCCAGCCGTCAAACGGCTGGTCTAAACGCCGCTTCACGGAAAGCCCGATGAATCGGGCTAAAAATCAAAACTGCGTAAGGTGAGTAATTGAGACAAGGTTGGCGCGGGCGTTTGCGGCAAGTTACAATGGGCTTGCCGAAGCCAAGTCACCGGAATACGCAGGTTGATTGTCGTTGAAAAAGTCGTCGGTTTTTTGATGCACGGACGTTTCGCGGTGGCTGCTTTTGAACTTCAATCCGTTACCCGTGCCGAAGGGTTTTACGGCAGAAACGAAGCGTTTATGATTGACTGTCCGACATGCCGGATTGCCAACGCCGACGACGCGCAATACTGCGACGAATGCGGCGGCGGGTTGCAATCAAATCACGCGCACGCGGCATCACAAGCGGTTCAAGCAATCAACATCCCGACGGCGGCACAAACTTCAATGAATCAAATCTCACCGCACACAACCGGAAATCTTAATGATGCGGTTGCGCCCGCCGTCCACGCGGGCGCGGGTAAATCGTCGCGTTTGCCGCACGCGCGCCTCGTCGTGGTGCGCGGCGAATCCGCCGGAAAAGAGTTTTTCTTGCGTGAAGACGAAACACACATCGGACGCTGGGACGCCGACGGCGGCATCTTCCCGGATGTTGATTTGGATGCGGATGACCGCGAAGCCAAAGTCTCGCGCCGCCACGCGCGCATCGTGCGTTCGGCTGACGGTTATACGATTGAAGATTTAGGTTCGACCAACGGGACGTTCGTAAATCGCGGACGCCGTTTGCTGCCCGGACAAGCGCAACCGCTCACCGATAAAGATGAAATCATCGTCGGGAAAATGTTTCTGCGACTGCATCTTCTTTAAGTGAATTACTCACCTTACGCGGTGAAGCGGCTACGCCGCCCGATGTGCGGAAAGGCTGTGCCTTTCCGTCTGTGTGATAAGAATTGTGGCGGCTACGCCGCGCTTCGAGGCATAGCCTCGAAGGTGTTTGAGAAATCCTTACCGGTGAGGCAGAGCCTCACCGCACATCAGGCGGCAGAGCCGCGAAACTTCACCCACCGCGTAAGGTGAGTGAATTACAGTTTAGTAACGAGTGAAAATAGTTATGCCGGTGTGTCCTAATTGTAGCGCGCAAGTCAATGCGGAAGATCGTTATTGCGGTCGGTGCGGAACCGCGCAAAAAACCGATAAGCCGAACGACGGCGCGGCGAAAGTTCAGACCGCCGGAGCGTCCGCTCAACCGTCTGCCCAACCTGCCGCGCCGCAAGCCGAACAGCAAGCCGAACAATCCGCCGCTCCAGATTTAGACGAAACAGTCGTCGCCCCGCGCCTCGTCGTCGAAGAACCGGAGTCTCAAGTCAAAGCCGCCGCGCGTGACGAAGGTGATGATGACAAGTTTGTGCGAACCGGAGATTTGGCGACCGACAACAGGCACGCGACCGCAAAGCTGCTAGAAGCAGGCACGTTGCTTAACGGGCGTTATGAAATCGCCCGACGCATCGGCGGCGGCGGCATGGGCGCGGTCTATCTCGCCCGCGACCAGAATCTTGGCGACGCCCCGCGCGCCGTCAAAGAGATGATTCAGGCGCAACTCGATGAGGAAGCGCAAGAAAAATCAATCAGCGATTTTCGCCGTGAATCAATGCTGCTCGCCTCGCTCGAACATCCTTCCATTCCGACGATTTACGATTATTTTTACGATGCGGAAGCCGGACGTTTTTACCTCGTGATGAAATATATTTCCGGCGGCGATTTCCTGACGCGCCTTCGGAATGCTCCGCGCGGGCGGCTCGATGAAAAGATTGTCACCGAATGGGGATGTCAGGTCGCCGACGTTCTCGACTTTCTTCACAACCAAGAGAAGCCGATTATCTATCGTGACCTCAAGCCCGCGAACCTGATGATTGATGGCACGAACGGGCGCGTCATGCTGGTTGATTTCGGCATCGCGCGCTGGGTCACGCAAACCGAAACGGGACGCGAAAAAGGTGTCACCGCCGTCGGCACGATGGGCTATGCTCCGCCCGAACTATTTAGCGGCAAAGTCGAAACGCGCTCGGATTTATATTCCCTTGGCGCGACGATGTTTCACCTCTTGACCGGAAGCGACCCGCAGGAAAATCCTTTGCTGATTTTCGATTTTGATAAGCATCCGCGCCCGCGCCAAATCAACCCGAACATCTCGGTTGAAATGGAGCGGATACTGATTCGCGCCGTCGCTTATAAACTCGAAGAACGCTTCCACTCGGCGCGGGAAATGCGCGACGCTCTATCGCACCACACAGACCGTCTGCATCGCGGGCAAGCGACGTTTCGCATACCCGTCGGCGGCGATGTGACGATTGCGACGCGCGGGCTTGAAACCATTCAGCAAGAAATCGTGTATTGCGGTTTCTGCGGCGGACGGATTGATTCGCAAGATTCATTTTGCGCGCACTGCGGACGCGAACAACCGCTCGCCGGAACGACGCCGAGCGCGACCTTGCGCCAAGCACGCGCGACCGCCCGCCTCGTCGTTGCCGGAACAACCGAACTCGATGCCGCGTTTCAGTTACGTAGGGATGTCAATCTCGTCGGGCGCAATGACCCGGAGTCGAACATCTTTCCCGAAATTGATTTATCGCGCTTCGACCCGAACACTAAAGTCTCGCGCCGTCACGCGCGCATCTGGCGCGAAGGCGGCACGTTTCTCGTCGAAGATTTAGGCTCGGTCAACGGCACGGTCATCAACGAAGCCGTCGAACTCGCACCGCGTCAACCGCGCCCACTGGAGAGCGGCGACCGTTTGAGACTCGGTGAAACCACGCTGCATTTTATCGTCGGATGACGATGATGACGGACGAAACTAAAGCCCGCATGAGCATTTCTTCGACGACCGGCAACCGCACACGCGCGGACGAACGCACACGCGGACGCATCACCGCGAACGCTTCCGCGTCGGGCGTTCGCCAACAATTCGCCACGCGCGAAGCAACGGATTCCTCGCGTGTCGCGCCGTTCGCCCGGCGGTGCGGCGCGTTGTTGATTGATTACATTTTAGCGGCGGCAATCCTTGCCGTCACGACGATGCTTTCGCGCACCGCCGCCGCCGGAATCGGAGCGCGCACCGATTCGGTCGTCGAAGGTTTCGGCTTGCTCCTCGCCGCCGCAATGCTCGTTTTCAACTTCGTGATTCTCGCGGGCTTGACCAATCGCACGTTCGGCAAGTGGGCGACGGGCTTGCGTATCGAACGCACAAACGGCGACGCGGTGAGTTTCTCGCGCATCTTCCTGCGTCACCTCATCGGCTACCCGCTCTCGCTCATCACACTCGGCATAGGCTTTCTCATCCCCGTCTTCAACCGCGACGGGCGCGCCCTGCACGACTTTCTATTCGACACCATCGTCGTCCGCGATAGTGTAGAGACGCGCCACAGCGCACGCCCGCCGCGCCGCCGGATTTCTAATCAAGGAAGAATGCCGCAAAGATGACGCCGGTAATTTGTCTTCGTTGTGACGCGACATCGAACGCGGCGGACGCGCATTTCTGCCGCGTGTGCGGAGCGCGCTTGCCGCGCTTATCACCTTCGCCGCCAAATAATCAACCGAACGACGACCAACCCGACACCAATCAACCGACGCTTCATTCCGCCCCGACTCTTTTGCACGCGACTCCGGTGACTCCCGCGAATGACGCGCTCATCAACGATGATGACCCGCTCGGTCTGACGGCAAACGGCGACGATGAACTCACGCGCGTTCAAACTCCGCCGCCCTCGCACGCTTCGCGCTCTTCACGTCGTCCGATACATGTTCCCATTCCGCCGCGCGCACAACCCTCGCCCGCTGAAATTCTCGCTTCGCGCCGCGCGATGCCGACGCATCCTTTCCTTCCGCCGCCCCCGCCGCCATCGAAAGCCAAAACATATATTCTGTATTTCGTCGGTATCATCCTCGCGGTAAGCTTGGGCGTGTGGTTGGCTCTGCGTGTGCAAGAAGAAAACTTCGATGACGATGCGACCGCGATGCCCGCTGCGACCGACACCTTCACGCCTGCCGCCGTTAATCCGAACGATGTACCCGCCGAAAATCTCGTGACCGCGCAACTCGAAGCCGCCGCCGATTCGCTCGCACGCGGCGATGCTCCGCGTGCCGTCGAACTATTGCGTCTCGTTATTGCTTCCGACCCGAAAAACAGTCAAGCTTATCTGCAACTTGGCGAAGCCCTCGAAATCACAGGCAATCGCCCCGAAGCCATCGTTGCCTATACCGCCGCCGTGCAAAACGCTCCGACGCTCGCGCCCCCGCTCCAACGTCTCGCCGCCGCGAACTTTGCCGCCGCGATGTTTCTCGAAGCCGCCGCCAACTATCGCGCTCTGCTTGCCCTGCCCGCCGCGAAAAATACGATTGACGACAATCTGCTTTTGCGCGCCGCCGAAGCCTATCGCGCCGCCGGACAACTTGAAGACGCGCGCAAACTCTTTACCCGGCTCGCCCTCTCGAAAACCGTCACGACACGCGACCTCGCCCGTCGCACACTCACCGAACTCGACAACCTCGCGCTTCTCACCGCGCCGCCGCCCTCGTCGACATCCGCACCGAACCCTTCGCCGTCCGCGACCCCGAACGCTGGAAACGCCGCGCCGACTTCATCACCGACGCCGAACGCATCAACCGCTTCAACCGCATCGCTTCCGCCCGCCGAACGCTTCCGGCGCGCGATTCAACTCTGGACACGCGACCGCACATCGGCACTTCCCGAACTGCGCGCCGTCGCCGCTGAAATCCCGGAAGCGAACTATTATCTAGGGCTATCATTCGCGGAAGGACGCGACCCCAAGGAACTCGCACGCGCCGAACTCCTCGCCGCCCTGCGTCACTTCCAACTCGCGCGCAACACCCAATTCAGCCAGCAAGCACGCCGCTACGAAGAACAACTGACGGCGGAATACGATAAACGCAGGAGCCAGTAGTCAGGAGTCAGGAGTCAGAATGAAGACAGGGAAGCAGTATGTCAGAAGACAGAAGGCAGTATGTCGGGAGACGGAATGAATAGGATACCGGCGCGGAGTTTTCGTGATTTAATCGTGTGGCAGAAGGCGCATGGGTTTGTCGTTGATGTTTATAAAATGACGGAAGCTTTCCCCAAGCACGAACTTTTCGGATTGACTTCACAACTTCGCCGCGCCGCCGTTTCGATTCCGGCGAACATCGCCGAAGGCTTCGTCAAGCGCGGCGCGAACGACAAAGCCCGCTTCATGAACATCGCTCAAGGCTCCCTCGAAGAATGTCGCTATTACCTGATTCTATCCCAAGACCTAAACTACTCTAACACTCAAACGCTGATGCCACGCCTCGAAGAAATCAGCAAACTCCTCAACGCCTACACCTCTTCAATTCTAACTTCCACAATCCAACCTCCGCCGCCCAAATTCTGACTCCTGACTCCTGACTCCTGACTTCTTAATACTGCTTTTTATGCCTTCACTCATCATCAAACATCCCGGTTATAAACCCGAAGCTTTTCCGCTTCGTCAACTGCGAATCACCATCGGGCGTTCGGCGCGCAACGATGTGTGTCTGCCCGACCCGTTCGCGTCGCGCGTTCACGCCGAAGTCCGTTTTGAAGGCGACCGTTATGTGCTTCAGGATTTAGGTTCGGCGAACGGGACTTATTACGAAAGCCGTCAAATCAACGATACGCAACCGCTCGCGCCGGGTGCGACCTTGCGCGTCGGTGAGACGGAGATTGAATTTCTCGCTGACGATTCGATTGTCGCCATCACTTCGCCAAATAAGGCATTGACCGGCATCGGTGTAGCCGCCGATGCCGGGTCATCCGTCGCGCCGGGCGGCAACACGACTTCCGGTCTGCTCGAAGCGATTGAAAACGCCCGCCGCGCCCAACCGTCAGGGCGTGACCGTGGCAGCGTTGTCGCCGCTAAAAAACAGCTTAAACCAAATGCCGAATCGAACGCCGAACTCGCTACATCGGCACGCGAGAAAAGCGATCTGCTCGCCCTTATCGGCAAAGTCGGCGTCACGCTGCTCGCGTCCGCGACGCTCGATGAAACTTTGCGGCAAATCGTCTCCCTCGTTTTCGATGCCGTACCTGCCGAGCGATGCATGATTATGTTGCGTCGCAAACACGATACTAACGGCAACACCAACGGCGATGAGACGCCGCGAAGCGTGACGCATGACAGCCTCGAAGTCCGCGCCGCCGCCCAACGCGGTACGACGCGGGGAACTATCGAACCGCCGTCAACGCCGATTAAAGTCAGCCGCGCGATTCTCGATGAAACCGTGACGCGCGGGCGTTCCGTCCTCACCAGCGACGCGCAACACGACCCACGTTTTATGAACAGCACCGTTTCCATCGAAGGCATACGCTCGGTCATCGCCGTCCCTTTGCAAGCCGGAAACGCGGTACTCGGCATCGTCTATGCCGACTCACCGATTGCGACCACCAACTTCACCGAAGAACATCTGGAAGTTCTTAAAACCCTCGCTTCCGTCGCCGCGATTCGCGTTGAGAATGCGCGCTTGCTCGAAGAACAATTAGACCGCGAACGATTAGAGCGCGAAATCTATCTTGCGCGCGAAATCCAACAACGCTTCCAACCCGCGACGCCTCCGCAAGTCGAAGGCTACGACCTCATCGGCATCAGCTTTTCGTGTTATGAAATCGGCGGCGATTACTACGACTTCATACGCCGTCCCGACGACAAACTCATCATCACGCTTGGCGACGTGTCCGGCAAAGGAACTGCCGCCGCCCTTCTCATGTCGTCGCTCCACGCCGCGATTCACGCCCAAGCCTGCGTCCAAACTTCACTGACTCAAACCATCAGCGCGGTCAATCTCTACTTGGCTGAGAACATTCCTTCCAACCGTTTCGTCACCCTGTTCTACTCCGAACTCGACGCCGAAAGCGGCACACTCGACTATCTTAACGCCGGACACAACCCGCCGCTTCTCGTGCGCCGCCCCACGCATGAAGGCGAAGCCAAAGCGCACGAACAACTCGACGCGGGCGGCATCCCGCTCGGCATCTCGCCCGACGCCCAATACGAAGAACAAACCACACATCTCAACGCGGGCGACGTACTCGTAATCTACTCCGACGGCGTGAGTGAAACCGCCGACTCCGAAGGCACGGAGTTCGGCATCGAACGTCTGCGCGAAACCATCACCGCCAATATGGATTTAACCGCCGCCGCCCTGCGCGACCGCATCGAATCCGCCCTCACCAAATTCGCGGGCGGCACACGCACGGCGGACGACGTGACACTCATTATCGTCAAGCGAAACCAATGAGCGTGCGGATTTCGCAAAAGGCTGTGCGATAATTTTCGCGGAGGAAACCATGAAAGTCTTTACCGCAATTATAGAGAGATGTCCCGATACAGAATTGTACGTTGGCTATGTACCGGGATTCCCCGGCGCGCATTCTCAAGGCGAATCGCTCGATGAACTGAATGTTAAGCTTCGGGAAGTAATTGAAATGTTGCTCGAAGATGGTGAGCCGAAATTAGAATCTGATTTCGTCGGCACGCAAACGGTCATGGTGGCTTAGAATGGGCAACATCCCTGTTCTCAAGCCAACAGAAGTAGTTGCCATCCTACAGAAAATCGGCTTTATTGAAGTTCGTCAACGCGGATCGCACAAACAGTTTCGGCATCCTGACGGTCGCGGGACGACAGTTCCTTTCCATAAAGGCAGAGACATCTCGCCCATCCTTCTCCGTCAGATTGCCTCTGACATCAATCTCACATTGGAAGAGTTTTTGCGTTACCGCTAATCCGCAATACCGCGCTTGATGCGCGCCATGATTCTCTCGCCCACACCATCAATCATTTCGAGTCCGCCGCCTTCGACAAAAGATTTCAAATCCGCGATTGATGAGACACGAAAGCGCGTGTAAAGTTCAGTTGCGATTTTGATGTTTATGCCGTCAACGCGCAAAATCTCAAGCGTCGTTTCCGGCGTCTCCGCGATGACGCGCTCCCAAGCCTCGAACGTCCCGCGCGTCAGTAGTTCAATAATCTTTCCGCTAATCGCTTCACCGACGCCGGGAATTTCCTGCAAGCCTTTTGTGCCGTCACGCTCCGCGATTTGCGACAGAGGCACGCCCCAATCGCGTATTGCGTCCGCCGCGCGTGCGTAGGCGCGCGTGCGAAACGGTTCGTCGCCGCGAATCGTCATCAGTCGGCTTAAACGCTGGAAGCGATTGGCGATTTCTTCGTTCGTCATAGCAGTAATAAATAATCGGTTGCATCTATAAAGAGATTTTTCTTGACTGTGTTTGGGTAGAGTTGTATAGATATTTCCACTTGCTTTCTTGATTTCCCAATAACCTGCTGTACAACTATAAATATGAAGAACTACATGATGAAACCTAAGGCAGTCATAGTTTTACTTGCCTGTTCGCTCATTATTGCAGTAGCCACTGCGGTATCAACCTTACAGGCTAATGAACAGAATACTTCCCCCGCAAATAACACCACTTCAACCAATCCATCTAATAAACAATATAATAAACAATATAAGCAGAAGCCGAGATTTAAGAGTTTGTCCGTTGCTGAGATTCAATCTCAATATCCAACGGTTGATTTAGATGAACCAGAGGATGATGACCCTGTTAAACGAGCTAAACGGCAGTTAAAAAGTAGACGTTACGATGCCAAGCTTTTCGTAAAAGAAAATCCCTCTAAAACCATTGGTGAGTCGGTCAGGATAGATGAATCAAGTACAGAAATTCCAGCTATACCAACAGCTCAAAGTAAAGTTGTTGTGGTCGGTGAAGTTGTTGGTTCAAAGGCGCATCTATCGAACGATAAAACCGGCGTTTACACGGAAATTACTTTTCGCATCAGCGAGGTAATTAAAAGTGGCGATTTGCCCAATATAGCCGTTGGCAGCTTGATTACGGCGGAGCGAGAAGGGGGAATCGTAAAGCACGCACCTGATAACAGTCGGTTGTACCGCATAGAAGGAAAAGGTATGCCAAGCGTCGGGCGTAGATATGTTCTCTTCCTCAGCACTCTAGAACATGATTTCGCTATCGTAACTGGATATGAGTTGCGGTCTAATAAGATTCTTCCGCTCGACACTTCGCCTCAATTTCGAGAATACGAGGATGCCGATGAATCCGTATTTTTGAAGGCAATTCGAGATTCTATTACGTAGTAGTCGTCTCTCAAAAGGATCGACGTTATGACATCTCCCAATATCGTTTCCCCTAAACTGTTAGCAACAGGCGTTTGCTTATTCGTGTTATTAATTCAACCGGTAAGTACAAAAGTTCAAGCGCAGTCTGGTTGTATGAATCCGCCCTACTACGCTGATCCGATTAGATATTCATTCCCTCAGTATGCGAGCGTCACAGTAAAAATTGATGATTCGTACAATGATGCGGGCGTTGAGGCTATACGAGACGGCACTCATGCATGGAATTACATATACACTTCTAGCGGAGGTTGTAGGACACCGATTTTTGCCAATTTTCAAACATCCTATCTAAGCCCTTATTACTACGCTGACCCGCCCGATTACACAATTCACTTCAGCAGAACGTATCTTTCGCAACCTGCACAAGCAGAGTGTGACTTTAATGTAGGGCGAGTGACTAACCGCATAATCAGTGCAGAAATCAGAGTTCATCCAGAGAAAATCGACTTAAATTCCTTGAGACCCATGGCATCTCACGAGATAGCCCACACACTCGGCTTGAATAACTGTAGCTCTTGTACTACCGGAAGTTCAATCATGGCGATTACTGTTTCGGGTAGCGTTGGAAACCCCAGCTATAACGGAACTTACGGCACCTACCCCGGACTTCAGGAACCTACCCAGTGTGACGAGTATCAGGTGGCTGACCTATATTGCCCCGTCCCGCCAACCTGCGGTACACCTGACTACGAATGTCCCTATCCAAACACATGGGATAGTATCAGTTGTAACTGTGAGCCTCCCTTTTACTCACCTGTGATAATCGATGTTGCGGGCAATGGATTCGATTTAACAAGTCAAGATAGCGGAGTGAACTTCGATCTTGATAATGACGGACAATCTGAGAGATTATCGTGGACATCTCTTGGTTCGGATGATGCTTGGCTCACCTTAGATAGAAACAACAACAGCACAATAGATGGCGGGGCGGAGTTGTTTGGTAATTACACAACACAATCACCATCCGCAAATCCGAACGGCTTTTTGGCACTCAAAGAATTTGACCATCCGTTAAATGGCGGTAATGAAGACGGCGTAATTGACAATAAGGATTTTGTATTTGCTAACCTTCGATTGTGGCAAGACGCAAATCACGATGGGGTTTCGCAGGAGAGCGAACTCAAAACACTTCCATCTCTAAATGTAGTTTCGATTGATCTTGATTACAAGGAGTCTAAACGGATTGACCAATTTGGAAATGAATTTAAGTACCGAGCAAAGGTTAGGGATGCGAAGGGCAGCAGAGTCGGGCGGTGGGCATACGATGTATTCCTTATAGGAAGCGAATAAACAACCAAATATCTTGACCGAAAACACCCGATGAAACGGGTGTTTTGTTTTTAAGGCTTATGGGCATCTCTCATGCACGCTGTACTACTCTAAATCTTTTTCCACTCACACTCTAAATCATATAAGGAAATACTGATGAGATTCAATAAAACTATCGTCGCTTTTGCCCTCGCCGCGCTCATCGCACCGACCTTTACAATGGTGCGGGCGGAAGAAGGCATGTGGACTTTTAACAATGTGCCGCGTGCGGAAATCAAAAGAAAATATAATTTCGATGTGCCGGAGTCGTGGCTGCGTAAAGTGCAACTCGCAAGCGTGCGCGTCGGCAGTGGCGGTTCGGCATCGTTCGTCTCACCGAACGGTCTGGTCTTGACCAATCATCACGTCGCTTCCGACACGCTCGCTAAACTTAGCACGCCGCAACGTGACCTTGTGAAACTCGGCTTTCACGCCAAACAAAGGGGCGAAGAATTGAAAGCTCCCGATTTAGAGATGGACGTTTTGCAATCCATCGAAGACGTGACCGCGCAGGTCACGGGGGCGGTCAAAGCGGACATGTCGCCTTCCGATGCTCAACTCGCGCGCCGCGCCGCGATTGCCGATATTGAGAAGAAATCATCGGATACGACCAAGTTAAAGAGTGAAGTCGTGACGCTGTATCAAGGCGGGCAGTACAACCTTTATCGTTATAAAACCTATACCGATGTGCGTCTCGTGTTCGCGCCCGAATTTGAAATCGCGTTCTTCGGCGGCGACCCCGACAACTTTACCTACCCGCGTTATAACCTCGACATGACGTTGTTTCGCGTTTATGAAAACAATCAACCGCTCAAGTCCGAAAACTTCTTGACGTTCTCGAAAGCGGGCGCGAAAGCGGGCGAACTCGTTTTCACTTCCGGTCATCCCGCCTCGACCGAACGCCTTAATACCGTCGCGCATCTCGAATACTTACGCGATTCCGGCGTGCCGTTTCTGCTCAAATATCTTGAACGTGAACGCGCCTTGCTTACGGCTTATGGCAAGCGCGGCGAAGAACAGGCGCGCACCGCGCAAGAAGATTTGTTCGGCATCGAGAACGGTTTGAAAGCGTATAAAGGACGCTATGCGGGTTTGCGTGACCCGAAATCCATGCAACGCAAAGTCGCTGAGGAGAAAGCGTTGCGCGCAAGCATCGCAGGCGACCCGCGCCGTCAAAAAGAGTACGGCGATGCGTTCGATGCGATTGCGAAAGAGCGTCAGGCTTTGGCGGCTTACGACCGCGAACGTCGCTTCCTCGAAAGCGGTCTGGGTTTCAATTCGCGCTATTTTCAAATCGCGCGCAGCCTCGTCCGTCACGCCGACGAAACGGGGAAACCGAATGCCGAACGCTTACCTGAATACTCGGACGCGCGCCGCGAATCGCTTGAACTCCAACTCTTTTCCGCCGCTCCGATTTACGATGACTTCGAGCAATACAAACTTGCCGACTCGCTCGCCTTCATGCGCGATGAACTCGGCGCGGACAACGAATTGGTCAAGCGCGCTCTCGACGGTAAAACCCCCGAAGCACGCGCCGCCGAACTCATCAAAGGAACGAAGCTGAAAGACGTGAGTGCGCGGCGTGCGCTTTACGCGGGCGGTGCGGAAGCGATTGCCAACTCCGATGACCCGATGATTAAACTTGCACGCGCGATTGACCCCGAAGCACGCGAACTTCGCAAGCGTTATGAAACGGAAGTGACAAGCGTTGAGCGCACAGCTTACGGCAAAATCGCCCGCGCGATTTTCGAGACGGAAGGCAATAAAGTCTATCCTGATGCGACCTTCACGCTTCGTCTCTCTTACGGCACGGTCAAAGGTTATCAGGAAGACGGCAAGCAAATCGCGCCGTTCACCGACTTCGCCGGACTCTATGAACGCGCGTCAAAGTTTAATAACAAGTTTCCATTCCAACTGCCCGCGATTTGGACGGCGAAGAAAAGCGCGCTCGACTTAAAGACACCGTTCAACTTCATCACGACCAACGACATCATCGGCGGCAACTCCGGTTCACCCGTCATCAACCGCAACGCCGAACTCGTCGGGCTTGTCTTCGACGGCAACATTCAATCTCTGCCCGGCGCGTACTTCTACGATGAAACGCAAAACCGCACCGTCGCCGTTGATGCGCGCGGCATCATCGAAGCGATGCGTAAAGTTTATAACGCCGATGCTCTGGTGAATGAATTGATGGGCGGACAAGCGGCGAACGCGGCAACGGCGGCACGCCGCTAATAACTATAAGAGTTCGACATAACATTTTATCCACGAAACAACACTAAATTTCGGTTTTCCTTTTGTGTCGTTTCGTGGATAAAAGTTTTAGGTTTTTTTTTACATCAAAACTTACACCGCCTTAATTCTTCTTCGCGTTACGCCTTCTCTAATCCCGCAAACTTTTCAATCAGCTTCTTCTGCCCGTAGCCCGGAAAACTGACCGTCAACTTCGCGGCGTCGCCCACCCCTTCACGACGCAGGACAAGCCCACGCCCGTACTTGGGATGACGAACGTGCGTGCCGGGCGTGATGTCGTTCGATGGCGGCGGGCTTGGTGATGATGCGCGTTGTTTAGGCGAGGTTGAAGATGACGAAGGGCGTGATGATGAACCCCCGCTCATTGACGTGCCGCGTTGACGGAAAAATTCGGCGATAGATTCGACGCTATCGTAAGTTTTCGCGGGCGATGTTTTCGGTACGGTTGAACGGGTTGTTTCACCGCGTAGGGCGCGTGCGGCGTGGGCATTTTCCGTGCGTGAGGAGTTACGCGCGAAGGAGAGCCACGATGCACCGCGCGTTAAATCTTCCATTAAATCAAGCGGCATCTCGTTTAAGAATTGCGACGGTTCGCTTGCCATCTCTTCGCCATAGACGCGGCGGCGCATCGCGTGCGAGACGTACAGGAATCGTTCGGCGCGCGTTATCGCCACATACATCAGGCGGCGTTCTTCTTCGAGTTCCGCTTTGTCGGAAGCCGAACGCGAATGCGGAAACAAGCCGTCTTCGAGTCCGACGATAAAGACTACGGGGAACTCCAAACCCTTCGCGGAGTGGACGGTGAGCATCGTAACCTTTGCATCGGATTCGATTTTGTCGGTGTCGGATGAGAGGGCGGCGGAATCTATAAACGAGCGCAAGCCTTGTCGTGAATCTTCATCAATCGCATCATCACTAACCGCATCAGCATCGTCATCCTCTGTGTCATCGAAATCAACGGCGGCGTTGACGAGTTCTTGCAAGTTCTCGATGCGGGCTTCGGCTTCGTCGGTGTTTTCAGCTTTCAGTGCGGCGGAGTAGCCCGTATCTAAAATCGCGGCTTTGACGACTTCCGAAGCGGGTTCTTTAGCCGCGACGGTGACGAGATGCGTGATGATGTTATGGAAGTTTTTGAGGGCGGAAACGGCGCGCGGCGCAAGACGATTGTTCGCGCTTTCGCCGTTGGTGATAAGCAAAATGGTTTCCCATAGACTCATCCCGTAGTCGCGTGCCTGACGGTCGAGTTCATCGAGCGTCGTCTTGCCAAGCCCGCGCGCCGGAGAATTTATGACGCGCAAAAGCGCGATGTTGTCTTGCGGGTTGAGCGCGAGTTTTAAGTATGAAACGACATCGCGCACTTCGGCGCGCTCATAGAACGAGAAGCCGCCGACGATGTTATAAGCGATTCCGGCGCGTCTTAGTGCTTCTTCAAAAACGCGAGATTGCGAATTGGTGCGATAGAGAATCGCGCATCTAGCACCCTTGTCTCGGCGCAAGTGTTCATCAATTTTCGCGGCGACGAAGCGGGCTTCCGCATCGCCGTCAATCGCCTGATAGTAACGAATCGAATCGCCCGCCGTGTTCGATGTCCACAGGGTTTTACCTTTGCGCTCGGTGTTGTTTCGCACCACCGCCCCCGCCGTATCGAGTATGTTTTGCGTTGAACGATAATTCTGTTCAAGCCGCACGATGTTCGCTTCGGGATAGTGTTGTTCAAAGTTAAGGATGTTTGAAATGTCCGCTCCGCGCCATTTGTAAATTGATTGATCCTCGTCTCCGACGACACAAACATTCTGCGTCTTCTCGGTCAAGTAACGAATCAAGGCGAACTGTAAAGCGTTCGTGTCTTGGTATTCGTCAATGAGGATGTAGCGGAAGCGGTCGTTATAGCGGGCGCGTGTGGCTTCGTCTTTGCGTAAAAGGCTGACGGCTTTGATGAGAAGGTCGTCGAAGTCGAGGGCGTTGTTGGAACGAAGGCGGTCTTCGTAGAGTTTGAAGGCGCGCGAGATGGCGACTTTGCGCTCGTCCGATGATTCGACGCGGGCGGCGTAGAGTTCGGCGTCGAGTCCGCTGTTTTTCGAGGCACTGATGGCACTCTGTACGTTGCGCGCCCCCAATCGCTGGTCGTCGTAACCTAAATCTTTGAGACAGGCTTTGATGATGCGGGTCGAGTCGTCTTGGTCGTAAATCGTGAAGGCGCGTGTGTAGCCTTGTTCGAGTTTTTCGATGTTGACGCGAAGTATGCGAACGCACAGAGAGTGAAACGTCGTGACGAGTGGCGCGCTGTTTAATTTGACGCCCGTTTCGCGTAAAAGTTTTTCGACGCGCTCGCGCATCTCCCCGGCGGCTTTGTTGGTGAATGTAACGGCGAGGATGTTGTACGGCGGAACATCCTTTTCCGCGATAAGGTGGGCGATGCGATAAGTGATGACGCGGGTTTTGCCTGAACCCGCGCCCGCTAAAATCAGCAGCGCGCCTTCGGTCGTCGCGGCGGCGAGGCGTTGTCGGTCGTTGAGTGCAGAAAGTAAATTCATAATGAAGAAGTTGAATGAGAGTTGATGAGAAGCATTTAAGCACACGGGCGGGGCGCGACAAAATCCGGCTCAAATAATCGTCACGGCTTAGGCAAAGCACACAGATTTTTGATAACTTGTGCGGGCTTTCCGACATCTTTTGCCGAGAGATTAGCCGAACATATAATGACGACAAACACGCACGACGCATCTGCTCCGTCGCCCGACGCCTCGCCGAAATCTTCATGGCTTAAACCCCGACTCGACTGGTTGTTAATTTTTGTTCCCGTGGCGATTGCGATGCGCTTCGTGCCGGGTTTGGGCAATCCGACGTTTTTGTTTATCGCGGCGTGTCTGGCGATTATCCCGCTCGCGGGTTGGATGGGACGCGCCACCGAACACCTCGCGGAACATCTTGGACAGGGCATCGGCGGATTACTTAACGCGACCTTCGGCAACGCCGCCGAACTCATCATCGCGTTGTTCGCCCTGTCGAAGGGCTTGGACGGCGTGGTCAAGGCATCAATCACAGGTTCGATTATCGGCAACATTCTGCTTGTCCTCGGACTTTCGTTCGTCGCGGGCGGGGTCAAGTATCCGCGTCAGGTTTTCAATCGCACGGCGGCGAGTGTATCAGCGACGGCGTTGACGCTGGGGGGCATCGCGCTCATCACGCCGACGATTTTCCATCAGGTCGCGGCGCAAGTTCCGGTCGCGGAAGGCGGTTGGACGCCCGATAAAGAACAAACTCTGTCACTCGCCATCGCCATCGTGTTGTTTGTGACTTACGTTTTGACGCTGTTGTTTTCCCTCGTCACGCACCCTCAACTTTACACCGGCGAGAACACGCCAAATCAAACACCGGATCAGGTGACGGAACGTGATTCGGCGACGGACGACGCGGGCGGGAAAAACGTCGCCGCGCGAGTCGGACGCGACCACGCAGAACATGGCGAGCATTGGTCGAAAGGTAAGTCGGTGATGGTGTTGTTCATCGCCACCGCATTCGTCGCGCTCGTCTCGGAATTTCTCGTCGGGGCGGTCGAAGGGGCGCGTGAGAGTTTGGGATTGACGGAAGTTTTCGTCGGCGTCATCGTCGTGGCGATTGTCGGTAACGCGGCGGAACACTCGTCGGCGGTTCTGATGGCGATGCGGAACAAGATGGATTTATCTTTAGGCATCGCGCTCGGTTCGAGTTTGCAAATCGCGTTGTTCGTCGCGCCCATCCTTATTTTCGCGTCGTATCTGTTCGGGCGTCCGATGAATTTAGAGTTCACGATTCCTGAAGTCATTGCCGTCATCGCGTCTATTATCATCGTCGAACAAATCAGCGGCGACGGCGAAAGCAGTTGGATTGAAGGCGTGCAGTTGCTTTCCGTGTACGCGATTCTCGGCATCCTATTCTACTTTTTGCCGGACGTTCACAGCGCGGCAACCGATGTGATACAGACGGGCGGCGTGCCTGTCGCGCATCCTTAAAAAGTTTAGCGGGCTTAGTTTAGCGGGGAGTGGTCGCATCACCCGCGCGCAAAGCGTATTCATCGAGTCGTGAACATGGGGCGAGTTCGATGCGCGTGCCGTTCGCTTCAGCTTGACGGCGAAGTGTGAGGCGACTTTCCGTGTCAGCGGCGCGCGGGCGAAGTGCGGCGTCGTTGGTTTCGGCGTCGGCGGCAAGCGCGATGAGGCGGTAAGTTCCCGGAGCGATGTTGGCAAGCGTCCATGTTCCGTTCGCGGCGACGATGGTTTCATAGTATCGCCATGCATGGTCGAGGTGTTCCGGTGCGGCGGGGATGAGGTGAACGCGGAAGTCGGTTCGGGGTGATGCGGCTGATGATGTCGTTGCGCGTTCGATGTTGCCCGCGATGCGCGCCGCGCCGCGAGCGAGTGTGATGATGGCGGACGGCGGGCGTTCGCCGTTTGCCAGAACGAATTCGGCAATCGCGTCTCCGGTCGCGGGTTTGGCTGCGGGTGCGGATTTCGAGGTCAATCTTTTAATCGTTGATGATTTGGGTGATGGGCGATTGAGCGTGATGTTTTGAACGTAGAGCGTGGAGTCGGAAAGGCGTATGTCGAAGCGATGCGCTCCGGCTTCGATGTTGCGAAGGCGGAAAGTTCCGTGCTCATCGGGAACGGTGTTCGGTGCGAAATTATCGTTGCGTGGCGCATCGGTTTCGGTGGTCGGACGTTCGTTGCGGCGCAGGCGGATGACGGCTTCGGTCATCGGCGTTTCGCTCGAAGGAATTTGAAGGCGGCACGCTTCCGTGTCAGGCGATGCAGTGTCGGGGGCGAGGATGCGAATTTGTCCGGCGAGAGAAACGAGTGGTGCGAGCGGGAGTTCGAGTCCGGTGATGTCCGCGCCCTTGACGACGATGCGGCGCGGCGGGGAAGTCAAACCTTCGTCCGTATCGTCACGCGCATAACGGCGGGCGACGATGCGATATGTACCGTCGGAAACTCCATCGAAAGAGTAGCCGCGTTCGGTGTTGCGCGCGTCAACAAAAGCGGTGGATTCGGTGATGTTGGTCGCGGTGTTGACGAGGCTGACGGTGACGGCAGTGTTGCCTTCGCCCGTTGCCGCGCCAATCAGTTTGCCGCTGACGGTATGCCCGCGCGTGCCGCGATATGTGATGTCAATCCCGCTTGCTTCCATGCCGCCACGCACGACGACGGGCAACGCGGTGTCGCTGGTCGCGGACGGATGATACGTCGGGGCGTCGCCGTCGTAAGCCGCGACGCGCGGATAAGAGTTGGTGTTGCCGCGTCCGGCGGCGATGAGATATGTTCCGGGTTCAATTCCGAAGATGCGATAAATTCCACGGTCGTCGGTCGCGCGTTCGCGTGAATATGGTTGACGGGGGATGCGGTTTTCGGCGTCGCGCGTCATGATGGCGCGGACGCTGACACCGACGACGGGCGCGCCCGTGCCGTCTGTGACTCTGCCCGTGATGACGCTGCCTTTGGCGAGTGTGAGTGTGATGTTGGAATCGCCGCGACGAAAGAAACGCGGTTCACGATTCGGGTTGTTCGGGTCGGGCGAGGGAACGTAACCGGGTGCGCTGGCGTTGAGCGTGTATGCTCCGGCGTCCAAGTCTGTGACGACGAAGTGACCGTCATCGTTTGTTCCGGTGGTACGATTGCCGCCCGCGTCGGGCGCGGCGACGGGGCGGATGTTGATGGTCGCTCCGGCAATCGGTCGCCCGTCTTCCGCGACGACGCGCCCGGAAATCGTGGCGGCGGAGCGCGCGGCTTCTTGGGCGTGAATGTTGATGAGCGATGGCGAAGCGAACGAAGCGAACAAGGCGAAAATTGAAACCATGAACGCGACGCGGGCGAGGCGGAGATTCATTGATTGGTTTCTCCTTGCGGCTTCGGTGTCAGGTCGAGCGTCAAGGCTATTTGCGTGTCGCCCGTGCCGGAAACGGAAACGAGTTGCCTGACAGGTGGGATGCGAAGCGGCGGTCTGCCGGGCGCGGGCGGAGCATAGGCGGTCAGCGTGATTTCATATTCGCCCGCCGGAAGATTCTCAATCCGAAAGCGACGGTTGACATCAACGCGCGTCTGAACGCCTGCCGGAAACTGTGTGGAGTTCGGGTGACGGGCGTAGACCATCATCGTGGCATCGGGCGGCAATTCGCCTATGATGTTGATTGTGCCGCGCACGACGCTCTTGCCGTAAGCGACGACGATGCGTATGTCGTTGACCGCTTCGCCCGCTTTGACTTCGATGCCGCGCTCTGCGATGGGAACACCGTCGCGTTCAATCCGCACGAGTGACAAGCCTAAGTTCGTGACGCTCGGAACATTGTTGAAGTAAAGGCGCGTCGCGCCGGGACGCAAGCCGCCGATGCGAAACGCGCCGTTCGCCGCGACCGGAGAGGTTAAGTTGCGCGGCATTCTTAAACTCCCCTGTGTCGAATCGTCGGCGTTGATTTGAAGTTGTGAGAGTTTGGCGAACGCCGCTTTGTCCGTCGTACCTTCGAGTGTGACGAAGCCGCCGATTGACGCGCCTGCGTGCATCTTGACTTCCAAGCCTTTGACATCCGCGTCTTTAATCTCGAACCGCGTCATGTCGCTATAGCGTTCGCCCACGGTTTCAGAGCCGCCGACGAAAACCGCGTACTCATTCGCCGCCAAGTTCTCAAGGCGAAACTCGCCGCGCGCATTCGTCCGAGAACCGTTGTAGCCGTAGCCGCCCATGTATCTGTTATCGCCTTGCCCTTGAAGTACACCGTAAGCGTAAGCGAGATTCGGGATAGGTTCGCCCGTGTCGGCATCAACGATGCGTCCGGTCGCGGTGAACGTGCGTCCGGTGTTTTTGAGCGTGATGTTGATGTCAACCGCTTCGCTCTCCGCCGTGACTTCAATCGCGGTGGCTTTGGTTTGGTCGCTTGTCTCAGGATGAAAAGTGCGCGTGTAAAAACGATTACTGCCGCCGATGCGTATGCCGCCCTCGTCGCGTCCGGCACCGACGAGATAACGTCCGGCAGGAATCCCGTAGATGCGATAAACGCCTCTGTCGTCGCTCGAAGCAAACGGCGTGTTGAAACTTCTCTGAAGCGGTTGACCCTTCTCATCAACCGGAGTCAGCGAAACGGTTTCGCTGATGATGGGTGCGCCTTCCGCATCAACGATGCGTCCGGTGATGACGCCGCCGCGCTCAAGTTCAAAATCTACGTTGTCAATGGTTTCGTTCGCATCAACCGTCACCGCTTTGCCGCCCTCGAAACTGAACGTGCGTTCACCGACAAACGCCGGGGCGTGTGATGTGACGTTATAAAGTCCGGCGGCGATGTTCGTAAAACGAAAACGCCCGTCCGCGTCGGTGCGCGTGCGGGCGAGTGGCTTTTCATTTGAGTAACGCGACCCGGCTTTTTCGAGCGTCACGGTGACATTCGGGGCGGGCGCGCCACCGTGCGTGGTGCGCCCGCCGATTGTTCCCGTGTCCTTCTTCTTCGGCGGTGTGGTATCGGTTGCCGCTTTAGCTTCCGCCGCGCGTCGCACGGCGGGACGTTGGGCGTTGAGTGTCGCGCATGTCGCAGTGAGCAACACTATAAAAACGAAAAACTTGAAGCGAATCGAGGTCAAGCGCATGGTTCGTTCCTCTTTTATAAAGGCGACGACTTTATTTTTCGCGCTCGACAAAATCGCCGCCTCTTGAAGTTTGTGGTCAAGGTTAAAAACGTGAACGCGAAGGGGAGCGACCTTTAACCGATGTCGCGTTAAAGTCGGCGACTTGATTGGCGACAAGCGAACCGAACGTGAGTTGCGCGGGTGCGAATCTCTGTCCGCGCGCCGCGACACTGACTTGATAAACACCGCCTGTCATCACGGTGAAACTATAACGCCCGTCTTCATCCGTGAACATCACGGCTTGCGCCGAACCGCCCAAAGTTAAACGCGCGCCGCGCACAGGTGCGCCCGCCGCGTTGCGAACGATGCCTTCGATGATGATGTCATCGGCGGTTGTGGCTTGCACTTCAAACGCTCCGATGTCCGCGCCGTCACCGCCCGTCGCATTGGCGATGTTCGGGTTATCAAACGGGCGCGGCACGCCGCGCTGGTCGGTGGTCAAGCCGAAGCTGTTACCCGCGTCAATCGCCGGACTCGATCCTTGCAGGGCGTGGGTCGGAGTCGTCCCGCCGTAAAAACCGAGCGCGGCGAGTTGCGGATTAAGTGGTGTCGTCGCCGTCCCGGTTTTGTCCGTAGCGGCGGTGAATCCTGTGGCGGCGTTGGAGTTGCCGATAAGATTATAGCCTTGCGAGATGAAGCTGTTTCTCACATCCGGGATGGTCGAATTGTTGCGATTGGCGGCAATGATTGAACTGCGAACCGTGACGGTGGCGTTGTTACTGAGAACTCCGCTCGCGCTGTTAGCACCCGCCGCCAAGTTGTCAGTGATGGTCGAGTTAGAGATGGTGACGTTGATAGTCGGAGTGTTTCCGGCAAATATTCCGCCGCCATTGACATCGGCACTCGGTGCTGAGTTGCCGGAGATAGTCGAATTGGTGACGTTCAGATTGCCGTCGCCGCTGTCAATTCCGCCGCCCGTGCCGAACGGAGATGTCGCGGTATTGTTCGAGATGGTCGATCTTATAACGTTGAGCGTGCCGCCGGTATTAAAAACGCCGCCGCCGAAATTGGTCGCGCTGTTGGATGTGACATGCACCGCCGTCAGCGTCAGCGTCGAACTGACGTTGGAGATACCGCCGCCGTCGCCATTGACGTTGCCGCCGGAAATCGTCATCCCGCTTAGATTGACGATTGCGCCGCCCGTGATATTGAAGATACGAAATTGAGCGGTCGCGTTTGATGCTCGCGCAATCGTGAGCAGGGTCGCGCCTCTGCCCGTGATGGTCAAGTTCTTGTTGATGGTGAGTTGTTGAAAGCCGCTAGCATCAGACAGAGTAATCGTTTGGGGGGAATCAAACAGCGGCGAGGCAAACGCAATCGTATCGCCCGCCGCTGCCGCCGTAATCGCTTCACGCAACGAGCAATCAGCGGCGGTACATGCCCCGTCATTGGTGTCTGCGATTTTGGTGACGGTGAGGGTCGCGGCTTGGGCGGCGAAAGTGAGTCCGCAAAATAGGGTAATGGTTGCCAACATGCGTGCGGCAACCTGCAACGAAGGATAGATTCTCATAAAATTATTGTTCTTAACTTCTTTTCAACGTGGCTTACGTTTTGAGATGAACCTTTGTGACTGGGTTTTGGGAGCAAGCAAAGTAACAAAGAAAAAGGGAGATGAATTGTGTACGGTGGCGACATCTTAACGAAAGTGAGCGGGAATCTGCAAAGCGCGCTTCACATTTTTAGAATAACGGCGGAACGGAAGCGACCTAAATGTTCCGGTCAAGGCGCGGCAAACAAGAAGCGATACAAGCACGCACAGGCGTTTTTGTATCGCTTCAAAATAGGTCAAGCGTGCGTTTTAAGCTAAAAGGGCTTTATGACGGTTGCAATGGAAACACGCCAACGCCAAGTTTTCCGGTGATTCATCACCACCCTCCGAAGATGGCACGATATGGTCAACCGTGAATGGGACAAGTTGCCAATGCTCATCCGTATGACAGTATTCGCAAAGAGAAGCGGCGCGTTGCCGGACTTGTTCCCGCGTGAGCGGCGGGATTTTACGCGGCAAAATCAACCTCTGAGGATTGCGACAGATTGCGAATCAGACGATTGACGTGGCTGAGGTAGTCGTCAACTTCTTCGTATCCGAGCAGTTCGCGTTCTTCTTCTTCGGTCAGCGTGTTTGTTTTCTGTTTATCGAGCAGTTCATTGATTCGCGCTTGCACCGCGACGGAAGCGCGAAAGATAACGATGCCTTGTTCGAGTTCGAGGTGAACCGCACCATCGCGCAACAAGGTTTCAGGCAGATGATTCAATTTCGGAATGGTGAGTTGATTGTTCATCACGAAAAAGTGCATAGCAGATGCTTTGCTTAGAAGTCAGTACCGCTCGGCGGCAAGCGGGCGGGTGAAGCAAAGTATGAATGATGAACGATGAACGATGAAGTAAAGACATGTTCTCACTTCATCATTCATACTTTGCAAAAATACGTATCTCTACGGATACCCGACGAGTCTCTTTCCCTGTATCGTTCCACCTTTAATTCGTGTGGAATTTGCCGCGCCTTCGTAGTACACTGCGACTCCAACATGCCTTCTTGAATCCTCGCGCTCGTTAAGCATCAACAAAGATCGTTCTGTCCATAGAGTCCTCGCCTCTTCAGTTCTTACTGCTCGAAAGCGCACCCACAGGAGTCCCCCCATGAAGACCAATAAAATTCGCAATTTTAGCAGGCAAACTATCGCGGTAAATTTATCAACGAGAAAATTCCCGTTCTCCCGTTCTCCCTTTCTCCCCTTCTTGCTGTTATGCCTGTTGACTGTCAGCGCACAAGCCCGGCGCACGGACATTGCGGGAGCGGCTCGTTTGGGACGCAGGCGGTAAATTTACGAAACAGGAATTTTTTCTTCACCGACCCGCTTTTTGACGACGGCGGAGTGGCGGATGTCGGGGCGGTTACGCTGTGCAGCGCGACGACCGGGTGCAGCGGGACGGTTACGGCGGCGAATTCGCTCGTCGGCTCTACGGCGAACGACACCATCGGCAATTCCACCGTAACGACTTTGACGAACGGCAATCTTCAAAAGAATTGCGGGTGGATGAGTCAATAGAAAATTTATTTTTTTGGAGCATTTTGATAAAGAGGCAAACTATGAACATGAAACTGCAATTGTTAATCATCGTCGTTGTTTTAGTGTTTGGCGCGTCCGGCGCGTTTGAGGCGCGGGCGCAGAGTCCGGCGGATGTGGCGATTATGGAGAATCTGCGCGACAACCACGGCTTCGGGCAGGCGTTTGGATGGCCAACGACGACCAATCCCTGCCTGGAGGACGCGCCGAATTGGCCGGGCGTCTCGTGCAGCGACGGGCGCGTGGCAATTATTGCCGTCGGGTGCGTGAACACTACGCTGACCACGCCGTTTCCGGGAACAGAGATTGCTTCTCTGACGGCGTTAATCAGTTTGGAATTACGCGGCTGTTATTTTAATCCGCACCCGGCGGGCAATTTCGCTGCGCTCGACACGATGACGCAGTTGACGAAATTGCGGATTGACAATAATTTCGGCATCACGGGAAATTTGAGCGATGTGTTTCCGCAAGGCTTGGGTCCGACGCGGTTTCCCGCTCTCGCTGTTTTTCATGCCGAACAAACCTCGCTCGGCGGGCAGATTCCGGCGGGCGTGATGGAGTTTAACAACACAAGACTGATGCGTCTTTATCAAGCGCGTTTCAGCGGAACGCTTCCCGTCACGGGCAATCCGTCGAAAAATCTGTTGATTAACGGCAACGCGCTCGAAGGCGTTTTGCCCGATTACATCCGCAACGCTTCCGGCTTGGTCAGGCTCGGCTACAACAAATTCGATGTCGTGAATACGCCGCCGGGAACGATTGACACGGTTGACGCAGGCTGGCGCACGACGCAAACCGTGCCGCCGACCAATGTGCAAATCGCGCAGACGGGCGCGGGAACGGCGACTGTTTCGTGGACGCCGATTGCTTATACGGCGCACGGCGGTTATTACGAAGTTCTCTCGTCAACCGCGCCGGGCGGACCTTACGTTTCACGCGGCACAACCGCCGCTTCGGGCGCGAAAACCGCCACCGGCTTGACCGTTTCGGGTTTGCCGGGCGGAACGAATTATTTTGTCGTCCGCACCTTCACGCCCGCGCACACAGGAGAAACAATTTTTTGTGCTAACAACGCTCCATCAAACACAATTTGCACGCAAGCCGGCGATAATAATAGCATCGCGCCGAACAACCCGAACGATTTGACCAGCGTGAACAGCGCGGAAGTCAACGGCGTCATCAACACCCCGCCGACGATCACGGCGGCGACCGGCTTGATGCGGCAGCAAAGCACGGCGGCGAGCAATTCAACTATCGCCACCGTGGGCGATGCCGAAAGCGGCGCGGGCGGCGTCACCGTGACCGTCACGAGCGCGAATCCTTCCAACGGCGTCACCGTTTCCAACATCGTCAACACGGGCGGCACCCTTACCGCCGACATCTTTGCCGATTGCACG
This sequence comes from Pyrinomonadaceae bacterium MAG19_C2-C3, assembly GCA_024330265.1. Classification (GTDB taxonomy): domain Bacteria; phylum Acidobacteriota; class Blastocatellia; order Pyrinomonadales; family Pyrinomonadaceae; genus JANDLT01. Next base: position 58,511 of record JANDLT010000015.1, on the reverse strand, counting down.
GCGACGGATGCGAGCTTTACTTTGGAGGCGAGCGACGGAACTGATACGGCAACCGCTACTTTGAACATCGGCGTCACCGCCAACACGCCGCCGACTTTGACCTATGACAACCCGGCGGCAATCACCACGGGCGGCTCAACAACCGTCAATCCGGCAACCGTTTCGGACAACGGTACGATTCAAACCGTCGCCGTGCAATCGCAAGGCACATATACCGGAACAATCTCGGTTGACGGCGCGGGCATGGTTTCCATCGGCAACGCCGCGCCCGTCGGAACGCACACCATCACCATTCGCGCCACCGACGACTGCGGCGATTTCACCGACGCGAGTTTTATGCTCACCGTCAATCCGCCGCCGCCAATCAGCGGCACAAAGACCGTCGGCGCGGGCGGCGATTACGACAGCTTGACCGGCGCGAACGGCTTGTTCGCCGCCATCAACGCTTCAACCGTCACCGGCAACATCACCGCCAACATCACGGGCGATCTGACCGAAGACGGCACGCACGGACTTAACCAGTTCCTCGAATCGGGCGCGGGCAATTACACGCTGACGATTCAACCGGCAGACGGCACGATGAAGTTGATTTCCGGCAACGTCGCCAATGGAATGATTCGCTTGAACGGCGCAGACCGAGTAACGATTGACGGGCGATTCGACAACGGGGCAACCGCCAACGGCTTGAACGGCGCAGACGGCGTTAGCGTTAACGGTTTCAATAACGCGGGACGCTTTCTGACTTTCCGCAACACGGACACGCAGAACCCGACGTTCACGTTTATCAATGACGCTTCGGATAACACCGTCCGCAGTTCCATCATCGAAGGCGCGACGACGAGCAACGGCGTAGTCTTTTTCAGCGTCGGCACGACCACCGGCAACGACAACAACACCATCACGGATAATCAAATCCGCGACCGCAGCGATGCGGCGGGTGTGCCGTCCAACCTTGTCTTGTCGCAAGCGGCGTCAGCCCCCTCCGGTGTTTTTAACTCCGGCAACACCATCTCGAACAACGAGCTGTTCAACTTTGCCAACATAGGCATCGTGATTTCCCAAACCCCTCTGGGCAACAACGAGTCGTGGACGATTTCGGGCAACAACATCTACCAGACGGCGGCACGAACGGACTTCTTGAGGGGCATCCTGTTCAACAACAGCGAAGGCACGAACACGATTACCCAAAACACCATCCGCAACCTCGATTCGAGCAACGGCGTAATCGGGATTCAACTGGACAGAGTGGTCAATGCCATCGTCGAGCGCAACCGCATCCACTCATTTCCGGCGGATAATTTTCTTTTGGTAGGCATCAGTTATTCCGGCTCTAGCAATCACTCGGCGACGCTCGTCAACAACCAGATTACCCTTATCCCTTCCGTCGCTGGCAACGCGGAAATCTTCGGCATCCGCGAGAGCGGCAGCGGCAGCAACCGCACGTTCAATGCCTATTACAACTCCGTGCTGATCGGTGGCACGGCAAGCGGAGTAAGCAAAACGTGGGCTTGTCTGCGAGGCGCGGGCGCAACATCGGCGCACACCTCGCGCAACAACATCTGCTTCAACAACCGCACGGGCGGCACCGGCAGCCACTTCGCGGCGGGCAACCAAAGCAGCGACGGCTCGTTCTCGTCCAACTACAACTTGTTCGTCGGCACGGGCGCGACGGCGGCGGCGGACTTTATGGACTTCGGCACAAGTTCAAACGGAACGCCCGTCTCCTTCGCCGCGTGGCAAACCTCAACCGGCGGCGATGCCAATTCAAACGCGGGCAACGCGAGCGGCAATTTCACGACCGCGATGTTCGTTGACCCGACCATCGGCGATTTGCACATCGTCGCGGCGGGCAATCCGCTTGTTTCAAACACCGGCACACCAGTCGCCGGAATCACCACCGACTTCGACGACCAGACGCGCAACGCCACCACACCCGACATCGGCTCGGATGAATACGAAGTGGCGAACACTGCGCCGACTGCTTCGGACGATTCCTACAGCGTGAACGAAGATTTGACGCTCAATGTCGCCGCGCCCGGCGTTATCACCAACGATATGGACGGCGAAAACGATTCGCTGACCGCGATGCTCGTGATGTCTCCGGCAAACGCCGCCTCGTTCACCTTCAACCCCGACGGCTCGTTCGACTACACGCCGTCTGCCAACTTCAACGGCATGGATTCGTTCACCTACAAAGTCTCGGACGGTACGGAAGACTCGAACACGGCGACGGTTCAGATTACCGTCAACGCCGTCAACGACGATCCCGATGCGGTTGATGATAGTGCGTCGGTGGCGAGTGAAAGCGTCCCGAAAGCGATTAACGTCTTGGCAAACGACTCGGACATCGAAGGCGACACGCTCACCATCACCGCCGTCACGCAAGGCGCGAACGGTTCGGTCGCCATCACGGGCGGCGGCACGGGGCTGACGTATATGCCGAATCTGGACTTCGTCGGCACAGATTCGTTCACCTACACCATCTCGGACGGCAACGGCGGAATGGACACGGCGAGTGTTGCCATGACGGTCACCGCCGTCACCGCCAACCTCCGCTCACTCGCTTTCAGCATCTCGATTCCAAGCTGCTTGACGGCGACCGGCACGCTGACGCTGACGGCTCCCGCTCCGGCGGGCGGCGGGTTTGTCACCCTGACGAACTCGCATCCGGCGGCAAGCGTGCCGACGAGTGTCTTTTTCCCTGCCGGGACGACCCGCCAGACGTTCTCGATTACAACGCGGATGGTTGATTCTATCGAGCAACGCATCGTCACGGCGACACGCGGCAGCACGACGTTAAGCCGCGCTTTGAGGGTAACGCCGATTGCAGCACAATCGCTTGTGCTAACACCGAACTCGGTCAAAGGCGGCAACTCCGTCACCGCGACGGTGACACTCAAGTGTGCGGCGTCACTGGGCGGCGTCACCGTCGCGCTATCGTCGAACAATGCGGCAATCGCGCAACCTGCGCTCAGTAGCATCACGATTGCCGAAGGCGACACGGTGGGAACTTTCACCATCAACACGAGTGGTGTGACGCGCAGCCAAAGCGTGACGATTAGAACAATGATTGGCGGCAGTGCCATCAAGAGCGCGTCCCTGTCCATTACGCCGTAACCGCGCATCGTCGGACTGCATGTACTTTTCAACACATACAGTTGATTACAAGGATCATCGGGGGCGGCAGAAACTTCTGCCGCCCCCGATGATTGTTATAGCGATTTGCGTTGCGTGGACTACGGGTCAGAACCGCGATGGCGGGAGTGAGCGCACTTACTCGACCGTCACGGATTTCGCAAGGTTGCGCGGTTGGTCAACGTCGCATCCGCGCCGGACGGCGATGTGATAAGCGAGAAGTTGAAGCGGGATGACGGAGAGTACGGGCGCGAGTACATCGGATGCTTCCGGTATTTCGATGACGTGCGTTGATTCGCTCGCGCTCATGGTGTCGCCTTCGGTGACGAGGGTTAGGATGACGCCTTCGCGGGCTTTGACTTCGACGATGTTCGAGTGAGTTTTCTCATAACGAAGTTCGGAAGCATGGTTGCCGCTCTCGCGTGTGTTGATGACGACGACGGGAAGCGTTTCATCAATCAGGGCATTGGGTCCGTGTTTCATTTCGCCCGCCGGATAACCTTCGGCGTGGATGTAAGAAATCTCTTTCAATTTCAAAGCACCTTCGAGGGCGACGGGGAAGTTGATGCCGCGTCCTAGATACAGAAAATCCGTCGCGCGGTGGAACTCACGCGCGAGGTCTTCGATGTGCGCGGTGTTGCTTAGGAGATGTTCAATCTTAACGGGCAGTTCGGCGAGTTGTTGAGCGTGGCGTTTGGATTCGTCTTCGGTGAGCGTGCCGCGAAGGTTGCCTAGATGAAGCGCGAAGAGGTAGAGGGCGACCATTTGTGCGGTAAAGGCTTTGGTGGAAGCGACCCCGATTTCGGGTCCGGCGTGCGTCAGAATCGTGCCGTGCGATTCGCGCGTAATCATCGAACCGTGAACATTACAGATGGCGAGGACTTGCGCGCCGCGTCCCTTCGCCTCACGAAGGGCGGCGATGGTATCGGCGGTTTCGCCGGATTGCGAGATAACGATGAGCAACGTGTTGGCTTCAATCACAGGGTCGCGGTAACGAAACTCCGATGCGTAATCCACTTCGACGGAGACGCGCGCGAGTTGTTCAATCATGTACTTTCCGGCGAGTCCGGCGTGCCAAGACGTGCCACACGCCGCGATTTTGATGTTCGTCACATTTCGCAAATCTTCGTCGGTTATCTCCATCGGTTCGAGATAGACGCGCCCTGTATCGAGTGAGAGACGGTTCTGCGTCGTGTCGCGGACGGCGCGCGGTTGCTCGTAAATCTCTTTGAGCATGAAGTGTTTGAAGCCGCCTTTTTCCGCCATCACCGGGTCCCAAGTGATGCGCTGAACGTTCGGCTGAACTTCTTCGCCGTCGAAGGTGGAAACCTTGACGCCCGCTTTTGAAAGCACGGCGAGTTCACCGTCGCCAAGAAAGAAGACGTTGCGCGTGTGTTCGAGAATCGGCGGGATGTCGCTGGCGACGAAGTATTCGCCTTCGCCCAAACCGATGACGACGGGCGGACCTAAACGCGCGGCGATGATGGTATCGGGCGCGTCCGGCGAGATGATGGAGAGGGCGAAGATGCCGCGCAGTTCCTTGATGGTCGCGCGCACCGCCGCTTCAAAATCATCGTTGGTTTTGAGATGTTCTTCGATTAAGTGGGCGATGACTTCGGTGTCGGTTTCGGTGACGAAGCGGTGGTCTTGTGTGCGAAGCCGATTTTTGAGTTCGAGGTAGTTTTCGATAATTCCATTATGAACGACGACGACGCGCCCGGTGCAATCGCGGTGCGGGTGGGCGTTTTCTTCCGTGGGTCGTCCGTGCGTCGCCCAACGTGTATGTCCGATGCCGAACGTGCCGTCGAGCGGATGCACACGGACGGCTTCTTCGAGGTTGCGAAGTTTGCCTTCGGCGCGGCGCACGTCGAGCGTGTGACGCTCATCAACGACGGCGATGCCCGCCGAGTCATAGCCGCGATATTCTAGTTTGCGTAAGCCTTCGATGAGCAAAGGCGTGACCTGTTTATCTCCGACGTAGCCGACAATACCGCACATGATTTTTATAGTTCCTTATGTTTGTTTTTATGAAAGAAAAGTTGAAGCGAAAAATCGAAACCAATGAGGAGAGTATAAAAGTGGGAATCCCGCGCTTAATTTAGTTTCCAGCGTTTTGGTTTTCAGCGGGCGCGGTTTCTTCAATTTGCAAATGCTTTTTAATTTTCGCGGGGACTCCGGCAACGAGTGTGTTGGCGGGAACGTCCGCCGTGACGACTGAACCGGCGGCGGTGACGGAGTTTGCGCCGACGCGCACGGGAGCGACGAGCATCGTGTCCGAACCGATTTTAACATCGGATTCAATCGTCGTTTGATGTTTGTTTTTGCCGTCGTAATTGCACGTCACCGTACCCGCGCCGATGTTCGTGCGTTCGCCTATGTTGGCATCACCAAGATAAGTTAAGTGCATCGCTTTCGAGCGTCGCCCGATGCGCGATTTTTTGACTTCGACGAAGTTGCCGATGTGCGCGTCTTCTTCGAGGCGCGTGTTCATGCGAAGGTGGGCGAAGGGACCGACGGTGCAGTTGTCGGCGATTTCCGAATCAATGATGAGCGAGTTGTTCTTTATCGTGACGTTGCTGCCGATGCGTGAGTTGACGATGCGTGCGCCGGATTGAATCACGCAATCCTCACCGATGCGCGTGCGCCCTTCGATGTGCGTGTTCGGGTGAAGCGTGGTGTCGCGCCCGATGACGACTTCCGCGTCAACGTAAGTGTTGTAAGGGTCAATGACGGTGACACCGGAATCGAGCATTAGGCGGCGCACGGTGCGTATGCGAAGGGCGCGTTCAAAGTCCGCGAGTTCGACGCGGGTGTTGATGCCGGAGACTTCGCGGGCGTCGGTGTGCGGGAAGATGCTTGCATCGTCGCCGTCGCGGTGGAGAATCGCGGGAACGTCGGTCAGGTAGTATTCGCCCTGCGCGTTGGCGGGCGTGACACGGGCGAGAGCGGGGAAAAGTTTGAGCGTCTCGAAACAATAAATCCCGGCGTTGATTTCGGTGATGAGTTTTTCTTCCGCCGTCGCATCCTTCTGTTCGACGATGCGGCTGAAACGATTTTCCTCATCACGCACGATGCGCCCGTACCCGGTCGGGTCGTCAAGCCGGACGGAGAGAAGCGTACACGCCGCGCCGCGCCCGCGATGCGTGCGGTGTTGGTGAACGAGTGCGCCGAGTGTCTCGGCGCGCACAAACGGCACATCGCCGGACAGCACGAGCAGGGTTGAAGATGAGTCGTGATGTTGACTTGATTCGAGAACTTCGCGCGCCGCGAGAACGGCATCACCCGTGCCGCGTTGTTGAACTTGAGTGATGAAGGTGACGGCGGCATCCGCGCCGAGTTCGTCGCGCACGGCGGCTTCGACCTGCGCGGCTTGGTGTCCGACGACGACGTAGATATGACGCGGCGCGAGGGCGGCGGCGGTGCGGCAAACATGTGCGATGAGCGGACGATTGCCGAGTTTGTGTAAAACTTTGGCGACGCCGGAGCGCATTCGCGTGCCGAGTCCGGCGGCGAGAATCAGCACGTCGAGCGGAAGCGGCGCATCGCGCGAAGCTTCATAAGATGAATCCGGTGTTTGTGATTCCATACAAAACTTTGTGGTCGGGCGGCGCGTTTAAGTGATTGCCGCCGGAATTTATCGTGGGTGAATTTATCGCGTTGAGATTACTGCGCGACGGGCATGTAATCGGGTGCGAAGTCGTGTGCGTTGGCATCGGTAGTCGCGGTGATGTCGCGGCTTTGCGCGTAACAATCGAGTATCGCACGCGCCAGTTTCGGCGGGCTATGACGCACCTTGCCGTTGCCGTCAAGTACATCAACCGCGACGATGCGCGTGCGGTAGTCACAGGCGGCACAATCGGAGTCGTTTAAGTTGTCCGGCAAACCGTCTTCATCTAATAAATCGGGGACGACTTGTTGCCCACCTTCCCAGCGATAGCGTTCGACCTGTTCGGCGGAAATCGGAGTGCTGTTGACCAGTACATAATCAAAACGGATGTCGGGGGCGTAATCGTGAACGGCGGCAAGGTGGGCGTGCGCCGTGAAGAAGCCGTCGGTTTCGCCGGGTTGTGTCATCAAGTTGCAGACGAAAATCTTGACCGCCGGAGACGCACCGATTTCGGCGGCGACTTGTGCGACCAGCAGGTTCGGCAAGATGCTCGTAAAGAGCGAACCGGGTCCGATGGTGATGATGTCGGCGGCTTGAATCGCGGCAATCGTTTCCGGTAGCGGCAGACAGAGTTCGGGTTCGAGGGAAAGCTTTTTAATCGGAGCGTGCGAGCGTCCGATGATTGATTCGCCGCGCAACATCGTACCGTCCGCGAGTTCGGCGGTAAGGCGAACATCGGTCAGCGTCGCCGGAAAAATGCGCCCTTTGCTTGCCAGAACCTCGCTTGAAAGGCGCACGGCTTCGACGAAATCTCCGGTCACGGAAGTCAGGGCGGCAAGAAAAAGATTGCCGAACGAATGCCCGCCGAGCGAACCGTCGCCGGGAAAGCGATACTGAAAAAGCCGCGAGAGAAGTGCCGAATCTTCCGACAACGCGACCATGCAATTGCGTATGTCGCCGGGCGCGAGCATGTTCAATTCGTCGCGCAAACGACCGGAACTGCCGCCGTCGTCCGAAACGGTGACGATTGCCGAAAGCGATTCGAGCCACACATCAGAGTCCGCGCTTGAAGCTTCGATGTCGGCAAACAGACGGTCTTCAAGCCACGCCGCGTTGTGCGAAGCGGTGGCGGGCGGCGCGCCGACGAAATCTTTGAGACCGGAAAGCACGGTTGAGAGTCCCGTGCCGCCGCCGATGGCGACCAACTTCGCGGCTTGGAATGATGAGACTGGCAAGGTAATTGAAACACCCTTTATGAAAGTGGATTATGAAACCGGAAAGCTCTGAAAGTGTCGGGTCATGAACGGGACGCGCGCCTGTAACGCGCTCCGGCTTGAAATCATACTTAACAAGACGAAGGCTTGCCAAGCACTTATAGGCTTTTTAAGAATAAACAGATAATAACGGAAGACACAAATCGCACAGATTCATCCGGCAATCCGTGCGATTTGTGTCTTCCGTTGTGAAATTATTTTTGCTGAACACCACCGAACGACGCGAGTTTATTCGCGCGTCGTAGTCACAAGGTTTTCAAATTCGGGCGTACTGCGAAGCGACGCTAAATCGGCGTCGTACTGGGCGCGGGCGCGTAGGGAAGGTTGAAGCGTCAAGGCTTTTTCGAGGGCGGCGAGTGCCGTTTCGGAAGTGCCGAGACGCGCGCGGGCGGCTGCCAGCCCATAGTGAGCGTGGGCGGCGGTGGCAGGCGACGCCGCATCGCGGCGCAACGCACGCTCGAAAAGTTCCTGTGCGAGAACGTAATCACCGCGATTGAGTTCGACGACGCCGCGATTATAAAGTTCTTCCGAATCTTTCGGCATCGCTTTGTCGCCGCGCAAACGTGTTTCGGTGACGGTGAGATATGTTCGCGCGCGGGCTTTGACTTCCGCGACGCCGGAAAACTTTTCGATTAACTTACGAAACAGATCGCGGGCTTCACCGAAATGACCACTTGTGAACTCTTTGCGGGCGCGTTCAAAAGCTTGAAGTGCCGCCGCTTCGTCGCGTGTCGGTGGGCGAAAAGGCACAGGCGTCGGAGCGTGCGAGACTTGCGGGTCGGGCTTGGTTTTCGACGCGGCTTTTGCCGTCGTGACCTTCGCGGGCGCATCTTTTGCGACGCCCGCACCGGAGCGCGGTTTCGTGTTCGCGTTGATGTTCTTAGCCGTTTTCGTGGCGACGGGCTTCACCTTTGACGTGGAAGACAACTTGGACGTGGAAGGCTTTTTGGATGCGGAAGGGCGCGCGGCGGCTTTGCTGGCGGCAGGCTTTTGGGTAGTCGCATCAACGCGCGAAGCCGATTTTTTAGCAATCGCCGTCTTGGTTGGTTTAGCCGATTTGGGGGTTGCCGCTGATTTGGATGATACTTTAGCCGAAGCTGAAGGGCGTGCCGTCGCGGTTCGAGTGGATGATTTTCTCTCGGATTTGGTAGTGGAGTTGGGCATCGCAAGGTTCTCTGGTTGTCAAGATCGGCTAAACAGTGAAAACGGAAGTGCCAACGAGAGTGGCGATAAAAGTGGCAACGCTGGAGGCGGTGAAAACGCCCGCAAAATAGCATGTAAAATCGGCTAAGTCAACAATTAAGCACGATTTACGGGCAATCGGCGGGTTTCGGTACGGCGTAGTAAAATATACAAACAACACTTGCCGTCAGTGTTTTGTTATGTTAGCTTAAATGTCGAAGTTGCCCGTGCGACCTCGACATACTGCCCGCCGCACCTCATTTGTCCACGCTTTCCGAGTCTTCATACTCAACCGACATCACTGACGAACACCGTCCGGCATGTGAAATTTGCGTTTTAGCGCAGTGAAATATACACCGCCTCTATGCGAGGAAAGTTTCGCGTCAAAATGGCTGAAACACCCATCATCATTCGTGAACAACAGTACGGCGAGATTAAAACCGTGCTTGCCAAACTGCGTTGCGATGCGGCATCCGAAGTCACCTTTCTGATTGACAAGAACGGGCAATCCATCGCCGTCGAAGGCGACGTTTCCGGTCTCGATACGACAAGTCTGGCATCGCTCGCGGCGGGCAACGTCGCGGCGACCAACGGCATGGCGCAACTCGTCGGCGAGAAGGAATTCCCGACGCTCGCCCACGAAGGCGAACACGAAAACATCTTTATCTGTGTCATCGGACGCTCGCTGCTCGTCGTCGTCTTCAACCAGCGTTCGAGTCTCGGCTTGGTCAAACTGCGCGTCAAACAAGCGACGCGCGAACTCGCCCCCATCCTTGAGCGCGTCACGAAAGAAGCCACTACCCTCCAAGCCGCCGCCGACAACGCCCTTTTCTCCGGCATCACCGACGAAGATATTGACAGCCTTTTTAACTGATAACTGATAGTGGATAACGGATAGTTTAGGAACAGCCTCTTCACTATCCACTATCCACTATCCACTATCCACTATCCACTATTATGACCTTCATCAACTACGCATCACGCGAAATCAATTGCAAAATCGTGTACTACGGTCCCGGCTTGTGCGGCAAGACGACAAACTTGCAGCACATATACGATTCGACGGCGGCGCAGACCAGAGGCAAGCTCATCAGCCTTGCGACCGAAACCGACCGCACGTTGTTCTTCGATTTCATGCCGTTGGAACTGGGTACGGTGCGCGGCTTCAAAACGCGCTTTCACCTCTACACCGTGCCGGGTCAAGTCTTCTATGACGCATCGCGCAAGTTGATTTTGAAGGGCGTGGACGGCGTGGTGTTCGTCGCCGACTCGCAGGAAGAACGCATGGATGCCAACATCGAAGCCCTCTATAATCTGGAAGAAAACTTAGGCACGCACGGCTACGATTTGCAGAAACTCCCTTACGTGCTTCAACTCAACAAACGTGACTTGCCGAACGTCCTGCCTGTCGAAGAAATCGTGCGCGAAATCAACCGCAAAAACGAACCCGTCCATGAAGCGGTCGCGGCGAAGGGGATGGGCGTGTTCGATACTCTGAAGTCGGTGGCGAAGCAGGTGTTGACGGAGTTGCGAAAAAGCTAAAACGGCTCTATATGAAAAACTCGATGTGGGTTCTTTTTGTCGTGACTGTCTTGCTTGTGTCCCCAATGACAGCACATGCACAAGGACTTGATACACGTTCGTTCGACGGAGTTGTCGCACCGCGCCCCGAACCGAAACCTTCCACACAAGACAATTCTCAAACTCGTCCAAACAAAAACGGCGTAGATAACGGCGGCGCGCGAGCATACAGCAATGGTGTTCCTCCCCCCTGGAAGATACGGCGGGCGCAAGGTTATTACCTTCAACTGCGGCGGCTTAACGAACTCTCCATTTCAGATTCCTACGGCAATACGGATGTCTTCTTCCAACGTCCGTTTATACCTTCGGTTCGCCAAGCGTCTTACCCTTTAACCGATAAGGACAACTTTTTTGCTGTTCTATCGGTCAGCGAAACATACCAAATCAAGTTTAAGGTAGATTCTCCGACATCTATTGAGTTGGTGAAGGGCGTCGGTAATGCAAAGCCTGATGAAGCAATCAGGTATAGAGACTTGAATCTTCCGCGAGGCGTCGCCGCATTATTGCAGATTACGCCTCAAGGTGTGGACGACTTGCGTTATGACGCGGATGGCGACGGCGTGTATGAGTCGGTAGTGAAGCCCACTTCTTCCGTCGTCGGTTCGTCCGCGCGAGATACAACAGGACCTATTATTAAATTTGTCACGACGAAAACAGATGCGGTAACTGCATCTGTAACTATTACGGCGGAGGATGAAAATTCCGTAAAAGCAATTTACTACTCGTTTGATGGAGCGAGTTTTTACAAATACGAAAGACCGCTCAGATTGAGCCTCAACCGTTTTCCTGTTGTCTATGCTTTTGCCGATGACAACTTAGGCAATCGCAGATCAGCTGATCCTTACCCGCACCGCTTACAAAACTAAAAAAGAGAAGTCGAATGTTCTCGAATCACTTGAGGGATTTAATCATCATCAACCCGTCGCCGCCGTTGGAGTAATACTTGGGCAAGCGTTGGGTGACGGTGTAGTTGAGCGCGGAGTAGAGTTTTTGCGCGCCCGTGTTCGAGGTGCGGACTTCGAGTCGGACGGTCGTGATGTTGCGACGGCGGAAGCCTTCTTCGATGCGTTCCATGAGGCGGCGGGCAAGTCCCTGACGGCGGTGTTCGGGGGCGACGCCGATGGTCGTGATGTGTCCGGTGGATTGCGGTTCGAGCAACCCGACGATGAAGCCGACCATTGTGCCTTCGACGGTGACGGCGCGGTAACATATCGCGTCGGGAGCGTTCAAAAGGTAGTCGAACGTTTCGCGGCTGTAAGCTTCGCCGTCAAAGAAGCATCGCTGGTCGAGTCGCCAACATTCTTCGAGTTGCGCCCCCGTGAGCGGTCGCAAATCAAAACCCGTCGGGTGAAAAGTCTGCGGCACGTATCGCGTTTGCGGCTGAATCAGTGTCGCCGCATCGCGCGGGTACGCATCGCCGCCACCAAGCGAAAACAGACGCGAACGAAGTTTCTTGAGAACAGCCATAGTAGGTAGTGATGAGTGATGAGTGATGAGTGATGAGTGGATGAGAAAGGGTTTTGTCTTTTGCTCATCACTCATCACTCATTACTCATCACTACTTCTGAATTATCAACATACAGTCACCGTAAGAATAGAAACGATACTTTGCGGCGACGGCGTGACGGTACGCCGCGAGAATCGCATCGCGTCCGGCGAACGATGCGACGAGGACGAGCAGGGATGAGCGCGGCAGATGAAAATTCGTGATGAGGGCGTCAATGATTTTGAATTTATAGCCGGGCGTAATCGTCAAATCCGCCATGCCTTCGAGTGTCGGTGAAAGGCTTCCGTTCGGGTTCGTCGCCGATTCTAATGCGCGGGCGGTCGTCGTGCCAACCGCGACGATGCGCCGCCCCTGTGCGCGTGTCTGGTTGATGATGTTTGCCACCGTTTCATCAATCGTGAAGCGTTCGGCGGCGACTTTGTGTTCGCGTAAATCATCGGCGCGGACGGGAGCGAATGTGCCGTAGCCGACGTGCAAAGTTATTTCGACGATGCGGACGCCGCGCTTTTTGAGCGTCTCTAAGACGTGCGCGGTGAAATGTAGTCCGGCGGTCGGGGCGGCAATCGCGCCGCCGTCGGGAGCATTGCGCGCGTAAATGGTTTGGTATCTGGCGCGGTCTTCAGTCGCCTGTTCGGTCGTGCGTTTGATGTACGGCGGAAGCGGCGTCTGCCCGATTTCTTCTATCACATCGGCGAAAGGTTCGTTCGTCTCAAAACGTACAAGGCGTTCGCCTTCCGTGTCGGCTTCGATAACTTCGGCGCGCATTCGTCCGTCACTGAAAGAGACGCGCGTGCCTTTCGTCAAACGGCGCGCGGGACGGGCGAGAACGCGCCACACGTTTTCACCCGCCGCGTGTTCGCGTGTACGTTCGATGAGGAACATTTCGATTTTCGCGCCGGTTGTTTCCTTGATGCCGGTGAGACGCGCCGGAAAGACGCGCGTGTTGTTGAGAACGAGTGTGTCGCCCGCGTTCAGGTGTTCGGGTAAGGAAGTGAAAATCGTGTCGTGCCAAACGCCGGACGTGCGATTGAGGACAAGCATTTTCGACGCATCGCGTGCGGTGAGCGGTTGTTGGGCGATGAGTTCGGCGGGCAGTTCAAAGTCGAAATCGGAGATGAGCATCGGTGAAGTTTGAGTGTCTTCAATGTCTGGGCGGGGAAGTTGAACGGAGGTGAACGGAGGCATAACGGAGGTTAACGGAGGATAGGATTTGTTGTGCTTTTGTTTGAATAAGACGGTTTCAGAAAAGACTCGGCGGCGGAACAAACGCCGATGCGGAAGGCGGGTTGATGCCGAAGTGTTGATAGGCGTGCGTCGTCACCATGCGCCCGCGCGGGGTGCGGTTGAGGAAGCCGATTTGGATAAGATACGGTTCGATGATTTCTTCAATCGAATCTTTTTCTTCGTGAATCGAAGCGGAAATCGTACCTAGCCCGACGGGTCCTCCGCCGAATTTTTCGATGATACTAAGTAGAAGTTTGCGGTCAGTTTCGTCCAAGCCGAACGTGTCAACTTCCATACGGTTCAAAGCGTCTTTGGCGACATCAATCGTGATGCGTCCGTCGTAATCAACTTCCGCGTAATCGCGCACGCGGCGAAGCAAGCGGTTCGCAATGCGCGGAGTCCCACGCGCGCGGCGGGCGATTTCCTTCGCGCCGTCTTCTTCGATAATCGCTCCGACAATATCCGCGCTTCGCAAAATAATCGTCGTCAAATCTTCGTGGTTATAAAAATCGAGATTGAAGACGATGCCGAATCGCCCGCGCAAAGGGGCGGTGATAAGTCCGGCGCGCGTCGTCGCACCGACGAGTGTGAACTTGGGTAAATCGAGTTTGATTGACTTCGCGGCGGGACCCTGACCGATCATCAAGTCGAGTTGATAATCTTCCATCGCCGGATACAGGACTTCTTCAATCGCCGGATTGAGGCGGTGAATCTCGTCTATAAACAGCACATCGCCGGTTTGTAAGGCGGTGAGTTGGGCGGCTAAATCGCCCGACTTTTCGATGATAGGTCCGGCGGTCGAATGAAGCACCGCACCCATCTCGTTCGCCACGATATTGGCGAGCGTCGTCTTACCCAAACCCGGCGGACCCGTCAGCAAAACATGGTCGAGGGCTTCGCGGCGATTGAGTGCGGCGCGGATAAAGATTTTCAGGTTATCCGCCGCGCGGCGTTGCCCGATATATTCGGCAAGGCGCGTCGGGCGCAAAGAGAGTTCAAATTGTCCGTCTTCGTCGAGAGGCATAGCGTTTCGCGTGTCAACGGGTTCGAGTGTGTCGGGCATGATTTTAACTTTGTTGAGGTTCGCCATTGTCGCCTTCATTGTGCGTGATGTAGCGTTCAACGACATTGATAAAAACATTCAGGCGTTCATCAGTTTCAGCTTGCGCCACTCTTAGTTCCTTTATCGCTTTGGTGTTCTCCGTCACCATGTTGAACATGCTGACGAACGCCGTCTCAAGGCGATTCATGCGCTTATCGGCTTGCTCCATGTTTTCGGTGAAGCGTTCTTGGCGTTCGATAATGAACTCAACCATTTTCTGCATTTCTTCGTCCGTCATTTGGTCGTCCTCTTTTTACGAAAATTCAATCTACCTCTGTATCTTAAAGCTTCTGATTATCCCTTCGACAACAATCTTAACGCCCTTCGCAAAATCGCATCAATCGTTATCTGGTCGCCGCTTTCCTGCATCGCTTGAGTGATGGCTTTCTCCGCCGCCGCTTTCTGGTAGCCGAGATTGATGAGGGCGGAAAGCGTGTCGCTTCGCATCAGGTCTTCGGACGGTTGCGGGGTCGCGCCGGTGGCGAGTGCTTCATCCATCGCGGGCGAGGAGAGATTCGTCATCTTGTCGCGCAGTTCAATCACCAATCTTTCAGCCGTCTTTTTGCCGACGCCGGGAATCGAGGTTAAGCGTATGAGATTGTTCGTGCGAATCGCGGTGATGATTTCGTCGGCGTTCATGCCGGAGAGCATCGTGATGGCGAGTTTGGGTCCGATGCCGGTGATGCCGATTAAGAGTAAGAACAGTTCGCGCTCACGCCCTGTGCGAAAGCCGTAGAGTTGAAGGGCATCTTCTCTGACGTGCGTGTAGATGAGCAGTGAGACTTTCGCGCCCGCTTCGCCGATGTCGAAAAAGGTCGAGACGGGAATGGTGACTTCATAGCCGACGCCATTGGTATCAATGATAACGGAGGTCGCGTGTTTGGTGAGAAGGTTTCCCGTGAGGTGTGCAATCATAGTTTTCGTTTGAGTATAGGTATAGTCGAATGTGTATTTAACCGCAGAGGCGCGAGAGGGCGCAAAGGGGGCGCGGAGAGAAAATGGAAAATGAGTTGACGCGAAAAATTATCGGTGCGGCGATTGAGGTTCACAAAGCTTTAGGTCCCGGTTTGTTAGAATCGTCTTACAGCAAATGTTTGTGTCATGAGATGAAGTTGCGCGGGATTCCCTTCGCGCGTGAAGTCGTTTTGCCATTACAGTATAAAGGGATTGAGATTGAAAAAAACTATGTCGTTGATATTCTCGTTGGCGGCTTAGTTCCGGTTGAACTCAAAACCGTTGACGCGCTTCATCCCGTTCACGAAGCGCAACTTATCACATACATGCGGCTTGGCGGTTGGCACGTTGGTTTGCTCATAAACTTCAACGTCGAAGTTTTAATCAAAGGTGTGCGACGCAAAGTCCTCAACTTCATCGAATAAAAACTCTGCGCCTCACTTTGCGCTCTCTGCGTCTCTGCGGTTAAATAAACTCTCCCTGATGAATACAATGATGAAAACTTCAAACCACGCATGAAGTCCGAAAAGATTTCCGAATTTACAACAGGTCGTTTAAGCATCTACCTGCGCTGTCTCAACCAACTCGCACAGGAAGGCACGGAGACGATTTCCTCGCAAGGACTCGCCGACCGCTTCAACCTCAACTCGGCGCAGATACGCAAAGACCTCGCTTATTTCGGCGAGTTCGGCGTGCGCGGCGTAGGCTACGACACGGAAGGTTTAAGACAACATTTGACGGAGATTTTGGGCTTAAACCGCCGCCACCGCGTCGGCATCATCGGTGCGGGCAACCTCGGTTTAGCGTTGGCGAATTATAAAAACTGGGAGGCATCGAGTTTCAACGTCGTCGCCCTGTTTGATAACGACCGGGCGCGCATCGGCAAAACGAGTTTGACTCAAGGACACGCGGGCAACAATCCGCACGGAGTGAAAATCTATGACGTGCGCGAATTTCCGACACTCGCACGCGAACTCGAACTTGAGATGGTCGCCCTCGCCGTCCCGCGCGACACGGCGCAAGCTGCGCTCGATATGGTAATTGCGGCGGGCATCAAAGCCGTCTTAAACTTCGCTCCCGCGCAACTCGAAGCACCCGACGACGTGAAGGTTAAAACCGTTGACTTAACGATTTCACTCGAAAGCCTGTCTTACTTTTTAGCGCAACCACAATCGGAAGGCGAGAGCGATAAATCATAAATGAGGTTTGTATGATAACGAAAAGTTCTCGCTTCTTACCGTTAATTATTTGTCTCTTATCTGTCACCGATGCCGTCGCGCAAACTGCAATGAAAGCACCGGCGACTATCCCCACGCCGGCTAAAATCAAAAGACTTGTCAAAGGCAATATCACGGAAGTAAAGACAATTGATTTTGACGGCGACGGGAAAAACGATTACATCGTGCGCGTGAGAAACGGCAATCCTATTGACAGCGATGTTTATGGGTCAGAAATTTGGATTGATTCTGCGATGAAGATTGTTAAGCATGAAAAGTGGTACAACGCGGGCGCGGATTTTAAGTGGTTCATCAATTTAGATTTTGACAAAACACCCGAAATAATTTCTGCATTCGGCTATGAAGACGGCATTGCCTATTCTGTTTTCAAACAAAATTTCAAGAATGGTAAAGATATTCTGCTGTTTCAGTTCAATCCGGTTTTGATTGATGATTCGAGAGAGAATAAAAACTTTTGGGGTTATCCGTGGGACTTAGTTGATGTCAAGGTGAATCGAAAAGGCAATTATTACGAACTGCTTTGTTCTTTCAATCATAACGTCGAAGGCGATTTTGAAAACGTCGAAACTCCAAAGTGGCAGCGTAAAATTCCCGTTATCTTTTTCGACGGCAAAACGACGCAACCCGAATCTATGGTTGATGAAAATTTAGGTACGGCAAAAAGCATGAGCGCACAGGCAATCGCAGAAACCGCAAGGCTCAAGTGATTCATTTGTCATTTTTGTTGATGGTTGAAGGATAGAAATTTGTCAGTCTCTTACATGAATGAACCCGAAGCCCGTGCGCTGATTGTGTGCGTCGGACGCTTGCTTTACGAGCGCGGTCACGTCGTCGCTTCCGATGGTAATCTCTCGATTCGCCTCGATGAAAAGCGCATCTTAGCGACACCGACGGGAGCGGCGAAGGGGCGACTTGCGGAAAGCGATTTGGCGATAACCGATTTGCAAGGCAACAGCTTGAACGGCATCAAGGCTTCGAGCGAATTGAAAATGCACTTGCTGATTTATGCCGAAAGAGAGGATGTGCAGGCTGTGTGTCACGCGCACCCGCCGCACGGAACGGCGTTCGCGGTCGCCAATCTGAGCATTGACGAACCCGTGTTGTCGGAAGTGATTTTAACTCTCGGTTGTGTGCCTTTGACAAGTTACGGCACGCCTTCGACGCACGAAGTCACGGACGCCCTCAAGCCGTTCGTCAAACATCACAACGCTTTATTATTAGCGAATCACGGCGCGGTCACTTACGGCGCGGACTTGTGGCAAGCCTTCGACCGCATGGAAACTTTAGACCACACGGCGCGGATTTCGATTCTCGCGCGCACACTCGGCGGGGCGGTCAACCTTCCGTCCGACGCGATTGAGAAACTCATCAACGTCAGAGAGCGTGCCGGATACTTGGGCGAACACGGACGCTGCCAATCATGCGGATACTTGGGCGACACGAATACAGTTTGCACGCTCGATGCTCCAGCGTACCCGAACGCCGCGAACGGCTCTACTAAAATCTCGCTGACGCGCGAAGAACTTTTGGAATTGTTGAGTCAAGCGGCAAACTTGAAAACGTCGTAATTCAAACGGCAATGTATCAGGTTGATCGTTGCGCGAAGCGGTGAAGTTTGAAATCAACTCTACAATCTATACAATCGCAGTTAACCGCCACCTGTGACACAAATGGACTTGTCCGTCAGTTCACAGGGAATTGCGGAGGGACAAGTCCAGAGGTTCGACTCCTCGTTTGCTGTGGTAGCCAGCTCACAGGCTGATAACCTGTTAACCAAAAGGAAGGAAGAACGGCGCGTGGAAGTTTCGTGTGTAAGCCTTCGATGATTTGCAAAGTCGCGGATACCGTTGCGAGGATTAAGTCGCAACTCAAGCGGCTTTCCTCATCGCAAGGTGTTCTTCCTTCTTAATAAACTTTTGATGTGAACTTTTCTGCGTTTAGCGAAAAAGGTAAATCCCGATGCTGTTTCGTCGTACATTCTCCGTACCGCCAAATCACACAGGTTTTCTGTACAAGAAAAATCGTTTGGTCTTGAAACTCGAACCCGGCATTTATCGCATCTTTGATTGGCGCAACGAAACGCAATTATTGACGCTGCCGACGACGAATAAATTGCAAACCGTGACGAATCAAGAAGTCTTGACAAGTGATAACGTCGCGTTGAGATTCTCTTATTTCATCGAATATCGCATCGGTAATCCTGACCGCTTTATCACCAAGTTCAACGTCACGCATCAATTTACCGCGACGGCGGAAGCCGAACAGTTGATGCACAGCTTGACGCAGGTTCACTTGCGCCGCATCATCGCGCAAATCTCCAGCGAAGAATTGAACGAACGCCGTGACACGCTGCTCGAAACCGTGCCGGAGACTTTGCGAACGGAACTGGCGGATTACGGCATTGAGGTTGTGCGATTGACGTTGCGCGACATAAGTTTCCCGAAGCAGATTCAAGATTTGTTTGCGCGTCATCTCGAAGCCAAGATTCGCGCCAAAGCCGATTTGGAAAACGCCCGTACCGCCGTCGCCACCGCCCGCGCCTTGAAGAACGCAACCGAGTTGATGAAGGGTGACGACAACATACGCTTCTTCCAATACCTTGAAGCGATTACGAAAATAGCGGATAAAGGCAAACACACTTTTATCATCGGCGAATTACCGGCAGGCGTGCCGCGCGATAAATTGACGCAGTAAAAAGTTACAAAGATTTACACACGAAATTAAAAATCGTTTGAGGGAGAGATACAAATGCAAGAAGCACTCGGAATGGTCGAAACGAAAGGTTTGGTGGCGACGATTGAAGCCGCCGATGCGATGGTCAAAGCGGCGAACGTGACTTTAGTCGGTTACGAGAAAATCGGGGCGGGATTCGTGACCGCGATTGTGCGCGGCGATGTCGCGGCGGTCAAAGCGGCGACCGATGCGGGGGCGGCGGCGGCGCGTCGCATAGGCGAACTCGTCAGCGTTCACGTCATCCCGCGCCCGCACGGAAGCGTTGATGATGTGCTGCCGATTGGACTCAACAGTTAAACCGCGATGCAGATTGCGCGCATCATCGGAACAATCGTCGCCTCACAAAAAGACGAACGCTTAACCGGCAAGAAACTCTTAATCGTGCGCCCGTTAAACCTCGACGGCTCGGATACGAACTCTTACGTCGTCGCGGTTGATACTGTCGGGGCGGGCTTTCACGAACGGGTCTTAATCGTCGCGGGTTCAAGTGCGCGTCTGGCTTCCGGCATGAAAGACGTTCCGGTTGACGCGGCGATTATCGGCGTGATTGATACAGTGGATGTCGAGTTGGATTGACATGACATTAACCGCAGAGACGCAGAGAGCGCAAAGCACACGCAAAGTTTTCTCTGCGCTTCCTCCGTTTTTCTCTCGCGTCTCTGCGGTTAATAAAACTTTAACTGATACGAACACTATGCAACTCGCCCGTGTCATTGGCACAGTCGTCGCCACCATCAAAAACGACGCGCTCGAAGGGCGCAAACTGCTTGTGATTCAGTCTCTGAACGCGGACTTACAACCGCAGGGCGTGCCGCTCGTCGCCCTTGATTCAGTCGGGGCGGGACGCGGTGAACTCGTCTATTGGTGTCGCGGCAAGGAAGCGAGTTTTCCTTTTCCCAGAGAAGACACACCGACGGATTGCACCGTGATTGCGATTGTTGATTCGCCGCAACATGTCCGCAGGGAAACGAGAAGTTGAATCAAAAATGTTGTTAGCCCGTGTCATCGGTAATGTCGTCGCCACGACGAAGAATGCGCGTTACGAAGGCGCGCGTGTGATGCTGTGTCAACCCGTGACGCCGGAAGGCGAGGAAACGGGGGCGACGATTTTGGCTCTCGATTCGGTTGACGCGGGAGCGGGCGACACGGTGTTAATCGTGCAGGAAGGTTGGGGTGCTTCGACGGCGGCGACGGGCGAGCCGGGCGCGGCGATTGACACGGCAATCATCGGCGTCGTTGACCGGATAGATTTATTGAAAAGCGAAACAGCGACAAGCGATAACTGAACGACCACAAGCGATGAACGAACAGGACACCACACGCCTCGCACGCAACTTAGCGCACCGTATCGCGCAACAATTAGACGCGCCCGCCGACGCGCACCATACAGACGACACGCCCAACGACGAACTCGCGCGCCTTCGCGCAAACGTCGCGGAACTCAATCAACGTCTCGCCAAAATCGAATCGCGCGACACCACATCTCAAACACGTCCTTTACCAACCGCATCGCCCGCTTTGTCTGCGCGTTCCAACGCCCCGACCTTCGACCACGACCCGGCGCAAATCGGCACGGGCGGGACTTACGTTTCCGCCGTCCATCCGAGCGGGCAACGCTTCGGCATCGGTGAAGCCGTCAGCGAACTCGTTGACTACTTCGAGCAATCCACGAAGACATGCGAACTCGAACCCGGCAACAAACCTTGCGACCATTGCGCGATGTGCAGTTCGAGAGGTTTTTAATACGCTTCAGCACAAACAAAAGTCGCCCGGCTCTTGATTGAGAGCCGGGCGACTTTCGCTTTGAGTCTTGAGGTTGCGGTTTAGCGTGCGCCGTTCGCGGGTGCGGTTGTTGAGCGAAGGCTGTCGGAGTTTAAGCGCGGTGCTTGGCGTGAGCCTTCATCGGCGCGGAAGTAAGGTTCTTCTTTGAAGCCGTAGAGACTGGCAAAGAGAACCGTCGGGAAGTTGCCGCGCGTCGTGTTGTAGTCTTGCGCGGCGTTGTTGTAGTCCGTGCGCGCGACGGCGATGCGGTTTTCCGTACCGGAGATTTCATCTTGGAGTTTTAAGAAGTTCTCTTGCGAACGCAGTTGCGGGTAAGACTCTTGTAAGGAAAGCAGTCTGCCGATTGTGCCGCCGAAAGAGTTGTTGGCATCAATCACGGCTTGCTTTTGTTCCGGTGATTTGTCGCCCGCTTCGCCTGCCGGTTGCGCGTTCGTCGCGTTCAAAAGTCGTGAACGGGCTTGGGCGATTTGTCCGAAAACTTCCTGCTCTTGGACGCCCGCGAGTTTCGCGGCTTCGGCGGCGTTGTAGATTAAATCGGCGCGGCGTTGAAGTTGCGTTTCGACGCCCGCCCACTTCGCGCGGACGTTCTGTTGTTTCGTGTTCAGCGTGTTATAGCCGCAACCGCTGGTTGACAAAGCGATGACCGCGACCATCATCGTCATCGTTATTTTTCGGTATATGTTCATCGTCTTTCTCCGTTGTGTGCTTATGGAAATTTCGGTGTGTGCCAAAGAGTAAGGCGCGTGCCGTCGCTCTCGCATGATGTTTTGCGTGCTTGATTTTAATGGGCGCGAAAGTTGTTTTTACATTGGATTATTACACTGAAGCGGGTTGACCTTGTAGTTCATCAACCGCTTGAATCACACGCTCAAGCTGGGCTAGGTAGCGTGTGAAAAGTTGGTTGGCTTCGATGTCCGATAGAGGTTCGTCAGACGCTTCTTGATGTGACAAGATTGCGTTGAACGGCGTCACAGCCAAGTTAAGCCCACGCACCGTCGCATCAAGCAGTGCGCGTTTTGTCGTCGGTGGAGGGATGCCTTTGAGTATCAAGACGGGGGCGAATAAATCCGTGAAGCTGGCAAGGCTGTTGCCCATCAATTCGACGAGACGCGCGGGCGAAGCGGAAGCCGGAATGTAGAGACGGCGCAACTGAAGCAACTTGCTTCGTAGTTCGTACTCGGTTTGATGACGCAAGTTTTCATCGGAGATTTCGATGTTCGCAAACGGGTCTTGCCCGTACAGGACGCGGCGCGCACGCTCCATCTTATGAAACTCAATCGGGAAAACGTCCGCCGCACTCACAAGTTCATCAACCGTAAAGTAAATCGGAACGGGATAACCGAGACGCTGCCATTCGCGCATCGGTGCTTGCGCGAGTCGTAAATCTTCGGGCGTGATGCGCCGCAAAGCGACGAGTAGATTATGGTCTGAACGCGCGTCCGTATCACCGACTGCCGCCGCGCCGTAAAGCACGACCGCATGAAGATTGTCGCGGTGCGTCGCGCGCAAATCCGCGACGAAACTGTTTAGGGCATCTTGTATCACTTTACTCATCGTTCGCCTGTTCGACCTTTACTTTTTTCTGTTTTACCAATCGCCGCCCGCGCCGCCGCCACCGAAATCACCGCCGCCGCCGAAGCCACCGAAGCCGCCACCGCCGCCGCTACTTCCACCGCCACCCCATCCGCTCGAACCGCCGCCGCGACTCATAGAGTTAAGAACCGAACCGATTAACAAAGCGTTCATCAGCCCACTGCCACCGCCACCGCCAAAGCCGCCACCACCGCCGCGACGTTTGCCGCCTCTGCCGAATATCGCCATCAACACGAGAATGATGACGATGATGAAACAGCACGCCGTAAAACTCAAACCGCTTTGCGCGCGGCGCGGTGTAGTGTTGTCATTGCCGCGATAGGCTTGGCTGCGGTCAATGCCTTCGAGCGAGAAGCCGCGTTTCTCGGCAAGCGTGGCGACGATTGTTCCGGCGGCGAGTTCCAATCCATCGCCGTAACGATTTTGTCGAAACGGGTCACGCATACGGCGACCGATTTCGCCCACTACGCCATCGGGCAAATCGCCTTCGAGATGACGGCTGACCTGTAATTGATATTTGCGGTCATTGACCGCGACAAGAAGAATTAGACCCTTCTGTTCGCCGCCGCCGGGACCTATGCCCCACCCGCGCGCCACCGCGAGCGTGTAATCGAAAATCGGCACGTCGCCCGTCGTCGGTACGACCACAATCGCAAACTCAATTTCGGCACGCTGTTTAAGATTGGTCAGTAAAGTTTCCAGACGCTCTTCCGTCGGCGCGTCTATCACTCCGGCGTAATCGTTGACGAAACCCGTCGGCGCGGGCAAAGGCGAACTCGCGGTTTGAGCGTGGCTTGTGATTAAACCGAGCCAACCCGAAGCGCAGAATATCGCAACGATTAGAAGGGAAGTGCGGAGCATGATTTTATGTTGAATTGATAAACCGTACATTTTGCTTGTCAGAAGTACGCAACGGAGCAAGTTTTGTTCCTTGCCTGTTTCAAAGTCATTACGCCGGAGAATTGAGCCGCAGAATCATACTGCGTCAATCAAGATGTGAATCAGGTAAAACAAAATCACACCACCAATCACGAAAAGCCCTGTCGCGGACGATGACGAGGACGTGCCGTGTTTGAGTTCGGGAATCAAGTCGGTCGCGGTGATATAGAGCGTCACTCCAGCGGCAAACGGCAGGGCGTAACTCAAAAGTTGACCGACACTATAATCGAGATATGCGACGGCGAGCGCGCCGCTGAAAGTCGTCGCTCCGATAAATAACGTGGCGAAAACGGATTGCCGACGGTTGCCGCCCGCCGCCGCGACGATTGACGCCGCCGTGAAGCCTTCAGGGATTTTATGAAGGAGAAGCGCGACGAAAACAAGAAACCCGAACTCAAAATCAACCAGCAAACTGGTGGCAAGCATCACTCCATCGAAAAACGTATGCACCGCGAGTCCGGTCAGAACCGTGTAACCGGTCGTTGGTAAAATCGCTTGTGCGGCGTTCACGGTTCCGCCTGTGCTTACGTCTAAAGTGCCGTCTAAATCCGCTTTACCAAGCGGTGGAAAGTGAACATGCGAAGCGATGAATTGCTCAACCAATAAAAGGAAAAGATAGCCGCTCAAAACCAACAACATCGCGTGCGCGACACCATGCGCCGCTCCCGCATTCTCGCGGTTAGCAATTTGGGCTTCGATGATTTGCGGCAACAATTCTAAAAACACCGCTGCTAACATGAAACCTGCTCCCGTGCCGAGCAGGTTTCTAAGCAACCGCACACTCGTTTTTTTCCGCGCTGTCGAATAAATCAAGAACAGTCCGCCCAGAACATTCCCAAGCGTCAAAACCGAACCTAAAAATACCAACGAGCCGAACTTGTTCACCATGTTTTAGGATTATTCGCCAATCAAAATCCGCGATTGTTAAAGTTTAAGGATGTACAACAAAAGGGTTAAGGCTGACGATTGGAACAAGCCGCCAAAAGTACACCATATCGTGCTTAAAGGTTTTCGCAAAACCCCGAAATTTAGTTCTTGACACCGTATCTTATGCCAGCGTACTATGCGCGAAGGGTGGTCTGAAGTGGTTTGAAGTGGACTGATAACACTGCTTTGCCGTCAGAGCTTCAAGAATTACTTTAAGGTTTAAGCAGCGACTCGTTTTCGGACTAATGGCGCAATGTTCAGAGGCAATTACACCGCGCGAATTGACCCTAAGGGGCGGCTCAAAATCCCGACCGTCTTCAGGAACATTTTGGCGAAACAGTACGGCTCAAACTTTTATATCACGAGTTTAACAGGTGAGAGCGCACTCATCTACCCTTTGCAGGAATGGCAGAACATCGAAGGGCGTTTGGCTTTGCTGCCCGCGATGGACGCGCACCGTCGCAGATTTCTCGACCGGGCGAATTATTACGGGCAAGAAGCGACGATGGATTTACAGGGAAGAATCTTGATTCACCCTTTGTTGCGCCGCAGTTCGGGAATAATCGGTGAAGTCGCGGTTTTAGGTTATTTGACTTATCTGGATGTGTGGGAACTCGAACGCTTTCAACAACGAATGCACGCCGACCCGTACACGGCGGAAGATGAAGCGGCACTCGCCCGACTCGGCATTTAAGCGTTCAGGCTAAACTTGGCGCAATCGGATTTTGAAAGTTATGGATTGTTCTTTGAAAGAGACGCCCGAACAAACGGCATGACGACGGAAGGCGACACCGACTTCGATATTAACGGCGACACTGATACAGACGGTGACGTTGATTTCGATGCGCTTCATCGCTCGGTGATGTTGAGCGAGGTGCTTGAGTATCTTGCTCCCGAACGCGGCGGGTTGTTCATTGACGCGACGCTCGGCTTGGGTGGTCACACGGAAGCGATATTGGAAAACAATCCAACGACGCGGGTGATAGGAATTGACCGCGACCCTGACGCGCTCCGACACGCCGCGCATCGTCTCGCCAGATTCGGCACAAGGTTTAGATTCGTGAAAGCCCTTTCACACGAAATCGCGGACGTTCTCGCAAGCGTGGGCGAGAGCAAGGCGGACGGCGTGTTGGCTGACTTGGGCGTGTCGTCGTGGCAGT
Source organism: Pyrinomonadaceae bacterium MAG19_C2-C3 (assembly GCA_024330265.1). Lineage (GTDB taxonomy): Bacteria > Acidobacteriota > Blastocatellia > Pyrinomonadales > Pyrinomonadaceae > JANDLT01. The sequence continues at coordinate 32,573 of JANDLT010000015.1, read as the reverse complement.
TCGACACCGCGCATCGCGGATTCAGTTTTCGCTTTGACGCGCCGCTCGATATGCGTATGGATGCGGAGGGCGATGACCCGACCGCCGCCGATTTGCTTGCTGAACTGCCGGAAGTGGAAATCGCCCGCATCATTTACGAATACGGCGAAGAACCCGCTTCACGGCGCATCGCGCGGCGCATCGTCGAACGCCGCGAACGTGGCGAACCCGTAACGACGACCGTTGAATTGGCGAATTTAGTCGCGGGAGTGATTCGCTATCGTGCCGGAAAAAGCAGACGAACGCGCTCTCGTGCGACCGCCGAGATTCACCCCGCGACGCGCACGTTTCAAGCTTTACGCATCGCCGTCAACGGCGAACTCGACGACTTGGCGAAGTTTGTTGAAAGTTCGATTGAAATTCTTAATCCGCGCGGACGCTTCGTGTGCATCAGTTTTCATTCACTGGAAGACCGCATTATAAAGCGCACACTGCGCCGCCTCGCCGGAGGATGCGAATGCGATTCGCGCTTGCCAATGTGCGAATGCGGCAGCCGCGAAGCCGTACAGATTTTGACACGCCGCCCCGTAACCCCTGACGCGGCGGAAGCACGGATTAACCCGCGCGCACGAAGCGCAAAGTTGCGCGCCTGTCAGCGTCTTTAACACGCGCGGCGTTCATCTCGCCCCCGATGTAAATCGTTCAACTCTCCTTCGACCCCGAACTTGAAAGCGCGTGCGTGCCGCCTGAATTATCGGCGTCACTCAGACGGCTCATCACCAGACTTGAGGAACGAAAGCATGAACCGCACACAATCATCACCTCTATCATCATCGCGCTCACGCGCCAACGCGCCACCGTTCGCCGGGCGCACACCACAGGCATACATCTGGATTCTCGTCGCGTGCGGCGTGGTGTTGAGCGTTTGTTTTGTGCGCGCCGCCGCCCAACATATCGCGGCGGTCAATCACGGTTACGAATGCGAAAAATTGCGCGGCGAACAAGCCGCTTTGCTTGCCGAACAGAAGCGATTGCAACTCGCGTATAACGAAGCGACCGCCCCGCGCAACCTCGAAAGTATGGCGCGTCAACATGGACTCAACACCGCCCGCGCATCGCAGTTGAGAAACACTTTCGACGCTCATTCCGGCGAAGCGAAACAGGTCGCGGTCAAGGGGGATTTCGCCAAACAAGTTGCGGTCAAACAAGTCTCTGTCAAACAGGATGCCGTTAAACTAAAGAGCATTCCCGATGCGCCCGCTTCGTCCACTTCAGTGACTTCAAACCTACGCCGCGCCGCCGCAACCGGACGTTGAAGAAATCGTATTGAAGTCGTAATGGAAGTCAAAGTTTGTCTTTGATGATTGACCACGATTGATGATTAACCACTACCGCCGATTGCCAATTCAAAATTCGCCCGCGCGCAAAACCGCGACGGCGACGCCCGACCGCACGCGGCGGCGCGCTTTGATGATGTGCGCGGTGTTATGTGTGTGGATAATATGCGTCGGCGTGCGGCTCATATATTTGCAAACGGCGGGTCACGAATTTCTCGTCGCACGGGCGAGGGGTCAACAGCAGGGTTCGCGTGCGACGCGCGCCGGACGCGGTTTGATTCTCGACCGCAACGGGCGCGAACTCGCGCGCAGCGTCGAAGTCGCGTCCGTGTTCGCCGTGCCGGATGAAATCGAAAACGTGGAGAAAGACATCGCACGTCTCGCGGATTTGCTTAATGAAGATGCCGTCCCGCTTATCCGGCGCGTAAATCAGGCGCGAAAGGACAAGCGAAAGTTCGTGTGGCTCTCGCGTAAGCTCGATGCTCCGGTTGCCAAAAAAATCCAGACGCTTAAAATCAAAGGCGTTTATACGCGCCCGGAATCGAAGCGTTTTTACCCGAATAATTCTCTCGCCGCGCACATCATAGGCTTCGTAGGGCTTGACGAACACGGGCTTGGCGGCATTGAACAGACGCAGGAAAACCGTTTGCGCGGCGAAAGCGGGCGCGTCTATCTGAATCTGGATGTGAGCCGCAAAGCTTACGATGCGGTTGAAGTCGCGGCGCGCGACGGCGGTTCAATCGTTCTCACGCTCGACGCGGTGGTTCAATATCAAACCGAAAAAGTTCTCGAAGCGGCAGTCGCACAGTCGCGTGCGCGTGCCGGAACTGCCGTCGTGCTTGACCCGCGCACGGGCGAGATTCTCGCCCTCGCCAACGCTCCGACTTTCGACCCGAACACTCCGCCGTCATCAACTTCAAAAGCTAACCGTCAAAGCGACACTGCCGACTCTGACACCGACGACGTTGTTGAGATGAGTCCCGCCGACGCCGCGCGGGTGCGTGTCAATCATGCTTTGCAAAACATTTACGAGCCGGGTTCGACGTTCAAAATCGTCGCTTACGCCGGAGCGATGGAAGAAGGTCTGGCGAAGCCCGACGACACGATTGATTGTCAGATGGGCGGCATCACCATCGCCGGGCGCAGGATTCGTGACCATCATGCTTACGGCACGTTGACCCTGACGGAAGCCCTCGCCAAATCAAGCAACGTCGCCGCGATTAAACTTGGGCTAAGGCTTGGCGATGAGCGGCTTCACTCATACATCACGCGCTTCGGCTTCGGTGCGTGCACCGGCATTGACCTTCCCGGCGAAACCGCCGGACTCTTGCGCCCCGTCAAAAAGTGGCAAGCCTCATCCGTCGGCTCAATCGCCATCGGGCAGGAAATCGGCGTCACCCCGCTTCAAATCGCTTCCGCCTTCGGCACGATTGCCAATGACGGCGTGCGCGTCGCTCCGCATATCGTGCGCGGCGTGCGCGCATCCGATGGAGCGTTGATTGCGAACTCACCCGCCGCCGCAATGCGCGTCACGAGTGAGAAGACGGCGCGTGCGCTTCGCGGAATGCTTGAGAGCGTGACGCTTCGCGGCACGGCGAAGAAGGCGCAACTTGAAGGCTACACGGCGGCGGGCAAAACCGGCACGGCGCAAAAGATTGACCCCGCGACGCGGGCTTATTCAGCGACGAAACACGTCGCTTCGTTCGCCGGATTCGCTCCCGTCGAAAACCCGCAGGTCGTCATCGTCGTCGTCCTCGATGAACCGGTCGGAGCGTATCACGGCGGCGACGCTGCCGCACCCGTGTTTCGTGACATTGCGGATGTCGTGCTGCCTTACTTGAGGGTGATGCCGGACGGCGAATTTCGTGACGCAAACGACGCAGTGGTCAGTGGTCAGTGGTCAGTGGTCAGTGGACAGGAAGAATCGAATGGTAAGCATGAATCTTCGAGCGAAACGTCGGCAGAAGCGGCAAGCGCGATGTGGACGAACGATGCGGAGCGCGAAGCCTTGAACGCGGTGCGCGAAGAAGTGACCGCCCGCCGCACGCGCGTCATTTATGCGAACGCCGGAGCGCGGGCTTTGATGATGCCGGATGTGCGCGGGATGAGCGTGCGCGATGCGTGGCGTGTGTGTGCGCGACTTGGGCTTGAATTGGAAGCGAAGGGTGAAGGGCGCGCCATTAAGCAATCGCCGGAAGCCGGAGAAAGTATTGATGCAGGCGATAAAGTGAGGTTAGTTTTTAGTGATGATTGAAAGCCGTTTGAGATTTCAAATTATGTACTCACCTTATGCGGCGGGTGCAGTTTTGCGGCTGTGCCGCCTGATGTGCGGAAAGGCTCTGCCTTTCCGCTTCGCCGCAAAAAGTTATGGCGGCTACGCCGCTCGTGTTTTCGAGGCGCAGCCTCACCGCACATCAGGTGGCACAGCCGCAAAATACTTACACCGCGAACTAAAGATGAAGGATAAAGCGAACGAGTGAAGGCGCGTGAAGCAAGCGAGATGATGGGCGTGCGGCATGATTTCGGTGCGGCGGGTGAAGCCGTCGCCGATAGTCAACTCACGGGCTTTGCCATTGATTCGCGCAGTGTGCGTGAGGGTGAATTGTTCTTCGCCCTGTCGCCGGAAGATTATCGCCGCCACAGTTTCACGGCGACGAATTTTAGTGACGCGCACGAATACATTCCGCAGGCTTTCGAGCGTGAGGCAGCGTTTGCCGTCGCGCGCCGCGAACGTGTCGAAGCCGATGCCACGCTTCACCCTTACCGCGAGCGTCTGTTTCTCGTTGATGATGTCATCGCCGCGTTGCAAGACTTGGCGCGTGGAGTGATTGAACGGTGGCGGCGTCCGGTCGTCGCCATTACGGGCAGCGCGGGTAAGACGACGACGAAGGATTTAACCGCGCATCTGCTTTCGGCAAACGGAATGCGCGTCGTCAGCACGCAGAAGAATTACAACAACGAACTTGGCGTGCCGCTTTCGATTTTGCAAATGGAATCGGACGGACGACGGAGCGCGGATTTCGATGTTGCGGTCTTGGAGATGGGCATGTCACTTCCCGGCGAAATTAAACGCTTGACGGACATCGCCACGCCCGACATCGCGGTTGAGTTGATAGTCGCTCCAGTTCATCTGGAATTTTTCGATTCGATTGAACAAATCGCGGCGGGCAAACGCGCCCTCGTCGAAGCTTTGAAATCTGACGGCATTGCGATTCTCAATGCCGACGATGCGCGTGTGTTGATGATGCGTGAAGTTCACGCGGGGCGCGTCGTGACGTTCGGTATGAGTCATGGATGCGATGTCGGCGCGAGTGAGATTGACGCTTCGCAACTCGGCAGCATCGGCTTTCGTTTGCACACGCCGCGCGGTTCGGCACTCGCGCGATTGTCCTTAGCCGGACGCCACAACCTGACGAACGCTTTAGCGGCGGCGGCAATCGCCACACAGTTTGACATGACACCCGAAGCCATCGCGGACGCTTTCTCGAATGCCGCCCCCACGCAGATGCGCGGTGAAGTCGTGCGGTTTAAGATTGACGCGAGAGATGAAACGTCGGGCGTCTTCACCGTGATTGATGATTCGTACAACTCGAACCCGCGTTCGCTACTGGCGATGACGCAGATGTTGAGCGAGATGGAAACCACGCCGCACGCCGGAGATGATGATGATAAACGCGGGCGGCGCATCGTCGTCGCGGGCGAGATGTTGGAACTCGGACGCGACGCCGCACGGATGCACTACGAAGCGGGCGAACAAATCGGGCGTCTTGGAAATGTGGATATGTTGTTGGCTGTGCGCGGCGAGGCACAGCATTTAGTCGCGGGAGCGCAAACGGAAACAATGAACAGTGAAACCGCGCAGTTCTTTTCAGAAGTTGAAGCGGTCACATCGCGGTTAATTTCGGAAGTGCGCGCGAATGATGTCGTGTTAATCAAAGGTTCGCGCGGCGTGAAGTTGGATGTTATGGTTCGCCGTTTGCGCGAACGCTTCAAGGTAGTTTAGGTAAAGCCGGAATCGAACAATCGAAAATTCGATTCAATAAGTTTTCCGATTGCCGGGCGAAACGGGTTCAGACGGGGAGAGCATCAAATGCTGTATCACCTCTTATACGAATGGCTTTACTTGAGTCTCAACGCGCAATCGGGCGAGTCGTATTTCGTCAAGATTTTGAACGTCTTTCAGTACGTCACGTTTCGCACGGCGTATGCTTCCATTACTTCGCTTCTGATTTCGCTGCTCTCCGGCAAATACGTCATCAGGTATTTGCGTCGCCTAAATGTCGGTCAACAAATCCGCGAAGAGGGACCTAAATCACATCAGGCGAAGAAAGACACGCCGACGATGGGCGGCGTTCTCATCATCGGGGCGGTCTTGATTTCGACTTTGTTATGGGCGCGGCTTAACAGTCTTTATGTCTGGATTATCGTGATTGCGACGACGCTTTTCGCCCTTATCGGCTTTCTCGACGACTACGCGAAAGTCGCCAAGAAACAGAGTCTCGGCTTGCAGGGTAGATGGAAACTCGCGGCGCAATGCGGCATCGCCGTCGGTGTGTGGGTGATTCTGATGCTGTATTCCGATTACACTTGGAACATCAGTCTGCCGTTTTTCAAAGCCACCGCGCTGACCAACATCACCAACATCGGACCCATTCTTTACCTGCCGTTCATCATTCTCGTTTTGCAATTCACGTCGAACGCCGTGAACTTGACCGACGGGCTTGACGGCTTGGCAATCAGCATCACGGTGGTTGCAATGTCGGCACTGACGGCTTTCACATACATCACGGGCGACGCGCGCTTCGCCGGATATTTAGGTTTGGAACATCGCCCGGAAGTCGCGGAGTTGACCGTGTTCTGCGGGGCGATGACGGGGGCGAGTCTCGGTTTTCTGTGGTACAACGCGCCGCCCGCTGATGTCTTTATGGGTGATGTCGGAAGTCTGGCAATCGGTGGCGCGATTGGCACAATCGGGATTTTAACGAAGCAGGAATTTATTTTGCTTCTCGTCGGCGGCGTATTCGTACTCGAAGCTTTATCGGTGATGTTGCAAGTCACGTTCTTCAAAATCACGAAACACAACACAGGTACGGGCAGACGTTTGTTTAATATGACGCCGCTTCATCATCACTTTGAGATGGAAGGTTGGAAGGAATCGAAAATAGTTTTCCGATTTCTAATCATCGCTATTTTATTCGCGTTGTTGAGCATCTCGACGCTTAAATTAAGGTAAGGAATTAAGAGGACGGATTTGGAACTCGAAGGCATAAAAGCAATCGTACTCGGCGCGGGGAAAAGCGGCGTCGCGGCGGCAGCCTTCTTGAAAAGTCGCGGGGCGAAAGTTGCTCTGCACGACATCAAGCCGCAAGCCGAATGGACGGATGAAGCGCGAAATTTGAAGTTTGATGGCGTCGGGCTGATTGATGGTGAACTGCCGATGTGGTTGATGGACAGCATCGAATTGTGCGTGGTCAGTCCGGGCGTGCCGTCGAAAAGCATTCCGGTCAGGTACATGGAACGCGCGGGCGCGGAAGTCATCGGTGAAGTCGAACTCGCCGCGCGTTTCCTTCGCGGGCGCATCGTCGGCATCACCGGCTCGAACGGCAAGACGACGACGACGGCACTTGTCGGACATCTGTTCAAATCCGCCGGACACGAAACTCTCATTGGCGGCAACATCGGCACACCTTTGATTTCCTTTGTCGAACAGGCGACGGATGAGGCGTGGATTGTCGCGGAGCTTTCAAGCTTTCAGTTGGAGACGATAAAGGATTTTCGCCCGCGCATCGCCGCCGTCTTAAACGTCACGCCCGACCACCTTGACCGTTACGATTCCGTCACCGATTACGCGGCGGCGAAGCACCGCATCTTCACGAATCAAACGCCGGACGACACCGCCGTTTTGAACGCGGGCGATGCGGTGACGGCTTCGTGGGCAAAAGGTTTGCGCGCCGATGTCGTGATGTTCAATGTGATGTTCGATGCGAACGGCGAAACCGCCGACGGCATATTTATCAACGGACGTGAAATCGTGCGGCGCAATCAATCAAGCGAAACGATTTTGGCGACAAGCGATGATACGCAACTCGTCGGGCGTCACAACCTTGAGAACATCGCGGCGGCATTCGCCATCGGCATCGCCGCCGGACTAGATGTGAAAATTATGCGCGAAAGTTTGCGAAGTTTCCCCCCCGTCGAACATCGTCTCGAACTCGTCGCGCGTGACACGGAAACGGGCGTGCGTTTCTATAACGACTCGAAAGCGACGAACGTGGATGCCGCCGTCAAAGCCCTCGAAGCCTTCGCGTGTGAAGCGGGGCGCGTCGTCCTCATCGCGGGCGGGCGCGGCAAAGGCGCACCGTACACCGTACTTGCGCCGCTTCTCAAATCGCACGGGCGCGCCCTCATCACCATTGGTGAAGACGCCGCGCGTATCGAAGCGGAATTGCACGGCATAGTCGAAACCGAACGCGCAAAGGACATCACCGATGCCGTCGAACGCGCCGCCCGTCTCGCACACAACGACGACATCGTACTGCTTGCTCCGGCGTGCGCCAGCTTCGACATGTTCGCGGGCTACGAAGCGCGCGGGCGGGCATTTAAGGAAGCCGTTAAAAACAGAAGCCAGAAGTCAGGAGTCAGAAGCCAGAATGAAGACGAAGAACATACGTCTTTGCTTCCGGCTTCTGACTCCTGACTCCTGACTCCTGACTCCTGATTTTATGTTCAGACGACTCAAATACGATGAAAGCCTGTTCGCGGCGACGATTGCCCTCGCGTTGTTCGGCGTGGTGATGGTGTATAGCGCGTCGGCGTTTGTGGCGATGAAGGAAAGCGGGAGCGTGTACGGTTACTTCGTGCGTCAGGCGGCGTGGGCGGTTATCGGGTTTGGAGCGATGTTGGCGGGGATGCGGATTGATTATCGTGTGTGGCGGGCGGCGCGGATTGTTTATCCTCTGCTCGGCGTGGTCGTCTTGATGCTCGTCATGGTTTTTCTGTTTCCGGCGATTAACGGGGCGCATCGGTGGATACGTTTCGGCGGTATGTCCGTGCAGCCTTCGGAACTTTCAAAACTCGCGTTGGTGCTTTTTCTCGCGCGCTTTCTCGAACGGCGCGCGGGTGAAGAACACGACTTCTTTCGCACGCTCGCGCCCGCTATCAGCGTCACGGGTTTTCTCATCATCTTGATTGTCGCCGAACCGGATTTGGGAACGGCTCTGATACTCGCGGTCGGGTGCGCGGCGATGTTGTTCGCTTCGGGTGCGCGTCTGCTTCATCTCGGTTTGCTGGTGATGCCCGCGATTGTGGGTGTCGGGGCGTTATTAGTGCTTGTGCCGTGGCGGTTGCGTAGAGTTATGTCGTTTCTCGACCCGTGGGCTGACCCGCAAGGGGCGGGCTATCAAGTCACACAATCGCTTATCGCGGTTGGCAGTGGCGGCGTCAGTGGTTTGGGTTTCGCGGAAGGGCGACAGAAGATGTTGTTTCTGCCTTTCGCGCACTCGGATTTTATCTTCGCGGTCATCGGTGAAGAACTCGGAACGATTGGCGGGTTGGCGGTCATCGCGTTGTTCGGTGTGGTGTTGTGGCGCGGTGTGAGCATCAGTTTGCGCGCTCCCGAACGCTTCGGGATGCTGCTCGGTTTAGGGATAGTGATGATGATTGTGACGCAGGCTCTATTTAATATGAGCGTCACCTTGTCCATGCTGCCGACGAAAGGCATACCGCTTCCGTTCATCTCTTACGGTGGCTCGTCTCTTGTGCCGACGCTGTTTTCAATCGGAATTTTATTGAACATTTCACAGCACGCGACGGGGCGCGAAGCATACCGATGATGCGCGTGATAATCGCCGCCGGAGGCACGGGCGGGCATATCTATCCGGGCATCGCGGTCGCCCAAGAAATCATGCGGCGCGATGCCGACTCGAAAGTTCGCTTCATCGGTACGCGCGGAAAGTTGGAAGAGAAACTTGTCCCACAAGCCGGATTTGAATTATCGCTCGTCGAGAGCGCGGGACTTAAAAACGTCGGACTCGCGGCACAACTTCGCGGTTTGAGTTTGATACCGAAAACTATGCTGGCAGCACGCAACATCATCAAAGACTTCGAGCCGCACGTCGTCGTAGGGGCGGGCGGATATGTGACGGGCGCGACTCTGCTCGCGGCGTGGATGAGCGGCGTGCCGACATTAGTGATGGATTCAAACGCCCTGCCCGGTTGGACGAATCGAAGCCTCGCCAAGATTTGCACGAAGGCGGCGGTCGCGTTTGAAGAAGCCGTCCCGTACTTCAAAGGCAAAGCCGTCGTCACAGGGAATCCCGTGCGCCGCGAGTTCTTCGAGATACCCGCCGAGCGCGCGGATGACGGTAAATTTTCCATTCTCATCTTCGGCGGTTCGCAAGGTGCGCGGGCGATTAACGACGCGATGATTGCCGCGCTTCCGCATCTGGAAAACACACGCCGCGAACACAACTTGACCGTCACGCACCAAACCGGAACGAGTGACTTTGAACGCATCAAAGCGGGCTACGAAAGCGCGGGATGGACGGACGCGGACGTGCGCCCGTACCTCGATGATATGGTCGCACACTTTGCGAACGCGGATTTAATAATCTCGCGCGCCGGAGCAACGACGAGTGCCGAACTAATCGCGGCGGGACGCGCCGCGATTATGATTCCACTCCCAACCGCCGCCGATGACCACCAACGCAAAAACGCCGAAGCCCTCGCACGCGGCGGCGCGGCGCGCATGATTTTACAATCCGACTTGACCGGCGAAACACTCGCCCGCGAAATCAATCAACTCGCCCGCGCCCCGCACACGATTCACGAAATGGAAACATCGGCGCGCCGCCTGTCACACCGCGACGCCGCCGAACGAACGGTAGATTTAATCGAAAAACTAAGTGGTCAGTGGTCAGTGGTCAGTGGTCAGTAGGAAACAAAATGCTTGTCATATACTTAAACCCGAATCTCTTTTTACAGCGCATGAACGAACCATGCTTGCCTTCAAACCGACCACTGACCACTGACCACTGACCACTTATGTTTAAGCGCATTCAACACGTTCACTTCGTCGGACTCGGCGGTATCGGGATGAGTGGTATCGCGGAAGTTCTGTTGAATTTAGGCTTTGCCGTTTCGGGGTCGGATGTGCGGCGTTCGACGGTCACGGATAGGTTGGAAAAGTTGGGCGCGAAGTTTAACGAAGGACACGCGGCGGAAAATGTCGGTGATGCGAAAGTTGTGGTGCGGACGACGGCGGCGCGTGACGACAACCCTGAAATCGTCGAAGCCCGAAGGCGGGGACTTCCCGTGATTGCGCGCGGCGAGATGTTGGCGGAACTCGTCAGGCTCAAACCTTATTCGGTCGCGGTCGCGGGCAGTCACGGCAAGACGACGACGACTTCGATGGTCGCGGTGATTTTAGCGCGTGGCGAACTCGACCCGACGATTGTGGTCGGCGGTGTGGTCGAAGCTTTGGGGTCAAATGCGCGATTAGGGAAATCGGATTTGATGGTCGTCGAAGCCGATGAGAGTGACCGTTCGTTTCTGATGTTGAGTCCGACGATTGCCGTCGTCACCAACATTGACCGCGAACATATGGACAGATACGAAGACATGGCGGACGTGAAAAAAAGCTTCGCGGATTTTGCGAACAAAGTTCCGTTCTACGGGGCGAGCGTGTTGTGTCTCGACGACCCGAACGTGCAGGCTATCTTGCCGGATGTGAAGCGTCGCCGCATCACTTACGGCTTGAGCGCGCAGGCTGATGTTTCGGCGCACGGCATCAAGTTTGACAAAAATTTCGGTTCGAGTTTTACGGTGTGGCGCGGGACGGATGTGATGGGCGAAGTGAGTTTGCGCGTGCCGGGTTTGCACAATGTTTATAACGCTCTGGCGAGCATCGCGGTCGGGTTTGAATTGAACGTTTCGTTTGACGACATCGCCCGCGCGTTGAATGAGTTCGGCGGCGTCGGGCGCAGGTTTCAGGTTCGCGGTGAAGCGGCAGGCGTCCTCGTCGTGGATGATTACGGGCATCATCCGACTGAAGTTAAAGCGACGCTCGCGGCGGCAAAAATTGGTTCGGGCGGAAGGCGTTTGGTGGTGCTGTTTCAGCCGCATCGCTATTCGCGCACGCAAGACCAGATGGATGATTTCGCGCGCTCATTCAATAACGCCGACGTGTTGTTTATCACGGATATTTACGCCGCGAGTGAAGAACCGATTGAAGGTGTGACGACGGAAGCATTGATTGAAAAGATTAAAGCTTACGGTCACAAAGACGCGCGGCACGCCGGAAAGATTGAGGCGGCGGCGAGTCTGGTGTTTGATGAAGTGCGCTCCGATGATGTGGTCGTGACTTTGGGAGCGGGCAATGTTTCGCAAATCGGTGAACAGCTTTTGACGTTGTTGCGCGAACAGGCGGAACAAACTGTGAATTAAGTTGGCGGGAGATTTCATGGTGATTATGATTGAAGAATCCATAGCCGAAAACGATGCCGAACGCGATGCGCCGATTCGCAGTCAACCACGTGCGGGCGTGCGCGATGCGATGGTCGAATCTATCGCCGCGCGTTATGAAGCCAAAGCCGAACGCGGGCGACGATTCGCGGAGATGACGAGTTTGCGCGTCGGCGGGCGTGTGGATTGGACGCTCTCGCCGACGACTGAAGAACAGGCGGCGCGCGTCGTGCATCGTCTTGATGAAGCGCATATTTTATGGCGCGTGCTTGGCGCGGGGTCGAACGTGCTTGCCGATGACGCGGCGCATCATTACGTCGTCATCAACATGCGCGACCTGAAAGGCGTGGCGGAATTTGACGGCGGGCGTGTCTCGATTAGCGCGGGTTACAGTTTGCCGCGTTTGTGCGTCGAAGCGGTCAAGCGGGGCTTGTCGGGGATTGAAGGTTTGGGCGGGATTCCGGGAACAATCGGCGGGGCATTGTGGATGAACGCCGGAGCTTATGGAAATGAAATCGGGACGGTGGTCGAAAGCGTGAGGATTGCGCGCGGCGGCAATGTCGTGATTGTGCCGGGTGCGGAAATCGGTTGGTACTATCGCAAGACTTCGTTCGCGTCCGGTGATTTGATATTAGGTGCGACGCTTGTTTTGAAAAGCGACGACCCCGAAGCGATTGCCGAACGGATGAACAAAGCGAAGCAGCAACGCATAACGACGCAGCCGCACGGAGCGCGTTCCGCCGGATGCTTTTTCAAGAATCCGCCCGGCGGTTTAAGCACGGGGCGCATGATTGACGAACTCGGATTGAAAGGCACACGGCGCGGCGGTGCGCTCGTCTCGCCCGTTCATGCCAACTTCATTGTCACCGACGGCAAAGAAGCGACCGCGACCGACACGCTCGCCCTCGCGGAAGAAATCAGACAGCGCGTGCAAAGTGAGCGCGGCGTTGAACTCGAATATGAAGTCGAGTTGTGGAAGGGCGAAGCGGAAGGCGAAGGGCGAAGGTCGAAAGGCGAAGTGGAAGCAAAGGGTGGGATTGATGAAAGCGGGGGTTAAGCGTTGAAAGAACAAACGATAAAAACCAGACAGTCGAACACGGCGAACACGACAAACGGGACTAATGCGCGGCGTGCCGTGACGCGCTCCGCCGTCGGTGGCGGGCAGCGTCCGGCGGCGCGTGGCGGTGCGGGGCGTGCGCGGCAAGAGAAAAAATCATCGTCACTTGATTGGCGCAAAATCGCGGCGAACGCGCGAGCTGTGATGCCGGTTGCGCTCAAAGCCTTTGTCGTAATCTGTTTCGCGGCGATGCTTTTCTTCGGTTATAAGGCAGTCGCGGCGGCTTCGTTTTTCAACTTGCGCCGCATTGATGTCGAAGGCACGGAGCGGGCTTCGGGTGAGAATATACGGCGACGCATCAAGGCTTCGGTCGCGGGAGAGGGCGTGTGGCGTGCAGACTTAAACCTCTTGAGCGCGGAGTTGGCGAAAGAGTCTTGGGTGCGTTCGGCGGTCGTGTCGCGTGTGCTTCCGTCGGGGCTTCGTGTACGCATCACGGAGCGCACGCCGCAGGCTGTGGTTCGCACAAGTGAAGGCAAGATGATGTGGGTTGACGATGAAGGCGTGATGCTCGCCGCCGTCACCGCGTCGGACAAGATGCCGGAGTTTATCCTGCGCGGGTGGAATGAGGGCGATACGGCGACGGCAAAAAAAGAGAATCAATCGCGCGTCAAAGCTTATCGCCAGATGAACAAAGCGTGGACGGACGCGGGGATTGCCGACCGCGTGAGCGAAGTCAATGTTGATGATTTGCGCGACGTGCGCGCCCAACTCGCGGGACGCGATGCGGGCATTGAAGTAAGATTGGGAGCGGAGAATTACGGCTCGCGTTTGCGTGAAGCCTTGAACGTGCTTGATGACGCCAGACGTTCACCGAAAGGCGGCGCGAACATACGTTATATCGTCGCCCTCAACGATGACCGCATCATCGTCGGGTCTAATCCGAATGGGGCGGTAAATTAAAGGTTGGGTTGCGGTTATTAAGTCTTGAGAAACAAAATGTCACCCGATGAAGTCTGCGCTGAATATGCTGAACGTGATTTTAAGCTTACGTGCAAAATGATGGATGGCTTCGTTCTTCTTGAGGGAACGGAAGAAGCTTTGGAGTTTCTCGGCAAGCTAATTTTAGCTCAAGCACATGACGAGCGTAGTTGCAAAAAAACGCTTCAACCGAATGGCGCGGGTAGTATTTTCTTCACAGAAGAATCGAACGTAGGCATATACATTCATCGTTTGCCTTGTAGGGACGGCAAAGTTTTAGATTCGGAATTTGAAATTGAGACATAAAACATTTGAGATTTGAAACACTGCATCTCGAATGTTTCGGCTTCGCATTTGAAAAACTCAAATGCCAACTTTGGAAGAGGAGAATAAGCGAATGGCGAAACGCCCGTCGCACACAGTCGGATTAAGCATCGGCACGAATCGCGTCACCTGCATCATCGCGGAGGGCGACTCGAATGTCGCGGCGGGTGCGCCCATTGAGGTCGTCGGCATCGGCGAATCGGAGGCGCGCGGGCTTCGTAAGGGCGTCATCGTCAACCCGGACGCGGCGGTTGATGCGATTAAGCGCGCGGTTGAAGATGCCGAGCGTATGAGCGGACTGCAAGCCGAAGAAGCGACGATTAACCTTGCCGGTTCGCACATTCAAGGCGTCAACGGGCAAGCGGTCGTCGCGGTCGCCAACCGTGACCGCGAGATTACGCCGGAAGACGTGCGCCGCGCGGTTGATTCGGCGTGCGCGATTCAACTTCCCGCCGGAAGGGAAATCGTTGACCGTCTGCCGCAGGAATTTATCGTGGATGACCAAGACGGAATCAATGACCCTGTGGGAATGATCGGGGCGCGTCTCGCCGTTAAGGTTCATATCGTGACGAGTCCGGTGACGGCGCGGCAGAACGCGATTAACGCCGTCAACCGCGCGGGCTTAATGGTCACGGATATGGTTCTCGAACAACTCGCGGCGGCGGAAGCGACCCTGACCGATGATGATAAAGAGTTCGGGGCGGCACTCGTGGACATCGGGGCGGAGACGACGGGCTTGGTGATTTACCAGCGCGGAGCGGTTCAACACACAGCCGTGTTCCCGCTCGGCGGGGCGCACTTCACGAACGACATCGCGTTCGGGCTTCGTACTCCGATACCGGAAGCCGAACGCATCAAGCGCGCGGTCGGGTGCGCGTACAGTCAGGCATTGAGCGAAGGCGAACGCGGCGAACTCGTCGAAGTTCCGAGCGTCGGCGGGCGCGCACCGCGTCACTTGTCGCGTCAAATCCTGTGCGATATTTTGCAGCCGCGCGCCGAAGAAGTCTTGATGCACGTCGCGGATGAAATCAGGGATGCAGGTTGGGAACGGCAACTTTCAAGCGGCGTAGTTTTGACGGGCGGCGGCAGTCTGCTTCACGGCATCGCGGAAATCGCGGAAGGCGTTTTCGATGCGCCGGTGCGTATCGGCTACCCCGAACGCGACCGCTTCGCCGGACTGATTGACGACGTGCAAAGCCCTGCGTGGGCGGCGGCGGCGGGGCTTTGTTTGGTCGCCCAACGCGCGTATTCGGCGGAAGTCAAGGCGGCGGCTGAGCGTCGCGCGAGCAATAACGGCATGGCTTCGTTTATGGCGCGCTTCCGTCATCGTTTTAGTAGTATTTTCTGACAGGTTGTTGTATGCTGCCCCGCCAGTCAGCACAACATATAGACCGCAATATATGGACATCATTCACGCACTTCATACAACATTCATAGCCAGTGGACATTAATCATAGCAGCGCGATTCGCCGCTTCGTCACATACGAAAGTGAGCGGGAGAGGAACGAAATTATATGACACCGGAAGGACGCCAACCGGGCAGCGGTATCAGCATTTTTATGGAGGATGATCCGCCGATAACCGGCGCACGCATCAAGGTTATCGGCGTTGGTGGCGGCGGTAGCAACGCCGTCAATCGCATGATTGAAGCGGGCGTCGAGGGCATAGAGTTTCTCGTCGCCAACACCGACTTACAAGCTTTGAAGCGTTCGCGCGCTCCGGTCAAAATCCAGTTGGGCAGCCGCCTCACCAAAGGACTCGGCGCAGGGGCAAACCCGGAAGTCGGGCGTGATGCCGCGCTCGAAGACACCGAGAAAATCATCGAAGCCCTTGAAGGTGCGGACATGGTTTTCGTCACCACCGGCTTGGGCGGCGGTACGGGGACGGGGGCGGCTCCGATTATCGCGTCGCTTGCCACCGAACTTCATGCGTTGACCGTCGCGGTTGTGACCAAGCCGTTTCAGTTTGAAGGGCGACGCCGACAGGTGCAAGCCGAGCAGGGTTTGCGCGAACTGCGCGAATGCGTGGATACGGTCATCACGATTCCGAACGAGCGGCTGCTTCACACGGTTGATAAAAACATGTCGCTCAACAACGCCTTCAAACTCGCCGACGATGTGCTTCGTCAAGCCGTGCAGGGCATCAGTGACCTTATCACCGTGCCGGGTTTGATTAACCTCGACTTCGCGGACGTGAAAGCGATTATGTCCGGCATGGGCTTGGCTCTAATGGGGGCGGGACGCGCGAGCGGCGAGAACCGCGCGTGGGAAGCGACGCAGCAGGCAATCTCATCGCCGTTGCTTGAGGAGGCGACGATTCAGGGCGCGAAGGGTGTGCTTATCAATATCACGGGCGGCGCGGATTTAACTCTGTTTGAAGTCAACGAAGCGTCTTCGATTATTCGTGAAGCCGCCGATGACGATGCGAACATCATCTTCGGCGCGGTGATTGACGAATCAATGCACGACGAAATGAAGTTGACCGTCATCGCCACCGGATTCGACAAAGTGATGACCGATGCCGGAACGACTTCGCATCCGGTCAACACGCCGACCGCCCCCGTCTCGCCTTCAACCAACGTCGCGCCCGGTAAATATCCGGCGCGTCCGATGGATGAAAACGCGCATCGCTCAATCGGTAACGTGCGCGCCGATGATCTGGATGTGCCGACGTTTATTCGTAAAAAGATGGATTGAAGTTCGCGGAAAATCCCCAAGTATTGTACGAAGGCTTGAACGCAAAATAATTATGCGTTCAAGCCTTCCGTATTTTATGGTGTCTCAATAACTTGCGAATCCGAGTGAGATTGTAGGGGCAGGGCTTGTCCCTGCCCGCGTTCAGTCAGCGCAACGCGGGCAGGGACAAGCCCTGCCCCTACATCGTGTCTCACGTTGATTTGCAACTCGTATATAGGTAAGACAGGCTATCGCAATCAACCTTAGAATGAATGTTGATTGCGATAGCCTGTTTGGTAAGAGTGCCGCCGAAAGCATCGGCACACAAAGTATTAACCGTTGCGATTCTTGCGTCGTCGTTTAATCGCCGCGCTTGCTCCCGCTAATCCGGTGCCGAGCAGCAACATCGTGGATGGCTCCGGTACGGCGGCGGCAGGAGAAAGGAGGGTTATTCTTCCCGTGAGGGCTGCCGTGCAGGGAAATGAGGTGCAGTTGATTGTGCGTTGTTGATTGGTTGTTACGTTGGTGCTGAATAATGAGGGCGCAGGACCGAAGAAAAACAACAAGTCATCAAGCGATAAGGCGAACGTGCCGAAACCTTGCGCGTTCGAGAAGGTGAAAAGAAACGGCGTGTTGTCGAAATCTATAATCGCCGCGTTGGAGAACGGGTCGACAAGAACACTGCCGACAATCGGGCGTGGGTTGCCGACGATGATGCCGCCGGGTAAATCGAATTGTACGGTCAGGGTAAAAGCACCGGAGAAGTCTTGATTCGGTTGAAGATTGATGGTGAAAGAACCTAGATTGTTGATATTGGGTAAGGAAGCCTCGCTTGCCAAGACGAGTATTCCACCGCTTGTTGAACCGTTAATACCGGCTGTCTGGTAAGTGATTTCGTTGGATGTTGCGCTGCCGTTACCGAACAGCCCGGTAGTGCCGCCGACGATTCTGATTTCATCGGCGCGGGCGGTGCTTGACCCAAGCACGATGATGGTGAGGATGGCGAGGTTAAATGCGAAAAGTTTGATTGTGGCGATTGGAATGTGTCTCATCGTTGTCTCCTTGAGGGGCGTTCAAACTTTTGAACTTTGTTCAGCACCTTGTTTGGCGGGGGGTGCCGGGCAAGGTGAGGGTGAGGGGGTTGTGCAGTCAAAAATTCGGTTTTCTCAAGCCGTTTAATTTTTAACTGCCTTCAAGAACGATTGTTGACGAGGAATGTCCGGGACATCAAAGACGAAAGATACGTGTCCCTGATGTGAAGCATCGGGTGATACTAAAAAGCATACTTGATGCCAATCTGGAGGCGGCGGTTCGGCGTAATCGTTTGTGTCGCTTGACCGAATGCCGGAGCTTCAAGAAATCTGATTGGCACGCCGTAGTTAGTCCGATTGATGAAGTTAAGTGCGTCGAGGCGGATGACTAATTGTTGACCTTTCGCGTAGCGGAAAGTTTTATTCAACGTCAGGTCAAGTTCGAGTGTGTTTCCGGCGCGAAAACTGTTTCGCGCGATGCGCCCATCCGTTCTGACCGGAGCCAGCAGAGAGCGTGTATCAACGGTCGTCAGGCGCAACGGTTGGTGATTGTCTCCGGTGCGGATGATTCCTTCGGTGTTATCAAGTCGGTCGGTCAGGTTGCCGTCGAGATTGACATCGAAGATGCTGTTGACGGTAAAGGGTTGACCCGTTTGAAAGCGTCCCGTTCCGGCGAATTGAAGTCCGCTAAATAGAAACCGCAAATACGACGTTGTTTCCGGGAAATCGAGAATAAAGTTGTATGCGAGACGGTGGCGCGCGTCAAAGTTCGCGGGGGCGCGTTCAGCCGCGAGATTAAAACTGTTCTGCGGAAGAACGGACGCGCCCGCCAAATCAAAGACATCCGAAACATCATCGTTGGCTTTCGAGAAAGTGTAATTGGCTTGAAGTTGCAAGGCGCGACGGAGGCGTGAGCGCGCCTGTACTTGCAAAGAGTTGTAGCTTGAGGAAGCCGTCGTCTCGAAAAGATTGATGACACCGACACCGCTGACCGGACGACCGCCCGTTAAAGCATTTGTCGCATCCGCACGCGCGCCCGGCGGCAACGCGACACCGAAGAACAGTGGTTCATTGATGAGGCTGCCCGGTTGAATCAGCAGTGCTTGCAAGGCGAGGAACGTGTTTGCGCCGAGATTCGGCGTGGTGAAGCGCAACAGTTTTCGCCCTTGCGTGCCGACGTAAGCAGCGGAAATCGTGAGGTCATCGGTCACTTGTCTTTCAACGCCGAAGCTGTAATGGTGCGCCATCGGTGTTTCGATCCGACGCTCCGGCAAAGTCGCGCCGATGCCGCTCGTGCCGGGTAAAATCACCCTTCTTCCGGCACAACTAACTGCATCGCCGCCGCCCGCGATGCAGTTTAGATTAGCGATGTATTGAGACAGGGGCGCGTCCGTGAAGGTGTTGATAGTACCCGTTTGGATGAGTTGCGGGATGCCGCTCGAAGGAATGCCGGGTGTGCCCGGCGCGCCGCTGTTTAGAGCCAGAATGCTGAGAACGCCGCGTTGCGTTCCGAAAAAACGATTGCCCGTGCCGCCCGCGAAATTGGCGGTCAAGAATGACGGAAAGACGTTTCTGGATTGACTGACTACCGAACCTAAAATCTGGTCGTAAAAGATGCCGTAACCGGCGCGCAAAATCGTCGCGCGTCCCGTTTGGTTAAATGAGTACGCCAGCCCGACGCGCGGCGCGAAGTTATTATAATCGGCATCGAAAATGCGTTCGCGCCCGTCTATAAAATCGCGCAGACCGGGAACCAAGTCTAAGTCGGGACTGTCAAATGTGCGCTCGATGCGGTTGCCGGTTTCGCGCGGCGGCGTGTTGAACTCATATCGTAACCCGTAAGACACGGACAGGCGCGGGGCAGGTCGCCATTCGTCTTGCGCGAAAAAGTCGAGTTGATAGAAACGCAGATTGATATTGGAATTGCCGGGCGCGCTCAAAGTGACGTATGCACCGCTCGCCGCTCCCGCCGCCGCGAGGTCGGTCGAAGTCAGGCGCACCGCGTTCGGCAATCGAAACAGATTGCTGATGCTCGCTTGCTCCGCGCTTAATCCCAAACTGAAATCGAGTGACGGAACACCGTTGAACTCAAGCAACTGGCGGGCATTGCGCGGCAAGTCGCTGTTAAGTTCCGTGCGGCGCGTGTCCACCCCGAACGTGAAGCGATGGCTCTCGCTTTGTAAGGTGAGGTTGTCCGCGAGTTGGTAAGTGTTGTTGACGCGGCGTTGCGGGAAGTTGAAGACATCCACGCCGATGGGCGAGAAGCCCGCGAGTTTGATTTGCCCGACGGGACCGAGTTGGTCTTCGGTCGTGCATAGTCGCGGCGTAGTCGCGGCGCAACGCCCCAGCGCGGAACTTGCGGCGAGATAAAAAACATCGCCCGTATTGGCGACAAAGTTGTTACCCGCACCCACACCCGGCGACGTGAAGTTTTCCAGCAGCGGCGCGTTCAGCAGCCCGAACGTGCCGAAGGTCGGGTCGGAGAACCCGCTTGGTAAAAGAAAATCGCTGTCTCGCACCTGCTCGAAGTTAAGGCGCGTGCGCCCGTAAGAAGCGCGCAACTGATTGAACGCGGGACGCGATACGCCCGCGATGCTCAGTTCGCCATTGAGAAACAGCGAAAGGTTTTGCGTGCGAACCTTCGGGGTCAAGGTCGAGAATATCGCCGCGCCGACGGCGGGAATATCGCGCCTGTCATCAGTGAAGTTATAACGCCCGGTCAGGGTTTGCTCGCGCCCGCGCGCACGAAAGTTATTGTCGAATCTGACGGACGCGATGTTACCCCGCGCGCTGGCGGGCAAGGATTGCGTCAGGGTGTTGTCGCCGTAAATACCGTTCGGGTTATTGGGGAACGGAAACAGGCTGAAGACGGCGTTGCCGCCTGTGCGCCCGACGGGAAAGGTGAAGCGATTGGACGGCGTGCCGTTGAAGTTCGTGAGCGCGAAGTTGCTGGTCGCGCCCGTGCCGAAGATGCCGCGTTGCGCGACGGTTGGAACGGCAAAGCTGACTTCTTGATTGGCGTTGATTTTCTGAACTTCACTTGAGATGAAGTAGAACGTCGAAGGCTTGTCGCCGTCGCGTTTGAACGGCAATGCTCCGCCGAGCGCGAAGCCGCCGATGCCGAGCGTGAAGGAATCTTCACCGCCGCTCTGGTTTCGCACCGTGACGGGCGCAAAGTCAAGCGGAACAAATCTGGCGCGCCCGACACCGAGTGAAAAATCGAGCCTCCGATTGGCGGCGACGATGACACGCTGGCTTCCTGCGCGAAGCGGCATCACGTCGTTACCGAAAGTCGTGTCGAAGTGGTTGCGCGCGTTAAGCTGGCTTGAGTTAAATAAGCCGTAAATCGTGCCGTGTGTTTGGTTGCCGCCCGACTTTGAGACGGCGTTGACCTGCGCCCCGATGTTTCTGCCGAACTGCGCCGGAGCAAGCAAGGTGATTGCCTGATATTCCTGCACCGATTCGATGGGCTGCGAGTTGAGAGCGACGAAGCCTTGCCGCCGGACGCCTATGTCTTCGTCGTTGTTGTCCGAGCCGTCAACCGTGAAGTTATTGGCGCGTGAACGAAGCCCGTTGACGGCGAATTGTCCCGCGCTTCCGACACCCGCGCCCTGACCGGGACCCGCGACCGAGCCGAGAGTCTGCGGCGGCAAAGCGACACCGGGCAAGAGAAATGCCAACTCGTCAAAGGTGCGCGTCAGAGTCTGTGAGCCGAGCGGCAAGGTCGAGACTTCTTGTTCGGTGAACGCGCCGCCGGAGCGCGCGTCCGTCGTGTTGATGCGCGCTTGAACGTCGGTATCCGTCGCGGCTAAAGCAATCGGCGTGGGCGTGACGGCGGGCGTTGTGACGGGTGTTGTCACGACGGGAGTTCCGCCGGATGTTGTGATAGGCGTCGGTGCGGGCGTCGCCGTCGGCAGGTCAGGGTCTAGGGTGACGGGGACGGGAACGACTTCGCCCGCGCGTGTGATAAAGAGTCTTTGAATTACTTCGCGCGTCTGGAAACCGGGACTCGTGACGCGAATCCGGTAAACGCCGGGCGCAAGCAGACCTTGATAAAAGCGACCACGCGCGTCGGTGCGTTTCTCCGTCGCCTGTCCCGTTTGCTGGTTGACGATTTGTACCGCCGCGCCCGCGATTGCTTGCCCCGTATCACTGGTCGTCACCGTTCCCTCAAAAGCTCCGGTCACAGTGTCTTGAGCATTGGCGGTGAAACAAAAGACACCCGCCAGAATCGCCACATACAAAATCGAGAAACTAAAGTTTTTCAGCCGAAGAAGATGTTTGAAGAACATGTCATACTTTGAATCAATGTTGATTGTAAGACTTTGAGAGTTACTTCCGCGAGGCTAAGTTTTGCGTTGGCGGGATTATACTTCAAGTGGAGCGATTAGCCTGTCATTATCGCTGTCCAAAAAATAAAGAAGCGGGCGTTTGAGATTTCAAACGCCCGCTTCTTTTGCGAGTGAGTCGTGCTGGGCTCGAACCAGCGACCCGCTGATTACCTACCACACTGACTTTCGTCAGCCGCCGCATAAAACGGCGTTGTAGTCTGGACTGTCTCATCACCCACAGCCGAAACCGTTTGGGTGTGTGGCGTACAGTCTCTGAGGGCTTTCTTACCAAAGCACCTTTTTTATTTGGATTGTCACGGTCATGACATCATTTTACTACCACAACCTTGTTAACCCGATGCTTTGTCAAGAGTTGCCTGCTGATTGCCCAATCTTCGAGATTTTCACGATAAAAAGTCGTACTCGAAGCTCTGAAGGGTGTTCCAGCATACAGCCACATTTTCAGTTTGCTGTTTCCAGCAAACGCTCCCATTCAAATAACAAGAGTCAGCTGCTCTACCAACTGAGCTAACGACCCGCGAAGCGAAATTTAGTTGCTCACATCTTTGCTGTCAAGCGACTCTAAGCCTGTCCACATTTTTTGACAAGAATTGCTCCGGGTTTTCAACAAAGCGAAAAGCATTTGACTGCTTTATATGCGCGGTCAAGTTTTGCAAATCAGGTTCGATTACTTCCAAGTCTGCTGTCAAAAACAGTGCTTCACAACGCGCTGTTAAGCCGGTAAGTTTCTCCAAAACATTAACGTCTAATGACGCAACATTGATGCGAACATAAATGTCTGTAACAAGCTTTTGTTCAAACCAGACTTCGATTGAAGTTCCATCTTCTTCGCCCCATGCTTTAGCTTCATCGCTCCAAAACTCTCGCGGAGAAAGAAAGCTGCCGATTTCCGATTCGTAATCAAAGACGGGCTGGTAATTTTTCCACCAC
This sequence comes from Pyrinomonadaceae bacterium MAG19_C2-C3, assembly GCA_024330265.1. Lineage (GTDB taxonomy): Bacteria > Acidobacteriota > Blastocatellia > Pyrinomonadales > Pyrinomonadaceae > JANDLT01. The sequence continues at coordinate 9,449 of JANDLT010000015.1, read as the reverse complement.
GCAACTTCATCGAATGTTTTACGCGCAAGCGATGGCGGAACAGTCGAGAATAAATCTTCGATTGCTTTGCGGGGAATCAAATGTAAATCGTATTGCCAGATAGCCATCGCTTTTCACCTCACATCGGTGTCAATTAAATCATCCGCATTGCGGTAGCCGAGAAACGGCAATTGTACTTCTTCAGCAGGTACTTTATGAATTCTTAAATCTCTTGCTGCTTGTAACCTGTGATGCCCGTCAACGACAAACTTTTCACCCTGATAAACAACATACTTGATTGGTTCGCGCACGCCGTTTTGTATGATGTCTGCTTTTAGCTTCTTGAATTGCCTTCGTGACTGCGTTATTGAGTGAGTAGCCAAAAGTTCGGACGTTTTGAGCATTTCAAACTGTTGTGAAAACATGTATCGGAAGTTCAGGCGTTTATCTTAATTGCCGCTTCGCTTTTCATCTGCGCGGCAGAAGTTGCGCCATTTCCTCGAACGAATCGTGAACGACGGTGAAGGATGTTTTGAGTTGTTCGTCCGTGCCGCGTGTCGCCGCGCGGCGAAACCGGGTGAGGGCGGCGGTGAACTCTTTCTGGTGTTTGAGAAACGCGGCGCGGTCTGGCATATCTTCCGGGACGCGCATCTTGGTTAAGGGTTGTCCGGCGCGTACAAGGTCGGCGGCGCGTGCGCGCATTGTTTTGTAATCCGCGCCGGGCAAGGCGTCATGTTGGAGCGGGTGAAGTTGGTCGTGAAAAAGTTCAAAGGCACGGTTGCCGAAGTTGTGTTCGGTTTCCGTGTGCTGTTGCGCGTTATGTTGCGCGGTGTTTTGATGTGAGTTGTGTTGGCGTGTCGGCATCGCGGTGGTAACGGATGAAGTGGCGATGATGCACGTCAGGCAGATTGAGAGTGAAGAAAGCTTTTTCAAGTGGTGAGTCTCCTAATGGTGAATGGTAAATGGTGAATGGTGAATTGATAAAGACAAACGGCTTCATCCATTCACCATTCACCATTCACTGCTTAACGTGTCAGGCTCGCCGGAAGCGGGCGGTCAACTTTCAAGCGTTCGGCGGCATTGGCTACTTCCGAGCCAAGAACGAAGACGGTGCGTGAGACGCGCTCCATTTTGGCGAAATCAATTTTATCAACGGTGTCGGATGGTTGGTGATAATCCTCATGCACGCCGTCGAAGAAGAAGACGATAGGGATGCCCTTCGCTGCGTAGTGATAATGGTCGCTGCGGAAAAAGAAGCGGTTCGGGTCGGCGGGGTCATCGTAAAGATAATTGAGTTTGACTTTAAGAAAGTCGTCATTGACCTGCGCGGTCAGGTTGCCGAGCGCGTCGCTCATCATGCGCGAACCGATAACATAAATCTCATTCGTCGCGGTGAGGTCTTTGTTTTTCGGGTTGGTGTCGCCTTCGGCTTTGCTGCGCCCGATCATGTCAATGTTGATTTGGGCGACGATGCTGTTTAGAGGAACGGTCGGGTTTTCGACGAAGTATCGCGCACCCCACAAACCTTTTTCCTCGCCCGCGTGCCACACAAACAGAATCGAACGGCGCGGGCGTTTGCCTTTGGCGAAGGCTTCGGCAATCGCCATCAGCGCGGTCGTGCCTGAACCGTCGTCGTCCGCGCCGTTATAAATCGCATCGCCGTTGACGGGCGCGCCCGTGCCGACGTGATCGTAGTGCGCTCCGAAAGCGACGTACTGATTTTTTAACACCGGGTCGCTGCCTTCGAGGACGGCGACGACGTTTTGTGTTTTCGCCGCTTCTTCTGCGCTCTGGACGTTAAAGCTGATGGTCTTTGACGGGTTGAGGTCAAACGCCGGAACTTCGGTGTTCGCCTTGATGCTGGTAAGTGCCGCCGTCCCGCGTTCGCCTTCGCCTTCAAATAGTTTCACCAAAAGTCTTTCCGAAGGCATTATCGTCGGCACGGTCGCGGTCGGAGAATTGGCATCTTCAAAAGCTTTGACAGTAGTAAAGCCGCGCGCCATCGCGCGTTTGCGTCCTTCCCACCAGCGCGCGAAATCCGGGACGCGCGGAAGGAGAATGATGCCGCGTGCGCCGTTGGCTTTCGCGTAAGCGGTCGGGTCGCTCCACTCAACTCCTTGTGTGGCAGCAGGAAGGTCGGCGGGCGTGACACCTGCGGGGCGCGCACCGCCCGTAACAATCATTACTTTGTCGCGCACGTCCACGCCTTCGTAAGCGTTGATGTTTTTCGATTTGACGACGTAGCCGTTGCCGACGAACACCAGTTTGCCGTTAGCCGCGCCCGCGCCGAGCGTCGTCAAGAAATCTTCGCCGTACTTGAGTGACTCATCGTTGAGAGTCGCGGTGTTGTTTTCCGCGTTCATGCGAAAGCGGCGAAGGTCTATGCGTTGAAAGTAAGTTCCGGCGTCGCCCGCCGGTTTGAGTTTAAGCTTACGCATACGCGCGGCAATGTAGTCGGCAGCCATGTCGAGTCCGGGCGACGGCGTATCACGCCCGCCGAGCGCGTCGGAAGCGATGTAAGTCAAGTCTTCGCGTATCTTAGCTTGCGTGATTGCCTGCGCGGCTTTGTGCGTCGCGGCGAGAGCGCGCGAGAGCGGCGCGGCGGCAACATCGGCGGTGCGCGTCGAATCTGTTTTCGATATATCGGGTGCTTGTGCCGCGCGTGTTTGCGCGGCGGCGTTAAGTTGGGCGAGCGGTGTGCAAAGTAAAGAGATGATTAAAGGTAAAGCGTAACGCAATCTTGGCATGAATCCTCCGGCTGAAATTGTGTGAATTGTATTTGAAATGTGCGACGGTCGCACGCTTGTGATGCGCGGGAACGGGCGGCGCGTTGTCGTTTGATGTCGTTTCGTGATGAACCAATCGGCAAAGGAAATACCCGCGGTAGGGATCGAACCTACGACCTTCCGCTTCGGAGACGGACGCTCTAATCCACTGAGCTACGCGGGCAAGTGAGAATGATTTCGGACGCCCGCGTAGTTTAAGATGCGAGGTGAAAGCCGTCAAATCCGATTCGTCTGTGGTCAAGTGTCCCACATGAAAATCATTAACCGTGAACACGCCGCGATAATCCACACGCCGCACAAGTCGGAGATTCGTCCGTTGATGGATAGAACCACGTCCGACATCGCGCGTTGCAGTCTGGCGGAAGAAACCTTGCCCGCGGGTGCGAAAGTCGGGTGTCATTACCACATCGAAACCGAAGAAGTTTATTACATCGTGCGCGGTGCGGGGGTGATGAGGATTGATGATGAAGTGCGCGCGGTCGGGGCGGGCGATTGCATCTTTATTCCGCGCGGAAGCGTGCATACGCTAGAGAACACCGGAAGCGAAGCGATGAAGATTTTGCTCGTGTGCGGTCCGGCTTACGCGATTGCCGACCATTATCCGGTTTGAGTGGGTTTCAAACTTGAGATGAAGGCGTCGCCCGCTTTGAGTCCTGAAATGTTCGGGTAGATTTTGACGGCGGTAAATTCGTCGAGGGCGATGAGCAGTTCCGCGATGTCGGCAAAGCGTTTGTCGGGTTCGCGGTGCATCGCGCGCATGATGACGGGAGCGAGTTTAACGGGGATGTCGGGGCGCAAGTCGCGCAACTTCGGCGGCGTCATTTCAAGTTGCGGGTAGCGCACGTTAAGCGGCAAATCGCGTTCGTGCGTGCGCTTGCTCGCCGGGTAAGGGCGCGTTCCGGTGATGAGTTCGTAGAGCAGAACGCCCAAGCCGTAGATGTCCGTGAGCGGCGAAAGCGGTTCGCGCCGCACCTGTTCGGGAGCGAGATACTGCGGCGTGCCGCAACGGTCGGGCGGGCGGCGCGTTGATGTGGATGATGTTGTTTGCCAACGCCAGACGACGCCGAAATCTAAAAGTACGGGTCGCCCGTCGCGCATGATGATGTTCGACGGTTTGAGGTCGCGGTGAATGAAGCTCTGATGATGAACGTGCGCGAGAGCCGCACCCGTGTGTTGGACGATACGGACGGCTTCATCAACGGGCAAACGTTTTTCGTCGCGCAAACAATCGCGGAGTGTGCGTCCGCCGACGTGTTCGAGCAGCAGGTAAGGGATGACGTTTCGCGTTTGGTCGGAGATGAGGCGGACGATGCCGGGATGCTGAAAGCGTTTGAGGGCGGCGGCTTCGAGACGAAGCAGTTGTCGCCATTTGCGCGCCCGTCGTGCGGCGTAAAGGTCTTGTTCACCGAACACGTCAAGGCGTAAAACTTTACAGACAAGAGGCGTGCGAAAAGTCGTGTGCCACACCGCGAGAACGTCCGTGTTCATGCCGCGCGCAATCGTGTGCGCGACAATCATCTCATCGAGCCTTGAGCCGGAAGCGACGCGCTCATTCATCACCCTATCGCCGGAAGTGTTTGGCGGCGGTGAAACGGCGGGAAGGACGGATTGAGAAATCTTGCGGTGCATAATTCTTCAAACTTAAAAAGTTAATGGGACGTGTCAGTTAAAACTAACACGTCCCACCTGATGCGAGCGTAAGGTGCGAGGATACGCCCGCAATTTCGTCGGGTGAATCGCATTTGAAAGCGATTCACATTCGCAATCTGAAACTACATATTTTCAGCATCTTCAAATGTGCGGCTACTCGTACCCGCGCCCATGCGCCCGCCGCCCGTGCCTTCGCCGCCCATGCCGCTCGTACCCGTTCCGGCACTGCCCATGCCGCCGCCCATCGTGTTCTGAACGTTGCTTGTACCGAGTGTGCCGCCCGCCGTTTGTTCACCGGCACTCGCGCGGTCGGCATCGCTCATCTGTCCCGTACCCTGTCCCGCCATGCCTTCTTGCGAAGCACCTTCGCCGCCCGTTACGTTGTCGCTGTTGTCACGCATTTCGCCGGGACGCGGCGGATGACCGTCGCCAGTGGTTGAGTATGTATCCTGACCCGTTGTTTGGTTGGCGGGGAAGCCGCCTTGCTTGTTGTCCTGTTCAGCCATGATGATTGTCTCCCTTGAAAAATGGTTTTGTTTCAACTCACACCGCGATTCTCAAGCGCGGTGATGAAGGTTAGGCGGATTTCGTAATCCGCAAATTGTTGCAAACGATATTTGATGAACGGTTGAACCAGAGCAAGAAACATGCCCGTTCATCTTGCGGCGGGACGGCGTTCACGATATATGACGTTGAACCTTCGATTATCAAAGGGATTTGTCGGATAGCGGAACAATCAAGCCGCGAAAATGTGTTATGAAAGAATTGACGGCGGTAATTGACAGAACGTGACCGCAAGCAAAAGATGCACGCTCAACGCACACCGATGTTGTCTTTCACGACACATGACTAACGACAAGCGGGCGATGTATGCTCGAAGCCGAACGTCTATGATGCAAAATTACCACGAACAAATCACAGTCTTGATGAATCTCGAAGCGTGCGCGATTGAGAGCGCGGCGCGTCGTATGAACACACACGACGCGAATCGCGCCGTTGAAATCCTTATCAACTGTGCGGGCAAAGTCGTCGTGATGGGCATCGGCAAATCCGGCGTTATCGCGCAAAAAGTCGCGCAAACTTTGACCAGTACGGGCATGGCGGCAATCTTCCTTCATCCTACGGACGCGCTTCACGGCGGACTCGGCATCGTCGCGGCGGGCGATGTCGTTATCTTCTTGAGCAATAGCGGCGAGACGGACGAGTTAATCGCGTTGTTGCCCTCGCTCAAGAGACGCGCCGCGCCGCTTATCTCAATCGTCGGCAACATGAGGTCAACGATTGCCCGACACAGCGACATCGCCCTCGACGCTTCGGTTGAACGCGAAGCCTGCCCGCTCGATTTAGCACCGACCGCCAGCACAACCGTCGCCCTCGCCATCGGTGACGCGCTGGCGATGACGTTGAGCGCGGCGCGCGGCATCTCGCGTGAAGAGTTCGCGCTTAATCATCCGGCGGGGCAGTTGGGCAAACGTCTGACCGTCACGGTTGGCGACCTGATGCACGCGGACACGAAACATCCGTGCGTCGAATCCGATGCGCGTTGGATTGAAGCAATCACGGCGATTAGTCGCGGCGGTTTAGGTGCGGTCAACGTCGTTGACGATAATCAAAAACTCGTCGGCATCATCACCGACGGCGATGTGCGTCGCGCTCTTGAACAGGGGAAAATCGCAACGCATACAGACCTTCGCGCCCGCGACATCATGACCGCCAATCCCGTGAGCATCACCGCCGACCGCCTCGCCTACGATGCCTTGCGTTTGATGGAAGACCGTCCCAGTCAAATCTCCGTGCTGCCCGTTGTGGACGAAGCGGGTCACGCCGTCGCCATCCTGCGCCTGCATGACATCGTGCGAAGCGGTTTATAAGAGCAACTCTCCGCGTCTCTATCTTTGCGTTCTCTGCGTCTCTGCGGTTAATAAATGCTAAATCGGAACACGCAAGATTGGGATAGATGTAGGGGCAGGGCTTGTCCCTGCCCCTTTCCCTCTTGTGTGCCAATCTCATGGGTTCTGATTTAGGAGTATTTAACCGCAGAGACGCAAAGAACACAGAGTAAGCACAGAGAGATAAATCTTTTTCTCCGCGCGCAAGTTTCTCTCATTGCGTTCGTTCTATCCGATGAATGAACAACCCGACACCGAAATTTCGTGGAGAAGATTATGCCTATCACACACCCGACACACGTTTCATCCCGACAGCGACGCACGCGACGCACAAGGCGAATCGTCGTCGTTCTCTGCCTCATCGCCACTTTCGCCGTTCTCTTAACAACTCTCACCACACCACGCACCGAAGCCGCGCAAGACGCCGATACCGTCAATCAAAACATCTCCGGCACGGGAAGCGGCGCGTTGCAGATACTCACACCGACGGGCGAGATACAAGCGGCGTGTCCGCTCAAGCATACGGATGTTAAAGCGGAAGTCTCCGGCTTCGTCGCCCGCGTCAACGTCACACAGGTTTTCGCCAATCCTTCGAGTGAGAAAATCGAAGCCGTGTACGTCTTTCCGCTGCCCGCGATGGCGGCGGTAGATGATATGAAACTTGAAATCGCGGGGCGCGTCGTGCGCGGTAAAATCCTGCGCCGCGAAGAAGCCCGAAGCGTGTACGAAGCGGCACGCAATGCCGGACAGGTCACCGGACTTTTAGACCAAGAGCGACCGAACATCTTCACGCAATCGGTCGCCAACATCCCTCCGGGGGCGCAAGTCACCATCACGATTTCTTACGTCGAAACCTTAAAGTACGAAGACGGCAAGTACGAGTTTTCGTTTCCCACCGTCGTCGGACCCAGATACATACCAGCCGCGCTGCGTGGCGATGTTCAAACCACCAACACGCCGCCGAACGTCAAGAGACGCTTTCCGCAAACACAATCAAGCAGCGCGACGGGCGTGCCTGACCGCGAACGCATTTCGCCGCCCGTCGCCCGACAAGGAAAGCGCGCCGGACACGACATCGCAATTTCAGTCAATCTCGATGCCGGAGTCACGCTCGATAACGTCACGTCCACATCACACGAAGTCGAAGTCGGGCGCACGGGTTCGAGTACCGCGATTGTCAAACTTAAAAATCAAGCGACGATTCCGAACAAAGATTTTGTGCTTCATTATGACGTGGCGGGACGCGAAGTCCGGGATGCTTTGCTCACGCATCGCGCCGCGAACGCGAACAGCAAAGAGGGTTTCTTCACCTTCATACTTCAACCGCCGGAGCGCGTCGTCGCCTCCGACATCACGCCGAAAGAACTCGTTTTCGTGATTGACACGAGCGGCTCGATGATGGGTTTTCCGCTTGATAAAGCGAAGGAAACCATGAAACTCGCCCTCGACGGAATGAACCCACGCGACACGTTCAACCTCATCACATTCTCCGGCGACACGCGCATACTGTTTCCCGAACCCGTTCCCGCGACACGCGAAAATCTAAGTCAGGCACAAAGCTTTTTAGATTCTCAACGCGGCGAAGGCGGCACGGAGATGATGCGCGCGATACAAGCCGCGTTAAAGCCTTCGAGTAATATCTACGGCACAACGAAGCCCGTGCGCGTCGTCTGTTTTATGACCGACGGTTACGTCGGCAACGACATGGAAATCATCGCGGAGATTCAAAAGTATTCCGCCGCCCGCGTCTTCTCGTTCGGCATAGGCAACTCGACGAATCGTTTCTTGCTCGACAAGATGGCGGAAGCCGGACGCGGCGAAGTCGAATACGTCGCGCTCAATGATGACGGCAGTGCCGCCGCTCACCGCTTTCACGAACGCATCCAAAACCCTTTGCTGACCGACATTAGTTTGACATGGGACGGCATCGCCGTGACGGACATTTACCCGCGCCGCACGCCCGATGTTTTCAGCGCGAAACCCGTCATCATCACAGGGCGTTACACACGTCCCGGCACAGGGAAACTGCGCTTGCGCGGACGCACCGCGAATGGCGAATACACGCGCGACATCAACGTCGAACTTCCGGCGGTGGAAACCGGACACGACGCGCTGGCGAGCCTCTGGGCGCGTCGCAAGGTTGACGATTTGATGAGCGGCGATTGGCTTGGCATTCAGCGCGGGCAACCGCAACCGAACGTGAAAGAACAAATCACGCAGACGGGTCTTGACTACCGATTGTTGACGCAATTCACATCATTCGTCGCGGTCGAAGAAATGACGATTACCGAACCGGGCAGCCCGCCACGCAAAATCGAAGTTCCGGTCGAACTCCCCGACGGCGTGGACGAACGCGGCATCTTCGGCAGCGAAGCGGAAAGCTTACCCATTAACGGTAGAAGCGTTTCACGACTTTTAATGATGAGTCCGGGAGCAATGTCGGTCAGTCATAAAGAGCGCGGCAGAATGCAAAATCAAGGATTCATAAAGCGGCGAGATGCTGCCACCGCGCTGCCCGTACCCGCCCCGCCGCCCGTGAGCAGCGCGAACGATTCCGTCATCGTCACTACGGATGCGGATGTCGTCTCCTTTGAAGAACTTAAACCCGAAGAACAAAAGCGGCGCGCGACACTCGCCAAACTTCAACCGAGCCTCGCCGCAATCGTCGAACGCTTGCGAACCAAACAAGGCGTACCGAACGCCGACGAAGCCCGCTTTGTGCGCGACGGCAAAGCCGACATCCAAGTTTTCTTAACCGACAAAACACCGGAAATCTTGGCGCAACTAAAAGCTTTAGGCTTTGAAATCGTCCTCGACCCGCAAGCCTCGAAGTTCGTCATCGGTCGTGTTTCGATTGATAAATTAAACTTGCTCGCCGAACTGAAATTCGTGCGCTACGTTGCGGCGCAAAAGTAGAAAGCTGAAAATCGAAAACCGCAAATAAGTAATGTTCAGGCTAAGATGCGACCTCTTAGCCACGCAAGTGGCGACATAATAATAGCCCACGGTGTCAACCGTGGGTTACAGATGCCAAAGATATAAAGCCCCGTCAGGGGCGACACAATACAACCGTCATTGTGTCGCCCCTCGCGGGCAATGGCATTAAGTTAAGAAAATAATCGCCCGTTTGGAGGCGGGCGATGCC
>JANDLT010000140.1 GCA_024330265.1 Pyrinomonadaceae bacterium MAG19_C2-C3 | reverse complement strand
AAATCGTCGAAAGCTGGTCGCTGACCGGCACGCCGTCAATCACGAAGCTGGCTTGATAGTGCGCGCCGCGCGGGTGGAAAGTTCCCTTGCCGTCCTTCGCCGTGCCGGGAACAGACAGCACCAGATTTTCGATTTGACGCGAGGGCAGCGCGCCCGTCAGATTGTTGATGCTCGTTCCGTCAACCGCATACTCGCTGCGCGCCGGTTCAATGCTCGTTTCCGTCACCGTCACATTCACCGTCTCCGTGATACCCGCCGCCGTAAGCGATAGGCTGATTTCAACCGGCACGTTTGAAGCGAGGGCGACTTGGCGTGTGACATCGGCAAAGCCCGCTTGACTGATTCGCAAAGTGTAAGAATTAAACGGCACATTGAAGAACGTAAAACGTCCTTCCGCATCCGTTCCCGTCTCTTGCCTGTAACCCGTCAAAGAGTTTTCAAGCGCGAGACTCGCTCCCGCTATTGTCGAGCCGTTCGCATCCGTCACGCTGCCGCGCACTATTCCCGAAGACTGCGCCTTCGCCGCAACATGAAAACAGCAAATCAACACTAAACTGATAGATACTTGAGCTATGCAACTTCGCATACAACCTCCGTGTTTTCCCCAAAAACGGAAACACCATCCTAAAGTTTTAAGGTCTTAAACCCTAGTTTAGAGTAATCTAAACTTTAATTATGCCATTTTTATAGTAGGATGTCCGTTGTGTCAAGTCTTAAATGCGTGGTATGCGAAAAAAGAGATTGAAAACTATGACTTTAGCCGCCGATGAATTACAGCAAATAACTCCTGTGGTCGAAGATTATCTGAAAGCGATCTATCGCCTTGCACAAGAGAAGGAGAGCGGGCAGGTTGGCACCGTCGGACTTGCCGAAGCGTTGAATGTCAAACCCGCATCGGTGACGGCGATGCTGAAAACATTGGCGGAACTGAAACTCGTCGAGTACGAACCTTACTACGGCGTGAGGCTCACCGACGCGGGCGCGAAGGTCGCTCTCGAAGTCATTCGTCATCACCGCTTGATCGAGCTTTATCTCGTCGAAGCGTTGGGTTTCAGTTGGGATGAAGTTCACGAAGAAGCCGAAGCGTTGGAGCATGTCATCTCCGAAAAGCTGGAAGCGCGCATCGCGGCGCACTTAGGACACCCGACGATAGACCCGCACGGCGACCCGATTCCGGGCTTAGACGGCACGCTGCCGGAAACTTCCCGTCGCTCGCTCGCCGATTTACCCGCGCGTGCCAAGGCTCGCATCGCGCGCGTCTGCGACCAAGATGCCGCGCGTCTGCGTTACTTAGCGGAACTCGGCTTGGTTCCGGGGGCGCGTGTGCAAGTCGTCGAGGTCGCGCCGTTTGAAGGACCTATGATGGTGCGCGTCGGCAAAAACACGCACGCGCTTGATCGCCGTCTGGCGCGCACGATTCTCGTCGAAGATTGACTGCGCGAACGCCGTCGTTCTCCGCCACTCACTTTGCTTCTTTGTAAAGAACGTGCTTACGGACAATCGGGTCATACTTCTTGAACTCCAAACGTTCCGGTGTCGTCGCTTTATTTTTCGTCGTGTAATAACAATGCGTACTGACGCTACTTTTGAGTTTCACTTGCGTTCGTTTGCCGCCTGCCATCGCCTCTTTTCTCCGTCCGCTAAATTCTGAATCACTCTCTGCACACCGGCTCACAATCTCAGCTACGAGGCGATGGCGAAGCTACCCGAAAACGGGTGAAACGCGCGAACATTTTTTAACGAACAACCTGATTGTGCGTGTGAGCCGTCAGATGTATTCAACAGGCGGCAGAGGTCGAAGGGGCGAAGGCGGGCGCACTGGATTCTTAATCAGCGGTCCTCGGAAATTTTTCAAATCTAATCTTGACTTTATTTTCTGCATTCGATTAAAGTGCCTCTGAAATTGAAAATAGTTTTCAATTAGCCCGACGAATTATTTCTCGCAACTGAAATAAGTTGAGGCTCGCGCGCCGACCTTTTTGCCGAAGTAGCGCGCAAGCCTCTATCGAAACCGCAACCCTGAAGGCTGACGTTTCCGTGCCACATTCTATGTGCGTCAGCCGTACTTTGCCAAATGGAGAAAGCTATGGCTGATACTTTCCAGCATCCCTGCCGGGTTCTAACAAAGACGCAATGGCGCACGATTGGTTTGTGCCTGTTGCTCATCATCACAAATTACACTTCCTTTGCCGCGCAGACCGCAACGCGCGATGCGGCGAACACAACCGCCGATGCCGCGAACACCGTGCACGGGCAGATCACGGACGCAACCGGCGCGAGCGTCGCCAACGCTTCAATCGTGCTCCGCAACCTCTCGACCGGCTTGGAGCGCGTCGCGCAGACGGACGCGGATGGCAGGTTCGCGTTCGCGGGCGTGCGCGCGGGCGACCGCTACGAGGTGACGGCGAGCGCGCGCGGTTTCGCCCGCGCCGAACGTGAAGTCACGATTGGCGACGGCGAGATCGTGTTGACGCTCGAACCCGCGCCGCTCGTCGAACAGACAGTCGTCGTGTCGGGTTCGCGTCAAGAGGAGTTGCGCGAATCCCTGAACACGAAGGTTGATGTCGTGACGCGCAATCGCATACGCGACACCGGATATGAGACGGTTGGCGAAGCCTTGCGCGAAGTGCCGGGTGTTTTG
>JANDLT010000139.1 GCA_024330265.1 Pyrinomonadaceae bacterium MAG19_C2-C3 | reverse complement strand
AAAGTCAATCAGGAAAACAATAGATATAAAACAACTTAATTTACAGAGTACTTAGCTGTTCTCCCAGCACTGGCTGATTGGGTGGCGACGGGTTTTTCTCGTTGACGATGACGGGAAAGCGTCGGCTTGGTGATTGAGGTGACGGACAACGGCGGTGCTTCTTCGACAATCGAGCAGACCTGCGCTTTCCCGCCATGCTTACTCAACTCGGCTGCCTGCCCGATGAGTGTCGCCAGTTCCGCCCGGAAGCCGCGCAGTTCTTCCAAGCGTCGGTCAACTTCGCGCAACTTCTCGGCGAGCGCCGCCTGCACACGCCCGCACGGACTTGTTCCTCGTTTGGCAAGACCCAGAATCTCCTTGATCTCGTCCAGTGAGAAACCGAGCGCCTGCGCTTTGCGGATGAAGCGCACGCGCTCGATGATCTCAGGCGTATAGTGCCGATACCCGGACGCGGTGCGTGGCAGACGCGGGATGAGTCCTTGCCCTTCGTAGAAGTGCAGCGTTTGAATGCCGACGCCTAGCTCCTTCGCCGCTTCGCCCGCCAACATCCCACGCCCCGCTTGGAGTTCCGGTTTCGTCGCTTTGGATTTCATAATCCAATAGTAAACTCTCCAGTCGAATAGAGAGTCAATCTCTACACGGCAAGCAGATCACGCGCCTGTTCCAGCGTCGGTCGTCCCTCGAAGGCGATCTTCCCGTCAACCACGATGGTAGGCAGTGCTTTGACGCCGTAACTTATCGCGGGCGCGCAGCATGTCTCACCTTCACAGCGTCGCTCGACGACCTCGCAGCCGCAGCTCGCTGCCATTTGGCGTACCAGATCAATCGTCTCACGGCAGACCGGGCAGCCGGCGGTGAAGACTTCGATAGTTCGTTTGTTGGCGCTCATAACAATTCTCCTCTTCGATTTAGTGTTGAACCTCTCGGCTCGTTTTGTTTTGCAGTCGTTTCCAGCGACCAAAAACATGGTACGGTCTCTAGTCGAATAGTGAGTCAAGCGGACACTTTCAGCAGATTCACGCTTGACCCTCTACTCATGTAGAGGGCGTACACTCTAAATTGAGGTGACGACTTGTAGCCTTCGAGCATCAAAGCGTATCAGTTATAATCACGCTTACGTCATTTTGAGAACAGGAGATTGAATAAAGATGATCGAGCAAGAACAAAATGGAACAGGAGCGCGCAAACGTGGCGCAAATAGAGGGGCAATCGCAATGGCAGCCGTCCTAACACTCGCAGTGGTAGCGGGAGCATCCGCACTGATCGTGCGGGCGCAGCGCACGACGGATGCCGCAGCCGCCACAGCCGCCGTCAAGACCGAGCGCGTCGTGATTGCTATCGAAGGGATGCACTGCGGCGGTTGCGCGAGCGGGATCAAAGCGATGCTGAAGAGAACGCCTGGCGTTGTTTCTGCTGAGGTGAGTTACGAAGCGGGCGAGGCGAACGTCGAGTATGATTCCGCCAACACATCGCGCGAGAAGATCGTCGAAGCGATCACCAGCATGGGCTACAAGGCGAGCGTCAAAGCGTAGTCAAAAATCGAAGAGATTTGGTAGCGGGTGTGATACTCATGAGAGCGTCGCACCCGCTAAAGTGTTTGCGCGAGGTATGCGAAGTACACCGCCAGCACGACGAGCGCAACACCGCTCACCACTTCGGCAACGCGCCGCGCACGATTCATGCGCGCGAGCCACGCCCCCACAGTTCCGGCGAATAATCCCAATAGCAGAAACGGCACTCCGCGCCCGATAGCATACGAGAGCGAGAGCGCCGCGCCATACGCCGGGCGTCCGATGGCGGCGGCAATCGTCAGCAACAGCAGGAGCGGTCCGGCGGACGTGGTGACGGTCGCCACGCTGTAGAGTAGTCCGTACAGAAATGCTCCCGCGATGCCGCCGCGCTTACCGATCTCCGGGTCTGGCACACGGCGACGCAAGGCGGGTCCGAAAATCGCTGCCAGCCCTGCCGTGAGCGAAAACACCGCAGCGCCGACGGCGAACGCGGCGTTCCAGCGCGAGAGTAGACGACCGGCATAGGAAGCCGCCACACCGAGCGCGAGCAGGCTCAAGACCATGCCGAAGAAGAAGGCAAGCGACAGAAGCACACCTCGCCGCCGCCGCTTACCTTCGGGTGCGCCCTCGACCTGTGATCCGACGAAGCTGACGACCCCTACGCCCGCAGGGAGTGTGCAGGGTCAAGTGCTAGTCGAGAGCACGCCGCCGACGGCTGCAATAAGCAGCGCGATGAGTGGGTACTGTTCAATCGAAGCAGAGACGCTCTCGAAATAGTCAAACGGATTCATAAACAGTTTAGTGATTAACGGAAGCCGAGTTGCGCGAGCTGTCCGCGCAGTTGCTCCTCGCTGATGCTCGACGGCTCGAACGCCACGAGCACTTCTCTGCGTCCCACATCCGGCACAACCTTGCGGACGCCTGCCAGCGGCGAAAGATGCCTGATGATCCGGCGTGAGCACGCCTCGCAGTGGATTTTGCGCGCCGGGATGATCGTCTCCGTCAAGCCTTCGGCGTCTTCGCTCTCGGATGCGCCGAGATTGAGCCGCATCAGCGAAAGCGTTGAGAGCAACACGGCGAAGATTGAAGCCGTCATCACAGCGATGGCAATAGGCGCGGTAATTAAGCCGAGAATCGCTAAGGTCATCCCGACGATGTTGGAGATGACGGCGATGGCAATGTTCTGTTTCATCTTGCGGTGCGAGGCGCGTCCCAACAGAAGTGACGACACCACTTTGTCGAGCTTGTCGCTAACGAGCACGACACCGGCAGATTCCATCGCCACATCCGTTCCCGCGCCGAGCGCGATGCCGACATCCGATTGCA
>JANDLT010000138.1 GCA_024330265.1 Pyrinomonadaceae bacterium MAG19_C2-C3 | reverse complement strand
ATGAGCATGATTGATTCAAGTTGCAATTCAAAGTCGCGCGTGAATCGGGTCGGTAAAGCTGCGATGTACACGGGACTGATTATTGAAGGCGTTGAACCGATGTTGACTGCGGTCGTCGTGATGATGCTCGCGTGCGGCTCGGCGTTCGCGCAAACGGGCGGCACAATCTTCGGACAAGACCAGTCAATGGTTCCGAATGCCGTCAGGCAGACGGTGATATTCGCTGCCGATATCGCGTTTCTTATCGGCGCGCTTACCGTCATCTGGGGCGCGTTCCAATACTCGCGCCGTCAGGAATGTATGAACTGCTTTATCGGCGGCGGACTTTTGATGACCATCGGCGGCGTAATTGCACTTATCAGCTACTTGGCTTCAGGTCGCGGCGTCACCGTTGATCGCACGCTTAGTTAAGGGAGGACAGAGGGAGGCATTGTCCAAGAGCAGTCGTTTAGGAAGAGCAAACCTTCCTCTGTGTCCTTCACAATCTACAACGGTTTAACGATTCATCAGGAGCGATAAAAATCATGCAAGACTTTCCGATGCGGGAACGTATTTATCTGCCCGTCGTGCGCTTCGGCGTACCGCACACAGACTGGAAATATGTGTTCCTTATCACCTTCGCCGGGTTCGTCGTGCCGTTCGTGTTCGGGCTAACTTTCTACGGCATTCCGGCTCCGATGTTCACCGGCATCATCACGCTTGCGGCGACAGTCGCGTTCTTCAACTTCATCCGCATGGGGCGTCGCCCCTATTGGTTTCAACATACCTTGCGTTCGTTTCTTACAAGCTCAACGCATCGTGCGACTCTCCCAAAAGATGAGTTGAACGAATCGTGGTTGAAAGAATCGAATGATGCTTTTAACCAACAACACACGTCGGCTACGAGCGCATATCATACGCCAAGCCTTGTCTTTCGCTTTGAGTCTTAGAAGAACTCTCCCGCAAGGAAAAGCGCGTATTCACTTATGAACATCTACAACGTCATCGGCATTGCCGTCTCACTCGTCGTCACCGGCATAGGCTTCGGACTTGGATTCAGATTGTTAAGTCTTGCACGCCAAACGAGAAACATTTTGCACGAATCTGAACATGCACAGAGCAGCGAAGATGCAAGTCATACAAGCGGCACTGAAAGTTTTCGCCGTCGCTTAAATCATCCGTCGGGTGCGAGGCGCACGACCGGCATTCACGGCATCAACGCTCTGGGCTATTTGCGCCATACAGACGGCGCGTACACACGCGGCTATCACGTCCGCGTGCCTGCCACCCTTTACGCCGACGACGCGAGTGTTGACCGCCTCTACAACGATTGGGCGCGAATGTTGCAAAGCGTTCAGCAAAGGGGTTGCATTATTCAAACGCGGCATGATGTGTGGGCTGATAAAGGACGGGCTTTGCACGCTCATCTCAAATCCCAAGCGCACAGCAAAGAGACTTACATGCCCGCACGGATGCTTCACACAGTAGGACTCACGGGAACGGAAGATGCGGCACGCACGGGAACTTACCAAGACGATAGGCTCACTCTCTGGGTGCGTGTACCCGTCCGTCACGCGAACGACGCTTCACGGGCAGGTCTCTCAGGTCTCGCACGATTCTTTCCGGCACTCGTTAGAGAACTTCGTAAAGCCGGATTCACGCGATTTTTCGCCGCCGTTGCTGCAAGCTGGACGCGCTCGAACCGCGAGATGCTCGTCGCACGCGCACGCGAAGACGAAGAACAAGCCTGCTCGGAAGCCGCAGAAATCTTTGCCACCATCGAGCATATGTGTCCGGTGGAGATTCATCCATTCACACGCGCGGAGATGAAACGTGAAGTTTATCTGGCGCATCGTTTGAACGAACGTGATGCGCCTGCAATGCCGCAAGCCGAAGGCATAGACATGCGGCAGTTGTTATGCGGAGAAGAGATTTCCGGCGATGGTCAGTTCCTATTGCACGGAGATTATCCCGTCGCCATCGTCTCGCTTTTTCGTCCGCCGACACCCGTCATCTCTGCCGGGATGATGCGCGTGATGACCGCGAATCCCAATCTCGCTTTCCGCCATACAACAATCGTCGATTACATCACGCTTGACCAAGAGAAAGCGAAAACACACCTCAAGAACCAATTCAAAGATTTAAGTCGCGCGCAGACCGCTGTGGCGAAAAAGTCGCCAACTCCTGCCGATGACGACCCGGAAGCAGCGGCGGCACAAGCCGACATCAAGAACTTGCGGGAAGAGATGGCGGGCGGGCGTGAAAGTTTGATTGAAGCTCGCGCTTACGTTGTGATTACCGGCGAGCGTGCGCGCAACCGTTCTGAGTTGCGCGAGTCAATCTCTAAACTTGATGAACATTGCCGTCACATCATCTCGGCATTTGGGCGCATACCCGGAGCAGATGCCGCCCGCGAAGCACCGAAAGCACTCCGCGCGCTTTATCACGGGTCGCTCGTCGGTGAACTTACACCTGCGCGCACCGGAAGAGAGTTCTCTGAGACTACCCGCGCGCTCGCCCGCCTCGCGCCGATTGAAGGAGTATGGCGCGGAAGTCGTCGCCCGCATACGCTCGTCACCACGCCGTCGAATCACCTTATCGGAATTGACCTTTTTGATTTGACTGAAGTCACTTCACCACTTGGCTTACTGCTCGCCGGTTCGCGCGGCGGCAAAAGCGTGCTGCTTTCCGAAATCATCACCAATGCGCTGGCGACGATAAAGAAACTGCGCGTAAGGGTCGTTGATTACGGCAACTCACAAGAACCGTTGGTTGCCGCACTCGGCGGGCGTCATTTGAAGTTCGACCCGAAAGAGCGGGCGACGATCAACATCTGGGACTACACAGGGCTAGAACAGGCTCTTCCGCCTTCAGAGCTTCAGAAATGGTACGTCGTCCAAGATGCTTTGCAACTCGCTCGTGTTGATACTTCTGATACGAGCAACCCTTACGCTCGCTTCGCCGAAGACATCCT
>JANDLT010000137.1 GCA_024330265.1 Pyrinomonadaceae bacterium MAG19_C2-C3 | reverse complement strand
AACAGCAGTACACGCTCGGCTACTACCCGACGAACAAGGCTAAGGACGGCGGGTTTCGCCAAATCAAGATAGAAATCGCCGACAAGTCGCTCCGCGTTCGTACCAAGCGCGGCTACTACGCGCAAGAGGTGAGCGGCGCGAGACTGACGACGGATGGCAACAAGTTTACGGCTTCAAATTAGAACTTATAGGAGGGTGTCAATGAGCAAAGTACCTGATGACTTCAAAACAAACATCGTCGTGGCGGTATTAACTTTGGTGGTAGGTATGGTCGCGTTTGCCGGAAGTGTTATCGCGCAAACGAACGGAGAGGTGGCAGTGCGCCGCGTACTTGTCGAAGATGCCGCCGCGTTCGAGCGCGGCGACATCGCGGCACTCAACCGCATTTGGGCGAACGACGAGAGCGTTCTGGTCTTCGAGAGCGGACACGCCAACTACGGTTGGAAGGACTACCGCGACAACCATCTCGTGCCAGAGATGAAGGAGATAAAGAACACGAAGTACACGCTCTCCGACATCAAGGTTCACATGGCTGGAACGACCGCGTGGGCGACGTTCAAGTACGCGATCTCCGGCGACATCGGAACCCGCCACATAGACAGCGGCGGCTTGGGCACGGCGGTGCTCGAAGAGCGGCAGGGACGCTGGCAGATCGTGCATTGGCATTCGAGCGCGCCGCGTCGCGCTCCTGCTCAAGCGACGACTCCGGCGAAGAAGCAGTAGCAAATGCGTGCGGCGTATCTCGCCACGGCAGGCAACATTTAGCCGTTTGTCAGCCAGCCCGCGTTAGCAGCGCGCCGATCTCTTCAGCGAGTTTGAGACGCTCGGCTTCGGAGAGGCGGGTCGAGGTGGCGGCTTCGGCGATAGCCGCGAGGTGGTCGCGCAGCATGTCTCCCTGCACGCGCCGGAGCGCGGCGACAACAGCCGTGATTTGGTGGGCGATGTCGAGGCAGTTGCGTTCGCCTTCGATCATCTTCTGTAGCCCGCGCACCTGTCCTTCGACGCGGCGCAGACGCGGTAATTGTTTGGAGTGATCGACCGCCACTCCGCCGTGCTGTTTCTTGTTCTTTACACTAACCATTAAGGTTTGCCGCCTCCTTCTAACCAAGGGGGTGAGCGAAAGGCGGCGTTAATAGCCTCGCATCGGGAACGCCGCCGTAAAAGGGTGGCGGGGTGCTCACAACATCCCGCCGCTCCGATTCATTAAAGCATATTACAAATTCATAGATATTTAACAGACTCGCCGTAGTCTAGTCGTTGGCATACCCCAGCCGGGTATGATACTTTAGCCGCTTCCCGAATAATTAAGTCCGTGCGTCATGAATATCGTTTGTCGGCGGATGGGTTTATAAAAACCCGCTTCTTCGTCCGGCAAACGAGAGATGCCGGGCTTTCGTCGGTACACGAAGCGAGGAATATCAGTGGCAGTTCACACCGATCCGGTTTGCGGTATGCAGGTGGACGAGCAATACGCCGCCGCAACATCCGAGCATCAAGGGCAGACTTGCTACTTCTGTAGTCAAGGCTGTAAAGAACGATACGACGGCAATCCGGCGCAGTACGCAAGCAAGTCCGGTGAGCAGCGAGCGTAACATCCTGCGCGTGCATTGAGTCTTTGTCACTCGTTGCACGCGCTTTCAATTTTCTGAGGAAAACGCAACAACCAAGAGGAGAAAAAGACATGTCAACCAATATGGCGTCCCATGCTGGGTCGCATTCAGGAGCCGGAAACATGAGCAGCGATATGCAAAAGTGTACCGAGGAATGTTTCAATTGCCACAGCGTGTGCCTTGCGACCGTACAACACTGCTTGCAGATGGGCGGAAAGCACGCCTCGCCCGAGCACATCCGCACCTTGCTCGACTGCGCTTTGAGTTGCCAGACGAGCGCCAACTTCATGCTCCACAACAGCCCGTTCCACGCCCGCTACTGCGGACTCTGCGCCGAGGTGTGCGCCGCGTGCGCGCAATCCTGCGAGCAGATGGGTGATGGCGACGCGCAGATGCAAGCCTGCGCCGCCGCCTGCCGCCGCTGCGAAGAGTCGTGCCGCCGGATGGCGAACATGTAGTTGCAACTCGGAATTGTCACTTCGAGTGTAGGGATAGCGGGGCGGTTGGATACCTTGCTCTTCCGCTCCGGCATCCATCACTCATGCTGCAATCACCTATTCAAGGAAGTAGAAGGAGACCCACGAAATGCTTCATAGTCAACGAAGATCAACCGGCATCAAAAGTTTTCGGATGCTGCTTGCTGTCGTTTTCGCACTCGGCACGCTCGCCCTTCCACCTGTGCAAACTAAAGCCGATGAACCCGGTCGCGGATTGACCCGTCAGTTTGAGATCAACTACCTCAAATTCATCGCCGACCATCACTTCGCCGCTCTGCGTATGACGGAACTGGCTGCCGGAACCGACCACGTGCGCGACGACGAGATTTCACCCGCCGAAGGCACATCACCTTCACCCAACACGCAACCGACACCTGCGAAAGCGACGCTCGACATGATTAAGTCGCTCGCGCGCCGTGCGAATCGTACACAACGCGAAGAGATTTTGACGGCGCAAAGGTTCTTGCGTGAGTGGTACGGAATCAACTACCAGCCGCGCATCTCGCCCATCAATCGCGTTCGCATCGAGATTCTCGAACGCGCGCAAGCGGGCGACGAGTTCAACCACTTCTTCTTGGAAGTCTTCAGCCGCCACCACTACACCGCACTCACAAGTTCGCTCGATTGTCAGGTTGCCTCCGAACTTCGACACGACGCGCTGGAGCGTTACTGTCGCGGCATTGTCAACGGGCAGTTGAATCAGATTGCCGAGATGCGAAATATACTGTGCGACCGCTACCAAATCTGTGATTACCAGCCGCTTCGTGGCATCAAGGGTCGTCACAGTGGCGATAGAGGTGAGTTGGGCAGATTAGGCGTTCAATCGGATATGAACGATGAAGATGAGCAGCACTGAACGCTCGTTATCCGGTTTATCATCGATCTGACTTGTATCGTTCGCGTTTCCTGCTATTTACCGAGCGGAAGCGCGAAC
>JANDLT010000136.1 GCA_024330265.1 Pyrinomonadaceae bacterium MAG19_C2-C3 | reverse complement strand
TCTACGGGAGCATCCAGCTTGACGACGGTTGACCGCTTCACCACTGCCGCCGTCGTCGCATCGCCCAGCGCAAGGTAGTCGGCTTTCAGAAGTTCGACCGCGTGGCGGAAGCTGATGCCTTCGGCTCTCATCACCCAGTCAATGACGCTGCCTCCGGCTTGGCACGCCCCGAAGCAGTGCCACAGGTTCTTTGACGGCGTGATGACCAAGCTCGGTGTTTTATCCGCGTGCATTGGACACAAGCCGTGCAGGTCTGCGCCGTGGCGAGTGAACTTGACGCCTTTCGCTTCAGCCAAGCGTTGCATCGAGACTTCGCGCTTGATGCGCTCTACTTCCGCTTCCGGGATACGTGCCACTCTTTTTCCTGCCTCCTCATAAAAAGCTGTCAAGAGCCTTGTCGAAAAAAGTCGCGCCCCTAAACCGCCCCGCATATTAGCACGATACCGCTAATAGGCAAGCAGCTTCGTGTCTTATCCGCAAAAAGTCGGGTTATAGTAGCCGCATGGCTGGCAGACCACCGAAAACCACAGCGACCGCGAGCGGCGCACGCTTGGCACGATTGCGCGGGCAAGCGCGTCTCTCGCAAGTACAGTTAGCGGAAGCGGTCGGCATCCCGCAACGCACCCTCTCGTTCTACGAGCGTGAGGCGGAAGCGATCCCGTCAACGCTCATTCCGGCGTTGGCGCAAGCTCTCGGCGTGACGATTGAAGAAGTCTTAGGCATCGAAGCGAGTGGCGCGCGCAAGAAGCGCGGTCCGCAGTCGCAGTTGGAGAGACAGTTGACGGCGATAGCCAGCTTGCCGCGTAAAGAACAGCAGCAACTCTTGGCGGTCGTCGAAGCCTTCATCTCGCAGCACACGGGCGCGAGAGGCGAAAGGAGCGCGGAGAGATGAAGCTGGAGTGTCCTTACGGCTGGAAGTCAGTGGCGCGCGTCGGCAGCGTCACGTTGGAGTCGCGCGTGGTCAACATCTGCGGCAACATCTGCGACTCGGCGGATCGGTGCGGCATCAAGCGTTGCGAGTTCTACGACCTCTCGCCGGAAGCCGACCGGCACTTCCGCGAGGCGATAGCTGACGAGCAGACCATCGAGTACCAACTCACCAAGCTCCACTGACGTGCCGCCGCCGTAGCGCGACCACCGAAGCCGCCGCATACACAAAATAAGCAAAGAAGCCCAGCCGGTGACGGCTGGGCTTCGCTCTTTTATGAAGCGCAAGGTTAGAAGCTAACGTTTCGCCGGATGGAATGTTTTGAACATCCGCGCTGCTTCTGGTGACGAAGTTGCTTCGGGAATATCACTTGCGTAAATCAGTAAGAAGATACGCTTACCAGCGTTGACGATGAGTACCCTTCCGTAAACTATGCCTTTTTTGTAGATGAACTCCCGCGCTGGCAGACCATCCACACGCAGCTTTGAGTCCCTGAGGATGAGTTTGTCATCTCCCCCGATTATTGGGATGATCGCCTCAATCTCTTCGTTGAACGTCTCTGGTCTGCGCTTACAAGTTGACACGTCAAAGACTCCGATTGAGAAGCTGTTAATGACCGATTCAGGTTGTAAGTCAAGCTGGTAAGAATCAGCCGACTTAGTGCATTTGAAGAACGCCGCCCCTCCACCTTCCATAAAATCATAATCGTCGGTGGGGTGTGGCTCTCCCGGCAACTCCACCGTGAAGCTCTTATCAGGCGGAGAGTACACGCGCCATCCGGCTTGAGTTTTGTTCTGCACGATAGAGCGACACTGAGTTTGAAGATTTACGCCGGGCAACATCGTAGCTAACACCACTGTTGCGAAAAGAACCGCCGCCGTCTGCTTCGCTTGCGTTTTCATCATTGACACCTCACTCCAGAGTTGACTCCACGCGAAGCTAGTTGCCTAGCTACATCCCCCGGATGAGTGGTGGTGTTATTCCGGCTGTTGTAGCGAACCTCTCTGCCGTGCCCGCCGAGTATCGAGCCAAGACCAAACTTGTTCTTTGGGTTGTACAGATCAACGTCAAAGGCGACAACACCGCCTCCCTCGAAGGTGGCTTCAATACTGCCGACCTTCACTGAGCCGGGAGAGCGGAAGCCAAAACCGGGAGCACTTGTAAGGTTGCCCAAGTCACCCCTACCGACTCCGGTTACTTCGATTCCGTATGCAGTGTTATTTCCGGGTTTGGTGCTGCGGTAAAAGCCAGTGAAATTAGCGTTGCTTAGGTTCACCCTTGCATCTGCCAAAGCCGCAACTGTATTTGCAAATACGGCTTGGTTGTATGTGCTGAGCGAGTTGTACAACGCTCTTGGATCGTCGTCGAAAGGACCTGAAAGCAGTCCTACCGCCGCATTCGACAGGTCGTCGAAGCTGGGTGCTGAGAGATTGCACGGTCCTAATTGCGGCTGTCCAGCTTGGGGCGCAAGTGATTGTTCTCTGACGTTTGTACTTCCTCAGTCGCTCACCGCTATCCCTTCAACCTTTCCTGTATTCTCATCGAATGACACTTCCATACGGCAGTCCCAGAAATAGCAGCGTGGTATCGTAACGACGTTATACTCCCACATAGCAAGGTGCTGACCATCAGGCTTGCCGAGTAATGCTTCCACTTCAGTCTTAGACTTATTTATGAGCATTTTCCGGTCGCTCAAGTCTTGAACCATTTGACCTCGTGCTGATGGAGTGCCGCGTATCCACTCCTGTGAGTTGAAAGGCTTGGCGGACGCGGCTAGACACGCGCTTGTGATGATGCACAGCACCGAAAGCACGCACGTTAAGTGTAAACTTGTCATCCTACAGTCTCCCGCCGGTGCAAAGTGCAGAATCAAGAGCGTCACGAAGAGCACCGCTGTTCATCTTCCCGTTCAAAGCATTCCGCATAAGCCCCCCAACTTTCATACCTGCTTTGTCGTCTGCAAGCTCCGTAATGCTTTCCCTACGATTCAGGGCGTTCTTTTGAAATTCGTCGTACCTGTAGAAAAGCTCTCGCTCTGCACCGCCCAGAGGTATGAAGTAAGTGGCTGCCACAAATAGTATGTGGCGGTACACGTCGCCATCTTGTCCGTACTGGGTAAGTCGTGGGTTAAAGCCGTTGGAACTACCGTTCGGCATCTGCTTACGGTAAGGATTGTTGATGGCTCGATCTCTCATGAAATCGCCGAGTTTTCCCCCACCTCCTCTTTGCCCTTTAGATTGATCTACTAAACCCACTAATTGGTCAACAAACTCGTTGCAATCTGGATTTCTTTCTAGCTTCTCGGTCTGGGGCGCCTCCGAAACCATGGGACCGCCCGTCCGCCCGAACAGCCCG
>JANDLT010000135.1 GCA_024330265.1 Pyrinomonadaceae bacterium MAG19_C2-C3 | reverse complement strand
ACGCCCTTCAGAATCTCGCCGCACTGACACGCCTTCGGGTCGGCGACTCGCACGCCCGGCACGTCGAACATCAGTTCGGCATCGAACGCCGCATATTTGCTGCGAAGTTTCAAGCCGCTATGCGCGATGGAACCAAGCCCACGCCACTCGAAATGTTCGCGCTCCTCAAAGACTTCGTTGATGACTTCCAAAGCCTTCTTGTTTCCATCACGGCTGACACAGCGCGTGTACTGGTTCTCCACTTCGGCGCGTCCTTCGACGATCTGCTTGACGACCATTTGAATTGATTGCAGTAAGTCAAGCGGTTCAAAGCCGGAAGTGACGATGGGCTTGCCGTAGTCGCGTGCGATAAATTCGTAAGGGCGCGTGCCGATAACGGTGCTGACGTGACCGGGACCGACGAAGCCGTTTAGTTGTAAGTCGGACGAATCGAGCAACGCCTTGAGCGCGTGGGGAACGGTGATGTGGTTGCAGAAGACGCGGAAATTCTCCACGCCATCCTTCGCGGCTTGCAGGATAGTCATCGCCGTCGAAGGCGTCGTCGTTTCAAAGCCGAGCGCGAGAAAGACGACTTGCCGCTCGGGGTTCTTCTTCGCAATCTTCAAGGCGTCGAGCGGCGAATAGACCATACGCACGTCCGCGCCCTTCGCTTTCGCGTCAAGCAGGTTGGTATGCGAACCCGGCACTCGCATCATGTCGCCGAAGGTGGTGAAGATGACACCGGGACGCAGGGCAATCGAGATCGCATCGTCAACGCGACCGAGCGGGATGACGCAGACGGGACAGCCCGGACCGTGAATCATCGTGATGTTCGGGGGAAGCAAATCCTCTATGCCGTACTTGAAAATCGTGTGCGTGTGTCCGCCGCAGACTTCCATAATCTTGAGCGGTTCACTTGTTAAATGTGCAATCTGGTCTGCCAACTTGTGGGCGATGTCGCTCTGACGATACTCATCTATGAATTTCATCGTGACCTCCTCACGTTATTCCAGAGAAGTTTTGAACCCTTCTACTTCCTCTTCGTACAAGTCAATCTCCTTGAGCAATCGAAGCGTTTCGGCGGCTTCTTGCTCGTCAATCTTGCTCATCGCAAAGCCGACATGAATCAACACGTAATCGCCGATGCTTATGCCGTCTTCGTCGAGCATTCCGATGTTGACGTTGCGACGGACGCCGCCGACATCAACCTTGGCGATGTGGTTTTCAAAATCAACGAACTCGACGATTTTCCCCGGTATCGCTAGACACATAAACCTTAAATCCTTCCTGCCATAATGCGGGCGTTGGCAATCGCCGCTTGACCGAGCGCGATGCCGCCGTCGTTTGTCGGCACGCGGCTGTGTGTGAAAACTTTGAAGTCGCCGGACTGTAACATCCGGCGTGTCGTTTTGAGTAACAGCATATTTTGAAACACGCCACCCGATAAGACGACGCGAGCAATGCAGCGTTCATCTCTTATGCGACAAGCGAGAGTCGTAATCAAATGTGCGATGCCGTGATGAAACTTGGCGGAGATGATTGGCGGCGCGACTCCGGCAAGTAAATCTTGCACAGCTTGATGAATCACCGAACTTGCTTTAATCGTACTCCCGTTCTCTGCAATCTCAAACAGATACTTTTCGGTGCAACTCCGGTCAGCCATCATCTCCAACTCAATCGCCGCTTGCCCTTCGTAGTTGACTGCGTTTCTTAAACCGATGAGGCTCGCCATCGCGTCGAAGAGTCTGCCCATATTCGATGTCTGCTGGGTTTATTGCAGACTCGCCCGCGCAACGACTCAGCTTTCGCCAACGAGAACACGAAGGGACGAAACCCGACGCCCTGAACGATTCCCTGTACGAGTATTTGTACGCGCTTTAGCATTACAATCCGTTTTATGAAAATCTTGATAGCCGGTGTCGGCAACGTGCTGCGCGGTGATGACGGCTTCGGCGTCGAAGTCGTGCAGGCGTTGCAACGCGGCGACAACTTACCTGATAGCGTCAACGTCTTCGAGGCGGGCATCGCCGGTGTTTCGCTCGTGCAGGAGTTAATGGACGGCTACGAAGTTCTCATCGTCCTTGACGCGGTTGAGCGGGGCGGCGCGCCGGGAACAATCTATATCATTGAGCCTGAGATTTCCGACCCGGCGGCATTCACCGCCGCCGAACTTCATCGCTCACTCGCCGACGCACACTACACGGAACCGTCGCAGGCGTTGGTGCTGGCGCGTGCGTTGAACGTCTTACCCCCGAAAGTCATCCTCGTCGGGTGTCAGCCTGAAGGTTATGATGAACTCGGCGCGGAGTTGAGTTCCGCCGTGAAGCGCGCGATACCGACCGCGATTGAACGTATAAAATCTCTGATAGAAGAACTGCTGGAAGAACCCGACCAAGCCGCATCGCCGTCGCTTTCGCAGGATACTCGAAAAGCAAGTTGATGAATATTTTTGCGTCAAATTCTTACGCCCGTGCCGTCCTCCGGCGGGCGGCTCAATCGGTCGTCCTGATACTGCTGTTAATCGTTATCAACTTCTTTCTTATTCATCTCGCACCCGGAGACCCCGTTCATCTGCTCGCGGGGCAGAGCGGCGACGAGCAATACTATGGATTCATTCGCGCCAAATTCGGTTTAGACCAACCGTTGTTGACTCAGCTTTGGGTTTATCTCTCCAGCGTTCTGCGCGGTGATTTGGGATACTCATTAAGTCATCAGCAACCTGTCGCCGCCGTCATCTTCGGGCGCATCCCGGCGACGCTGCTGCTGATTGTGAGCGCAATCTGTTTAGCGTCAGTTTCCGGCGTGCTGCTCGGAGTCGAAGCCGCGCGCAGAGAGAGTTCCATCTACGACCGCCTCATCAACACATTCGCTTTGTTGGGTCACTCGCTGCCTTCCTTTTCCATCGGTCTGCTGATGCTGCTTTTCTTCGCGCTCTATCTCGGACTGTTTCCGGCGCAAGGAATGGTCTCCGCGAAACAGGATTCGACGGGAATTGATTACTTGCTTGACCTGCTTATCCATCTCGCGTTGCCCGTTCTGACGCTCACTATTGTGCAACTCGCGCAGATTATGCGATTGACTCGAACCGAGATGCTGAACGTGCTTGACGAGAACTTCATCACCACCGCACGCGCCAAAGGGGTGAAAGAGCAGCGAGTGTTATACGGTCATGCGCTTCGCAATGCGTTGCTACCGGTAGTCACCATCATCGGCAGCGACTTCGGAATGTTGTTAAGCGGCGCGGTGCTGGTCGAAACGGTCTTCGCCTATCCCGGTCTCGGCAGGTTGATGCTCGAAGCCATCGCC
>JANDLT010000134.1 GCA_024330265.1 Pyrinomonadaceae bacterium MAG19_C2-C3 | reverse complement strand
CCCTGACTGTCGAAAAAACTACAGATTTCTGACAGACGAAAAAGAAGGTTAAAATAGGGCTGATTTGCTGAGTTTTTGAAGCTGAAAATTTAGGGGTTTTCTGACATCCACGCGGGCGTATCAATGTTCTTGTATGACTTGCCGCATGTAAGAAATTGGGAATCGCAGTTCATCCGTCAGCCGTTCGCTCTAATCAACAACATACGAGTTCACATTTCATAGCGGCAAGCGAAATATGACTTGAGACGTGTCGCAAAAGGGTTCTCTTAACCGCCACTCATGCGCCGGTAAATTGCGCGCACAACCGCTACATCTTGCAAGCAGTAGGCGGCGATTTGTTCGTACTCACCGGCGTGGAAAGCCTTGTACATCCGCTCACCGCTCATGCCGTCGAGTTTCGCCGCCTCAAGGCGCAACGCTTTTGCCAAGTCGCTCAGCGAGATGCACCGCTTCTGATTCCACTTCGCCCACTCGCGCATCGTGTCGTAGATCGGTTGTGAGCGGTAGCGCGCAAAACACAGCGTGACACTCGGCTCGATGCCGTTGACCCAACTGCGCTGATAGAGGAACGGTAAGTCGAAATCCAAGACGTTATGCCCGATCAGCAGATCGCGTTGCGGGCGAAAGTCTGCGAGTAGCTTCCAGAAGCCGCGCAAGGTCGCCTGTTCGTCGGCGTGAAGCAGCTTGGTTTGTTTATCTTGACCGAGTACGCCGCAACGCTCCGGCTTCCCTTCCTCTTCGATACAAACACCGATGCACAGCACGCGCCCGTACTCGGCGAACAAAGCCAACCGACGAAACTCCGCATCATTGCACGGTTCATCGTCACCGCGTTCGGGGGCGACGAAGCGGCGGTCGAGTTTGCGTACCGTGTGGACGGTAATATCCACCCGCGCACGTTCGTCGGGCGGCAAAGTTTCGATGTCGAGGTAAATGCGCTTGACCATCTGTTTGGGATTGTGGTGTAAAGCTTAGTCGTTGAATGTGTCAAGTGTTATACATCTTGCTATGTACGAAACATAACGATATGAGCATAACTCAAACCTTTGCTCTGCCAAGAATATAAGTCATATCAAGTGAATCTTGTTGGAGAGAGTTGTCGGTATGTGTTAGTGAGTGGCGTTGGTGCGTGTCGTTATCAGACTTAGACTTGGAAGGTGTCACCCCTCCCACACCAACTCCCGCCAGTTCGCCGGAATGATCCCGTCGCGTAATGCTTTCGCCGTCATCCCCCGATGCCGACCGTCGGCACGCAAGACGTGACACCGCCTGCACAATGCGCGCAGGTTGCTCATCTCGTTTGTCGCTAATTTGCCGCTCTTGATATGGTCGATGTGCGCCGTCCTCTCTCCTACGGGCACGCGGCATCGGACGCACTCGTAGCCGTCGCGCTCCAAGACTCTGCGTCGGGTGCCGCACCATATCTCTTTCGCCTGCCTGCGCTTCGGCATAATGAAAACCTTGCCTTGCCTTGCCTGACCTCGCCTCACCTAGCCGTACCGTGCCATGCCGTACCAGACCGCACCCGACCACACCTAGCCACGTCGCGCCAAGTAAACTCGTGTGCCGCGTGTTCGCTAATCATCGCTTGCGCTGATGTCGAATCGCTCTACCCCGAAGCGTCCGAAGCCGATGCTTCTGCCGTCGCCGATACCCGCCAGCATCCCCGCATCGCGCACCGCCGCTTCCATCTCGCCGCGTGACACGACCGTCATGTCCCACATAATCGTGAACCGCGCTTTCCACCCCGCGGATGCCGCGACGCGGTAACGCACATTGCGCGCTCGCGTCGCCGGATTCTTGACCGAGCGGATGTCGAGGTACACGGGGTCGTCGGGTGTGTGCGTGAGGAAGGCTTCCGTATCTTCAGGTAGGAAGCGGTCAACCAGCACCCGGTCGTCGGTGACTTGCAGGGTTGCGGCGACCATTGGCTGCAACGTGCCGCGCCCGCGTTTGGTGTGCCGCGCGCCGTCTCTCACCGCCCCGAAGATGTACGAAGGTTCAAGGTAGAGTTGACGTTCGTTGGTTAGCAGCACGCTTCGCTGCCATTCGCTGGGGTCGTTACCGGCGACGCCCTGTCGTTCTTTCTTCCCCGAAGCCGGAATGGTGTCGGCTCCGAAGCGATGCCATAGCAGCGGGCGTGTTCCTTGTGCTTCGACGGTTGCTGTTAAAATGTTGCTTGCCATGCTTTTGTCTCCTCTTTTTCTTCTGCCCCATGTTTATCTTGTGATAGATTTTGCGATTAGCTTGCCAGCGTGCAGCTAACCAAAGAATCATCTGCATAATGTACACATAACTTATAACACAGGTTATGCGTTCAATGTCAACATAACTATGACAAGAAAGAGTCAGCCAAAGAGTGACCAACAAACCGTCGATTTAGACGACCTGATTACGCAGGCGGAGGCAGCCAGATTACGCGGCGTGACACGTTCGGCGATTCAAGGCTTGGTGCAGCGCGGCAGACTAAGATCGGTAGAGAAATTTGGCAGGCAGTTGGTTTATCGAAGTGAAGTAACGGCATTCGAGAAGGACAAGCCGGGTCCTAAGAAAATTGATGGAGATGATTGATCAGTGCTGTTATGTAAGCGGGATTGTCGATCAAGTCCGACGACTCAGCCGACGACAATCAAAACCTGATTGTGAATTTCCAACGTGGTAGAGCTTAAAGTATGGCTTAATGTTGTGTTGATATAAATGTAAGCTATGGCTTATAATTCTCTCGGTTTATTTTCAGACTTGGCTTAGGACTCTCAATTATGAAGAGACTGACCACATCCGAAGTTGCCACACGGCTGAATGTCGCGCAGGTAACGGTGAATGTTTGGTGTTTGCAAGGAAAGTTTCCGAACGCAGTGAAAGAGGAAACAGCGCGCGGACCCCTATGGACTATTCCTGAGAACGATTTAGGAAGTTTTGTAAAGCCCACGGCTGGCAGACCACCGAAAGCTAAAGCGGAAGATGTACCAGCGACGAACGGTACGTCAAAGATCACATCAAAGAAGAAAAGCAGCAAGAAGTAATCACTAACATTCAAAATATGCGCGCTTCAACAACACTTCCCTTCTTCCGGCTGGAGAGTAGTGGTAGCAGTGCGCCAACCTTGGCGATGCGTCAGCGTGAAGATAGACAAGCCGAGTTTCGCTATCCGACGCTGGTGGTATTCCTTCGACCGATACAACGGGCGGTG
This sequence comes from Pyrinomonadaceae bacterium MAG19_C2-C3, assembly GCA_024330265.1. Classification (GTDB taxonomy): domain Bacteria; phylum Acidobacteriota; class Blastocatellia; order Pyrinomonadales; family Pyrinomonadaceae; genus JANDLT01. The sequence continues at coordinate 120 of JANDLT010000134.1, read as the reverse complement.
GTATGTAATTTCTGAATCCGCCATGCGGTAAACATCTGCGGATGGGTGGACAAGTCGCCGAGTGGCTTAGAGGGTGTTTGGAAATTAAGTTTGGCATGGTCTGAGTCGTTTAAGCATGAG
>JANDLT010000133.1 GCA_024330265.1 Pyrinomonadaceae bacterium MAG19_C2-C3 | reverse complement strand
TCGAAGAACACGCTGCTGCGGCTCAAAAGTGGCTGCTCGACCCGAAGCGACAGAGACGCTTAAAAGTCGATGTCCGAAATGGTCAAGTCTTCAAGTGCGGCTTTTTGTTTTACACCGGGAATAAAGTCGTCGCGTGCGAGGATTTAACTATGTAAAGACGCAGCCGACTTTTCTATCTGCCAGCATTCGTTCATACGCTATGTAATTTCATACGCTATGTAATTAAGCGTTTAATGGAAGAGCTACACGGCGCGAAACTCGCGGCACCCTTCGCGGCAAGGTCGCTTAAGTTGCCGCCCACAACACAATGAGGGAAAACCTTATGACTCGGCAAAAAAGGGAGACGGGCAACAAGCATCTTCGCCGGTTTTCTTTCGGCGGCGATGGCTATTCAACTGACCCCGCCGACTTCGACCAACGCTTTCGACCACACAGACTCACGGACGCTTACGCAGGATCGCGGCTTCGACCTCGCCGGGCAACAACCCGGACAACCGCGCGCGACAGTAAAGATTAAGGATCAAAGATGAAGGCTGAAAACCGCATAACCCCGGTTTTCAGCCCTCATCCTGTCAGGTGGCTATGCAGCAACGTAATCTTAAGTTCGTTCTTCTCCTCACGATGCTTGGCGTCAGTCTGTTGGTATGTGCTTGCGGTTACGAGTCGTCTTCAAGTGAGATTCGCTCTCGCGCCGCGCCGGCACTGCCTCCCGCCACGCCGCTCGATGCCGATAACAAGGGGGTGGAAGCGAGGCTTCGCACGCTCGAAGAGCGCGTCCGAGCAGACCCCGAAGACTTCGCCGCGCTCAATCGTCTCGCCGATGCCTATTTGCAACAGGCACGCGAAACAGGCGGCACAAACTTCATCGCACTTGCCGAGCGCGCCGCCCGCGCGTCGCTTGACTCCGTGCCCGAAGTTCGCAACACCAGCGGGCTTGCCGCGCTGACGCAAGCCGAGTTTGCTTCGCACAACTTCACATCTGCGCGCGATCATGCGTTGCGCTTGACGGAACTCGATCCGGGCAAGAGCTATCCGTATCTAATGCTCGGCGATGCCCTGCTCGAACTCGGTGCTTACGACGAAGCCGCCGCCGCCTTCAAACAGATGGAGCGCAAGGCAGACGGCATCAGCCACGCCAGCGAATCACGTCAGGCACGCCTTGCGTTTCTGGGCGGAGACACCGCACGCGCCACCCGTCACCTCACAACTGCCCTCGCGCTTGCCCTTAACCTGCCCGCGCCGCCGCGCGAGACGGTCGCATGGTATCGCTGGCAACTCGGCGAGACGGCGTTTGCTACGGGCGACTACCAAACCGCCGAACGCCACTACCGCGACGCACTCATCACCTTTCCCGATTACCTGCGTGCCGTCGCGGGTCTCGGTCGCGTGCGCGCCGCAAACGGCGACATCAAAGGTGCAATCGAACACTACGAACAGATTGTAAAGCGCGTTCCCGACCCGGTATTCGTCGCCGCGCTCGGCGATTTGTACAAACTCGCGGGGCGCGAGAAAGAAGCTGAGGCACAGTACAGGCTCGTCGAGATGATCGCGCGTGTTCACGAGGTGAACGGTGTGCTTTACAACCGTCAACTCGCCGTCTTTTACGCCGACCACGACACCAACGCGGAAGCGGCTTATGCGAACGCGACGCGAGAGTATGAAGTACGGCGCGACATCTACGGGGCGGACGCGGTGGCGTGGACGGCACTCAAGGCGGGCAAAATCCCCGAAGCGCAAAAATACATAAAAGAGGCACTCCGGCTTGGCACACAAGACGCGCGGCTTCTCTACCACGCCGGGATGATTGAGCGCGCCGCCGGCGACGCGCGAGCCGCACGCAACTACCTTCAACAGGCATTAAAACTCAATCCAAACTTCGACCCGCTTCAAGCTTTACTCGCCCGTAAAGCTCTCGAAGGATAAGTCGAACGGCACAACCTCAACACGGCAGCAATAAAGTAAGGAGAAAATATGTTTCATTCAAAAAATAAAATCATCTTCGTGATCGCGTTCGTCATGACGGCGGCACTCACGATTCAGTTGATGCCGCCCACGCGCGTCACCGCCTCCGACCACATTGACGGACCGCAACTGGCACACGACCACGCCTCAGACATCAACGATATGTACTTCTTCCTTGATCCGACCGACCCGGATTCGCAAAACACCAATGCGGCGGACAATCCGAACGTGGTGATGATTATGACCATCAACCCGTTCATCATCTCGTCGGAAGCAATCGGTCAAGCCATCTTCGACCATAACTTGCGGTATCGTTTCGAGATTGAGAATACCGGCGACGCGACGCCGGATGAATTCGTGGATGTCACCTTCACGCGCGGCGTCGGGCGCGAAACACCACAATTTGCCACCATCACGCTTCCCGAAATTAAAGGACGCAGTTTCGGACGCACAGGTGGAGACAACAACGCGCGCAGACCCCGCTTCACTGCTCCTGTGACAGTGACGATTCAGGGGCGCGACGTTTCGGATACCACCCCGCCGGCTTTCGTCGTGACGAACTTCAGCCTCAACAACCGGGAGCGTGTGCAGTTCTTCGCCGGTACGACCGACGATCCGTTCTTCCTCGACAACACCGCCGCCAACCGCTTCGTGCTGTCGTCAATTCGCAATCCGGGCAATCCCGACCGCGCGATATTCCCGAATCGCGCCGGCATCAATGCCGCCGACGGCTCAGACCCGAACGCCGATAACCAAACGGCGGCTCCCCTTCAAAATTCCAATCAAGGTGTGAATCAGGGGGCGGGGCGCGACACTTATGCGGGCTTCAACACTTTACTAATTGCCGTCAGCGTTCCGGCTTCGATGTTGCGCGGGGCGGGCAATGAACTCGGCTTAAACGGTGTGACGCAACGCCAGCGTCAACAAATCGTCACCGAGAGTGGTCAGGTCGTCGGACTCGGACGCTACATAACGGTTGACCGCGAAGGCGTTCCGCTCGTCAACAACGGGCTTATTCCCCCGTCGCGCAAAGATGAATATAACGGTGCGACGACGGCTGACGATGCGAGCGGTAGGTTCAGAGCAGACCTTATCCAATCGCTGCGTAATTTCGGGACTAACGACGCGAACATCACCCTGCTCTTACGTATGATTCAGGAACGGGGTGACATCCTGCGGCTCAACCTCGCGGTTCCGAACACGGGCGCGGGCGGCGGCAACAACACCGATGGAGGTCCCATGAATATGGGCGGGCGTCGTCTGCAAGACGATGTTGCCGATGCAACTTTCACGCTTATCAACAACAGCCAGACGCTCGGCGATTTCGTTGACCGCAACGACTTCGTGTTTGGTGATACGTTCCCGTTCGTCGCACCGCAA
>JANDLT010000132.1 GCA_024330265.1 Pyrinomonadaceae bacterium MAG19_C2-C3 | reverse complement strand
ATCTGACCACTGACCACCGACCACTGACCACTGCAACCGGAGGTTGCACGAATGGCTGTTATCACGATGCGCGAAGCTTTGAATCAAGCGATGCGCGAAGAAATGAAGCGAGATGAGAACGTCTTTCTGATGGGCGAGGAAGTCGCCGCGTATCAAGGGGCGTACAAAGTCTCAAAGGGTTTGCTTGACGAATTCGGTGAGCGGCGCGTGATAGATTCGCCCATCACGGAACTCGGTTTCGCGGGCTTGGGCGTCGGGGCGGCGATGGTCGGGCTTCGTCCGATTATCGAATTTATGACGTTCAATTTTTCGATGCTGGCGATTGACCAAGTTATCAATTCCGCCGCGAAGATGTTTTATATGTCGGGCGGGCAGTACAACATTCCGATTGTGTTCCGGGGTCCGAACGGCTCGGCTTACCAAGTCTCAAGCCAGCACTCGCAAGCTTTAGAATCTTGGTACGCGCATTTTCCCGGTATCAAAGTCGTGATGCCGTCAACGCCCGCCGATGCCAAAGGCTTACTCAAAAGCGCGATTCGTGATGAGAATCCCGTCATCTTTATGGAGCAGGAGCGCATGTACGGCATCAAGGGCGAAGTCCCCGAAGACGCGGATTTCATCATCCCGCTCGGTAAAGCCGACATAAAGCGCGAGGGCAAGGATGCCACCATCGTCGCCCGTTCGATGATGATTCCGGTGGCAATGCAGGCTGCCGAAAAGTTGGCGCAGGATGGCGTCGAAGTTGAAGTGGTTGACCCGCGCACGATTCGCCCGCTCGATACTGAAACGATTATCAACTCAATCAAGAAAACCAACCGCGTCGTCATCATCGAAGAATCGCACGCCTTCTGCGGCGTCGCGGCGGAACTCAGCGCGCAAATCAACGAACAGGCATTCGATTATTTAGACGCTCCGGTCAAACGTCTCTCCGGCGTGGATGCCCCGATGCCTTACGCCAAGAACCTCGAAAAACTCGCACTCCCCGACGTTGACCGTCTCATCGCGGCGGTGCGCGAAGTCGCTTACTTAGAGTAGGCAGTAGGCAGTAGGCAGTAGGCAGATTGCGTTGCCTTTACTGCCTACTGCCTACTGCCTACCGCATACTCAAGGAAATTCTATGGCTACTCAAGTCGTGATGCCGAAACTTTCTCCGACGATGGAGGAAGGGCAAATTTCGCGGTGGATGAAGAACGAAGGTGACACCGTTTCCGTCGGCGAAGGTCTCGCTGAAATTGATACCGACAAAGCGACGATGGAAGCTCAAGCTCTGGCTTCCGGCGTGCTTCGTAAAATCTTCGTCCAAGCCGGTGAATCCGTGCCGCTGGGTGACATCATTGCGATTATCGCGGACGCCGATGAAGACATTTCCGAACTGCTCGGTAAAGCCGAATCGGGTGCGGCGGCGACAGAAAACAAAGCGACGATGAAAGATGCGGTTGAAGCCGGGCAAGACGGAGCGCAGACCGAACTCGCGCAAGTCGTCCCCGAAGGCGAACGCACGCAAGCCACGATTCGCGGCGAAGCGATTGACGGCGATACGGGCGGCAAAGCCGATGCTCCCGACGAGCAAAATAAAAAAGCGGCGAACGATGATGGAAGCGCGAAACAAAGTTCGACTACCGACGGCGCGGCTTCTCCGCAGCCTCAATCGAATCAAGCGACGGCTTCATCAAACGGCACAAAGAAACAAGGCGGGCGTATCATCATCTCGCCACTCGCGGCGCGCATGGCTGCCGAAGCCGGATTGAATCTGCAAACCCTTCGCGGTTCAGGTCCCAACGGGCGCATCGTCAAACGCGACATCGAAGAAGCGATGAACGCTCCGGCACAAGGCGCACCGCAAGCAACACAACCCGAAACCGCACAAGCACCAACGGCGAAACCGGACGCGAAACCTGAACCGCAAGCCGCGCCCGCCGTGTCACAAACTCCCGCCGTGCAAGGTGCTTCGACGTTCCGCGATGTGCCGAACACGACGATGCGCCGCACCATCGCCACACGCCTCACGTCGTCCATCGGTCCCGTGCCGCATTTCTTTCTGACCACCGAAATCGAGATGGACAAGGCGACGGAACTTCGTCGTCAACTCAACGAACTTGATGCCGAAATCAAAATCAGCATCAACGACATGATAATCAAAGTCGCGGCGGCGGCACTCATCAAACACCCACAGGTCAACGCTTCATATCAAGACCAGACGACGCGCTACTATGACCAAGCCGACATCGGTGTCGCCGTCGCCCTCGAAGACGGATTGATAACTCCCGTGATACGCGCCGCGAATACGAAATCAATCGGACACATCGGACGCGAAATACGCGAACTCGCCGAACGTGCGCGCGTTCGCAAACTCAAACCCGAAGAATATACGGGCGCGACTTTCTCCGTCAGCAACTTAGGCAAATTCGGGATTGACGAATTTACCGCCGTCATCAATCCGCCGGAAGCCGCGATACTCGCGGTTGGCGCGGTTGCGCCGCAAGCCGTCGTGCGCGCGGGTGAAATCGTCGTCCGTCAAATCATGCGCGTCACGTTGTCGTGTGACCATCGCGTGATTGACGGTGCAACGGGAGCGGAGTTTTTGCAAACCTTCAAACAGATTATGGAAAACCCACTGCGCTTGCTTGCCTGAAACAAAGCATAATCCCGATTCATCGCCCGGTCGTTTCGCGCCGCACATCGTTTTAGTCGTCGTGCAAATCTTTTTCGGGACGTTTCCCATCGCCGGAAAAATCGCTTTGCGTGTTTTGCCAAGCACCGGACTCGTGACCCTTCGCGTCGTGGGCGCGACCCTGTGTTTATGGCTGCTCAGGTACGCGGTCGAGCGTCGTTCGGATGAAGCAGCCTTGCGCGTCACGCCGAAAGATTTTCTTCAGCTTGTTCTTTACAGTCTGCTCGGCATCATCCTCAATCAATTTCTGTTCATCAAGGGCTTGTCGCTTTCGACCGTGATTAACGCCACCGTTTTGGGTACGGCGATTCCTGTGTGGACGATGATTTTCAGTATTGCGCTTGGCTATGAAATGCTTTCAAAGCGCAAGATTATCGGCTGCGCCCTTGCCGCGCTTGGCGTGCTGTATCTCATCAACCCGTTCAACGCGGACTTTAATCCAGACACGGCACAAGGCGATTTCCTGCTTATTCTGAACGCCGCGTGTTACGGAGCGTACATCGCGCTTTCGCAAAAGATGATTAAACGATATGGCGCGCTGACGGTCATCACTTGGATTTTCACTATCGGCTGCGTCGCCACCATTCCCATCGGCGGCTACTTTCTTGCCGACACGTCGTTTGCCGACACGAATGTTCAGACATGGCTTGCCGTCGCCTACATCATCATCTTCCCTTCCGTCCTCGCGTACTACCTGAACGCTTGGGCATTGGAGCGAGTTGTGCCGACGACGGTCGCGGTCTATATCTACCTTCAACCGCTCATCGCTTTTGTCCTTGCACCGCTCATCTTGGGCGAACAGCTCAACGCGCGCACAGGCTTGGCGGCGATGCTTGTCTTCGCCGGAGTCGCGGTCGTGATAAGCCGTCGTCAAGCAAAGGTAAGCAATCTCGAACAGATAGATGCGAATCAGTAGTTGAAAACGAGGGAAAGCACCGCAAAAGCCAGCTTCCCCCA
>JANDLT010000131.1 GCA_024330265.1 Pyrinomonadaceae bacterium MAG19_C2-C3 | reverse complement strand
AGGTAGAGCGGAGACGCCCATTGCGCCGTGCCGTAGGTTGGCAGTTGATGAAACTCGTGATACGGCATGGTGACTTGCCCGATCTCGAAAACCATCACCGAAAACACCACCGACTTAAAAACGAAAAGAATCACCCAACCGTAGAAGCCGAATCCGACGAACACTCCGAAGAGCGAGAGAAAGAGGATGGACAAAAGACCGAGAACGAGACAGAAAACTATCTGCCCGCCGTCTTGGATGCAACGCGAGAAGGCGTGAAGCGGCGGCAGATACGCTTCGTCCGCGCGGCGTGGAATACCATGCTCGGCATCCCATTTCTCAACTCTGTTTGCGAAAACCATGGTCGGGCTTTAAGTGTCAGAAGTTCACTTGCTTGCTTGCGATGGATTGCTATGGCGAGCTTGGTCTTGCGCCCACCTCATCAATCTGTCGGGAGCGACATCAACCGGCAGTTGAGAGTTCATAATCTGTGACTGCCAACCGTCGGCTTGTATCTGCGCCGAAGTTGCGAAGGGCGCGGGAATCCTTACGTCGTCGAGTCGCTGTGCCTCGAAGTAGCGCAAGCGTCCGGGCGGCAAATCGTAAGCATCGGTTTCAGGCACGCGCATCAGAAGTGCCGCACCATCGTTTCTCGCGCGCGGCGTGGCGATGATCTCTACGTCGAGGAGGCGCGGGCGAAAGCGAACGTGAAAGATGTTGTGTGCCGAAGTGAAGCCTGTACCGTCAGGCAGCGGTTCGAGTCCGATACGCGAAAGCGGTGTCAGATCAACCGTCGCTAACAACCGCTCTACCGAAGAAGGGCTTCGCCCGTGAAAATGACCGTCAAGTACCGTAGAGTAAGCAGCTATCGCCAGCACAGACATCTCACGCAGTCGCCCTTCGGTGCGGTACACCTCGCCGTCGAAGAGACTTGCTTCCCTTGTTGTCATCTGCGTCCGGCTGGCAGCTGCCGAAGTTCTTTCACCATCCGTCTCGAAGGAGATATTCGGGTCGAGGCGCGGCACGAAGTAACGGGTTACGGGATTCGCAAGGACGAGCAGCAACACTAAGCAGGCGGCGACCAACCCCGTGACGAACATCGGTCGGTTCGGGTTCACCCGACGGCAGGGCGGTTGAGCGTATATGGCGTGCGCGGTAATAATCCGTTCCCTTCTCGACTGACTTTGTGTTGACCCACTTTGTGGCTTCAAGTTCATGCCGCCTCCAGAAACACCGACTTGGTATCGAAGGCTTCAAGTACCAAATCCTCAAGCAACGAATCGCATATTTCAAGGTCTGCTTCGACGGCGGCAAGTGCTTGATACAAACTCTTACGGTGAAGATTCTGCTTCGCCAAGTATCCGAGATACGAACCTAAAACATGCTCGTCAAGATAAGTGATTCCGTCGCGTGCGAGCGCACGCAGCAAATCAATTAACTCGCGCAGTCCCGGCTTCTTCACGACACCGGTCACGGTCTTGATAGTTTCATTGATTTTAACGACCGCGAGCACAAGCTCGGGCGTAGCCTGCGGAACGCGGCGGTGCAGAATCATCACCTGTTCGGCAAGCGTCGGCTGGTCAACCCACGTGTAGTAACAGCGCGAACGAAACGGTTCGGACAACTTATGCCGTTGGTTATTGGACGTGAAGATCGTGAGTGGATGGAAGTTCCGGTCGGATTCACCGGTCTCGCTATTGATGATGCCGATTGGGGCTTCAAAGCGCGGGACGTGCGCGTAGCCGCACTCGCACAACTGCAACAGCATGTCGTGAAGATACACAGGAGCCTTTTCCACTTCGTCGAAGAAAAGAAGCGGCACGCGACCCGTCGATTCTGCCCAGTGGAAGGCATGCAGTGCCTCGCCCAGTTTGAGGTACTTCAAGGAATACTGCTGGCTTTGCGCGGCTTCTAACGTCAGCGCGCCGCTCTGCACGGCTTGAATCACCGATTGATTTTGAGCTTCTCTGTCCCAGTCATAGAGGATGTCGGCGAGCGTCAACTCCTCCATGCCCTGAAGCGGAAAGAGCGTGAGATTGAAAGCGTATTGCGCGGCGTAAGCGATAGCGCTTTTGCCTGCTCCGGCTTCGCCTTCCAACAGCCACGGCTTGCCGCTGCGAAGCACCTGCACAAAATCATTCAGGATGCGGCGTTGGACGATGTAGCCGGTCGAGGCGAGAGCTTCGGCAATCGCCTGGGCACCCTCACGAGCAAGTAGTTCTCGCGGATGGATGGTTTCGAGCTGAGGGCGCGGTGGTGCAATCATCGTTTGGAATCCTTGTCTTGTTTGATGTGAAGTCGAGAGCCAGAACTTGCAACAAGAGCCAAAACTTATAAGTTGACCTACAAGAGGATTATCGTTGAAGACTCGGTTACAGCCCTTGCGTGAGAACCTGTTCGGCAACGCGGCGCATCGCGGGCGACATCCGTCCAAGTGCCGCCCTGATTTGCTGTGGCGTACCCGTAGTCAATAATTCCGATAGTTCTGCATCGGTGAGTTCACTTGCGGAACTCATCTCCGAGTCAGACGTGAGTCGCTCAAGATCATCACCCGACAAATCAGAGAGATGGATCGCATCAGACGCGCGGGGCGGCGCGTCCACACCTTGAACGCTTCGCGGCATTGTCAACACAAGTACATAGCCCGAAGTGCTTGCCGGTACTTCAATGAAACCCGCGCGTCCCTTCCCTGTTGCCTCACCTCTTAGTTCCTGCAAGAGCGGTGAGACGGTGCGTTGATTAGTGACTCCGTACACGTCGCTAACAATGATGGGACGCCGCCCGAAAGCTGAAGCCAGTGTGCCGAAGACATCGAGCGCACCGGCACCGGCGATGCGTAATCCGTTTGACCATCTGGAGTTGAGCCGACGCTTACGACCGCGTACACCGTCCGCGCCGTCGCCGCCAAGTAGGTTGCCGGTGACGCGCACGAGTGCGTTAGTTTTGGGATCGACAAAACCGACGAGCGAGATGTAAGCGCGACCGACTTCATAGTCGGAGCCGCGAAGCACGCCGTAGAGTTCTGTTCCGCGCCTCAGACTCCACCCGTTGCCGTCAACGGTGCGCGTCACTTGCATCCGCACCAACGTATCGGCGCGCAGGGTATAGATCGTTCCCAACGTGCGAACGGGGATCATCGTGCCGAGCGGCGGCAAGGTAACGGTCGACGTTGCGGCAAGACGATTGCCTTCAAGCATGGAACGTGTTGGGCTTCTATTCCGATTAGGGGACGAATCGGTTTGGTTAATGATTTTTGCTTGGTTGTTATATCCCTCGCCGCTTACTTTCCGTAGCGAGTCGGCGCGAATTGATCGCTCAGGGTTCGCACCCGTACTGGTGATTAGAAGACCTGTGGCGGCTCTTGGAAACGTAGCATCTGTTGAGCCGCCGCCGTTTCTTGTAGTCGCGCCTTGTTCAGCCTCTTCTTCTGGTTGAATTCGCCTCTGTGCGGTTTGCGGCAATCCATTAACGGTTGTCGAGAATGATTCGTTCGGCAAGCGAGATGTTATCGGCTCGCCGCCAAGTGCCGGATAAGTATTTCCTATTGTCGGCACGGCTGATTGAAAGGAAGGCAACGTAGCATCAGGTGAGGGCTGACCACCTTCAACATTCGGCGTTTGAGATGGTTTTGCTCCTGCCATTTCACGTCCGATCTCTTCGGCGGAGACCGGAGCTTTACCTTGTTCTTCTTGCGCGGATGCCGCCTCAGTCTTCTTTCTTTGAAACGTCAGGTCGCCTTTCGCGCTCGCTCTGAAGAAGACGAAGTAAGCGGCGAGGATGACGATAAATGCGATAAGGAAGATA
>JANDLT010000014.1 GCA_024330265.1 Pyrinomonadaceae bacterium MAG19_C2-C3 | reverse complement strand
GCTATCTCTATTTTTTAGAGCCTCATCTTATTTCCACAACTTTCGATACTAACTCCCCGTTAGATGTCCGAAAGTCTCATCCGGTTTTTACGTCCTTAATCAACAAATTCCTCATGCCGACGCACTACTGCGTATAGGTTGACGTTTTCTAGTTCTTCTAAACAGGAGTCTTCTCTTTATGCCTCGCTTTCGCCGCGTCGTGCCTAAAGTTTGTCATGTCGTTACTCGATATTTTAGCCGCGTCATCTTTTTGCTGATGCTACCGTCCATCTGCCTCGTCATTGCACAAGCGCAAAGCAACCGACCACCTTCAGCAATGGATGATGTGTACACCATTCACAATCCGGGCTACATCGGCTGGTTCACAAGCAATGACAACGACCCGGACGAAGACTTCCTTACGACCAGTATTATCAGCCCGCCTTCACATGGCACACTTGGCTTTGACTTCAATGAAGTCAGTGCTCATCCATGGTTCACACCGCACGAGGGCTACGTCGGAACGGATTCACTTACATACCGGATATGTGATCCTTCTAATGCCTGCGCCACTGCTAACGTAACAATCAACATCGTCAATCAGAACCCCGTCGCAGTAAGCGACATATATGAGATACATAATCCCGGCTACATCGGTTGGTTCAGAGGCAACGACCGCGACGCTGATGGAGACAGTTTGACGGTTAGATCAGTTTCCCCGCCCGCACATGGCAGGTTAGTGTACGACTACAATGAGATGAGCGATCATCCGTGGTACTACCCGCCAAACTATGCCGTCACAGATTCGCTTAGTTACACGGTTTGCGACCGCTTCGGCGGTTGTTCCACCGCAACCGTTACGATTAACGTGGTCAATCGAACGCCCGTCGCGGCGGACGATACTTATAGTCTGCATCGGGACGGCTACATTGGTTGGTTCAGAGGCAACGACCGTGATGCCGACGGAGATAGCCTGACGGTCAAATCTGTTTCACAACCTACACACGGTAGGTTGGTGTTCGATTACAATGAGGTGAGCGACCATCCGTGGTACTACCCGAAGCCGGGCTACTCTGGAACAGACACGCTGACCTATCAGGTTTGTGACAATTTCAACGCTTGCGCGACGGCGACCGTGACGATCAACATCGTCAATGAAAAGCCGACGGCTGCCGATGACAGGTACACCGTAACTGCGCCGGGCTATATCGGCTGGTTTAAGAGTAACGACCGCGATCCCGATGGCGACTGGCTCGCAACTACTATCGTCAGTCCTCCATCTCACGGAACTTTAATCTTCGATTACAACGTGGTAAGTGACCGTCCATGGTACTCGCCGACGCCCGGCTATACCGGAGCGGATTCTCTCACTTATCGCGTCTGTGACGATTTCAACGCTTGTGCTACCGCCACCGTCCTCATCAACAACGACGATGCGAACGCGGGCGCGACTGCTTGCAACGCCAATGTTGGCGAGCCTGTCAACGTTACAAACGGCAACATGTACTTACAGCAAACGGATTATCTGTTGCCCGGAGCGGGAGAGCCGATTGTTATCCAGCGCACTTACAACAGTAACTCACCTCACACCAACTTCTTCGGCAGAGGTTGGGCGACGGCTTACGACGAAACCATAAGGTTCAGAACGGATAACAGTCTCCGGCTGTACCTGTCGGACGGACGAGCCGTTGACTTCAGTAGGTCGTCTTCGGCGGGCGTATTTGTTCCGACGCAAGCGGACTTTCACGGACAAATAACGAAGAACGCGAAAGGCAGTTTCGCGCTTTTATTCCCGGATGGGCGTATTCACCGCTTCGATGCGGCGGGCAAACTGCTGACGCTCGCGGATCGCAACAACAATCAGACAACACTCACTTATGATGCGGACGGTAGTCTCACGTCCGTCATAGATACGTCTGGACGTGTGTTGAATGTAACGAGCGATGCTAACGGGCAAGTTACATCAATCGCCGACGGCTTTGGCTTAATCGCAACTTACGCTTATGGTTCTAACAGAGAATTGTCGTCGGTGATTTATGCCGATAACTCGAAATATCAATTTACTTATGCTCTTTCGTCCGGGTCGGCATTAACTTCGGTTACAGACGCGCTCGGCAACGTCGTTGAATCGCACACCTACGTCGCGCGATTACTTCAGAAAAACATGGCGGGGTCGAACGCTACACGCTCAACTATATCAGCAACACGGAAACGGATGTGACGGACGCGCTCGGTCACGTCACGAAATACTTCTTCGACAAAAGCAAAGGTCGCAATGTCGTGACGCGCGTGGAAGGCGCGTGTAGCTGTGGCGGTTCGCAGACGAAGAATTGGACTTATGACAATGGGCTTAACGTGACGGGTAAAACCGACGCGCTCGGTCACACGGAAACCTATACCTACGATGCGAACGGCAATCGCTTGACGGAAACCGATGTACTCGGAACTTCCACCTATACTTATAACTCGTTTGGGCAAGTGTTGACCGCGACCGACCGGATGGGCGGCATCACGACCAACACTTACGACGCGCAGGGGCGTTTGCTTACCACCAAAGACGCGCTGAACAAGACGACGACTTTCACATACGACGCGCGCGGATTGTTGCTTACGGCGACGGATGCGAAAGGGAATGTGACGACCTTAGAATATGACGTGAGCGGCAATCTGACACGCAAGACGGATGCGGCGGGCAGCTTAACCGATTTCGCTTACGACGCTCGTGGACGCTTGACCTCGACGACCAATGCGCCGGGTAAGACTACGAGTTATGCTTACGATGCGGCGGGGCGGGTTAATAAAACCACACAGCCCGATGGTTCATACGTTACTTACACATATGATCTGGCGGGACGGCGAACCGGAGTGGCGGACGCGCGCAACAGCGTCGCTTCTTCATCACCGATTTACCCGGCAGCACCGGATGCCGCACCCCCGCCAACACCGTCGCCGACACCAACCTTTGATCCATCCAACGACACCGTGTGGGTAGAAGATGCACCACCCAATGGAGCAACGCCTCAAGGTAGTAACGATAGCTGGTACTGGACGAACTATGATCCGGTTTCTTTCTCCGGCGCGTCTAGCATTCAATCGAACGGTGTCACGGGAATGCACCAACAGTATTTTTTCGGCGCGACGGACACTTTAACGATTAACAAGGGCGATGTGCTGGTAGCTTACGTCTACCTAGACCCGCAGAACTTGCCAAGCGAAATAATGCTTCAGTGGAATAACGGTGACTGGGAACATCGCGCTTACTGGGGAGCTAATAATATTATGTGGGGTACTGATTCGACCGCCAGCAGACGTTACATGGGAGAGTTGCCCGCCGCCGGGCAGTGGGTGCGGTTGGAAGTACCGGCGGTGCAGGTGGGGCTTGAAGGTTCGACCTTGAACGGTGCGGCATATACTCTTTATGACGGTCGCGCAGCGTGGGATCACGCCGGTAAAGCCGCTCAATCACAGGTCTTGCCAACGCCGCCTGCGGGTTCGGCTAACGATACGGTATGGGTGGAAGACGGATTGCCGGCGGGGGCTGTGCTAACAAGCTACGGTGAAGAATGGAACTGGGCGGGAATTAATCCAAAACCCGTTTCCGGCACATCGGCGCACCCTTCTCGCGCGATGTCCGGTCTGCATATGCATGATTTTTCAAACGTAACGGCAACGCTTCCGGTCAGCACCGGAGAGGTGCTCGTCGCGTATGTATATCTCGATCCTGTAAATACACCGAGCGAGGTGTTGCTTCAATGGAACGATGGTAGTAGTTGGGAACATCGTGCCTACTGGGGGGCTAATAACATCTCGTGGGGCGCAGACGGAACCGACTCACGGCGCAACATGGGTGCATTGCCGGAAGCGGGACGATGGATACGCTTAGAAGTGCCTGCCAGCGCGGTAGGGCTTGAAGGACACACGCTCAACGGCATGTCGTTCACACTCTGGGGCGGACAAGCGACGTGGGATCGCGCCGGTAAAGCACCAACGCTATTGCTGGCAGAACCGACACCGACACCGACACCAATGCCGTCACCAACGCCGTCAGCAAGCCCGACACCGCCACCTACGCCGACGCCCGTGACGCACGTCAATGATACGACTTACCGGTATGACGGCGCACATCGTTTAACCCGCGAAATCAATGCTGCCGGTAAAACCACCGTATATAAGTATGATTTGATGTCGAACTTGACGGGCAGAACGGACGCGCTCGGCAACACGACGAACTATGAATACGACGAGTTCAACCGATTGGTGAAAACCATCTACCCGGCGGCGGCAAGCGGCGCAACGAGGCTCACGGAAACTATCGAATACGACGCGGGCGGCAACGTCAAGAAGAAGATTGACCAAGCGGGGCGCATTACACTTTACGAATACGACGGCAGCAACCGGCTGATAAAGCTGACTGACCCGACGCTGCAAATAACCCGGTACGAATACAACGCGCGGTCAAACGTGACGGCAATCATTGATGCTATCGGGCAACGCTACACGTTTGCTTACGACGCTTTAGGGCGCGTCATTGAAACAAGCAGGGACGGCAACGCGATGAGTTTCGCTTACGATGCGGTGGGCAATCGGACGCAACGCACCGACTATAACGGGGTGCTGACCAACCATGCTTACGATGCACTTAACCGCTTGACGACGACGGCTTACCCGGATGCGACGACGGTGACATACACTTACGATAAGTTATCGCATTTAACCCAAGCCACGAATAGCAACGGCGCGGTGGCGATTCGTTATGATGATTCAGGGCAGGTGAGTGGCGTGACGGATGTATGGGGGCAGACGCTTGGCTATGCTTACGACGCCAACGGCAATCGGACGGAGTTGAAACTTGGCACGACGACGATTGCTACTTACGGGTACGACACGCTCAACCGGCTGGCACAACTGACGGACGGTGCGGGGGCGACGGTAGCTTACGCTTATGATGTGACGAACAAACTTACGTCACGAAGTCTGCCAAACGGCGTGACGACTGCTTACCGGTACGACGGATTGAATCGTTTGACAAGGTTGGCGGACGCGACGCAAACGGCAAGCATCACCGATAATCAATACGCTTACAACGCGACGGGCAACATCACGCAGAAGGTTGATGGAGAGGGCAGTCAAACTTACGGCTATGACACGCTTGATAGGTTGACTTCCGCCGCGCGTCCGAACACACCAACAGAGAGTTATGCTTACGACGCGGTAGGCAACCGCACGAGTTCGCACCAGAGCGCGAACAACACATATCAAGGGTTCAACAAGTTGGCGAGTGCCAATGGTGTGACTTACCAGTATGACAATAACGGTAATCTCATCACGAAGACGGACAGCGCGGGAACGACTACTTACATCTGGGATTACGAGAACCGCCTAACGCGCGTGGTGCGTCCTGATGGTGTGAGCGTCAACTACAAATATGACGCGCTGGGAAGACGGATTGAGCGGAGTACAAGCACGGGGCAGCTAACGAAGTTCGTCTATGACAATCAAGATGTGGTGCGCGACATTTACCAAGACGGGACGACAACCGATTACTTAAACGGACTAGGAGTTGACGAGAAACTGCGACAAACGAGCGCGGCAGGAGTGTTCTACTTCACGGCTGACCAGCTTGGGAGTACGACGGCGTTGACGGATGCGGCGGGCAATGTGGTCGAGCGCATGACTTACGATGCGTTTGGCAACGGCACGGGAAGCACACGCACGCGCTATACATACACGGGTAGAGAGTTCGATGCCGACACGGGGCTTTATTACTATCGTGCGAGATGGTACGACGCTCAATCTGGCAGGTTTATCAGCGAAGACCCGATTGGGTTCGGGGGCGGCGATGTGAACCTCTACGCTTATGTGTGGAACAATCCGGCTCGTTTCCGCGACCCGTCGGGTTTAAGCGGAGATGCACTCATTCTCGGTGGCGGAGCAGCGGCGGCAGCCGGGGCAGCCGGTGGTTACGGTGCGGCGGCGGCGGCGGCAGCAGCGGCAGCACCCGCCGTCGCGGTGGCGGCGGCAGGGGCGGCGGCGATTTACGGCGCATGGCAGTTGGGCGAATGGCTTGCTGAACAACCGTGGAATCCGTTGACGCATCCGCCAATACCGCCGCCCCCTCCGATTACATGCGACACGCCAGATAAGCCGGGTAGGGTCATCCCTTTCCCGCCGCCCATGCCGCCCGGATTTGAAAGATGCACATTCGTACCGGCATCATCAACACCGGAGAGATGTATATATTTTTGCGCGAAATCCAAGCGCATGATAGCGCACCCGAACTATGGAGAATGTCCACCCGAAATCATTATAGGAACAGTCGAAGTTCCATATCCATAATAGCTGTGTGCCACAAGGCTCTTGGCAAAGTGTATGTGCGGTCTTTTTCGTAAATGGGCATGGAACTCCGGTGCGTCTATCCTGCATAAGGCGACTACCAAAGTCAGAAAGAGGAAACGTGTTCACAACACCTTCAGTCACGGAGATGATTCAGCTAAAAGAGAGGGTAACATCTGCTAAAACCTTTGAAGACTTTTTGAACATTCTAGGAGAGCCTGATGAAAGATATGGTGCAATTACCCATGACCCTCAGCAGAAGCAAATTCACGGTATGCGAGATGTGAAGCGAGGGCTGAGATACAGTTCTCTTGCAGAGACATTGATTATGGATGTGCAAGAGTATGAAGACGGAGAGGTTATTTTCTTCTTTTCAGGAAAACTGATTCCAAAAGGGTCAGCCTGAAGAAAATTATGAGTTTGCTCAAAGCACTGAAATCTCCGCGCTTCATGGTCGCCATCGGCGTAACATGCCTATTCGCTTTCGTTATGGGCGTTGTAATTCCATGCTTCCGCAGCTATAACCCTAATGTGGATTACGAGATCGAAGCAATCAAAGAGCTAAAGGGCATAGCCGAAGCGCAGAAGAGATACACGGCTGCCAACGCCCGCTACGGTACTCTCGAACAGCTACGCGCTGCCGGATACTTAACAGATGCTTCCCGCTACGAAATCCCTGCGGCGCGCGGTTACGTTTATACGATCACTGTGAAACAGGCGGGCGACGGAGAACCTGCGTTCTTCAGTGCCACCGCCGACCCGCAAGACGTTTCTGCTTCTCAGTCTAGTCCCAGACCCCACTTCTACATAGATTCGACTAATTCCGATGTTCGTGTGAGTTACGGCAAGCCAGCGAACGTCAACGACCTTCTAATGTAATCCTGAATATTCGTCTATGACGGGCAAGATGTGGTCAGAGACTTGAACTCCGACGGCAGCGTGACGGAATACCTCAACGGACTTAGAGTGGATGAGAAGCTGCGGCAAGCGTCGCCTGCGGGAGTGTTCTACTTCACACACGACCACTTGGGTTCGACGACGGCTTTAACCGATACGCAAGGCAATGTCGTGGAGCGGATGACGTATGACAGCTTCGGCGACACGCCCGCCAGCCCCAGAACGAGGTACACATTTACGGGCAGAGAGCGCGACGAGTTCACGGGACTTTACTACTACCGCGCACGGTGGTACGACGCGATGGTCGGCAGGTTCATCAGCGAAGACCCGATTGGGTTTGAAGGTGGAGAGGTCAATCTGATAAAAATCGTGCTTGCGTTTTCCGCGTGCGATAAGCGAAGATGCTTGCGGTGATGTTTGACCCTCACCGCGAACCTCTCCCGCCTTCACGCATCTTCTTCCGCTACACGCTTTTTTACTTCCGCCGCAGAAACCAAAAACTTCGATGAGCTACTTCGATTTGCCGCCGGTGCTTGAGCGGATGCTGCTTGTCTCCAATCGCATCAGCGATCTTAACTTTTCCGTCGGCGCGCCGCCGCAGGTCGAGATGAACGGCGAACTGAATTCCGTCCAACCTCTCGGACTCGAACGTCTGACGCCGTATCACACGGAAATCATCGCCCTCACTTTGCTTCGCGGACATCCCGATGCGACCGCCAAACTCGTGCGTTCCGGTTCGTGTGATTTGAGTTATAGCTTACCGTCGCGCACGCGGTTTCGCGTTAATATCTTTCAACAACGCGGCACGTTTTCCATCGTGATGCGTGTGATTCCGAACGGTGTGCCGACGATTGCTTCGCTTAAACTTCCCACCCAACTTGCCGAAACCGCCGAACTTAGAAACGGCATCGTGCTGATTACGGGACCCACGGGCGTCGGTAAATCTTCGACGCTTGCCGCGATTCTAAGTCAGATAAATCAAACCAAACGTCACCACGTCGTGACCATCGAAGACCCGATTGAGTTTCTTCACGCGCACAATCTTTCGACCATCAACCAACGCGAAATCGGCACGGACGCGCAAGACTTTCCGAGTGCGTTGCGCGCCGCGCTTCGTCAGGCTCCGAAGGTGATTTTAATCGGCGAGATGCGCGACTTCGAGACGACGGAAATCGCTTTGGAAGCCGCCGAAACCGGACACCTCGTTTTGTCTTCGATGCACACGATTGACGCCGCGAAAACCATTGACCGCATCATCGGGCTGTATCCGAAAAACGAGGAAGCCGTGATTCGCACGCGCCTCTCGCAAACCTTTCGCTTCATCGTTTCACAGCGTTTGATTCCGCGCCTAAACGCCGACGGCACAAGCGGCGGGCGCATCGCGGCGGTTGAAATCCTAAAGTCCACGCCGCGCACAAGGGAGTACATCAAGGAAGGCGAATCAAACGGTAAGTCTCTGCTCGATGCGATGCGTGACGGCGAACTCGAAGGGATGCAGGATTTCGATTCGGTTATCAGAAAGCTGATTGAACAAAAAATCGTCGCGCTCGAAGACGGCTTGACCTTCGCCACCAACTCGAACAACCTGATGCTAGCCCTCAAAGGCTTATCTTCCGGCGAAGATTTCACGATGCCCGACAACACGCCCACCGCTCCCGTCAAACCACCACCCACCTCATCAATCTCGATGCTCAATATGATTGAATGAAGAAGTAGGCAGTAGGCAGTAGGCAGTAGGCAGTTAGAAAAATCGGAAACACCTACTGCCTACTGCCTACTGCCTACTGCCTACTGCCTATGATTATCTTTTGCCAGAGTTGCCAGACGAATTTTTCGCTTGATGACCGTCGTGTTCCGGCGCAGGCTTTTACGGTGCGATGCGCGAAATGCAATCGCGTGATGACGGTTGAACCGCCGAAGGACATGGCGGCGGCGGTGATGAATAGTGACGTGAAGACGAATAACGGCGCGGCGGTCGATCCCGTCGCTTCTCTGGAGAAGGCTGTGGTTTCGCCGGAGAAGCCGGACGTATCACCGGAGAAGTTTTCGACGGGTGCAAAGCCGGAAGGTGATGTTGATTCTCCGGCGTTGAAGCACGCGATGAACGTGCGGCGGTTCGCGTTGAGCGATAGGGCGCAAAGGTGTGAGACGCCGGAAGCGACAAGCGGCGCGGGCGAAAATTCAAAAACGGATGTCCTGCAATTACTGGCGAAGTTGCTGCAAGGCGAAACCAAAAACCACGTCGCATCAATCGAAACGCCGCCGGAAGACGAGATGCGCGCGGCTCTAGTGTGCGCTTCCGCGACGCGCGCCAACACAATCGCGGAACTTCTCGCGCGGCGCGGCTACGAAGCATTCATCGCGGAAGACGCCGCGAGTGCCGTCGCCATGATGCGCGAAGGGCGCGTCGGAACGGTGATTCTCGATGATGAATTTGACCGGGCGCAAGACGGCACGACACACGTTCGGCGCATGATAAACCGTATGCAACTCGCCGAGCGTCGCCGCCTGTTTCTCGTCGGCTTGGCAGCCGATGTTCGCACGATGGACGCGCACGCGGCGTTTGTTCAATCGTTCAACCTCATCGTTAATACATCGGAACTCGACAGTCTGCCCGACGCGATGCACCGCACGCAAAACGCTTTCCGCGAACTTTATAAAGAGTTCAACAAAGCGACGATGAACGCGCGCATTTAAGCCGGACGAAGGCATGCGAGAAGGGCGAAGTGCGATTTGATTTTGTCCGGTGCGGCTTGCTATCTTGCAAGTCATGCCGGACAAAGTTTTTATGATTCAAGCGAAGTCAGACACCCATTTTTCAAGCGGGTTGATGCTTCAAATTCGTTCCCGACGAACAATGCGAAGTGTGCGACAAAAGGTGCAGTTATGACCGCAACGAACGCATCCGCTTCGCACCATCATCATCATCATGGGACGCACGCGCACGGAACGAACAACCGCCTAAGTCTGGTGTTGTGTTTGACCGCTTTATATATGGTTGCCGAAGCGGTTGGCGGTTGGTACGCGGGTTCGCTCGCGTTGCTTGCCGATGCCGGGCATATGCTGACCGATGTCGCTGCCCTCGCGCTCGCCTTGTTCGCGGCGTGGTTTTCGCGTCGTCCGGCGACGGCGCGCAAGACGTTCGGTTATCACCGGATAGAGATTCTCGCGGCGTTGATTAACGGCGTCACGCTCGTCGTCGTTTCGCTGTTCATCTTTCGTGAAGCTTACGAACGCTTAATGAATCCCGCGCAAGTCGAGAGCGGCTTGATGATGGCGATTGCGTTCGGCGGCTTGTGCGTTAATCTGGTAAGTGCTTACTTACTGCACGGCAGCCACGAAGAAAATCTTAATCTGCACGGCGCGTGGCTGCATATCATCGGCGACGCGCTCGGCTCGGTCGCCGCGATTACCGCCGGAATACTCATCCATTTTTACGGCTGGTACATCGCCGACCCGATTATCAGCGTCGTCATCACCCTGCTTATCCTGTGGAGTTCGTGGCATCTGATACGCGAAGCGACGAATGTTTTACTCGAAGGCACACCCGCTCATATCAACTTCGCGGCGGTCGAAGAAACGATACGTGAAACCAACGGCGTGCGCGACATGCACGATTTGCACGTCTGGACAATCACATCGGGACGCGACGCTCTGAGCGTTCACGTTGTCCACGCACCGACCGCGACGCAAACCGAATTGCTAAAAACCCTCGGCGCGAAACTCCACGACCGCTTCGGAATTGACCACCTCACGATTCAACTCGAAACCATCAATGCCGCGACCGGACTCATCGAACCGTGTCATGCCGGAATGCCGTGCTTTGAATCCGGTGGTCAGAAGTCAGTGGTCAGTGGTCAGTAAAGCAAAGACCGCGCTCATTGACTTTCAACTTTGTGCTTGACATCTCAATCATAAATCTCATGCTCCACTGACCACTGACCACTGACCACTAACACATGGAAATCAACTGGCTGGTAACGATTGATGCGCGTGAGCAGGCGGCGTTGCAATCGGCACTCGTGACGCACGGCGCGCCGGAGTGTCTGGTGACGCTGGCACTGACCGGAGCGTGTCGCATCGCCAACGTCGAGGAAGCGAAGCGTTTGCGTCGCTGGCTTGCCGATACGCGCGTTGCGAATCAAAGTAACGTCGTTCTGCTTAACTCGCTTGAGCGAGACTTGATACGCTTCGGCGTTTGACGGGCGAACATGATTCGTGCGTGGCGAAGTCTGTTAAGCTGGCACAAGCTTCTTTTGTGGATAACCGGAACGGGCGACGAACAAAGTTTATGAAAACAATCAAAGCTAATCTGGCAAACGTCATGCGCGCGGGTTTGGCGTTAATCATCGGCGGCGCGTCAATCTGCGCGCAACAAGCCACCTCGCCCGCGACCGTTCCGCCTTCACCCGTCGCACAGTCTGCGAACGATGGACGTGTGCCGTTAAGTGCCGTCGCGCTCACAACGACGACGGACGCGCAAGTCAGACTCGCCGCGACTTTGCGCGATACGAATCTTGCCGGAGCGTCGGATGCGCCCGCACGCGGCATACGCTTCATCGTCGAAAATCAAGGGCAATCGTTCATCACGTTTGTTGCCGGGCGCGTCTCGTTTTACGATACGGCGGGCGTGCGGTGCGGGTCTGGATTGTTCACCGTCAGCGCGTTCGCGGCGGGCGAACGGGCGGAAACGGACGCGCCCGGTTTGCGTTTGACGTGCGCCCCCGTGATGTGGCGCATCGCGGTCACGCAACTCGTATCGAACGCTTCGACTGCGACGAACAACGCGACGGATACCGCGACAAACACCGCCACGCAAACAAGCGCGGGAATCAATGCGACGGTCAATGTCGCCCCTGTGATTGTGTTCATCAGTCGTGACGGCAAGTTTTACGTCGGCGGCATCGAAGTCACAAAAGCCGAACTCAACGCGCGCCTCGCCACGCTTCTATCCGCGAAACCGGCGGGCGAACGCATCGTCAGAATAGACGCCGATGCGGAAACGAATTACGGCTTGGTGCTGGAAGTCGCGGACGCGGCGCGCATGGGCGGCGCATCGCAGATTCAGTTTGGCGAACAGCCAAACAATTAAAGAAGATGCAAAGAGAAAGTACATTTGAGAGGTTAAAAAAAGTGAGCCGACAATCAACCGCCACGCCTTCATCAATCACCGAAGCCGTCTCCGATTCGGTCGCGGATACGCCGCCTTCGGGCGTGTCGTTCGTGAGGGGAACGCGCCGCGCGACGACTCCGGCATCGGATGATGGCGTGCGTGCGCGCCTTCGTGAAATCGTCGGCGATGAAAACATCATCGTTGACCCGAATCGTTTCGAGCCTTATTCGCAAGATGCGGTGAAGGAGAAATTCGCGCCCGAAGCCGTCGTCTTTCCGGCGAACGCCGTTGAGATTTCAGCGATTATCATGCTTGCGAATGAAGTGGGCTTTCCCGTCACGGCGCGCGGCGGCGGCGTGGGTTACACGGGCGGTGCTGTTCCCGTAGAGGGCGGCATCGTCATCGGGACTGACCGCATGAATCGGATTAAGGAAATCAATTTTGACGATTTGTGTGTCGTCACCGAACCGGGAGTAACGACTTACGATTTGCAACAGGCGGTCGAAGCCGAAGGATTGTTTTATCCGCCCGACCCATCTTCGTATAAAGAATCTTTTATCGGCGGTAACATCGCGGAGAACGCGGGCGGGATACGATGCGCGAAGTACGGTGTGACGAAGCATTATGTGTTGGGTTTGGAAGTCGTGCTGCCGACGGGTGAAATCATCAAGACCGGTGGGCGCACGACGAAGAACGTCGTCGGTTTTGATTTGACGATGTTGATGACAGGTTCGGAAGGTATGCTCGGCATTATCACCGAAGCTACATTGCGCTTAATTCCTTTGCCGGAAGCGACGCGCACCGTGCGGGCGACGTTTCGCACGATGCGAGAAGCGTGCGAGTGTGTTCCGGCACTGACGCGCGCCCGCATCACTCCGGTCGCGCTCGAAGTCTTGGACGCGCGTGCGCTTGAAGTCGTCGAAGCGGCGGGCGTTCTCAAATTCCCCGAAGACGCGGGAGCGTTATTGCTCGCGGCGGTGGACGGTTCGGTTGATGAAGTCGAAAAGGACGGGCGGCAGGTCGAAGAAATTTTGCGTGCGCGCGGCGGCTTCGATGTCGAACGCGCCGCGTCGGTTGAAGATGAACAAAGGTTGTGGGACGTGCGGCGTTCGTTGTCGAGTGCGATTAAACGCTATGGCACATTGAAGTTGAATAATGACCTTGTAGTTCCGCGTTCGCGTGTGCCGGAATTGATTGAGCGGGCGACGGAGATTGCCGACAAACATCAAACCTTCGTCGTCAATTTCGGTCACGTCGGAGACGGCAACATTCACGTCAATTTTATGTGTGACCGTGAAGACGCGGAAGCCATCGCGCGCACGCGCCTGTGTGTGAAGGAATCGTTTCAGGCGGCGATTGATTTGGGCGGCACGATAAGCGGCGAACACGGCATCGGTTATGTCAAAGCACCCTATCTTTCGATGGCACTCTCGCCCGCCGAAATCGAAACCATGAAGCGCATCAAACACGCCCTCGACCCGCGCGGCATACTCAATCCGGGAAAGATGTTTGTGTGAAGCCGGACATGACTTTGAGCTTTGAGCGCATCAAAGACTCCGACGGATAAGCCTGAAGCATGATGAAGGATACGCATAATCGTGAGTTGGTTGACGCATTGGATGGAAACCGTGACGTGGGGACAAGTGTTGATTGCCTTTCTTATTTTCATCGTCACACTCGTCGGCAGTCTCGCAGTGGTGGCGTTCGTGATGGTCAAACTTCCGGCGAACTATTTTCACTCGTCGCACGAACGCGAGTTTTTAACGGATAAAAATCCGGCTTACAGGTGGGCGGGTATCGTCGCCAAGAACCTGCTCGGCATCGTGTTAATCGTGTTCGGCGTCGTGATGTCGCTGCCCGGTGTGCCGGGACAGGGTTTGTTGACGGTTCTGCTTGGACTTATGCTGGTTGATTTTCCGGGCAAGCGCGAACTTGAAAGCCGCATCGTCGGTCAACCCAAAGTGCAAAGTTCGATTAACAATTTGCGGCGGCGTTTCGATAAGCCGCCGCTCATCGTTGACTGAAGCGAAACTCTAATTTGTAGATGCTACGAATCAAAATAAGAAACGAATGTTTAGAGGCGGGCATAGCCCGCTTCTAAACTCAGGTGGTTATACAAGTCGGTATTACATATCGGAATCAATTCATGCGTTGACAATTTCACAAAGGCTTTGTTAGCTTCGCCCGTTGATATATCGCACAAATTTATTTCTGTACCGCCCCTTTCCCCGCCCGTCGCTTAATAGCCGCGCGGTCTTTTTTTAATCTTCAACACCATCAATGTCACAGGTCACAGTCGCTAACATTTCGGGTCGGGTGAAAACGCGCGTCGCGGTTATCGCCATGATTTTCGCGGTCACGTTTCTGACGGCAGGGTGCGGTTTAGTTCCCGGTGTGCGAAGCAAAGTCACCGTGCCGCAACTGCTCACGCCGCTTCAAACGGCGGACACCGCGCGCCTTATCAACGAAGTCAACAAGACGGCGACGGTGCAATCCGTGCGCGGCAAGATTGACATACAGTTTCTCGATACGTCGTTTGCCAAGTGCGGCGTCGCGGAAAAATACCGCACGGCTGACGGCACGGTTGTTTTGCAGCGTCCCGGTCAAGTCAATTTACGAATCCAGATTCCGTTCGTCGGCACGGATGTCGCGCAGATGACTTCGGACGGTTCGCAATTTCGCATCGCCGTCTTGCTGGGCGAAGAACGCTTTCGCCGTTTTGTGCGCGGCACGAACGATGCGATTTATCCGCCGCTGGAGATGAACGCGGATGGTGATTGCGGCGACGACAATAAAAAAGAGCGCGCCGCCTCACAGCAACGCGCCGTCGGTGCGCTGTCGAGTTTGCGCCCGCAACATTTCACGGACGCTCTGCTCGTGCGTCCCGTCGCGCAAAACGGCGGCTACATTTATGTGCGAAGCGAATACTCGCAAGACGAAATTGATGAGCGTCCCGCCGCCGAGCGCAAAGAGAAAAAAGGCGGGCGCGTCGTGCGCGGTTATTATCTGCTTGACGAATTGATGCCGCTCTCCGCGACGAACGGCGAAGCTAATAACGGCGGCACGGCGAAAGAAGCCCGACTCGTGCGCCGTTTCTGGTTTGACCGCTATCAAGGCATACGCCTCGCGCGACTGCAAACCTTCGACCCGCAAGGGCAAGTCTTAACCGACGTACTGTATAAAAAGCCGCGACCCTTCGGCGGCGGCGCGTTGAACCAACCCAACGGCAACCTCGCGGCGAACGCTCAAGCTTTCAGTCAAGGCGGTGCTGCCGCATCTGGCATCATGTTACCGTCAACAATCGAATTGACACGCCCGCAAGAGCGTTATGCGATTCGCATCACATATCAATCACCGGAAGCCGTCACCATTAACCGCCCTTACGACGCGAAAGTTTTTCTGTTGGAGAACGAGTGGAGTCTGCCAGAAGTAGATTTAGATAGGGGGCGGGTGACGGGGAACAGGGGACAGAAATAACGGAAATAGTTTTTGTTTGTCCATACTGTTCCGTTCCCCAAACCACTCTTATACCTTTAACCGACTCCTGACCCCCGACCTCTGACCCCCGATGCTTCATCTTGTTGCCGCCAACATTCGCCAGCGTCCTTTGCGTATGCTCATCAGTGTGTTGGGCGTCGCGCTTGGGGTGAATCTCGTGATGTTGTTCACGGGACTGGCGAGCGGGATGGCGAAGGATTTGGAGCGGCGTTCATCGAATGTTCGAGCCGAAATTCTGTTCACACGTCCCGGTTCGATGCAACTGACGAGTTCGACGGCGAGCCTTGATGTGCGATACGTCGAGCGACTCAAAGCGATTGACGGGGTTGCCGATGCGACGCCCGTAATTTTGTACGTCACGCAAGGATCGGCGGGCTTCGGCTTTGAACGTCTTGAGGGTATTGAGTGGAAATCCTTCGCCGCGATGAACCGGATGAGCATCACGGAAGGGCGCGCACCGTCGGCGGCAAACGAGGTCATCGTTGATGCGACCAAGCAGCGCAACGATAATCTTCAAATCAATCAGGAAATCAAGTTGTTCGGCGATAAGTCGTATCGCGTCGTCGGCGTTTATCAACCCGAATCGGGAGCGCGCATCAAGATGACACTCGCGGCGATGCAAGACGCCTTAGAAGCCGCCGGTAAATCCACATACATTTTGGTCAAGGCGCGCGACGGCGTGACGGCGGAGGAACTCGCACAGCGTTTGGAAGCGGAACTGCCGGGAAATAAAATCCAACTGACGCGCGACATCTCGACCAACTTCGAGCGCAGCGTTCCGTTTTTGGGGACGTTTCTGCGCGTCCTCGTTGCACTTTCGGCAATCGTTTCCACACTCGTCATCATGCTGGCGATGTACACGACGATAACCGAACGCACGCGGGAAATCGGGACGCTCAAAGCACTCGGCGCGTCGCGCGGCTTTATTATCTGGACGATTGAGCAGGAAGCTTTGCTCATCAGCGTCATCGGACTCGTCATCGGTTTTATCACGGCGTTCGTCGCAGGCGCGGCAATCGAACGCTTCTCCGGTTTGATATTTGAATACAGTTGGCGTTGGGCATTGGTTGCCGTCGCCATTGGACTCTTTGGCGGCGCACTCGGCGCGCTCTATCCGGCGACCCGCGCCGCGAATCTCGACGCGGTGGAAGCACTTGCTTATGAGTAGGCAGTAGGCAGAGGGCAGTAGGCAGTTAAAAACAAGATGGTCTGCTCTTAGTATCTTTCTGCTCTCTTACACTGCCTACTGCCTACTGCTCTCTGCCTACTGCCTACTATCGGAGATAACAATGAGGAATTATAGTGATTTAATCGCGTGGCAGAAGGCTATGGATTTGGTCGAGATGATTTATAAGGCGACGAGGCTGTTTCCGAAGGAGGAACTCTACGGGCTGACAAGTCAACTCAGAAGAGCCGCAGTTTCTGTGCCTTCAAATATCGCCGAAGGACAAGGGCGCAACTCAATCAACGACTTCCGGCGTTTTCTGGCAATCGCTCATGGCTCATTGCGTGAAGCTGAAACTCAAGTTCGTATCGCCCAGCGACTAGACTACTTGAGCGAAGCACAAGCTGAAATCCTAATGAGTCTAGCCGGAGAAGTAGGTCGCTTAATCAACGGACTTGGCAACTCACTTGAGGAGAAAAGTAGGCAGAAAGAACTGTCTTGAACCGCCTACTGTCCTCTGCCTACTGCCTACTACTTCCCATGAAAACTATTCTTCGAGCCGAAAATCTGTACAAGACTTATCGCGTCGGGAGCGTGGACGTTCACGCCCTGCGCGATGTGTCGCTTGAGGTTGAAGAGGGCGAGTTTGTCGCCATCATGGGACCTTCGGGGTGCGGCAAATCAACTTTGCTGCATCTGCTTGGCGGGTTGTTGCAACCGACGAGCGGGCGCATCACGGTTGACGAAGAAGATTTATCGGCGGCTTCCGATGCCGCGCGCACAGACATTCGCCGCCGCAAAATCGGTTTCGTGTTTCAACGCTTCAACCTGTTTCCGACCCTGACGGCAGAGGGGAACTTGCGACTTGCCGAACAGATTCAAAGCAAAAACAACACGGACGACGCAACGCGCCGCACGGAAGTTTTGAAACTCTTGCGCCTCGAAGACAAGATGAAACACAAGCCGATGGAGCTTTCCGGCGGCGAACAACAGCGCGTCGCGGTCGCCCGCGCCATCATCACCAACCCCGCGTTAATTCTCGCCGATGAGCCGACCGGCAATCTCGATTCGGAAAACTCCGCCATCGTGCTTAACATGCTTCAAGAACTCAACTATCGTTTCAATCAAACCATCGTCATGATTACGCATAACCCGGAAGCCGCCGCGATGTGCCGCCGCATCGTCTATATGCGCGACGGGCAAATCACGACTCCGGCAGTGAGCGTGCAGATTAGTGGATAGTGGATAACTGATAGTGGATAGTTAAGAGATTGTTTTTGCTTTCACTATCAAGTTGAATGCTTCGTTTGGGATATAGGTACTGCTAGAATTTCGGATATGAAAAACCTTAATACTCTAATCTCAGCAGTGAACGCTCACGCCTTCAGTGAAAACGCAATCCGGTTTAATGGTAACGAGAGAATTAAAGTTGAGCAGGAAAAAATAGAAGTAGTCGAATGGAAACAGGGAATTCTGTCGGGTTGGCATCACGAAGTTCCAAATGATTTCTGCATTTTTTCAGATGTTCTTGATTCCTGTGCAGCTTATGTCTACGTAAAATTAAAAGGCGAAAAACTGATTTGCACGTTAGTGGTTTCCGATGGGACGGGTAACGAAAAAAAATCGGAGTTACCGCCATTAGAAAACTCTCTCGATGATAATGATATAGCGCAGCGGCTCATTAAGTACTTCGTGGCGGCTTCTGGATGCAGTGATTAAAATGCAAGAGGCATGTTTCAGTAAAGTGCGACATCGAACAAGGTTATGAATTCGGCTTTTGATTCGCTCCCGTTTCGAGGTAGCTTATATCAGCCGTTAATAAGGCTATGATTAAAAACATTCTCCTGTGGCGATATGGGCGCAGCACTTGGCAGTACGATGTGTTGTGCGTGTTGATTTTGATGTTTGTGTTTTTGACGCCGGGCAGATGGTTTGAGCGCGGCGAACCTCGTTCGACGGCGATGCATCGTAGTCCGGTGACTTCGCTGATTGTTCCCGCAGCAAGTATTGGTGAGAATGATGTTAGAAGTTCACTTGAAAAACAGGTGCGGAGTTTGACGGGACGCGCCGATGTTCGCGTGACGGATGTTCGCACGGTGCGCGATTCGCAAGGGCGTACCGTCAGTTATCAGGTTGACATAGAATAAACCGCCATTATAATCGCCCGAATTTTTAGCGGGCTTCGCGTGAAAAGCGAGCCGCTTCGGGTTTTTAATTTTTAGGAGAGTTTTTACGCATGAGAAAGTACGTCAGTTTGAGTCTTGTTTTTGTTTTCGCAATAATCTTCGCTCCCATTCACACCGCTAATGCACAGACTGCTGGATTGGTCAGTTCTATTATTCAAAAAATGGAGCGTAACCGCGCAACGCTTAGTTCTCTGCGTTCCGGCGTTTGGATGGAGAAGCACAACGCGCAAATCGGCGTTGACGATATTACGCAAGGCGTGATGATTTATGTGCCGAATAAAGGGCGCAATGTTTCGGTGCGCGTGGATTGGCAACAGCCGCAACGCGAGACGCTTGCCGTCCAAGACGGCAAGTACACGTTGTGCCGCCCGCGCCTTAGCCAGTGCTATGTCGGCAGCGCGAACTCGAATAACAATAAAGTTAGCAATGTTCTTGGCTTTAGCTTGAATGTATCGGGAAGTCAGTTGCGTTCAAACTTTGAACAGCCGCAACTCTTACAATTTATGAATCTCGACGGCAGGCAAGTCGCGCACTTGCGCCTTGTGCCGAAGGGAAACGCCGGATATAAGTTCGCGGAAATCTGGGTTGATAACAATACGGGAATGCCTGTCGCAACGAAGGTTGTCGAGCGCAATGGCGATTGGACGACCGTCAGATTGGTCAATCCGCAACGCAACGCGCAGGTCAACGGCAATGAGTTTCGTTTAGACACAAACGGCGCGAAGATTATTAAAAGCTAAACGGGTTTTGTTGGGCAAAACGCCGCCTCAAGGGTTCTGGCACACACCATGCTAGAACCCTTTTCGCATGTATCGCCCTTGCTAAGTTTCTCGCGTCTCGCGTATCTTCCGAGACGCTTTAATTTATACAGTTTGCGTTAAGAACCCGTCGCCTCGCCCACAGAGGCACAAGCGTGCGGTTCGCGTGGATTTAACTCCGCGACCTCATTTACAAATATCAAAACAAGTTCGATGAACACACGTCGTTTTCTACATCTCAAATTCCGCGAAGCCTCATTTATCGCACGCGGTTTAGTTTCAACCAAGCATCCCGTACTCGCGCACATCATCCCTATGCGGCGGTGCAATCTCGCCTGCACTTACTGCAACGAGTTCGATAACTTTTCGCAACCCGTCGCCCTCGACGAGATGCGGCGTCGCCTCGATAAACTCGCGGACTTGGGAACGTCCATCATCACCATCTCCGGCGGCGAACCGATGATGCACCCTGAAATTAACGACATCGTGCGCCACACGCGAACGCGCGGCATGATTGCCGGACTCATCTCGAACGGTTATTACATGAAGCCCGACCGCATCAAGGCTCTCAACGATGCCGGACTTGAATACTTGCAAATCTCGATTGACAACATCGAACCCGATGAAGTCTCAAAGAAGTCGCTCAAAGTTCTTGATAAGAAACTTCAATACTTGGCTGAACACGCCGATTTTCAGGTCAACATCAACTCCGTCATCGGCGGCGGCATCAAGAATCCGGCGGACGCACTGACAATCGCCCAACGCGCCGTCGAACTTGGCTTTACTTCAACCGTCGGCATCATTCACGACAATTCGGGCAGCCTCAAACCACTCAACCCGGAAGAGCAGTGCATCTACGAAGAAATCAAAAAGCTTTCCAAAAAAGAGTATGCCCGCCTCGCCGGATTTCAAGACAAACTCGCGCGGGGTGAAGCCAACGATTGGCGTTGCCGCGCCGGAGCGCGCTACCTATACATCTGCGAAGAAGGCTTAGTCCATTACTGTTCTCAACAACGCGGCTTTCCCGGCATCCCGCTCGCCCAATATACGCAAGCCGACATTGAACGCGAATACAACACGGAAAAAGGTTGCGCTCCGTTCTGCACCGTCGCGTGCGTCCACAAAACAGCGTTGTTGGATAATTGGCGGAAACCTCAAACACCCGCGAGCATTGAAGATTCAATGACAACAAAAGGCAACAACGCGGTTGGTGAAATGCTGCATGTTGAGTAGCTAACGTCAGTTTGATATAAGAAACGGTAAAGCAGTTTATCCACGAAATGGCACGAACCAAAGAAATCCGGCTTTGGTTCGTGCCATTTCGTGGATAAAAACTTTTTGTCTTAACGTCGAACTCACGTTACCCGTTTTTCAACTTGAAATTCGGGTTACGAGTTTGAAAATTGATAGCGCTAACGGGGATCGAACCCGTACTCTCAGCCTTGAGAGGGCTGCATGTTAACCAATTACACCATAGCGCCGCGATGAAAGCGCGGGCAGCTTAACACGCACCCTAAACGCTTTCAATATCGAGACTTTAATACCTATATGACGAAGTGCGGCAACCGCGCGGAGTGGACGGTACGTCGGCGGAGCGGTGCGCGCACCCGACGCGGTGATAGCCACGTTTGCACGCGGGGTTGGTTTCGTTCTTGGCAACGCCGATACCGGCGACGAAGGCGGCACTGATGCCGAGCATGAAGGTGAGAAGGGCGACGGCGACGCGCAGTAAAATCGGTTTCATCATTTCTTTATCTCCATTTGTATGCCTTGAAGTTATGTTCGTCCGTTCATGACGACGCTTTGTTGATGTTAATGTTAATGGACGCGAACTTTCGCGTTTGGAATTTACAAGCTTGAGGCTTCGGGAAGCAAGCCGCGCAGTTCGCGGACGATGCGCGTCGCGTCCTTGTTATCACGCAGGGCAATCATAAAGAATTTGTAGCCCTGTTGGAAACAGACCACGCCGTTGGCGAACAACCAGATGCCGTCGAGTACGGGATTACCGCCGAGCAGCCAACTTATTGGCGCACCGACAATGCGTTCGGGACGAAAGATTTGCGCCC
This sequence comes from Pyrinomonadaceae bacterium MAG19_C2-C3, assembly GCA_024330265.1. GTDB lineage: Bacteria > Acidobacteriota > Blastocatellia > Pyrinomonadales > Pyrinomonadaceae > JANDLT01. The sequence continues at coordinate 73,598 of JANDLT010000014.1, read as the reverse complement.
AGATGCCAAAGCCCGCCGCGCAACTAAAGGCTCCGAGCAGCGGCGCGCCGACGAGTTTCACGGCGTTTCGTTGAAACTCAAGTCGTTCGCGTTCGACGGTTGTTAAATCGCCGTTTGCGACAAGGCGTTCGCGCTCTTGAAGATAGGAGTCGAACTTGTCACCGATTTTGCGTAAAGCATAAACGGGCAGGGCGGAATGTGTGAACCAGTGCGGGTGCGCGCCGAGAAAAGTTTTATCGAGTCCGGGAAACGCCGCTCCGGTGCGGATTCCGGCGATGATTGAGAATGTCGTAAGGGCGGTTTTGCCGGGATTATCGCGCACCCATTTTTGGGCGCGCCACCAACCGCCGGTGACGGCGGTCGCGGTGCGTGTGACGTGTGCGCCTGCGTCGTAGAAGTTCGAGGCGCGTTCGTAATAGCCGCGCGCCTCCCCTGTCACGTTGTCGAAAACCTCGCTAGCTTTTTCGCCGGAAGCGCGTGCGGCGGAACGGAACGCATCGCCCGCGTCGCGTGCCGTACTTCGAGCGCGTCGCGTCGCGTCTTCGGCAAGACGGCGGGCTTCTTCCGCCGCGTGGCGCGCTTCGTCGGCGGCGCGGCGGGCATGTTCGTTTAATTCAAAATCTTCACCAAATCGCTCCGCTTCACCGCGTGCGCGTTTGGCTTCCGCACTGACGGCATCGGCACTGCGGCGGGCGGCTTCGGTTGCCGCGCGTGCGCTCTCTTCGACGCGGCTGCGAATCTCGAAACGCTCGTCCAACTCGCGCGCCTTTTTGCGCGCCGCCTCGCGCCATTCCTCCAACCTGTCACGATAGTCAGCCATGATGCTTTGTCCTCGCGGTGCTTTGCTTTCGTCGCGTGTCTTGTATGTCCTACGATTTTAGTCTCGATATGTCTTGAGATTTCAAGCCGCTCCGGTGTGCGTCAACGAACGATTCGCCGTATCGCTTTCGGCATCATCGTCGGAGTGCGACTCACCGTTTTGCCCGGCGAGGACGACGCGGTTGCGTCCTTGGTTTTTCGCTTCGTAGAGTGCGGTATCGGCGGCATCATACAAATCATCACCGTTCGGAGTCGAATCGGGAAACTCGGCGATGCCGATGCTCGCCGTGATTTGACCGGCTTCGGGAACTTCCATTTCACTGATTGCCTGACGCAAACGCTCGGCGACTTCCCCGCCGCTGTGCATATCGGTTTCCGGCAGAATCACGGCAAACTCCTCGCCGCCGACGCGCGCCGCCGTATCAATGCCGCGCGTTCCGGCTTGCAGAACTTCCGCAAGACGCCGCAAAGCTTCATCGCCAACCGCGTGACCATGAGTGTCATTGACTTGCTTGAAGCGGTCAATGTCAATCAACAGCAAACAGAACGGACGATTGTAACGCCGTGTGCGCGAGATTTCGCGGGTTAGTTGTCGCTCGAAGCGGCGACGGTTGGCGAGTCCGGTCAGGTGGTCGGTGAACGCGGCTTCCTCAACCGTGTCGAGATAGCTTTTGAAATCAAGTAAGGTGCGGGCGCGGGCGAGAAGCAGATCAATGTCGGTCGGGTCGGTGATGAAACCGAGCGCGCCGACTTCCGCTCCGCGCCTTAAATCTTGGGCTTCGTGGCGCGTGGCGGTTTGAATGATAATCGGGATGAAGCGCGTGCGTGAATTTGAGCGCACTTGGCGCGCCATCTCATAACCGTCCATGCGCGGCATCATCACATCAAGGACGATAAGGTCTGGCTGTTGAGCTTCAACCGCCGCCAAGCCTTCGACGCCGTCGCGCGCGGTGTGGACGTTGTAGCCCGCCATCTCAAACGCCGTTACGAGCAAATTGCGTTTGTCCGGTTCGTCATCAACGACAAGGATGTTAAATTTGCCTACCATAAAACCTTAAACGCGATTGACACTGAAAAGTTTGAAAATTAGTAATTTGTACTTCTTACGACCCTAAGCTTAGATTGTCTGACGGCGAGTTGTCGTTGTCCACCGCTCAGGCTAAACGCAAGCGCATGTACAGATTACGTTTTGCTTCCTAAGACATTGGGTTTATCATGGCATCTTCCAAATAAAGAAGCAACAAAAGTTTCGAGCAAAAGCAATCTCCGATTTGATACCGGAAAACCCTGCCCGTCGCTTCGCCTTCTAAACGATTATGAAATGCTTAACTTGTAAAAAACCGATTCAGTGGCAAGATAACCCGTTTCGCCCGTTCTGCTCGGAGCGATGCCGCATGATTGACTTTGGGCATTGGGTAGATGAAGACTACGCCGTCCCGTCAAACGAAGCGGCTGACTTTTTCGACGACGACATCAAAGAACAGTCACGCGAAGACGCTCGCCCGTCCCTCTCATCTCCGCGCGCTTTTGAGTAACGACATGCCGGACACGATTCAAGGTGTCCGCTCACATCAATTTACGAACTTACATTTATGAACTTACTTAGCGGCTCAATCTTACGTCGCCCGCATCTTTTACCCCGTTCACATCGTCTCACCATCACACTGCTCGCACTCATCGCGGTTCTTCCGGCGGTGATATTGCTCACGTCGTGCGCGAATCAGGAAACCGCTAACCGACCTGCGAACGCGGATGAACAAGCCCGCCTTGTTCCCTCATCCGCGACGCCTTCGCCGCCGTCATCGTCGCCTCTTTATGAAGGTGCCGCCGAAGGCTTGCCGCCCCTCGCTTCGTCGCACAGTTCACCGCGCGGTGCGCTCGGCAATCTGCCGTCTTCTTCTTCCGCGAATGCCGGATGGTCTTTGCTTGATGGACGCCGCATGACGCTTGCGGAGATGCGTGGCAATGTCGTCGTGCTTGATTTTTACGCGACGTGGTGTCCGCCGTGCCGCGACGAAGTTCCGCACTTGGTCAAGCTCGAACGTCTCTACCACAAGCAAGGCTTGCGCGTCGTCGGCTTAAACGTCGGCGGCGAAGAAGATATGGCGGAAGTCCCGGCGTTCGTGGACGAGTTCAAAATTCAGTATCAACTCGGCACGCCCGACATCCCACTCGTTTATGATTTAATGGGCGATGAATCCGCGATTCCGCAGACTTTCGTTTTCAGTCGTCAAGGCAAACTGCTTCGTCACTTCGTCAGCTATTCGGAAGAAATCGGCGAAGAAATCGAACAGACCGTGCAAGCCGCACTCAGGGAGAACTGAACGACATTATTTCTTACTCCGCGTTCAAATTATTCCAGCTTAAAAATTTTCAAAGGTACGCAACCATGAACCGCACCACTAAAATCATTGCCCTTTTACTCGTCCTCGCCATGCTCGTCACATCTGCCCTTGTCGCCTTCGCCGCACCTTCAGGCGGTGTGAACGAATTGCCGCGCGCCGATGACGCTTCGGGCAGCACGACCGGAGTTCCCGACTACGCCTTGCAAACCGTCGCGGGCGGCGAACTGCGTCTCTCCGCTTTGCGCGGCAAGCCGGTACTGCTCGATTTTTTCAGCGCGACATGCACGCATTGTCAGGCACACGCGCCGTTCGTCGTTGACCTCGCGCGTCGCTATAAAGATTTGACGGTCGTCAATCTCGCCGCCAATAATCCTTACGTCGAAAGCGAAAAGGTCGAAGCCTATCGCCAAGCCGCGAAGATTGAGAACACAATCGTTTATGCGCCGTCCGAACTTTTCGCCCTCTATCTCGCCCCCGACGAAAACGGCGTCATCGGCGTCCCGCAAGCCGTCCTCTTTGACGCCAACGGCAAACTCGTCGCCCGCTTCACCAAATGGCAAGACACCGACAAGCCCGCCATCGAAGCGGCGATTGTGAAAAACTTGAAGCAGAAGCCAGTAGCCAGTAGCCGGAAGCCAGAATAAAGGCAATCGGAAATGTCGAGAATCGTTATGTTTTTATTCTGGCTTCTGACTTCTGACTTCTGACTCCTGCTTTTTTATGCCTCGTGATATTCCTGTTGGCAACGGACGCTTTCTCGTCACCTTCGACGATGCTTATCGCATACGCGACATATACTTTCCGCATGTCGGGCGCGAGAATCACACGGAAGGTCATCCGTGTCGTTTCGGCGTGTGGGTTGACGGACGGTTTTCGTGGGTCAGCGATGGCGGATGGCGACGCGAACTGAAATACTTGCCGGACACGCTCGTCACCGATGTCCGACTTTCAAACGAAACTCTCGCGCTTGAAATCGTCTCAAACGATACGATTGATTTTCACGAAAACATTTTCGTGCGCCGTCTTCGCGTTCGCAATCTCTCGAACCATGCGCGCGAGGTTCGTCTTTTCTTTCACCACGATTTTTATATTTCCGAATCCGAAGTCGGTGACACGGCGTTCTTCGACCCCGACCTTAAAGCCTTCGTGCATTACAAAGGCGCGCGTTATTTTCTGATTTCGACCGACGCGCCGGAAGGCGTCGAGACTTTTGCGACGGGACGCAAAGCCTTTCACGGTGCGGAAGGAACGTGGCGCGACGCCGAAGACGGCACGCTCTCCAACAGCGCGATTATGGAAGGCTCTGTGGATTCGACCATCGGGCGCGTGCTTCATATTCCCGCGCACGATGAAGTCGAAACCTTTTACTGGATTGCCGCCGGAGAGTCTTATACGGAAGTCGCCACGCTCAACAAACTGATTCACGACCGCACGCCCGACAGCCTCATCAATCGCACGGAAGCTTACTGGCGCGCGTGGTCGAATAAAAACGACATCGCTTTCGCGAATTTACCTGAAACCGTGATTGATGCTTTTCGTCGTTCGCTGCTCATCATACGCACGCAGACCGACCACGACGGCGCGATTCTCGCCGCCAATGATTCCGATGTCACACTGCGCGCGACCGACCATTATTCTTACGTCTGGCAACGCGACGGCGCACTCGTCGCCTTCGCTCTCGATGCCGCCGGGTATTCGAGTATGACGCGCTCGTTCTTCGATTTCTGCCGTCGCACGATTGAGGCGGAAGGTTATTTTTTACAGAAATATAATCCCGACGGCACGCCCGCATCTTCGTGGCACGCGCGTTGGGATGCGCGCACGCGGGAGAAACTCGCCCCGATTCAACAGGACGAAACCGCGCTTGTCGTGTGGGCGTTGTGGCACCACTACGACAACTTCCGCGACATCGAATTTGTCGCCTCGCTCTATCGCCCGCTCATCATACGCGCCGCCGACTTCCTCGTTCGCTTCCGCGATGAAGCGACGGGCTTGCCGCTTCCTTCGTGGAATCTCTGGGAAGACCGTCGCGGCATACACACCTTCACCGTCGCATCCGTCATCGGTGCTTTAACCGCCGCCGCGAAATTCGCCAATCTCTTTGGCGACACAGACCACGCGCGCACCTATCTCGAAATTGCCGACACGATGCGCGACGCGCTTCGCACGCACATTTATGATGACGAACATCAACGCTTCGCCCGTGCCTTAATGCCTGACGGCAACGGCGGATTTTATAAAGACATGACGATTGACGCTTCGCTGTTCGGCATCTTCTATTTCGGTGCGTTCGCGGTTGATGATGCGCTCGTTCGCACGACGATGAGGGCGGTGGAAAATCGTCTGTGGGTTAAAACCGAAATCGGCGGCGTCGCGCGTTATGAAGCCGACGGCTACATGAGCGTCACGAATGACACCGAACACGTTCCCGGCAATCCATGGTTTATCTGCACCCTGTGGCTTGCCGATTACCGCACCGCCCGCGCCCAAAACCTAGAAGAATTAAACGGCACGCTTCAACTGCTCGGCTGGGCGACGGAGCGCGCCTTACCTTCCGGCGCGTTCGCGGAACAGATTCACCCGCTAAGCGGCGCACCGCTCTCCGTCTCGCCGCTTACATGGTCACACTCGACGTTCGTCGCCACCGTGATGGGATACTTACGCAAACGCGAATCTCTTGTGGCAGGAGATTCTTAGAAACAATTCCATAAACAGCTTCGCGGCGTTTAGAGGAGGGCTATGCCCTCCGGTGCGACGCGACGGCGGAGGGCATAGCCCTCCTCTAAACATTAGATTTATTTTTATGAGACCGCTTCCAGTTCAAAGAATCAAGGCTTTGTTCATCACGCAAACAACAGGTTGAATCTGTGCTAACTAAACCCGAAGTGCTAATATCTGCTCTGCCTTAACCAACCCCTAACCCCTGACCTCTGACCCCTTATTTATGAGACGAGCTAAAATTGTCGCCACCTTAGGTCCCGCTTCGCGCGAACCCGCCACGCTCGAAGCGTTACTTGCCGCCGGATGCGATACCGTCCGCATCAACATGTCGCACGGAGCGCAAGAGGAACATGCCGAAACGATTCGCCGTGTGCGAAGTGCCGCCGAGCGTATGCGCCGCCCGCTTGCCGTCCTCGTTGATTTGTCGGGTCCGAAGATTCGCACCGGCGTTCTCAAGGGCGGCGTCTTTGTGCCTTTGGAGCAGAATGCGACGTTCACGATTACGAGTCGTTCCGTCGTCGGTGATGCGCGCGAAGTCTCGACCAACTACGCCCACATCGCGCGTGACGTACACGCGGGCGCGCGTCTCTTGATTGATGACGGACTCATCGAACTCACGGTCGAGCGGGTCACGGAAACCGATGTCGTGTGTCGGGTAATAAACGGCGGCATGTTGGGCGAGCGTAAAGGAATTAACTTTCCCGGCGTCGCACTGCCGATTCCGTCCCTGACCGATAAAGACCGCCGCGATTTGAGTTGGGCGGTGAAACAGCAAGCCGACTACATCGCCTTGTCTTTTGTGCGTCGCGCCGAAGACGTGACGGAAGCCAAAGACCTCATCCGCACGGAAGGCGGAAGCGCGCCACTTATCGCCAAGATTGAAAAGGCGGAAGCGATTGACCACCTCGATGACATCATCGCCGCGACCGACGGCGTAATGGTCGCACGCGGCGATTTAGGCGTTGAAACCAGCGTCGAACTCGTTCCGGTTTATCAAAAACGCATTATCACCCAATCGAACAAAGCGGGGAAATTCGTCATTACCGCGACGCAGATGCTTCAATCAATGGTTGACAATCCGCGCCCGACACGCGCCGAAGCATCCGACGTAGCGAACGCCGTGTGGGACGGGAGCGATGCCCTGATGCTCTCCGCCGAAACCGCGACCGGAGCGCACGCCGTCGGCGCGGTCGCAACGATGGCACGCATCATCGAATCCGCCGAAATCGGAAGAAGCATTCAAGATGAACCGAGTGCGGCGCGGCGTTTCGCGGGTCGCCAGACGGGTCGCGTCAGCCGCGCGTTGTGCGAAGCCGCCGCCAACGCCGCCGAAGAAATCAGTTCCAAACTCATCGCCGTCTTTACCGAGTCCGGTTTGATGGCGCGCCGCCTCTCCGCCCTGCGTCCTGCCCAACGCATCATCGCCTTAACCGCTTCGCCCGAAGTGCGCCACGAACTCGCGCCGATATGGGGTGTCGAACCGATGCTTTATCCGGCGTGCGATTCAACCGAGAAGCTTATCAGCGTCGGTGAGCGCATCTTACTTGAAGCGGGCATCGTCCAATCCGGCGAGCAAATCGTGTTAATGGCTGGCAGATTGTCAGGCTTGGAACTATCGAGTTCGGTGAAGGTGCATACAGTGACATGAAGCCCTGCGCTACCGGAGAACAAGAGCGCGGACGAGATGCATCACATCTCGTCCGCGCTCTTGACGTTTATATGTTGTGTCGAAGATGTCCGATTCGATACGAGCCTTACGGTTTAAGCTGCGCCGACTGATTCAGCGGCTTCATCGGGAAGGACGTGCGACGATTCGCGCGGCATGTCGGATGCGGCTTGGTCGGGATTAACGTGAGTCAGCCAGTCGCCGGGTGCAGGACGTTTGCCGCAAGTAATCGCAAAGAAGGCTTCTTGGATTCGTGCGGTGACTGCGCCGCGTCCGCCCGTGCCGATTTTGATGTGGTCAACCGAGCGAATCGGCGTCACTTCGGCGGCAGTTCCGGTAAAGAAAAGTTCGTCGGCAACATAAAGCGCGGCGCGTTGCAATCCGGTTTCGACGACTTCGATGCCGAGTTCGCGGCAAATCTGAATTATGCAATCGCGCGTGATGCCGGGAAGAATTGATGACGAAAGCGGCGGCGTCAGAACGCGCTCACCCTGCACGAAGAACAGATTTTCACCCGAACCTTCCGAGACGAAACCTCTATCATCGAGGGCGATGCCTTCGGCGAAACCGTTGCGTATCGCTTCCATTTTTATCAACTGCGAGTTCATGTAATTAGCACCCGCTTTCGCCATCGCGGGCATCGAGTTCGGCGTCAAACGATTCCATGATGAAACGCAAACATCCACTCCGCTTTCAATCGCCGCATCGCCTAGATACTTGCCCCAATCCCACGCGCCGATGCAGCACATCAACGGATTCGGAAACGGATTAACGCCAAACGCCGGACGGTCTTCGTCAAGCGTGCGGAAGATAATCGGGCGAATGTAGCATTGCTCCATCTCGCTTCGTCGCACGAGTTCAACCGCCGCATCGCAGAGTTGGTCAAGCGTCCAATCGTGTTCCATGCGGTAAATCTTCGCCGAATTCAAGAGACGCTGCATATGTTCACGCAGACGGAAAACCGCCGCCCCACGCGCGGTGGCATAACAGCGTATGCCTTCAAAGACGCTGGAACCGTAATGTAAAACGTGCGACATAACGTGTACGCGCGCATCATCCCATGCGACGAATTCGCCGTTGCGCCAGACATCGGGAGCAATGCGTAACTTCGGTTTAACTGTTCCGTCGTCTTTTGAAAACATAGTGATTATCCTCAACTTAAATGAAATAAGAAGTCTGTGAGCGGCTTGGGTGTACTGTTGTGCGGTACGGGCGACGATAACCCATACGCCTGACTTTTAGCAACTTTGCGTGACGCCGCCCGAAAGCGGTTTCAAACTTGCCGAGATCGCTTGATGTTCATGCATCAAAGTCACTACCTGCATGATCTGGTGACGGGCGTAGAAAATAGAATTCGTTAGCTTCAAAAACATAAGCGACGGTGACAACACGATTCAAACGCGAAGGGCGGAAGGCATTGCTTTCCGCCTTTTTTCGCATCACACCCTTTTCAATCCTTACCTCTCGCTTTACGTCAACGAACATTCAACATGAAACTTAAATCCCCAATCGCCGCTCTATTGGCGTGGTCAATGTGCTTGAGTTTATTCCCAACTTCCAACGTCTATCCCGCCACGCTGGGAAGTGAAAAAGGTTTCGTCGAGAACATGGACGACGAAGACGACACGGACGACAAAGGTTTGCGCTTTCGTTTGAGTGAAGGCGCGGAGCAAGCCGCACCGATTACCAGAGATACGGTCGCACCCGCCGTGCGTTTAAGCGACGTGGAAGCGAACAAGATTTTAGCCCGCTTGCCCGACTTAAAAACGGAAACAACCGACACGCAAGATTTCAAGTTGCGCGAACGAAGCACGCCCGCGCCGCGTACAGGAGCGACGATTGATGCGGCGTTCGATGTGCCGACGTTGAATGTCGCGCCGCCCGTTATGAGTAATGCGAACACCGCGCTCGAAGTCACGCGCTTTCAGCCGACGGGTGAAGTCGCGTTGGCTCCGGCTTTGAGCGTGACGTTTTCACAACCGATGGTCAGTATCGCTTCACAAAGGGAAGCATCGAGCGTTGTTCCCGTTCAACTTTCGCCCGAAGTCAAAGGCGCATGGCGTTGGCTCGGAACGCAGACAATCGTGTTTCAACCCGAAGCGAACAAGACGGAAGCGAATGTTGATGCGGGCGTTGGTGACGCGCCGAACGAAGCGAACGCGAGATTGCCGATGGCGACGAATTACCGTGTGACGATTCCGGCGGGAACGAAATCGGCGGGCGGAAATGTTTTGAATCAGGTAGTGAGTTTTACCTTTGCGACTCCACCGCCGACGATTGTTAAGTCGTACCCGGAAGGCGAGAGCAATGCGCGCGATAGATTGATGTTTTTAGAATTTGACCAGCAAATTGACGCGAACAAAATCATTGAATTGCTGAAACTGCAAAACTCAAACGCGCGTCCGTCACACGTAACGGCGCGTTTGCGATTGGCGACGGAGGAGGAAATCGCGGGCGATGACGCGGTTAAAGAACTCGTCAGAAACGCCGTCCCGAATCGGTGGTTAGCCTTTCGCGCCGTCTCGCCAAACAACGAAACAACGAACGCTTTACCTTCGGATGCGAACGTCAAAATCGTCATTCCCGCCGGCACGCCCTCGATGGAAGGCGCGCGTGTGACGACGAAGGAACAGAGTTTCGCGTTTAAGACTTTCGGGGCATTGCGCGTGTCGGAAACCGCGTGCGGGTACGATAAACGATGCTCGCCGTTCGATACGTTTCGCATAGAATTTAACAATCAAATTGACACCGAAAGTTTCGACAAGAAACAAGTTGTCATCTCACCCGCGTTGCCGAACGCGAAAATCACCGCCGCCTATAATTCAATCACCATCGAAGCCGCGAAGCGAAGCAACACGATTTACACCGTGACGCTTGACCGCAATCTTAAAGATACTTACGGGCAAACATTGACGGGTAAAAATCAAGTGACGTTCAAAGTCACGAACGCGAGTCCGGCGTTGTTCACGACGAGTGAAAACTTCACCGTGCTTGACCCGGCGGGACGCAAGGCATTCACGGTGTACAGCGTCAATTATCGTCAGATGAAAGTTCGTTTGTATAAGGTCACGCCCGACGATTGGCAAAGGTTTCATCGTTATCAAAGTGCGAAAGCCGCACCGCCCGGAAAACTCGTGTTCGATAAAGTGATTGACGTGCGCACGAAAGCCGACGAACTGACGGAGACGAGTCTTGATTTATCTCCCGCTTTAACGGATGGATACGGGCAGGTCTTCGTCAAAGTCGAAGCCATAGATTTACCAAAGGATAAAAACGCGCCCATCGAAGTTTATGCGTATGGTGGTCGCCGCAACCGCGCGGAAGCGTGGGTGCAAGTCACAAACATCGGGCTTGATGCGTTCGCAGATAAAAAGGAAATCGTCGCATGGGCGAACTCGTTGAAGGACGGTGCGCCGCTCGCGGGCGTTGAGGTGAGTATCGTGCCAGACAATCTCAAAGGCACGACAGAAGCGAATGGCTTGACGCGACTCGATTTCAAGCCGATAGCGGAGAACAAAGAAAATCAAATGCCGTTGTTGGTTGCGAAACTCGGCAATGACTTGGCAATTCTGCCGCACAGTTACTACAACCAATATAACTATGGAAATGAGAGTCGGAGTTGGCGCAATTATGATTCATCAGAATCTTTCAAGGGGTATGTTTTCGATGACCGCAAACTCTATCGTCCCGGCGAAGAAGTCAATATCAAAGGCTGGATTCGCAAAGTTGATTTAACTCCGCAGGGCGATACGGAGATGTTCGATGTCGCGGGTGAAATCGTCGCTTACGTCGTGAGCGATTCGCAAGACAATGAGATTGCGAAAGGCGATGTCAAACTAAACGCCCTCGCAGGTTTCAATCTCAAGTTGAAACTTCCGGCGACAATGAATCTCGGTGAGGCGAGCATCGAGTTTAAGCCGAACTTTTACGACTTCAAACACACGCACGCTTTTCAAGTCCAAGAGTTTCGCCGCCCGGAGTTTGAGGTCACGGCTAAAACTTCGGAAGCACCGCACTTCGTCGGGGCGTCCGCGACGGCGACGATGACGGCGAGTTACTTCGCGGGCGGCGGGTTGGCGGATACGGAAGTCGAATGGAACGTGCGCGCGAGACCGACGAATTACACGCCGCCGAACCGCGATGATTACACGTTCGGCAAGTTCATCGCGTGGTGGCGTGATGATGAAAACGATGATGAGACGACGGAACGGGAGTTCAAATCACGCACCGACGCGGCGGGCAAACATAGTTTGAAAATGGATTTCGACGCGGTGAATCCGGCGCGCCCGTCGAGCGTCACGGCGGAAGCGAAGATTCAGGATGTGAACCGTCAGACGTTCGCGGCGACGACTGCGATGCTTGTTCATCCGGCTGATGTGTATGTCGGCGTGCGGTCGAATCGGACGTTTGTGCAGGCAGGGCAAGCGTTCGAGATTGAATCAATCGTCACGGATTTAGACGGGCGCGCGGAAGGGAATCGTGAGGTCGCGTTGCGCCTTGTGCGGCTTGATTATGTGTTTGAAAAGGGTGAGTGGAAACGGAAAGAGACAGGAGCGCAAGAGCAAACGATTCGCAGCGCGGGCGATGGTGTCAAGACCCGTTTCAACCCGAAGCAGGGCGGGGAATATCGCTTGACGGCGCGTGTGCGGGACGGTCGCGGGCGGGCGAACGAAAGCGAGTTGTCATTGTGGGTGGCGGGCGGAAAGTTGCCGCCGCAACGCGAAGTCGAACAAGAGGAGATCGAGTTGATTCCGAATCGCAAAACTTACGCGGGCGGCGAGGTGGCGGAGATTTTGGTTCAATCTCCGTTCGCTCCGGCGGAAGGTGTCGTGACGCTCAGGCGTTCCGGCTTGCTTCGCACCGAACGCTTTTCTATGAATGAAAATTCTTATACGTTGCGCGTGCCTCTGGAAGAAGCGATGACGCCGAACGTGCATTTACAGGTTGATCTTGTGGGCGCGGCTTGGCGCGTTGACGATGCGGGAAACGTGCAAAGCGATTTGCCGAAGCGTCCGGCATTCGCAAGCGGCGAAATCAAGTTGGAGATTCCGCCCGTGACGCGCCGCTTAAACGTCAAAGCGTCGCCGCGTGCGACGACGCTTGAACCGGGCGCGGAGACGATGGTGGATGTCGAAGTTAAAGACGCGAACGGGCGAAGCGTCGAAGGCACGGACACGGCTCTTGTCGTCGTTGATGAATCCGTGCTGGCACTCACGAACTATAAATTGCGTGACCCGTTGAGCGTGTTTTATGCGGAACGCGACGAGGATACGAGCGACTATCACTTGCGCGAGAAGGTGGAGTTGGCGAGCGCGGAAGACGTGAGACGGCTTGCGAGTAGTGTTGGCAGTGGCGTTGGTTATGGTGCGGGCGGTGGCGGCGCGGTGAGTGAAGAAGTTACGGTAACAGCAAGAGAACTTACAGAGTTGCCGTTAAATACACGCAGCAGGATGGATTATTTGGAGGCGGAAGAAACATCGTCATCTACCGCAAGCATGGGCAAGCTGCCAGCAAGACCGATGCCTGATGAATCACAAGAGGAAATTAAAATCCGCCAGAACTTCAACGCTCTTGCCGTGTTCGCGGCTTCGTTTCCGACGGATAAAAACGGGCGGGCGAACATCAAGGTAAAACTTCCCGACAACTTGACGCGCTATCGCGTGATGGCTGTCTCCGTCGCGGGCGGAAAACTTTTCGGCACGGGCGAAGCCGCCATCACCGCGCGTCAGCCTTTGATGGTGCGCCCTTCGTTGCCGCGCTTTCTTAATTTCGGCGACCGTGCGGAACTGCCCGTCATCGTGCAGAATCAAAGCGACGAGCCGGTGAGAGTCAACGTCGCGGTGCGCGCATCGAACGCCGATTTAACCGAAGGCGCGGGAAGGCGCGTCACCGTTCCGGCGAATGATCGCGTAGAGGTTCGCTTTCCCGTCGCGGCGGTCAAACCCGGCACGGCGCGCTTTCAATTCGTCGCCGCATCGAACCTCAAATCCGATGCCGCTGAAATCTCGCTGCCCGTTTATACACCCGCGACGACGGAAGCCTTTGCGACTTACGGGACGATTGATGAAGGTGACGAAGGCGCAATCAGGCAAGCCGTGAAAGCACCCGCCGATGCGGTCAAGACTTTCGGCGGCTTGGAAATCACACTCGCTTCGACGCAGTTGCAGGAACTGACCGACGCCGTGATTTACCTTTACCGTTATCCGTTTGAATGTTCGGAACAACTCGCATCGCGCATCATTTCCATCGTCGCGCTGAAAGATGTTCTCGCGGCTTTCAAGACGAAAGATTTGCCCGGAGCGAATGAGATGCGCGCTTCGGTCAATCAAGATTTACAACGTCTCGCGGGTTTGCAAAACGAAGACAGCGGCTTCGATTTCTGGCAACGCGGGCGTGTCTCGAACCCGTTTGTTTCCGTCCACGTCGCGCACAGTTTGGCGAGAGCGAAGGCGGCGGGTTTCATCGTTTCACCGGAGATGATTAAGAGCGCGCAAAGCTATTTGAAGAACATCGAAAGCAAAATCCCGAAAACTTACAGCCTCAAATCTCGTCAGGCGATTATCGCTTACGCGCTTTATGTTCGCGCCCTTATGAATGACCGCGACGCGGCGCGTGCGCGCAAACTTATCGCGGAGGCGGGCGGCGTTGAAAAACTCTCGCTCGAATCGCTCGGCTGGTTGTTGCCCGTCTTGGCAAGCGATAAATCTTCCGCCGTCCAAGTCGAAAGCATCCGTCGTCACTTGAACAATCGCGTCACCGAAACCGCCGGAGCCGCGCACTTCGCGGACGATTACACGGACGGCGAATACACGATTTTGCATTCCAACCGCCGCGCCGACGGCGTGCTGCTCGATGCTTTAATCGGCGACCAACCGCAGAGCGATTTAATCCCGAAACTCGTGCGCGGACTTTTAGGAAACCGCACGCGCGGACGCTGGACGAACACGCAAGAGAACGTCTTCGCCTTGCTCGCCCTCAATCGTTATTTTCAAACCTACGAACGCACGACGCCCGACTTTACGGCGCGCGTATGGTTGGGCGACGGATATGCCGGAGCGCAAACTTTTCAAGGACGCACGGCGGAACGTCAACGTCTCAACTTGCCTATGACGCAACTCATCGAACGCACCGCGAAAGGCGCGGAAAACTTAATCATCGGCAAGCAAGGCGCGGGACGTTTGTACTTTCGCGTCGGCACGACTTACGCGCCCTCAAACTTAAAACTCGATGCCGCCGATTACGGTTTTCAGATTGAGAGAACTTATGAAGCGGTTGACGATAAAACCGATGTCACGCGCGATGGCGAAGGAACATGGCGCGTCAAAGCCGGAGCGCGTGTGCGCGTGCGCCTCAAACTCATCAACCCGTCGCGCCGTTATCACGTCGCATTGGTTGACAACTTGCCCGCCGGTTTTGAGTCGCTCAATCCCGCGCTCGCAACCACCGAACGCTTGCCGGAGGAAAAGCCTGAAGCGAGTGTTTTCGTCGGCGGGCGCGGCGTCACGAACAACTATTATCTATGGCGCGGAACGTGGTACGAACACCAGAACTTGCGGGATGAGCGCGCCGAAGCGTTCACTTCTTTATTGTGGGAAGGCGTGCATGAATACTCGTATTTCATACGCGCGACGACACCCGGCGTGTTCGTCGTCCCGCCCGCGAAAGCCGAAGAGATGTACTCACCCGAAACCTTCGGGCGCGGTGCGAGTGACCGCGTGAGAGTTGAATGATAATGTGAGTCGCGGTTTAAGAAGCGGTTTTTGGGATTGGGTCGTAACTATATGCCGCGCACACCAAGAAGCGGAGCGGAACAATCGTAGGGGCAGGGCTTGTCCCTGCCCGCCGCCCGACTAACGCGAACACGGGCAGGGACAAGCCCTGCCCCTACTTCTTGGTGTGTTCATCATATACCTCAGCCGTGAGCGCGGCTGAACGGCATAGACCGTCTGCGTAGTTACAATCAAACACAATCTTGCCAAACTCGAAAGCCGTCGTGTAGCATGTCGGCACTCTATTTCACCACTAAAGCGCGCCGTATCCGAAACGCTTCTCCCGCGTTCGCCCATGCGATTTTCCGTCTGCCTTCTTCGACTTGCGCGGCGCGGCATCCGGTAATTTTCCATAACGCGAAAGTTCGGAGCGTAAAGCTTGGTGATAGTTCGCGTTACCAGACATTTCAAGGCGCACGATTAAAAATCACAATGAACCGTAAATTGATTCGCACAACGCTGGCGCAAATTAAAGAGCGCGAAGCCAACCACAAAGAGGCGATGCCGACGGGGGAAATGAAAGCCTCTAACGGCGCACGTCTCGAAGCTTCACGCTCAAACGAAACTTCACGTTCAAACGAAGGTTCACGTTCAAATACCAACGCTGCCGCGCAGGGGCGCAAACGCGCTCCGACTTTGGAAACCAACGCCGAAGCTTTCTATTATAAAAAGCAGATGGAGAGTCACACAGCGATGGTCTTCATGCTTCAGGACGGCGAAGAACTCGAAGGCACAATCGAGTGGTACGACCGCGCCGCCTTCAAAGTCAATCGGAACGGCGCGGCAAACATTTTGCTGCTCAAACACAACGTCAAATACATGTACAAAGCCGACGACCGCGTTGACGAATAAGCCGAACGGCGACACATCAATCGTCAACTTATATCAAGTTCAAATTAAAAAAGATTATTTAGAGGCGGGCTATGCCCGCCGCCACAACCTTGATGGACGGCGGGCATAGCCCGCCTCTAAACGTCAGCTCTAGTTTATTTGTGCAACGCAGATTGGCATGGACAATTCCGCTTCAAAATTTAACGAAGAACACGACCGCGTGATGCCGCACCGTCGTCCGCGTATCGGCATCACGATGGGCGACCCGGCGGGCATCGGCGCGGAAGTCGTGCTAAAAGCCGTCGCTGAAACGAGCGTGCAGACGGCGTGCGTTCCCGTCATCATCTGTGACCTGAAGCATCTTCGTCACACGGCGCGGGCTTTGAATCTGGCGTGCGATTATCCTGTCATACATCATCACGCGAATTATCACGCGACGGGCGACGAGATTTCATTTGAAGCCGGCACGCCGTTGATTTATGACTTGGACGACACCGATTTAGCGAGCATCAATCCGGCGAATGAACACGACGAATTTGCTTTCGGCATCGAGTCGGCGGAAGCCGGGCGCATCTCGGCACAGTGCATCGCGGCGGGCGTCGAGTTGTGTATGCACAAGGTTCTGGATGGGATAGCGACCGCCCCGATTAACAAGCGTTCGTGGCATCTCGCCGGAATAAACTTTCCGGGTCACACGGAATATCTCGCGCACCTGAGCGGAGCGGGCGAACACGCGATGGCGTTCATCGCCGGAAACTTACGCATCGTGCTTCTCTCAACGCACGTCGGGCTTGTCGATGCTTTGCGTTTGGTGAAGCGTGAACGCATCGTGCGGACGATTGAACTCGCGCACCGCGAACTAAACAAACTCGGCATCCCGCGCCCGCGTATCGTCGTCGCCGCGCTCAACCCGCATGGCGGCGAAGGCGGCTTGTTCGGTGCGGAAGAAAGCACGGAAATTCTTCCGGCGATTGAAGAATGTGCGCGTGACGGGCGCGTTGACGTGACGGGACCCGCTTCGGCGGATACAATCTTTCTGCGCGCATCGCAAGGTGAGTTCGATGCGGTCATCGCGCTCTATCACGACCAAGCAATGATTCCGGTCAAGTGTTTATCGTTTGGTGAAGCCGTCAACGTAACTCTAGGCTTGCCGTTCGTTCGCACCAGCGTTGACCACGGCACGGCGTTCGACATCGCGGGACGCAACACGGCGGAGCATTCGAGCATGGTGGCGGCGATTCTGTTGGCTGCCGAACTCGCCAAATGCTAAGGAGAAACGGTGAACGAAGATTCAACATGTTAAGGAGAAACGATGAACGAAGATTTAACAA
Source organism: Pyrinomonadaceae bacterium MAG19_C2-C3 (assembly GCA_024330265.1). Taxonomy (GTDB): domain Bacteria; phylum Acidobacteriota; class Blastocatellia; order Pyrinomonadales; family Pyrinomonadaceae; genus JANDLT01. The sequence continues at coordinate 56,116 of JANDLT010000014.1, read as the reverse complement.
AAAAATTACCGTCGGATTTTGAGTCGCGCGTACTCGCTACATTGGAGTCAATGAGCGAACGCATGGACTCGATGAGCGAACGCTTGGAGTCAACGAACGAACGCCTCGCACGAGTGGAAACAGAATTAGGTGAGAGCAGACGACAGACGCGCCCACTGTGGGACAACTTCTTGATTCGACTGACGAGCATCGAGCAAAACATGAAAAGCATCAACGCGCACCTTGCCGAGTTCGCGCGTGAGTTCTTCGCCATGCGTGCGCGCATCGCGGTCGTCGAGGATGAAGTCAGGCAACGCCCACCGGCAGCGTAATATCACGGTCGTTTCCTTAACGAGCGGCTCGCGCCCTTATCTATATTTTCCCGAAACTTTCTCAGAAAGAGAGCAAATCATTGTGAGTTCACAGAATCCGTCAGGAAGTGTGTCGCGCATTCTCGTCGCCGATGACGACCCGGCAATCCTGCGTTTAGTGACGGCGATTGTGGAGAAGGAAGGCTACACGGTCGTCGCGGCGCGCGACGGGCGCGAGGCGTACAAGATTTTACAATCGGACGGCGACTTTATCGCGGGCATCTTCGATGTCGTGATGCCGCACATACAGGGACCCGAACTTGTGCGTTACATGAAAACCGAAAAGCGTTTGATGCGGATTCCGGTGATGATGATGACCGCTGAACAGAACCCGAAACTATCGTCCGATAGCTTCGCCGCCGGAGCCGTCGTCTTCCTGCCCAAACCCTTCACCACCTCGCAAGTCCAAGTCATGCTCCGAATGCTCATAAGCAAAGCGGGAAGCTGAAGCAAAGTAGAAAGTAGAAGGGAGAAAGGAGAAAATTAAAACAGGCAACACGATCTTAATTATCACTGGCTTTTCAGCTTCTCCCTTCTACTTTCTACTTTCCAACTCATGTCTGCCCGACGCTCATATATGTTTATCGGTTTGGTGGTCATCGTCGCGTTGGCTGTCGGCGTGTTGATGTGGTTCACAGGCTATCAGCAGAGGCAGAGGTTGGCGCGGTTTTCTGTGGCAGCCGAAGGTACAATCGTCGCGGTTGATTTGACATCGTATATTCTCGCAAGCAAGGGGCGCGAACGCACGGACACTATCGTTGTCAATCAGGACGAAGGCAAACGACGCACGACGACGCATATACGCTATCGTTATGTCGTCGGTGGAACTTCAGTTGAAAGTGAAAAGCTGGTGCGCGGCGATGCGCGCGAAGATTACAGAATCGGTGCGAGTGCGAAAGTTTGCTTCGACCCCGCGCACCCGCGCGAAGCGGTGATGATTGAAGCCGACGAGACGTGCGGGAGTTAAGAGTTTTGCGATGAAAGAAATACAAGCGAAAGAAATACAAGCGTCACATCACCAAGCACGAAACACGCACCTTCGTCGCCGTCGGATTTCGGCGTCATGCGGAATCATCGTCGCGTCGCTTTGCTTCACTGTCTTTGCGATGTTTGGCGTGTCGTCGGGCGTCGTGACAAGTGTTGCTCCGAAGCTAAGTAAAGGTGAAGCCGAGCGATTGATAAGACGCTTCGCGGGGGGCGATTTCGGTGGCGACAATGTGGAAATCGTCGGTGAGGTTTCAACGCTCGGTTCGTCCGCGACCGTCGAGGCGCAGGTGAAAACCGCGTTTCGCTTTGCGCGTGAAGCGGACGCTTGGCGTGTCGCGGAAGTTCGCACGGGCGAGAATCGCTGGGAAGATGTCGCTCTTATCACCGCCGCGCTTAACAATGAAAAGCGTTTGCGCGCGAGAGCGGAACTTGAACTAATTCGCGCCGCACTTGAAAGCTACCGGCGCGAACGCGGCTTTTACGTCGTCGCATCCGACGGAGTTGTTTTGATTGATGCCCTCGCGCCGCGCTTTCTCGCGCGTGTGATTCGCGTTGACCCATGGCATCAACCGTATCGCTATCAAGGCACGACGAACGCTTTCGCCTTGAGTTCCGACGGCGCGGACGGCACACCGAATACGCCCGACGATATTTTAGTGAGGAGAGACAAGCAGGAGTCAGGAGCCAGAAGTCAGGAGCCAGAATAAAACACGTTCCGCTTCTTATCTTCATTCTGACTTCTGACTTCTGGCTTCTGACTCCTGCTTTTCGCTTGTCACTCATCACTCTTGACGACGCTTCGGCGTCAGTGCTAGGTTCGATGCCGGTCATCAAATCAGGCTTACGAGTCTCACCCTTTTTCCGCAAAACAACGATGAGCATTAACCCCGCAAACCTTCGGCAAACCTGAAAAGCTTAGGAGTCGAAAACCTTGTTAGCCGCCGCCCGCACACTGCTTGTCGCCGACGATTCAATCACGATTCAGAAAGTCGTTGACCTGACGTTTCGGGATGAAGGCTTTGCCGTCACAACCGTCAGCAATGGAACCGCCGCGATTGAAATTATCGAACGCACAAAGCCCGACATCGTACTGCTCGACGCGCAGATGCCGAAGCCTGACGGCTACGAAGTGTGTCGCCGCATCAAGCGCGACGAAAGATTGCGACACATCCCCGTGCTGTTGCTCATCAATTCATTTGAACCCTATAACGAAGCGGAGGCGCGCCGCGCAGGTGCGAACGACACTTTGACTAAACCATTCCAGTCCATACGCGAACTCGTCAATAAAGTCAGCGGCTTGCTTTCATCCGCCCGCCCAAGCGATGAAGCGGCGGAAAATAAACCGACCAACGCCGACGATGAACACCGCCCCCGCGAAGATTCACCCGCACCCGAAGCGGTTTCAACGCCACCCACTGCGCGCTCTTTTGAGCCTGAAAACGTCCTCGCTTCACCTGATAAAAATGACGCGCAACACAATCGCGTGGATGAACCGCCGCCGGTGACAGGCGACGCTATAAGCATGAACCGCAGACGCGACACGCAAGAAGACGCACAGACTTTCACGGCAACCGCCGCCACAGAAGAACAGGCAGACGATGACGCGATGATTCAAGTCGCCGAACTTGCCGCGCCGCATTCATCAACCGCCTCGTCTTCGTCAAGCGCGCCGACTTTCATGTCAAAAGACGATAAGTTTGAGACGCCCGAACCGCCAACCGAAACTTCGCCGCTCGACGAAACCTTATACTTCGACGCTCCGCCTGTATCCTTTGAGCCGGACGAAGCGATTGACACCGAACACACCACCGCCGAACCCGACACCAAGATGACACCACACGACGAACCGCATCATTCTTCAAACGACTTCACCGATAAGCCGCAGACCGATAATCCCTTTGACGATAATCTTTTCGCGGATGAGCAATCGGCGTCGGGTGAACCCGCGAACGAAGACGATTTCTCGTTCGCGCTTACCGATGACGCTCCGCTTGATTTAGGCGAAACGCAAGCCGCGCCGCTAAATAATTCCGACGATGCGATTCTCGATTTCGGTGATGACGCTCCCGCCACCACGAATGAACAATTCCCCTCCGCGATGATTGATCGTGAGAGTTTCGAGTTCGCGGACGATGTGGAAGTCACGAACGTCGAAGCGATGAATGTGGAAGAAGCCGCACCCACCGCGCATGAAACAGGCGGCGCGATTGCCGCATTCTCACCCAATACATTTCCACCCGAATTCATAGACCACATCGCGCGCGATGTCGTCGCGCATCTTTCGGAGAGTGGTCTGCTGGAGAAAGTTCTGCGCGAAGTCGCGTGGGAAGTCGTGCCGCAACTCGCGGAACGACTCATCAAACAGCGTCTGGATGAAGATGCGAAGTCGGGCGGGTGATAGGAAGCATCGAAGCTTCATAGCGCGAAACGGTCTTTGGTTAAATCAGTAAAACGAAGGTCAACAGAGGTAAAGCAATTTTAGATTTGAGATTCTTTTACCCTCCGTCGCCTCCGTTCTTGCCTTCGCTCGTCTCCGTTTCACTTTGCCTTTCAACTTGAAGCTATCTCAAAAATGATTCTTCTCTGCGGCACTCCGCGTCATCACTCCGCGTATCTCTGCGTCAAAAAAGTTTTTCACGCAGAGAACCGCAGAGTTGAAGATGCGGAGTGCCGCAGAGTTTTCAATCAATTAAAAGCTGTTTTTGGGATAGCTTGTTCATAATTTGGCGATGCGTTTCATCAAAACGGAAACAAATTGTTATATTGAGCGGCAAATGGAAATCCCGAAACAATACGACTCACGACAATCCGAACAAGACCACTACGCGCGTTGGGAAGCGGAAGGTTGCTTCAAACCGGAAGCCAACCGCGACCCCGAAGCACCCGTTTTTTCAATCGCCATTCCGCCGCCGAACGTCACCGGAAACTTACATTTAGGTCACGCCCTTCAACATACGTTGATGGACATTCTCGCGCGCCACAAACGCATGTCGGGCTATAAAACTTTGTGGCTGCCCGGAACCGACCACGCCGGAATCTCTACGCAATTGATGGTCACGCGGCAGTTGAAAGGGGAAGGTTTAACTCCGCAAGATTTAGGGCGTGAAAAATTCATCGAACGTGTCTGGCAGTGGAAGCGTGAGTACGGCGGCGTGATTACGAATCAGATGCGGCGCGAAGGCGCGAGCGTTGATTGGTCACGCGAACGCTTCACGATGGACGCGGGGCTTTCGCGCGCCGTGCGTGAAGTCTTCGTGCGTCTTTATGAAGCGGGTTTTATCTATCGCGGCGACCGTATGGTGAATTGGGATACCGTCGCGCAAACCGTGCTTTCGGATTTAGAAGTCGAGAAGAAAACGCAGAAAGGCAAACTCACATATCTGCGTTATCCGGTCACGGGAAGCGACGGGCAAGAGTTTATCGTCGTCGCTACGACGCGACCGGAAACGATGTTGGGCGACACCGCCGTCGCCGTCAATGCGGACGATGAACGATATAAAAACCTTATCGGCAAGACGATTGATTTGCCTTTGACGGGCAGACAAGTTCCGATTATCGCGGACGAATACGTTGACCCCACGTTCGGTACGGGGGCGGTGAAAATCACCCCCGCGCATGACCCGAACGATTATGAAATCGGTGAGCGTCACAATTTGCCGCACATCGTCATCATGGATAAGCACGCGCACATGACCGAAGCGGCGGGGGCGGATTTCGTCGGACTCGACCGATTTGAAGCACGCGAAAAAGTCATCACGCGCTTCGACGAACTCGGCTTGCTTGAAAAGAATGAAGATTACGAGTTTGCGATTTCATTATCGGAGCGAAGCAAAGTTCCGATTGAGCCGCTCGTGATGACGCAATGGTTTTGCCGAATGGACGCGATGCGCGACAAGGCTTTGAACCTCATGCGCGACGAAGGTTTGCCGCGCTTTACGCCGGAGAATCCGTACGGAAAAGTTTATACGGAGTGGCTTGAGAACCTGCGCGATTGGACGATTTCGCGCCAACTCTGGTGGGGACACCAAATCCCCGCGTGGTTCGCCGAAGATGGGCGCGTGTTCGTCGCCCGCACTTATGAAGAAGCACAGGCACAGGCGGGAACGGATAAACTGACGCAAGACCCCGATGTTTTGGATACATGGTTTTCGTCCGCCTTGTGGTCGTTCTCGACGCTCGGCTTTCCTGATGACACAGAAGATTTGCGGACATTTCATCCGACATCCGTACTCGTCACGGCACGCGACATCGTGTTCCTGTGGGTGTCGCGGATGGTGATGACATCGCTCGAATTTCTGGATGAGCCGCCGTTCCGCGACGTGTTCATTACGGGAACGGTGCTTGATAAAAACGGGCAACGCATGTCGAAGACCAAAGGCAACGGCGTTGACCCGCTCGATGTGTTCGACAAATACGGCGTGGACGCGACACGTCTTGTTTTGGCAAACGCGGGCGCGACCGATACACGTTGGAGCGACACGCAGGTTGAATCGTATCGCAACTTTGCGAACAAGATTTGGAACGCGGCGCGCTTCTGTCTGATGAACTCGGAAGGCGCGACTATCGGTTACGATTTCGTCAGGCATAAAAATGAATTGACGTTGCATGACCGTTGGTGCGTCACGCGGCTTAACAAAGTTGCCGGACAGGTGAACGACTCGCTTAGTCGTTATCAATTTCACGAAGCGGTTTATGCGTTGTATCACTTTTTCTGGGACGACTTTTGCGATTGGTATATCGAACTCTCGAAACGGGATGTGAGCGCGCCGGAAGATTCGCCCGCAAGACGCGAAGCCGTAAGCCGCGCGCTTTCGATTCTCGAAGTTGCTTTGCGTCTACTTCATCCGTTCATGCCGTACATCACGGAAGATTTGTGGCGGCGTTTGCCCGGAACGCTCGACGCGGGCAGCACCGTTTTGCATCCGGCGTATTCCGACAGCCAACCAACGATTATGTTAACCGCGTTTCCCGTTGCCGATAAACTCCTTATTGATGAAGCGGCGGAAAGCGAAATGAACACCGTCATCGAACTCATCTCGCGCGTCCGCACGATTCGCGCGGAACTCAACATCAAACCGTCCGAACAACTGACCGTCATCGTCGGCGCACAAGATGCAAACTTGCGTCAGGTAATTTCGACGAACGAAGCAAGCATCAAACGCCTCGCGCGTGCATCAGAGTTAAAGGTTGATGAGCGACTTGATGCCCCGCGTGCGTCGGCGCGTGCCGTGCTTGGCGGTGGCGCGGAAGTCGCCGTGCCGCTTGAGGGTTTGATTGATTTCGAGAAAGAGCGGGCGCGTTTGTCGCGTGAAATGGAGAAGTTAAGCGGTGAAGCGGAACGCGGTAAGGCACAACTGACGAACCCGAACTTTGCCGGACGCGCCCCGCAAGAAAAAGTTGACGAACTGAAGGCGAAAGTCGCGGACACCGAACAACGCATCGCGGGACTCAAAATCATGGTGGAGGCATTGGGATGACATTCGCATTCGATGAAGGCGCGCTCTATTCGCAAATCGGCGCGTTTCTAAGTGAAGACTTGGGACGCGGCGACATCACGACGCAATCCGTCGTCGCCCGCAACGCACAGGCGCGCGGGCGTTTCATAGCGAAAGAAGCGATGACCGTGTGCGGGCTTGAAGCCGCCGAAGCCGTGTTCTCGACGCTCGACACGCAACAACAAATCGAAGCCTTCGTTTCCGACGGCGATGATGTCGAAGCCGGAAAAGTCATCGCCCGCACATCGGGTTTCGCAGATGTGCTTTTGGGCGGCGAACGTGTCGCGCTCAATTTACTTCAACGTCTTTCCGGTATCACGACTTTGACACGTCAATACGTCAAACTCACGGAAGGCACACGCGCCCGCATCGTGGACACGCGCAAGACGACGCCGGGTTTGCGTATGCTGGAAAAGTACGCGGTGCAAATTGGCGGCGGGCGCAATCATCGTTTCGGTTTGGACGACGGCGTGCTTATCAAAGACAATCACATCGCGCTGGCAGGCGGTGTCGCGGCGGCGATTGAACGCGCCCGCGACGTGGCGGGACACCTTCACAAAATCGAAGTCGAAGTTTCCAACGAACGCGATTTGCGCGAAGCCATTTCCGCGAAAGCCGACATCATCATGCTCGACAATTTAACGCCCGAAGAGACGCGCCCGATGGTCGAATTGACGCGCGAACTCGCGGGCGAAAACGTCCTGCTCGAATCATCCGGCGGCATCAATCTTGAGACGGTGCGCGCCTACGCGGAAACCGGCGTTGACCTTATCAGCGTCGGAGCATTGACGCATTCGGCGCGGGCGATGGACATCAGTTTTAAGATTCAAGCGGGATGACGATTTTAGTTTCTAAAAAAGGAAGTACGGAACATGAAAGTTAAGAATTTTTTGATGGTGACGTTGATGGCGGCGTGCGGTTCGGTGATAAGCGTTGCGGATGTTTTAGAAGTCAGTGCCGCCGCGCAGCCCGTTCAACAACGCACGCAACGCCGCCCGTCGCGGCGTGTGACGAACCCTGTGCGCGGGCAAGTTCCGCCACTCGCTTCGACGACGGAAGGCACGGATGCAGAGATTATCAGCACCGCCGATGACGACGCCGCGAATCTTCCGACACGCAACGCGGGGACGAATCGCAACCAAACTTCAACCGGAAACCGGAATAGTTCAATTGTGCCGCGCCCCGCCGCCCCGCCGCCCGCGCCGACGGTTGACCCGGATGTGTTGCGCGCACAGCTTTCCAATAGCTTGTATCAAAGCGAACAACGCGCGCAAGGCTACCAACAACAGTTGGTTGAAGTGCAGGAAAAGCAGGACAATGTTCAAGCGCGGCTTGACCAGATTGCGGTTGAAATCGAACCGGAGAATGTCGAACTTGCGAACGCGGGTTCAGGTTCGGGGCGACCGGAACTTGCGCGCGAACGTATTCGCCGCCGACTTGAAAACGAGCGGACGCGGTTAAACGCGCAATTACAAACTCTCTCCAACAGTCGCACGCGGCTTGAGAGTGTGATTGCATCAACCGATGCGGATATAGAACGCTTGCGCGCACGACTCGGCGCGAGCGAAACGAATGTGCCGACGAACACGCTCAATGCCGCACCGCAAAACCCGATTACGCCGGAGAATACCGTGACGCCCGCCGCGCGTGACGGTATTGTTCCGCCACAACGATGAAGGTTGGCACGATTACGGTGATCATCAATTACATGAGATTTGTTTAGAGGCGGGCTTCCGCCCGCCGTTCGTCGTTGGCGAGTACGGCGGGCGGAACCCCGCCTCTAAACATTAGTGTGAGTTTGCGATTGTGTTCAAGCGAGTCGCTAGTAAAGACAAAGACGTGAGAAGGCGAATTGCTTTCTCACGTCTTTGTCTTTTGTCTTTATCGTCGTTTGGCGTTAGTTGAAGTTAATCATGTAGTCGCGCATCTTGTGGTACATCTCATCAAAAGAATCGGCGCAGAAGAGGAACGGTTGAAACATCGTCACGTCGTAGTCTTGGCGTGACATCGCTTCGAGGTCGAAGGGGCGCATTTCGGTGTGTACGAGTGACGCCATTTCACCTGCCGATGAGAGAAGTCCCGCGCCGTAAGCTTTCGGGTCGCTGCCTTCACGGACAACGCCGAACTCGATTGTGAACCAGTAGATGCGTCCGATGCGCTCTAAGCCTTCGTCGTCCGCGCGGCGCACGGCGTCACCGACGAGGCGTGTGATTTCCGCGACTTGGGCGTTGGCGAGCATCGTCGCGTGTCCGATGGTTTCATGCACCACGTCGGGTTCAGGCGTATAGAGCGGCGTCGAGTGGTGACGTATGTATTGCGTCGAGAGAAACACGCCGTTGCCAAGCGATTCGAGAAAGACGCGCGGCAGAACAAGCCCGCCGACGGGTTCTAAACGAAAGCCGGAAATCTTTTCCACACGCGCGCTTACTTCGCGCAACTGCGGAATGTGGTCTTTCGGTAAATCAAGAATGCGGAGACATTCAAGATATTCACGACACGCGAAACGCCTGTGCGCGTCTTCGAGTTCGTGATTGATGATGCGCCAGACTTCTTGTTCGGCTTCAATATAAGGCGCGTCCGGGATGGGCGAACCGGATTTATATGAGACGGCGAGTTCCGCGATGTGATTGCGGCGGGCGCGGTATTCGGGGTCACGAAAACCCGGATGGTCGGGGTCGAGTTCGGCGATAATGCTTTCGCCCGCGACGGTGATGGCGGAGTTGGCGACGTTGGTTTCGGTCGAAACTCCGTTAAGCGAGAGTTCACGTTCGGCTTGCATTTTGAATTATTACCTCCGGTAAATGTGAAGACGGTTAGGTTGCGATGTCAAATTATTAGCTTAATGTTCGGGAATTGGGATGCGTTTATATTAAGCGATTTTGATGGTTTTGTCCCTTCATGCTTGAATGAATTGTGGGCGACTTGTATTTGCAAGAAGTGTTCATGTACAAGAAGCGCGTGGAAATTCAACGCCCCGCGAAGGCTTCCGAAAGACAATTTTATTGCATCGAAAAGTTAGAGGTGAAAAAGTTAAGCGATGATAAAAAATCATACCGGATTACGAATCAGGTTGTTGTGGATGATGGCTTTGACGACGCTTATCGGCGCGAATTTCCACGCGGGGAGTATTGCCCAAGTCAGCGCGCGAAGCGGTTGGGCGGCGGCGCGCGTCAGTGCTGTGACGAACGATTTGAACACCGTGTATTTCGACGGTAATAAGCGCGGTTGGGCAGCGGGCGACGGCGGAGTGGTGATTACCACCGACGACGGCGGCATCACTTGGACGAAGCAAGAAACGACGCTGACCGATGACATCAATGACATCTATTTTCGTAATAAAGACGACGGATTTTTGCTTGCCGGAAATCACATCTGGCAAACCGCGAACGGCGGGACGACATGGCGCGAGACAAACAGTTTCGCGGCGGATGAGTTTAACGGGCTGCCGGAACTTTACAGCTTACGGTTCGTCAACAAAAAGCGCGGGTGGATTGTCGGCTCGATTAGTCGCGGTCAAGCGGTCACGGATAGTCTTGTTTTGATGACGACGGACGGCGGGGCGACGTGGCAGCGTCAGAGCGTTCCGACGCGCACGGAATTGATTGATCTCGCGTTTGACGACGAGCGGCGCGGGTGGATTGTCGGGGCGGACGGCGTAATTCTCTACACCGAAGACGGCGGCTTGTCGTGGACGCTTCAGCGTTCAAACACGAAAGCAACGCTTTATAACGTCGAGTTTAGAAGCGAACGCTTGGGCTGGGCGGTCGGTGAACGCGGCACTATCTTGCGTACATCGGACGGCGGGGCGACGTGGTTTGCGATGAGTTCGCCCGTGAAGACGACGCTTTTAAGTGTGCGTTTTGTCAACAACGATGACGGCTACGCGGTCGGGCGCGGCGGTGTCGTGATTCGCACGGGCGACGGCGGGCGGACGTGGGTTCAACAAGAGAGTCGCACGAAAGATAATCTTTACGCTTTGTTTGCGAAGGGCGATAGGGCGTGGGCAGTCGGCAGCAAAGGCGTTATCGCGCAATACGAAAAGTAGTACGAAACGATGAAGGATGACGAGAATACGCGACAAGCGATGATTGGTAGGCGACGTGGCAACGCAAGGGAAGCGGCGCGGCATCTATAAATTTAGCAAGCAAGGAAGCCGCGAAGTGTCGCCCTCAATGGCTAAGAGCGGACAGACTCTCCGGTTTCCCGACATGGATGGTTCTCCTGTGATTTCCGCCCGACGTGAACGAACACGCCGGGCGGCTTTTTGTTAAAGTAGAAAATAGAAAGTAGAAAGGCGAAAGTAACCAGTACTTTCGCCTTTCTACTTTCTACTTTGTCTTCGTGCCGGTGAAGGTGAGCGGTGGCGCGCCGGGCATCGGGAGCGAGAGTTCGCCGGTCATCGCTCCGGCGTTGATGCGCCCCGTGATGTTAGCGGTGATTTGTTGACCTTGTGCTTGAAACGCCATCGTTGCCGTCAACTTTCCATCTTCCATTTTTACATCGCTCAACTGACCTGCTCCGAGCGCAGATTCAATCGAACCTGTAAGGCTATTGCCGTCTTGGTTAAGGGTTAAAGTTGCCGGAAATTGTTGACCGTTCGGAGCGTTGACGGAAAGCGTCCACGAGCCGTTGACGGCGGATGCGTCACTGCTGGCGTTGTCGTTTATCGTGGTTGTTGATGATGAAGTGGTCGCTTCCTTGCGTGTGCCGTCGGCGTTATAGACTTCGATAGTCGTGGCGTAAGGTTTGATTTGGTCGGTGATTTTCGCGGCGTCGCCGACGATGACGATGGCGGCTTTGTCGGGCGTCAAGTATTTCTGCGCGACACGTTGGACATCGGCTTTCGTCACGCGCTGAACATCATCGCGGTAAGTTTGCAAGTAGTTCGCCGGAAGGTCGTACATCTTGATTTGGACGAGTTGGTTAATCATGCCTTCCTGTGTTTCGAGGCGAATCGGAAACACGCCGGAGAGGTAGGCTTTCGCGTCCGCCAAATCTTTGTCGGTGACGGGTTCGGTGCGTATGCGATTGAGTTCATGGAAAAACTCTTTGAGTGCCAAGCCCGTCACATCGGAGCGGACTTCAGCGGTCGCGCGCAATGTTCCGGCGTCGCGTCGCGTGTCGAGACTCGAATACGCGCCGTAGGTGTAGCCTTTGTCTTCGCGCAAATTCATAAACAGGCGCGCCGACGCACTGCCGCCGAGAATCGAGTGCATCAGAAGCACAGGGTAGTAATCGGGGTCTGTGCGCTTTAAGGCGATGTTGCCGATAGCGATGTTTGATTGCGCCGAGCCGGGACGGTCAACAAGGTAAATCTTCCTCGCATCACGCACGGGCGGAGCAGGAAAGTCGGCGGTCAAAGCCGTGCCGCGTTTCCACTTCGCTTCACCGAAAAGGTTTTCGATGCGACGTTGCATGTCACTTGTTTTGAAGTCTCCCGCGATAACCATTACGGCGTTGTTCGGCACGAAGGTCGAACGATAGAACGCCGCGATTTTGTCGCGCGTCATCGCTTCGAGCGACGCTTCGGTCGGCGTCACAACCGAGTAAGGATTGTCGCCGTAGAGAACTTTCGAGATGCGCTCGTTGGCGAGAAACGAAGCTTGCGAGCGTTGGAATTGAAGACCCTGCTTGGTGTTCTGTTTGGCGAGCGCGACTTCGGATTCGGGGAACGAAGGTCTGAGCGTGACATCCGCCATTAAATCTAAAATCTCGTCGGTGTAACTTGTGAGGGCGGACGCGGCGACGACGGTGTAATCGGAACTCGCGTCGGTGCTTAGAGTCGCGCCGAGACGCGCGACCTGTTCGGCAATCTGTTGACTGGTGCGCGTCGTCGTGCCTTCTTGTAAAAGTTCCGCCGTCATCGCGGTTAAGCCGGGAATGTCTTTCGGGTCGTAAGCCGTTCCGGTACGAAATGCGAGGCGGAAACTGACAAGCGGCAAGCGCGCATCTTCGAGCATCACGACGCGCAAGCCGTTTGAGAGCGTGACTTCTTTCGCGGTCGGAATGCTAAGTGGACGCGCGGGTAAAGGTTGTGGTGCCTGACGGCGAAAGTCTTCGGTAGTTTGATTCATCGTCTTCGACGTGTTCGGTGATGGTTGATCTCTTTGTGTGGTTTGCGAAAAAGCGAGCGGCGCGGAAGAAGTCAAGAGCGTGATGCCGCATATCAAAGCGGATGCGCGGCGCGTCTTGCTTCCGTAATGGTTGACCGTCTCGCTTGATGGGCGCGGGTGTTTTCTGAACATATAATTTCCTTGTGATTACATAAGCCGCCCGCGCCTCATCTTGCATGACGCGCGGGCGACGAAGTTACATTTCTTGTTGCGGCACATCGCCCGGCTGTTGCGGGGCGGCGGGACGGTTCGGCGTCGGCTCGACCGGAGTCGCGGGCGGCTTCGTCGGTGAAGCGGGTTGCGCGGGCTGCGGTTGCGGAACTTGCGGCGCGGGTGCGCCGGGTTGTGCGGGCGTTCCGGGTTGTGTCGGAGTCGTTGAAGCCGCCGGACGCGCCGGATTTGCCGCCGCCGCGTTCTGTGTCGCGCCGCGCGGTGCGGGAACAACTTCGAGCAGCGCGTGGTTTTCCGTGTCGAGATACTTCGCCGCCGCTTTGATGCGTTCCGGTGTGACGCTCATGTAACGTTCGAGTTCAGAATTGATAAGCGTCGGGTCGTTGTCATAAAGCGCGTATTCCGAGAGACGTTGGGCGCGGAAAAGCGACGATTGAAGGGCGCGCACGCTGTCGTTAATCATGTTATTACGCAGCTTTTCCATTTCCTGCGCGGTAGGTCCTTCCGTGGCGAGACGCTTGATTTCCGCCATGATGGTGGCGCGAATCGCGTTCGGGTCGTTGCCGGGTTTGGGAACGACGAACATCGAAAATCCACCGGGTCCGCGACGTTCGGCATAGCCGCCCTGAATCGCCAACACCGACTCATTGCCTTTGACGAGTTTCAAATACAGACGCGAACTGTCGCCGCCAAGCAGTATGTCGTCGGCAAGCGAAAGGGCATACGCATCGTCCGTGCGGCGTTGCGGTGCTTTCCAACCGAGTATAAACGCGGGCGTCGGGGCGAACGGGTCTTGGTATGTATCTTTGCGAACATTGACCCCCGCCGGTTCGGTGACATCAATCGCGGCTGGCAGAGGTTGTTTCGGAATCGAAGCGAAATACTTTTCGACAAGTGAACGCGCTTCCTTCGGGTCGAAGTCGCCGACGACGGTTAAGACGGCGTTGTTCGGGGCGTAATAAATACGGAAAAATTCTTGCACGTCCTCAATCGTCGCGGCGTCCAAATCCGCCATTGAGCCGATGGTCGAGTGAGCGTTGCGCGAGTTCGAGAAAATCATTTCGTTCGCACGCAAGAAGGCGTTCGAGAACGGGCGATTGTCGTAGTTCAAACGCTTCTCTTCTTGAACGGCTTTGCGTTGATTATCGAGATTTTCCTGCGTCACTTTGAGCGAGCGCATACGGTCGGACTCCAGCCACAACGCGAGCGGTAATTGATTCGCGGGTAGAGTCTGGAAGTAGTTGGTGCGTTCGGTGTTGGTCGTACCGTTCATCGTGCCGCCCGCGTTCGAGATGAATTGGAAGTGCGCGGCTTTCGGGACGTTCTCCGAACCTTGAAACATCATGTGTTCAAAGAGGTGAGCGAAGCCTGTGCGCCCGTCGCGTTCGTTGCGCGAACCGACATCGTAATAAACCGCGACTGAAACGACAGGCACGGCTTTGTCGGGCGACATTACGACGCGCAAACCGTTGTCGAGTTTGAATTGTTCGACCGGAATGCGCGGGGTGCGTATGTTGGTTGTGGATGACATATTGGTTTTGACTTGGTTGTTTTGATTTGAGTTGCGGTTTTGTCCGTAACTGACGGCAGGCAACGCGAGAACGCCGAGTAAGGCGAACGCGGATGCGGTGCGCGAAGTTGAATGTTTCATGTAAGACCTCGTGGAAAATTAGTTTCAATCCGCACCACACATGAAAAGCGTGGTGAATGCAGAAACTGCCGGGTCTGACACCCCGCAGCTTGCGGCGTCAAAAATAGCAGCAGCTTCCAGCAGTACTCCGCCGCTTGTGAAGTAATCGGTAAAGTGTGACGCTTGGGCGGTAATGATGGTTGCACTCTCTACGTTCGCGGCGTGTTGTCCACCATACCGCGAAGCTCGTTTTGCAGCTTCTCGATTTCGGTGAGTTTCTGCGTGACGCGCTCGAAAAGCGGTGCTTGCGCCTGTATGCCTTCGTCTATCAGATACGAAGCGGCTTCGGCGCGCGAATGAAAAACTCCGGCTGCGACGAGTTGTTCGAGTTTGTGTTGGGCTTCGGGCGAGACTTTGACGGCGACGACATAATCATCACGCGAGTTTATCGCGCGCTCAAACGTACCGCGCAAATTATGACCGAGCGCGCCGAGTGCTTCCGGGATGCGCGTCAGAGTGTCGCGCACCGACGGCTGATGTCGTTCGGCTTCGTGGTCAAACGCCGCTTCCGTCTGTTCATCAACCGGAGACACACGTTGCAGACTCATCGGCGGCGCATCGGAAAAATCGTCGTCACGCGCTTTCGCCGTTTCCGTGTGTGACACGGTTTCACGCGCTTCCGGTTCTTGAATTGTGATTGACGGTTGTTCATCATCACTTTTAACGACGGGACGCGCCGGGTCGGGGTTGTACGAATTGTTCATAATGATTTACCGGACAGTGATTTTAGGTGATTGGGAAAGTTTTGCGTGATTCTAAAGAGACGATGAAACAACGGTCAAGGCGAGAGGTGAGTGTCTTAACTCCGGCGACGGGTGACAACCTTGATGACGCTTCGCGCATCCGGTACTATGCACAACGGTTGCCGTCGCTTTCACGTTTTCCGCTGGAAGCGAAGTTGGATGATTTAACCGTCAATCCGCCATCCGGCAAGGTAGGCTGTTCCCATAAGAAGTTTCCATGAGGTTATAACGAACAGTGTATAAAAGATTTCACCCTGCGCTGACTGCGCTTTTGTTGCTCACGCTTTCAACTTCCGGTTTTTCCCAAACACCACAACCAACCGCGCCGCAAGGACGCACCGCCGCGCCGAACGCCGCCACACCACCGCCGCGTGTCGGACGCCTTAGCCCTGAAGAAGCTTTGCGTCGTCTGACGCGCACCGAATCGTCATCCGCTTCGGCGGCAACGGCGGGCATCGAAGCCGACTACGCGGAAGCCCTAACCATCGTCGAAGATAACTACATCGAAAAGTTCGGTGAGAATAAACTCGACTATGCGAACGTCACCAAGAGCGCGGTCATCGGTATGCTTCGCTCGCTTGACCCGCACTCGAATTTTTATGACGCCCAAGAATTTGATGAGATGCGTTCCGACCAGCGTTCCGAGTATTTCGGCATCGGGGCGTCAATCAACAACTGGAAAGTCAAAGACAAAATTGACACCTACATCATGGCGACGTTTGAGAACTCGCCCGCCGCGCGTGCCGGACTTCGCTTCGGTGACAAAATCATCTCCGTTGACGGACAGGTGATGACCGGCAAACCTTCGAGCGATGTCCGCGACAAGATTCGAGGTCCACGCGGTTCGCGCGTCAAAGTCACGGTCGAACGCGCTTCCACAGGCGCGAATGAAACCGTCGAAATCGTGCGCGATGCCGTCGCCCAACCTTCTGTGCCGGACGCTTATATGATTCGTCCCGGCGTCGGCTACGTTGACATGACGCGCGGCTTTAACTACACGACGAGCAACGAACTCGGCAAAGCTTTAGAGAGTTTGCGCGCTCAAGGCATGACGCAACTCGTGCTTGATTTGCGCGGCAACCCCGGCGGCTTCCTCGACCAAGCGAAAGCCGTCGCCGAAAAGTTTCTTCAACCGGGACAGAAAATCTTGACCCAAAAAGGGCGCGAAGCCGAACGTGTCTTGAGTGCCGAAAACCCGCGACCCGACACTACGCCGCTTGTCGTCCTCATCAATCGCGGCTCGGCGTCCGCGTCTGAAATCGTCGCGGGTGCGCTCCAAGACCATGACCGCGCGCTTATCATCGGCGAAAACAGTTTCGGCAAAGGTCTCGTTCAAAGCATCATCAATCTCGATTACGGCGCGGGCTTGACCTTGACCAGCGCGAAATACTACACGCCTTCCGGTCGCCTGATTCAACGCGATTACTCGAACGGTTCGCTTTACGATTACTACACGCGCGGCGAAGGCGTGCGCGCCGGAGACGGGGCGGGCGGCGCACCTCTGAGTCAAACACCGCAACCCCCGACGCAACCGAGCGGCGACGCCAGCCGCACCGACAGCGGGCGCACGGTGTACAGCGGCGGCGGCATTACGCCCGATGAAACCGTCGCCACCGAAACCATCAATCGCCAGCAAATACGTTTGCTTGATTCAATCTTCGCCTTCTCACGCGAACTCGCCAACGGTCGCATCGCGGGCTTCGATTCATACAAGATTCAACGCGCGATTGATTATGACCACAACTTGCAAGCGACCGACTTCCCCGTAACCAACGAAGTCTTCGCGGCTCTCAAAAAGTTCGTCGCCGCGCAGCCAAGCTATCAGGTTACGGAAACACAGCTTGACCGCAACCGTGCTTTCGTCGCGCAACGCTTGCGCTTTGACCTTGTAACCGCCGCTTACGGTTCAACCATCGCGCAACGTGTCTTACTGGTTGATGAGCCGCAAACTACAAAAGCCGTTGCCGCCCTGCCGCGTGCGCGTGACCTTGCCGCCGCCGCGCAACGCGGACGCAATCCGGTACAGAAGTCGTTCGAGTGATTTTCATCACTCCTTGTCCGCATACAAAAGAGGTCGCTTCTGATTTAGAAGCGACCTCTTTTAGTTTCCGTCTCAAACCTCCGTGAACGTTTCAATCATCAATCAACGAAACAATATGTTCAACCTTCGGTCGGTTGGGCGTCCGTCGCTAATTTCAAAATCGAAACGGTCGCGCCGGAAGGATCGTTAATCACCGCGAACCTGCCGACCGTCGGAATATCGCTCGGCGGTACGCACGTCTTGCCGCCGAGTGACTCGACCCGCGCCACTAACTCGTCAACATCGTCAACAGCAACGTATGACATCCAGTGCGACGGCATCGCCCCGCACTCGGCGGTCATCTGCATCATGCCGCCAACCATCTTGTCGCCCGATTTGAAAACGGTGTAATTCGTTTCACCGATTTCCGATTCGTGAGACGTCCAGCCGAGCAGTTCGGTATAAAACTTCCGGCACGCTTCCGAATCGGAAGCCATCAACTCGTTCCAGCAAAAACTTCCCGTCGCGGGCATTTGTTGTTCAGCCATAACTCACCTCTCATTATCTTCAAACAATTGAAATGCTTTGCGAGGCGGCATAAATAAAAAGGCGAGTCCGAATCAAACGAACTCGCCTTTTTAACCCTGCTTGTTTTCCCCTTATTCATCCGACGAGTGGCTTTAACTTGTCTGACTTAATGACTCGCTAGCCACTCACCGAAAACTTGCGCGGCTTCATGCTTGCCGCTCCAACGCGCGCGGTTCTTGCCCGTTAAGGCTAAGACCATCGCTTGATGCTGTCCGGCGCGGTCGCCTAGACGCTCGAAATAGTTGTACAGCTTATCGAGTTTCTCGACCGATGCGCGGGCAGCTTCGGTGGTCTTGAACTGAAGCGCGTTGCGGAAGAAACGGCTATACACGTTCTGCTCGCGGTTGGTCGTCGTGTACAAATCGAAGTAACCGCTAATCAGGTTTTCGCGTTGTAAAACTTGCGCGACGTAAGACGGGCGCGCGTGCGTGTGGCGCACGATGTCCGCAACATCCGTTGTTCCCGCTTTGAATAATTCGATGATGCGATCCTTCTTTGAATGCGGCTTGGTCGAAGCATCGGCGGGTGATAAAGATTCATTAACGGTTGCCGGTGCGTGAACGAAATCGAATTCGGCTTCGTCTGCGTACTCAAGCTCGAACATCAGCGGCGCGTTCATATCTTGAATCAATTCTTCTGTCGTCATCTTCAACTCCTTTCACCACAACATCATTTCCGGTACACAACTTAGATGACTGTGCGCGGTATGCTGTTGCATGTATGAAACACTACCGAACGCTCTGTGATTCTCCGTGTAACCTCTATGCCTCTGTGGTTAAATTTTTACCGCAGAGACACAGAGATTACACAGAGGAAGCGCAAAGGTTTATAAGCGAAGTCCTGACCTTTTAACTCGCGCGGCGCATCGGTTGATTGACTTCCGTCGCTTGGTTCGACTGCGCGGTTTTTAGGTGGTCAATGAATGACGACGCTGCTTTCTTTGACAACTCTTCGGTGCGGCAACGCAACACCGATTGGCATTCATCGTCGGCATCCATTCCGGCTTCGCGTGCGAGGGCGCGAATCATGCCGAGTTGCTTCGGCGTCACGAGGTCGGACATTGATTTTGCCAACGGGTCTGAGGGAAATCCGTTGTTCGCTTCCGCCGTGCTGCCGTTGCGCTCGATAACTTCCGATTCGCGTTGATACAGTTCACGCGCCAAACCGAATTTGATTGCCGCACGCTTGAGTGCGTCGTGTTCGGCTTTCTTGATGCCGGTTTCATTGTCGGCTGAACCCGTGCCGATGCCTTCGCGTGTCACGCCGTCAATCGTAATCGCGGCGGTGACGGCGACCATATCGCCAATCTGTTTGATGTCGCGGACGGAGTGTGACCACGCCGGACACACGCGGTCAAGCGTATCGGCGACCGTGTGCCATTCGATGTATTCGACGAGGTGTGTATTGCCTGCGCGGTCAGTCCAACCTTCGCGCGTCTTGACGAGTTTCGCGTCAATGGGCTGGCGCAAGGTGCGTAAAATGTTGACGAACGCGAGCGGAACGACGTGCGCCGTGTGTTCTTCGTGCGCCGGAAGTTGCTCGTTGAAATCCGTGTCAATCGTATCGGTTATCGGTGCGGATGTGGGTGAATAACGATTCATGTCTTGCTCCTTCGTGTGTGTGTGTTGCGCGAGCGAACGAACGACGGGCGACGGTGTGACGATTTCGGTGTCAACCTTCGCATTCACGTCGCCATTGCTTTCAGCTTCGTTCGACTCCCGTTCAAAGCGTGCGTGCGGCTGAACGTCCGCAGGCTTCTCGGATGCGCTTTCGTCTGTGGTGGTAGGCGTGACGGTAGCGGGCGTCATGCCCGTAACGGTTGGCGGTTGTTCGGCAGGTGCGGCGACCTGTTTGGTCACGGCTTCCGAATTTTTGGCGACGAGCGAATGCTTGACGGCGAGAATGTGTTCACACCGGAACGAAGGATTCTCGGCGGCGTGTTCCTCAAACTCAAGACAGGTGCAACGCACGCGGTTCGCGTCGTCGCGCCAAACTTCGTAAGCCGTGCGGCGTCCACGCAGGGAAGGCGTCTGCACTTGGAAACGGTCGGCATGGCGCGTCACCAAACCCATCGCCGCGATACCTTGCGCGCGTTTGTCGCGTAGGATTTCTTTTTTATCAATCATGGCTGCCATCGTTTTCTAGCTCCTTTTGCTCGTCGAAATGTTTGTCCAAGTTGAGTGCCTTGTTATGCCGCGCGTTCGGCGGGGAAGTTGTCTTCAATCGCTTCAAATCGGCTAAGCGTGCCGCCGCCGTTGTGCGTGCTGATGCCGGTTGCCGCGCGCTCTTGCAAACGCCCTTCAAGGTCAATCACGCGCCGCTCAAGTTGTTCGACGCGCTCGCCCTGACGGTAAAGCGTCTTGAATAATCCGTCGAATGTTTCCCAAATCGCTTCGCTCACTTCAGTCATCGTCCCTTGCTCCTCAAGCATATTTTGTAATCATGTTGCATGACATTTCACGGTGCTGTTTCATGCGTGAAACAGTGTACCACTCGAAACCTTTTGTTGCAAGTGTAAAACGCAGTGTTGCATCTAGGATTTAAGTTGTGGTAAGTTGCCTATCAGTTGAAGCCGTCGGGGTTCGGATACTAAGGCGAAACGGTCACGGCACAAGAGGAGAAAACGGACATGGCACAATCAATTAAAAGTTTGGTGAACACGATTGAACTGGGACGTTCAATCAAACGCAAGCGCGAAGAATCGGGTTTGAGTCTGCGCGATGTCGCGGATGTGACGGGGGTTTCGGCTTCGACGCTCTCGCGGATTGAGAACGGCACGGGCAAGCCGGACGCCGACAACATCGCGTCGCTCACCACTTGGCTTAACATGCCGATTGAGCGCGTGATGAACTCGGCGCGCGGCAAAGGCGACAAGGAAGTTTCGCCGGTCGTTTATTTCCCGCACGAAGCGACGCCCGATATTGTCGAAGCCCACTTGCGCGCCGACCGCAATCTTTCACCGGAAACCGCGAAGTCGCTGGCGGAACTTTTCCGCGTCGCTTATACGCAATTCAGCGTTCCCGGCAGTGCGCCCGTACGCGGACGCAAGAAGTAACCGCACGCTAAAATTCGCTTCTCTCTAAGCCGCGTTGCTATTATGGCAGCGCGGCTTAATCGTGTTGGCAAAGCGGAACAACATCTCGATACTTAAAGCGAAGTCATCAATCAAGATTGTGAACGAGCGCGTACAACCACCGACATACAAGGGTAGGCAGTATGAACTGCGGGCGCAGGGCTTGCGCGAGTTCGCAGGGTTAAAGCGTGATGATGAGCCGCTTGATCCGTTTGAATTGGCGTTGTTTGCGAAGTTGATGGTGGTGGATTTCGAGCAGATACAAGGTTTGTCGGATGAGGCGCGCGAGCATCTGCTTGGGGCGGGGATGGATTCATGGTCGGGCGGGACGTGTTCGCGTCCGTTGCCGAACGGTTGGCGGTTGGTGATTTTGAATCCGCGTCACGGGCGGCAACGCAACCACGCGACGTTAATGGAAGAAGTTTGCCACGTCTTTTTGGGTCATAAGCCGAACCGCCTTGCCGTCGTCACCGAAAACAAAGGCGGCAAAATCATCGCCCGCGATTACAACGAAGCGGACGAAGAAGCGGCGTATTCCATAGGGGCGGCGGCACTTGTTCCTTACGCGAGTTTGCAAAAATTCGTGCTTAAAAATCGCACGTCGAAACAGATTGCGGAACACTTCGGCGTCTCACGCGAACTCGTCAAATACCGCATCAAGGTTTCGCGTTTGTGGGCGGAGTACCGCCAGCGTCATCCTCAAGAAACTCCGCCGCGCGCCGCATTCAACCGGCAAAAACAGAATCAAATCGCGTCATAAAACAGTATGACGGACGACGCACATCATCGCCGCGAACGCTTGCGCGAACTTTGCGAAGCGGTGAAATCGCGTCTTGATTATCAAAGGTTCTATCAAAGTTTTTGCCCGCACGCGCGTGTGAGCGGCAACCGTCTTCAAGCCTTGTGTCCGATACCGTCGCACGCTCATTCGGGCAAAGGACATCCGGCTTTGTCGGTTGATTTGACGCGCGGATTGTTTCATTGCTTTTCACGCGACGAAGGCGGCGATGCGATTCGTTTTTATGAACTCATGCGCGGCGTATCTTTCACACGCGCCGTCGGTGAGTTGGCGAAAGAGGTCGGGTTGGATGCGGACACAAGGCAGTTGCCGCTAAGTCTGCGCGCCGCACCGGACATTATCGAAAGCGAAACGCCGGATGTTTCAGAAAAGCTTTCGCTTGAACGTCGTCAAGTCATCTGTGCGGAATTTCTGCGCGTCTGCCGTCGTGAAGACGGGAGCGAAGGCATGAATTATTTACAGAAACGCGGCATCAATCGTGCGACGTGCGAGCGTCTCGGCGTGACGTATTTCCCGCGTGAATCTTATCGTCGCGTGATGCGAAGTATGCGCGATGGATTTGCGGTTGATGAATTACAGCGAAGCGGTCTGTTCAATTCGCGCGAGCATCTGACGTTCTATCTTCACCGTTTGTTGTTTCCCTTTTACGTTGAAGGAGTAGAGCAATACTTCCAAGCCCGCACCACCAGCCCGCGCGTCCAACCGCGTTGGCACAACATGCCCGGCAACATTCCGTCGCTTTATAACATTGACACCCTTGATAAATTGCAAAGCGATTCCATCGTCTATCTTGTCGAAGGCTTCACCGATACCTTGACGCTCATCAGTCATAACTTCAACGCCGTAGGGCTTGTCGGTGCGGGCGGGATGCGTGAAGAATGGTTGCCGCCGCTTGCGCGTTTTCAAATCGTCTTAATCCTTGACCCTGACGAAGCGGGCAATCGTGCGACGGCGCGTTACGCGGAAATGTTTGAGGCGCGCGGTATGAATCTCGCCACGCTTGACTTAGCTTCGGATGTGAACGATTTTTTTCGCGCCCGTTCGTCCGTTGCGCTTGAGTTGGAGTTGTTGACCGATGCCGCACTTGAACGGAAAAGCATTTAGCGACTTGTACAATCTTTGGAAGCGGTTGTAATTTCAAAGTCGCATCTAACTCCGGTTAAGCCGGTATTTCGGAAACACGACATAATGATTAACCAACCTCAAGAAGCCACGACTCCGCAGAGCGAACTCACCGTCGTTGATAAACTGCGCTTGCTTCTCGACATCACGAAAAAGATTTCCCGCTCGCTCGACCCTGAAGAAGTTATGGGACTCGTGATTGACACGCTCGGTTCGCTGTTGCCCTACGATGCGTGCGGCGTGTATCTCATCAATCAACAAGCACCGGATAAGCAGAACAGGGAAGGCGCGTTCACGGTTTTTCGCTCGGAATTTGTGCGCGGTTATGACATTGACGAACTGCTCGAACTGCGTCTCAAAGCGGGCGAAGGCATCATCGGTTTCGTCGCGCAAACGGGCGAAGCCGTCATCTCGCCGGACGTGCGACACGACCCGCGATACTTGAACGCGCGTGAAAAAACGCGCTCCGAAATGGTCGCGCCGATTATCTCGAACGATGAAGTCATCGGAGTTTTCGATTTGGAAAGCGACCAACTCAATGCTTACACGGGCGACGATTTACAGGTCTTGATGCTGCTCGCCTCGCAAGTCGCCATCATCATCGAGAAGGCGATGTTGCATGAACAACTTGTGCAGAAGAAGCGGCTCGAAGCGCAATTGGAAGTCGCGCGCTCGGTTCAACTTTCCCTGTTTCCGAATCGCAACCCGCAACTTCCCGGCTTCGACATCAGTGCTTTTAACTACGCGACCGAAGAAGTTTCCGGCGATTATTACGATTTCGTTCCGGTGTTTGAAGACCAACTCGGACTCGTCATCGCGGACGTTTCCGGCAAAGGCGTACCCGCCGCGCTTCTCATGGCGTTCCTGCGTGCGACCCTGCGCGCCGCGATTCACATCGGCTATGCACCGAATGTTTCGATGTCGAAAGCGAATCAATTACTGAAAGAATCCATCGAGCATAACCAATTCGTGACCGCGTTCTACGGCGTGTTGGACGCCACCAACATGACACTCGCCTACGCCAACGCCGGACACAACCCGCCGCTCTTGATGCACACCGACGGCACGGCGCGCTTCATCGAGCGCGGCGAATTGCCGCTCGGCATGTTCACCGGCTCAAGGTATTACGAACACTATCTTCACATCGAACGCGGACAAACACTCGTGCTTTATACGGACGGCGTGACGGAAGCGGAAAATGGCGAAAGGGAAGAATACGGGCGCGAGCGTCTGGCTGAAACCGTGCGCGCCGGACACGGTAAGACTTCGCGCGAGTTGATTGATTTCATTTACGCCGATGTGTTGAAGTGGACGGAAGGACGCGGCGCGACCGATGACATCACGTTTGTCGTCGCGCGGGCTTTAGAAGAAGTTTAAGCATTGCGAACACGCGCAAAGTTAAAAAGCGAAGGAAACTATTTTAGTTTCCTTCGCTTTTTGTGTAAGCATACTGCGTGAGGTTAATGCGCCATCAATGATTCGTGTGCATGGTCGCCGCCCGGCACACACGCGGCACTATATTTACCGAATTGGAACGTCGGTTCGGTTTCGTCGAACGCATAAACATCAAAGCCGTAAGCGTCAAGGTAGGTTGCGATGTCATCGGACGATTGAATATAAATCGCGGGCGCATAGCCTGCTTCGTGACGTATTTCAAGCAGACGTTCGATGATTTCAAGCGGCGCGAACACGCGCGCCGGATCGCGGTAAGTTGCCATAATGCGAAACGCCTCCTTCAAGTATCAAATCTAAAAACAAGTTCGGAGCAATACTAAACAAGGGTGCAAACAAGAGCGAATCTCGTTCGCCGGATACTTCGATGTACGCCCGCGCGATTGCGGTTGTTCAACCGCGAGATGTTATTTCGGTTACGAAAATCTTCATTCGCTCGTGGCTGAAACATAAAGCGTGACGCCAACGGCTTTCAGCTTTCGGAAAAAGCACCTTGCTTGACACGGTTATCAGGTCAAACCTATATTCTTTCGTCGTCGCGGCATAGTGACTAATCGAACATGATTTGAGGTTCGCACCCGAAAAGCGTTGCCGCGCGTCAGTTCAGTGAAGCATTGATGTTTGAGGACGATGAACAGTGGATGCGCGTCGCACTCGAAGCGGCGCACGCGGCGGGCGAAGCGGGCGAAGTCCCCATCGGTGCGTGCGTCGTCGGTGTTGACAACCAACTTCTCGCCGTCGCCGCCAACCGCACGCGCCGCGACTGTGACCCGACGGCACACGCGGAAATCGTCGCCCTACGCGAAGCCGCGCACCGTATAGGGAACTTTAGATTAGTCGGCGCAAAGGTTTATTCAACCATCGAACCGTGCGCGATGTGTGCCGGAGCATTGATTCAAGCCCGCGTCGCACGCTTAATTTACGGCGCACACGAACCACGCGCCGGAGCGATTGAATCAATCTTTCAGATTCTCGACGGTAGTTCTTTGAACCATCAAATCTCATGGACAAGCGGCGTGCTTGCCGACGAAGCACGCGCACTGATGCAAAAGTTTTTTTTGCAAAAAAGACTTTTGCAAAGTAGAAAGTAGAAGGGAGCTTTTGCAAAGTAGAAAGTAGAAGGGAGAAAGTAGAAGTTATAAGACAAGGCAAGTGCATGGTTTGTATTTTCTACTTTCTCCCTTCTACTTTCTACTTTGCTTCGGAGAGGTCGCATAGTGGCTTAGTGCACCGGTCTCGAAAACCGGAGTGGGGGAAACTCCACCGTGGGTTCAAATCCCACCCTCTCCGCTTTGATAAAGGAGAAAGGAGAAAGGAGAAAGGAGAAAGGAGAAAGGAGAAAGGAAGGTGATAAATGGAGAATGATTTGCGGCTGCGGACGAAGGCGTTTGCTTTGGCAGTGATAAAACTGTATGTGAGTTTGCCGAAGACGACAGAGGCGCAGGTTCTGGGAAAGCAGCTTTTGCGTTCGGGAACATCCGTCGGCGCGCAATACCGTGAAGGAACTTTTGCGAAGTCGAAAGCTGATTTCGTCAGCAAGATTGAAGGTGCATTGCAGGAATGCGAAGAAACCCGATACTGGCTCGAACTGCTTGAAGATTCAGGAATAGTTTCCCGCGAACAACTTGTAGATTTGCACCAAGAAGCTAAAGAACTTGTCGCAATTCTCGTCACCATTGCCCGCAAATCGAAAGCAAACTTTTGATTTGTTTTTGTTTCTGAATTTCTCCCTTCTACTTTCTCCTTCGGTTTGGAAAGGTGCAAGAGTGGTTGAATTGGCAGCATTGGAAATGCTGTGAGCGGGAAACCGTTCCGTGGGTTCGAATCCCACCCTTTCCGCTTCGTTAAAGTAGAAAGTAGAAGGGAGGAAGTAGAAAATTCAGAAACAAAGGCATCCCGCCAATTGCTTTCAACTTCTACTTTCTCCTTTCTACTTTGCTTTTATGCTTTCTTCTATTCTTCGCCCGCATCTCGACATCATCTTCGTCGGATTTAATCCGCATCCGTATAGTTGGGAACGCGGCAAGTATTACGCGCACGGAAGCTTGTGGCGCATCATACGCAAGGCAGGTTTGGGAGCGATTTACGATGATTCGCAACTTTACGATTATAACTACGGCATCACAGACCTTGTTCACGATAAGCCGACGCGCGAGGCGCATGAGATTACGGATGCCGAGTACGCGGCGGGCGTCGTGCGTTTGAAAAGCGAATTGAAAAGCTTGCGTCCGCGCACTGTGTGTTTCACGGGCAAAGGTGTTTATAAGTTTTTCGTCGGACTTAAAACCACGAAGGGAATTGAGTACGGCGCGGTAGGGCAATATGAAAACATCCGGCTTTACGTCGTGCCGTTTCCGTCGCATAAGTGGATGACCGATGCTGTGAAGGTTGAGCATTACAGGCTCTTGTGTGACTTCTTGCCCGCCGTGCATCCGAGCCGCACGGAAAAATCTCTTGTCCTCACACCCGCCGAAACGGTAGAGTAGAACGAACGGCACGACAAACTTTCATATCGCTTTTGCGTCGTCGCCTTCTCCCGCAAACGCTTTACCTATCCATCACCAAAAGATACGGAGCAAATTCCAACATGCAAGACGACAAACTCGCCGCCGATGAAGCCCGCCGCGCCACTCAACACAACAGCGTCAAAGAGCAAATCGAATCGGATGTGAACTCGGAAATCGCCGCCCGCGCCGACCATACGACACCGGGTGAAGCCGCCCGGATGAACAATCTCGCCGGCGACTTTCGCCACAAAGCCATCAACGAAGTCGCCCAATCCGAACGCGAAGTCGGACGCTCGCGCGGCATCGCCCGCGTCTCGCAAGTCGTTGATTACATCTTCTTTCTCATCTACACCTTGCTTGCGATTCGCCTTGTTTTAGCTTTGCTCGCCGCCCGCAGCGAAGCCGGATTCGTGCAACTGATACGCAACATCACCGACCCGCTTTACGCTCCATTTCGCGGCATCGTCGGCAGCCCCTCAATCGAAGGCGGTTATACACTCGCGCTTCCTATCGTGATTGCGATTGTTGTCTATGCGCTGGTTCACGCCGGAATCAACGGACTGCTTCGCTTGTTCGCCCATCGCAAAACCGAGATTTAACCGCTCAACCGAAAACATTTATCTCGACCTAATCGAAGACGTTGCGCGGCAGACGCGAAATCGGTAAAGTGTCCGCACGTCAAAAACAGGCTGCGAGGCTTTCCAAAGTCAAAGCGGCATTGACAACTTATCAGGCTTCGGACTCCGCACAACGCTTGCCCGGTGAACCCCGCCAGATCGGGAACGAAGCAACGGTAGCCGCGTGGCGGCGTGTGTTGCGGGTCAGTCCGAAGCCTGTCCACATCAAAGTAGAAAGGAGAAGGTAGAAAGGCGAAAACGCGCTCTATACTTTCTCCTTTCTCCTTTCTATTTTCTCCTTTGCTTTATGTATCAAGTCATCGCCCGCAAGTGGCGTCCGCAAACCTTCGAGGAAGTCACAGGGCAGGAAGCCATCACGCGCACGCTCACCAATGCGATTGTGTATGAGCGGCTGCATCACGCTTATATGTTTTCCGGTGCGCGCGGCGTAGGCAAAACGACGACCGCGCGCCTTTTGGCGAAAGCTCTCAACTGTCATAAAACCACGAAGCCGAATCCTTTGCCGTGCCGGATTGATGATGAGACGGCGTGCGTGTCGTGCCGTGAAATCGCGGAGAGTCGTTCGATTGATGTGCTTGAGATTGACGCCGCGTCGAATACCGGCGTTGATAATGTGCGCGACCAAATCATCAACACGGTGGCGATTCGCCCCGCACGCGATAGATACCGCGTCTTTATTATTGACGAAGTGCATATGCTCTCCGGCGCGGCGTTTAACGCTCTGCTTAAAACTTTAGAAGAACCGCCCTCAAACGTCGTCTTCATCATGGCGACGACCGAACTCCACAAGCTGCCCGATACGATTCTCTCGCGTTGCCAGCAATTCGAGTTTCGCATCATCGCTTTACCGAAAATCACCGCGCGTCTGAAACTAATCGCGGACGCGGAAAATGTGGACATCGAAGATGCGGCGTTAAGCGAAATCGCCCGCGCGGGCGAAGGCTCTATGCGCGACGCGCAATCGGCTTTCGACCAAGTTATAAGTTTCAGTCAGGGGCATATCACAGCCGCCGAAGTCGAAACCGCGCTCGGACTCGCCGGAACGGAACTGCTTCTGCGAACCTTGCGCGCGATTGCCGACGCCCAACCGTCCGGCATCCTAAAAGTCGTTGATGACCTCGTGATGCGCGGTCACGATTTGCGAAATTTCTGCCGCGAACTTCTCGCGCAGTTCCGCGATTTACTCGTGCTGAAAGTCGGCGTCGGAAGCGATGAAGACGACGCGGATGCGACACGCGCGCAAGCCTTCGCGGAGATGCGCGCTCTAAGCGAACAGTTCACGGAATCCGACCTCGTGCGCTTCTTCCACAGCCTGACGCAGACCGAACGCGACATACGCGAGAGCGCGCACCCGCGTTATCAACTCGAACTCGGCTTAATAAAACTGATTGAGATGCGCCGCCTCGCGGGGATTGACGACCTCATCGCACGCCTTCAAAGTCTGGAAGAAAACTTGCGCGGCGAAGCGAAACCCGTGCGTGTGCCGCCATCATCACAGGGCGGAGCGTCGAACGCTCCGCCATCGGGTGGGACGGGAAACAACACCCCGCCTCGTACAGGTACTAGCGCGTTCGCACCACCGCCGACCATCGAAGAAAAATCCGCTTTCGCGCACACTCTGCCGTCAGCCGCGCAGAATCCGTCATCCGCGCCCGCCGCATCGTCCACACGCGAAACGACCGTCGCGCCGTTTGTCGCACCCGACGCGAAGCCTTTGAAAGAATCTCTGGAAAATGTGCCGCCCGCTTCGGTCAACCCGCCGAATTTAAGCGCGCCGTCGCTCAAACTTGTGACGCCACCATCATCGCCGCCCGCGCGCGACGCGGTTCACACGAACATCTTCGACCTTGCTTCCGCTTCGCACGCGAGCGCGGTTGATGAAGCACCTTCATCAACCGCCACCGTTCAACTCGACACGCCGATTGAGCGCATCAAGCAGGAACTCGAAGCCAGACGGCGCACGTTCGTCGTCGTCGCCCTCGATGAAGCCGCGAGTGTTTATCTCGAAGATGATGAACTCGTCGTCGAATATCTGCCGAAACATAGACACTTGCGCGACAATCTGACGCGCCCCGAAAGTCGCAAAGTCTTGGGTGAAGTGTGCCGCGACGTGCTTGGACGTGACACGGGCTTGCGCGTCCGCATCAAGGATGAAGACGAGCGCGCCACACCCGCCGCCACACCGCGCACAACGTTAAGCCAAGTTCCGAGCCGCGATGATGCCGTCGCGTCTTTAATGTCGCCGTCCGCCTCTGATGAAGAAAAAGAATTGTGGCGGCGCGCTGAAGCTGACCCGAACGTGCAACAGATTTTGAAAACTTTTCGCGGGCAAATCATCAGCGTGCGCCGCGTCGAACCCGAAGCCCAAACCGATTCCGCGAGTTCGTGACAACGCTCCGGCATCCGCAAATTATGCACAGTCCGTCGCGGAACTCACACGTCACGGGCGACGTATAAGTTCGCACCAAACAATGTTCCGAGAAGGAGATTTTGAGTTATGCGTAATCCGAATTTGGCGGCGGTCTTGAGTTTGATTGTACCCGGTGTCGGGCAGCTTTATAACGGGCGGATTCTCGCCGGTATTTTGTGGCTGGTTGGATTGATTCTCGTGATACCCGGCTTTTGGATTGGGACGGGCGGCGTACTCGGCATCGCGTATCATGCTCTCTCGGCGTACACCGCTTATTCTTACGCGAAAGAAAATCCGTTGCGAGCGAGTAAATTTTAAGTACACCGCGCGTCACCATCGCGCGATTTTTATCGGTAACGTCAGTTCGACATAAGAACAAATGTCTTCAGCCACGAAAGTGGCGGTAGATAGTAGCCCACGGCGCAAGCCGTGGGTTATAGAGCGAGCAAGGAAGAAGCCCCGTCAGGGGCGAAAGATTCTCGCTCTTTCGCCCCTGACGGGGCTGGCTTCGCCATGACCGCCGTAACCCACGGCTTGCGCCGTGGGCTATTCTCTAGTCGCCCCTGACGGGGCTGCAATCTTTATATCGAACTGACCTTTATCAGTAATGCCACACGAAACGACTCGTTCGTTTCGTGTGGCATTCGCTTTATATGTTTCCTGATTCAGTCTGCCGAATATCGGAAATTCATACATTGTCGTTTGGTGCTTATGTTAAAGTGTGCGCCTCAGGAGTTTATCGTTAAGATGTCACCTTCTAATTGAATCCTTTTAGCGATGCTCCAAAGTAGAAATTCTCACTAAATTAACCTCGCTGTTACGGCAGCAGGACACTTGCGAAGATTACCTTTCAACAATAATTTCGGGGAACTGTGCGACGTTCATTGCTTGGAAGCAATGCGGCTAAACAGCAATCCACTGTGGCGCGTTTCATCTGTGTTGTTCGCAGGTTTAGCGACGAAGTATGACTCTAAAGTGTGCTGATGGACAAACGAAGACGAAGAGGTGACTGAATGACTGAGACACGAAAACTGACACAAACTCCAGAGTGGAAAGCGTTGACGGAGCATCATGGAAAAATACATGACACTCATCTCCGAACGCTTTTTGCCGATGACCCGGA
Organism: Pyrinomonadaceae bacterium MAG19_C2-C3; assembly: GCA_024330265.1. Taxonomy (GTDB): domain Bacteria; phylum Acidobacteriota; class Blastocatellia; order Pyrinomonadales; family Pyrinomonadaceae; genus JANDLT01. The sequence continues at coordinate 24,835 of JANDLT010000014.1, read as the reverse complement.
ACGCGGCAAGCAGTTCGCCCTCGAAGCCCTTGGACTATACTTCGATTACTCGAAGCACCGCATCACCGGCGAGACGATGCAACTTCTTGTAAAGCTTGCCGAAGGCTGCGATTTGCGCGGGCGCATTGATGCGATGTTCGGCGGCGAGAAAATTAACCTCACCGAAAACCGCGCCGTGCTGCACGTCGCACTTCGCGCGCCAATTGATAAGCAGATTATGGTTGACGGCGTGAACGTCGTGCCGGAAGTTCACAAAGTTCTTGACAAGATGGCTGCCTTCTCCGAGCGTGTGCGGAGCGGCGAGTGGAAGGGACACACGGGCAAGCGCATTCGCAACGTCATCAATATCGGCATCGGCGGTTCCGACCTCGGTCCCGTGATGGCTTATGAAGCCTTGCGTCATTACAGTCAACGCGACATGACGTTTCGCTTCGTCTCGAATGTTGACGGAACGGATTTCGCCGAAGCGACTCACGACCTCGATGCGGAAGAAACGCTTTTTATCATCGCATCCAAAACCTTCACGACGCTTGAGACAATGACGAACGGTCGCACGGCGCGGGCGTGGGCGTTGGAGACTTTAGGCGACGAAGCGGCGGTTGCCAAACACTTCGTCGCCCTTTCGACCAACGCCGCCGAAGTCAGTAAGTTCGGCATTGACACCGCGAACATGTTCGAGTTTTGGGATTGGGTCGGCGGTCGTTATTCGATGGTTTCCGCCATCGGACTGTCAACGATGATCGCCGTCGGAGCGGACAATTTCCGCCGTATGCTCGCCGGTTTTCATGAGATGGACGAGCATTTTCGCACCGCGCCGTTCGAGCAGAATTTGCCCGTATTGATGGGCTTGCTGACGGTTTGGTACGCCGATTTTTTCAATGCTCAAACCGTCGCCGTCCTGCCCTACGATCAATACCTCAAACGCTTCCCGGCTTATCTCCAACAGTTGACGATGGAATCCAACGGTAAGCAGGTTACGACTTCGGGCGAGCGCGTGGATTACGAAACGGGTCCCGTCTTCTGGGGCGAGCCGGGTACGAACGGTCAGCACTCGTTCTATCAACTGATTCATCAGGGAACGAAACTCATCCCGTGCGATTTCATAGGATTCACCCGTTCGCTGAACCCGCACGGCGCACACCACGATATATTGATGGCGAATTTGTTTGCCCAAAGCGAAGCTCTCGCCTTCGGCAAGACGGAAGAAGAAGTCAGAGCCGAAGGAACGCAAGATTGGCTTGTGCCGCATCGCGTCTTCAACGGCAATCGCCCATCAACAACGATTCTTGCCGAGAGCCTGACGCCGGAGATGTTGGGTAAGTTAATTGCGCTCTATGAGCATAGCGTTTTCACGCAGGGCATAATTTGGGGCATTGATTCTTTCGACCAATGGGGCGTCGAGTTGGGCAAAGTTCTGGCGCAACGAATCATGCCTGAACTGGATGGTCACGCAAATTCTGAACTAAAGCATGACAGTTCAACCAATACGCTTATTCGTCGCTACCGTGAACAGAAGGGTAACGGCTAAAATCCTTGATCGTACATGGCGCGGATAAGTCCATCGTAAGGCTAAGGGCATTAACCGCAGAGACGCAGAGGTCGCAAAGGAGACGCAGATAGTTGTAAGTTATTTTCTCTGCGTCTCCTTTGCGACCTCTGCGTCTCTGCGGTGAAAACATCTTTGCCTTACACTTATATACAACCCACTCTAACTCGAAAAATGCTATAAATCACTCATGCAACAACTCGCAAAATCTAAACTAAATTTATCCTTCGACAATTCTTTCGCACGCTTGCCCGAAGCGTTTTACCGTCGCGTCGAGCCGACGCCGTTGCCCGCGCCGTACCTCATCAGCTTCAACCGGGACGCCGCCGCATTGCTTGATATAAACCCGGACGCCGCGCACACGAACGAGTTTATCGAAACCTTTATCGGCAATCGAGTACCGGAAGGAGCCGAACCGCTCGCCGCGATTTACGCCGGACATCAATTCGGAAGCTTCGTTCCGCAACTCGGCGACGGGCGCGCGATTCTTCTCGGCGAAGTCAAAAACAAAAACGGCGCGCGGTGGGACGTGCAACTCAAAGGCGCGGGCAAAACCCCGTTCTCGCGCTTCGGAGACGGGCGCGCCGTTTTGCGCTCCACCATACGCGAATACCTGTGCAGCGAAGCGATACATCATCTCGGCATTCCGACCACGCGCGCCCTTTCAATTATCGGCAGCGACGCACCCATTCAGCGCGAAACAATCGAAACCGCCGCTGTCTTAACCCGCCTCGCCCCGACGCATGTTCGCTTCGGTTCGTTTGAACTTTTCCATCATCGCAACCAACCGGAGCGCGTCACCGAACTTGCCGATTACGTGATACGCGAACACTACCCGGAACTCAATGACAAGCCGGACAGGTACACACAATTCTTAACCGAAATTACACGCCGCACCGCGCGCCTCATGGCACAGTGGCAAGCCGTCGGTTGGACGCACGGCGTGATGAACACCGACAATATGTCCATCATCGGTTTGACGATTGATTATGGACCCTACGGTTTCATGGACGATTACGACCCGAATTTCATCCCGAATCATTCCGATTACAACGGGCGTTATGCTTATAGCCAACAACCGCGCATAGGCATCTGGAATCTCGTCTGCCTCGCTTACACCTTGCTTCATCTCATCCCGCAAGCGGAAGCCCAAGCCGCTCTCGACACATATCAACACGAATTTGCGGAAGCGTTCGGTGAACTGATGCGCGACAAATTCGGCTTCTCTGAAATCCGCGAAGGCGACGCCGGACTCGTCGCCAAGTCGTTTGAAATCCTCGCCGCCAATCACGTTGATTACACGACGTTCTTCCGTCGTTTGGGCAACATCGAAACAACCGAAAGCGAAACCGCGCACACCCCCGATGCAGTGCGTGATTTGTTCATAGACCTCGCCGCCTTCGATGCTTGGGCGCAAACTTACCGCACGCGATTGACGGGTGAAGGAAGCGATGACGATGAACGCCGTGAGCGCATGAACCGTGTCAATCCGAAATACATCTTGCGAAATTACCTCGCGGAGAATGCCATCAGAAAAGCGACGGACGAACGCGACTACACGGAAGTAGATCGTTTGCTCGAACTCTTGCGCCGTCCATTCGACGAACAAAGCGCGATGGAGACTTACGCCGCCCCGCCACCCGATTGGGGCAAACATCTCGTCATCAGTTGTTCGTCATAAGATTTTCAAGCAGAGGTTTTCACGAAGGCGCGCACACTTAGCAAACCGCAATGCAAGAAAAAATCTTGACAACATCCACCCGCGCGGTTAAAATTGCGCTCATCACAAACAAAGACAAGCTGTACATGTGAAGACTTACTACACTTAGCCGCTCGCGTGAGCAGAATCAACTACTCGATTCTCAACAGCTTAACCGAAGAAGAACACGGACTTCCGGTTCGCACGATTAAACGCCCGGCGCGAGGAGAACTAAAATCCAATGCGCCGGGCGTCAGTGTTTTTGAGTGACTATATCTTTACTTCTTCGGTGCTGGATTGTAGAACGGGCGGTTTTTGACGACGAACTCTTTTTCGTCAAACGTGCCGTCACCGTTGACATCAACCTTGACGACGAGTTTGCGTTGCTTGTTACCTTCACGGTCTGCCGGACGATACGCGAGACTGTACTGGTTACGCATCAGGGCGTTGATGCTTTGCAAGACGTTCGGCAATTCCGATTCAAACGTCACGGGATAGTAAGCACCGCCGGTTTCTTTGGCGAAGGTGTTTAAGGCGTTGCGGGCTTGAAGCATCGTCAGGCGTCCGGGTTGACCGAGTAAGCCGTCGGTGGCATCGAGTTGGTCGCTGTATTTTTTGAAGAACAGTTCGCCCGTGCCGATAATGTAAATCGGGACTCCGGCGTTCTGTGCGATTTTGCGCGCCTGCCCGTAATTGATTTTGCTGAAGGTATCAATCCCGGAGGTGACGAGAATCATCGCTTTACGGCGGTTCTGGATTCCGGCGAGTCCGGTGTATTCCTGTTGTCGCGCTTCTGTTTTGTTTTTGCCTTGTTGTAAAACTTCCGTATCGCCGCGCCCGCCGACGAGGACGAACTTCATCGCGTCGAACAGATTGGCTTCGCTAAACGCCGGACGGTTGCGAAGCAGAAGGTTGATGGTCGCGTTGATTTGTTGCGGGTCGTTCGTGAAATCGGTTATCGGCGTCGGGCGCATATCGTAGGCGACGACGGTCACGAAATCCTCCGGCGGTTTGACGAAGCGCGACAGAAACATCGCCATCGGACGCAAGATTTCGCCGAGTTCATAATCGAAATTGTTGGCGTTAAGACCGGAACTAAGCTTGCTGTATTCGAGAACCATGGCGACCGTAATCGGTGCTTCCGGCGTCGCAAAGTTGGTGACGGTTTGTTGTACGCCGTCTTCAAACACGGCGAAGTTTTCTTTCTTTAAGTTCGTCACAACCTGACCTGATTTTTTGTGATACACGACGGCATCAACATTGACGAGTGCGGTTTCAAAAGAAATCACGTCGCCTTCTTGCGGCGTATTCACGATGTCAGGCGGCAGTTGTTCTTCAATCTTTCCGTCGCCCGTCTGTTCGGTCGCCTTTCCGTCGGGTCGCTTATTCTTCTTCTGTTGCGACGCGGGCGGCACACGCCGCGCCTGACCGGAAACGGGCGGGGTCAGCGGCAAACACGCGAGAGCGATGATTGTCACCAAACATAGAACGACGATGCGGCGCAACAAGAATTTCATAAAACTAACACTCCCCAGAGCCAACTTTTGAAAACTTTAGAACATGCCGGAAAACTATATGCGGCTTCCGGCGCGAAGCAATGAATTAAAATTTATGGTCTTTGGATGCGCCGCCGCCGCGCCGCGATGTAACAGTGGATAGTGGATAGTTTAAGACATTGGCTTTATCACTATCAGTTATCCACTATCCACTATCCACTATTAAGGTTCATAGCCGACGACGACATCGTAGTTTCCGGTGTTGTCGGTCAGGTTGCCTTCGTTGACGCCCAGGAACAGTACGCCGTCGCGTGGTGCGGTGAACTCGCGGCGCGCACCTATGAAAATAAATTCGTCGTTGTCGTCACCGATAACCGCGATGAGTCCGCCGGTGGCTTCGTTCGACATCAACTTGCCTTCATCGGCAAGCGTCGTGATGCCCGCCGGAGTCGCAAATCTGCCTTGCCCTAAAGCGATGCGCCCTGATGATGTGACGCGCAAACGCTGCCCGCTTCGCACGGTGATACCGGAGTTCGTCCAACCGTTGGTCGTCGCATCGCCGCGCACGCGCAATGTCGCTTCACGGAAAGCGACGGTCGCCGGAGCGTTTGTTGATGAAGTCGTGACGGGTGGGTTAACCGGATTGATGACGCCACGCGCGGGCGTTGTCGGGTTGGGAGCAGTAGTGTTCGATGAAGACGGATTGATGTTAATCGGTTCGGTGGTATTCGGCGTGTTCGCCCCCGCGACATTCGCCGCACGGTCAAACTCGATGGTGTCCACGTCTTCCATATAAATCGTCACGCGACTGCGCCGCCCGCGCGTGTTCGCCCCGACTAAGACCGAGAATTGTTGGTCGCCAAAGGCAATGATGTCGCCGCGTATGATGCTGCCGTCGCGCAGACGAATCGTATCGGCGGAAGCGATGGCGGCGGAACTGAAGAGGAGTGAAGCGGCTAAAAGTGAAACGGCGAATCGTTGGCTTCGCATAAATAAAATCTCCCGAAAGAATTTAGAAGGATAACGGAGAGCTTGGTGTTGCGCGTCAGTGTACCCAATCGCAGGGCAGAAGCGAATAATGAACGACGCTCGCCCGTCGCGCCGGACTTTCATTAGTTGCGCGCTTGCGTGGTTTTGTCGTCTCACGCCGCGTAAGCTAACGTGCATTCGACGTAAGACAAAAGAGATTTTACCCGCGAAGCGACATGCTGAGAGCGATTGAAATGCTTATCTAAAAGGTAGTCCGTGCTTTCAATCATGAAGCGCACAATCTCATTCGGCGTATAGACGACGCCGAGACGGTCAGCCCCTTTCGGGTTATAAACTTTGTAGAAATTCTCGTAAATGGTTTTTAAGAATTTCTGCTTTTCGTTGTGGTCGGCGATGCCGGAAGCCGCATCTCGAATCGTATCGTAATAACTCTTAATGCCGCCGAGATAAGTTTGCCGCACACTGCGCGTCATAAAAGTTTCAAGCACCGTCTCTAATTCACGCGCGATGTTGTTCGAGCGGTGAAAGTCGGCATCGCCGAAGACGTTGGTAAAAATGTCTGCGGTCAAGATGTGCTGAATCATCATCTCGCGCACATCTTCGGGCGTGATTTCAGGGTTAATCTCTTTCTGGCAATTAAGATAAAACTCGTCACGCCGTTTGACGAAAGCCGCGTTGGTGTCGGCTTGTGTGCGAATCAGTTCGCGCAGACTTTCAACAATCGTCGGCACGTCTTCGGTGAATCTCTGAAGCGCGGAATTGAACCGCACAACTTGCGGCGGCTCGAAATTAACGAACCGTTGTAAAATCTTCTCAAAGCTTTCCGCGTCCTTCATCGAAACGCGCATCACTTGCTGATTCTCTTGAAACAACACGGCGGTCTCGCTGTCTTCAAAAAGCGTGTTGTGAGCGGATAACCTTTGCCAATCTTCGCTTGAATCTCTTTGTCTATATCGTCTTTGATGTCCTTGCTTTCCCAGTAACCGAAGTCAAGCCGCAGCGCGTTCTTGAGCGCACCGTCAGGAATGATGTTCGCGCCCTTCGCGGTCTTAATCGCAATCTTCGGGACCAGCATCAGATTGCGCCGCTCGGCATACGAATTAACCAACGAGATGAAAGCATGTTCGACGGTGGTTTCATTGCGACTTCCGCCAAATCGAATCGTTTCCTCAAGGCGGTTGTAATAATTATTGATATGTTGTTTCGACATAAGACTTTACGGAATGATGTATCGGTTGCGAGATTTTAGAAGCGAACCCGGCGAGAGTGTAACAAAACGAAAAACAGCCGCCCAAAATTGAGCGGCTGTCTTATTTTTTATCTTCTTCGATGGAGCAGAGGAGGGTCGAACTCCTGACCTCCGCATCGTAAAACAGGTCAAGTATTGTGAGTTTTTTTACTTCACATTTCTATGAGTGGAATAGATTAAACATCGTCTGATTTCCTAAAAACAACTACACTTTCGCGGAGCTTATGTTTTTTCTCTTTACGGCTGTAACGATATTTGCCGACGTAAATCTCAACTAAATTTAATCCCAATGCCTTGCCGGTTTTCGCAATTAGTGTGTCGGTAGATATGTGTAGCGCGCCATGTTTTGAATTGCCGACGACGCAGATGATGTGACCTCCGGGAGCGAGTAACTTAATTTGTTCCTGAAGGGTCATGGCAACATCATCAAAATAACCGCGAAGAACATCAGGCAATGTTTCTTGCGCGCCATTACCGATGTTTGGACAACGTGCTGCTTGCTCTACCAACCGATAAACCTCACGCAAAGCTGAATTGTCTTTCAAATAACTCGTCGAATCGAAGCGGCAGCTAGGGTGTGAGCGAAACGTACTTTGTCTGAGCCGTCGCCATTGGTCGTATGAATTGAGCATACCAAGTAACCACAATTCGCATTTGTAGATTTCGCTGTAGTCAAAATTGTTGAGGTACGGCGGCGAGTAAAGAATTGTCCCGAACTTTGGCGGCTTGTGACCGTTAAATACCTTTTCGAGATGCCGGGCATCGCCCCGAAATACGGAAACGCTACCCGAAGGCTTGTCAGCCATTACTTGCAAATCGGAGATCATCTCTTCAACTCGACAGCGCAGAGCTTCGCGTGGGGAGATTACGTCGCGCGTTAGATAGCGCAGCAAACGCCCATCTTTGTGCAAGCGTGAAATGTCTTCAAGAGTTGATGCGAGAGCAAGCAGGAGTGCGTTCTTAACTTCCGGCGCGCAACGACGCTGGAGGATTGCATCTTTAAGATTGAACCACTTGTGTGCGTTCCTATGTGGAAAGTAATCGGTATTGTGAAGAGTAGTTAATTCTGGAAGATTCGTATTAGTGTTTTTAGCTTTAACGAGTACATTGTCCAATGTTCTGGCGAGTTGCTCTGGATTGATTTTGTTCCATGAGGTTTTGACTTGACTTAGGAACGCAGCGAAAGGATTAAGTTCCACCCCGACAGCCGGATAGCTATGCGCCTGCGCCTCTAGCAAAGTTGTTCCCGCTCCGCAGAAAGGATCAAGCACTGCCGGGTATTCCGGCGGGGGAGAATATAGATTCAGAACTTGTTTTACTAAACGGCGTGAGTAACCTTCCTTGTAATAAAACCAACGATGTATTGGTTCTTCAGCGTTGTCGGTGAAAGTGAGCATTCCCTTGAATGCGTTGCCGCGACGAAAGGGAAGGTCGCATTCTGCTTCGGCGAAGATACGGCGCATCTGTGCGGCTCTCGGCGCAAGCAGTGTTACGTCCGCAACTCGTCCGGTTGGGTTTGTTTGATTTGATGTTTCATCCGGCGCAACTACTTCTTCAGCCGTTTCATTTAGAAATTGTTGAGGAAGCACACTTGTATTCTCCGCGTTAATCGTTTGGACGGCATATCTGAGAGATTTCTTAATCTTGCGTTGTACTACTTGACGAATCGGTGTTTGTTGAAGCGGCGTTTTGTTGAGACTCCAAGTGTTCTCGCATCGCGCGCCACTGCGAGCGCGTTTGACCGGATTTCGGTAAATTGAAATCACGTACTCTAAAGACAAGCGGAAAGTTCTTTGTCGCGCCTTCCTTTGCACTTAAAAACAGAGCGTGACGATCTTTCAAATTACGAGCGAAGCCATAAATCGTCTCTTTATCGGTCAGACCGCAATCTACAATCCGATCTATATCTTTTCGACTGAACATACGGGTCATAATTATATTGTCAACCAATCTGAAAACAGATTCGGGCAATGCTCCGGGCGTGTTAGTGATAAAGAAAACATTGATGCCAATGTGTCTTATCAAAGGAACAAGTTCCTCTATTCGTTGCTCGTCCATGTACATATGAGCTTCCTCAAAGAAGACTGTTGGATAAATAGGATAAGGATACTTGGTAGGATTGTTAGCGTGGGCAATAGATTGTTTAGCGCATAACTCTTTCAAGTAATCTATAACGAGCGTCAAAATACTTCTTTGCAAAGTGGAGCTAAGTCCGCCTAACTTAAACACTATGAGTTGCGCGCCACGACTGAATGTGTTGTGAAAAGCTGTAATTAAGGAACGCACTTGCGCGGGCTGTCCGTTTCTAACACCGGCATCTTCCGCTTGTGCTTCTTGCTCCGTCATGACGAGGTTATATTTCTCGACATTCTCAAGAGAGCGCAAATACGCAGAGCGCATATTATTCACAACCGGAGAATTTCCCGGAAAAATTTGATTTACAGCATCTCGAAGAAAGGGAATATCAGGGATATGATTAGCCTGTATTCGCTCTTGTATCTTTAATGGGATTTCGGCATTGGCGGCTAATTCGGTTGCGGGCGGGAAGGGTGACAACCGCCTTATTAAAGCAAGGAAAGTCTCGGCGTCCATCCGATCAAGCCGAAACTTGAAATTACCGCTTGAGCCGGGACGCAGCACAGCGGCATTGGGAGTTAAATTGTCATACTCATTGTTAATATCGAAGACAACCGAACTCATGTTCAGCTTAAGAGATTCGTTAATAATGCCCTTCGTGATATGGCTCTTTCCGGCACCTTTCATGCCGGTAACAAGATTCACTTTATCGAAACCTTCACCAGCAACCGTTAAGTCTTCATTTTGATAATCGCCTAAATGCAAACTCATGTTTGGCACGGCTTGTACCACGTTCTCAATAAGTAATTGTGGACTGATTTTGAAAATATCTACGTTTCGGGTGACGACTCGACCTTCAGGCGCAGACCACGCTCCATTGATAATTGCAGCGCGGACTTTGAAATGCAGTTCCATAAACTCGTCAATCGTTTCAGGGGGTTCATGATGCGAACGCTGAATCTGATACGCACTCACCGCAGTCATTAAACGAAACAATGCTTTGCTGTCCGCTTGCGGGTATGAAGCTGTGCCTTTCTCGAATGCTTGCACTATCAATCCGTTTTCGCCTTGTTTGCGCTCGCGCAAGTACAAAACCTCACCAACCTCGAAGTCAATCTTCTTAGGGAAGTACATAATTACTCCCTCGCCGCCTTCGAGATGCAGCATTTGAGCAAACTCGGATGCCGCCTCTTGCGAGAGCGGAGAGGTTGTAGGTTGATTGATTTCTTCCGCCTCTCTGACTTCAACAGACTGCATCTGAAAGCCTGTTTGGTTCGAGCGTATTCTGTCCATTATATCTGACACGAGGATTCTCCTTACTTATACCTAGCACCGAACGGTTGGAACAGCACTTCCATTGACGGCTGTTCATGAGGTCGCACGCCGAGACGAACAATCACGTCGGCGAGAAGAGTTTGCACATCTTGATATAGAAACGAACTGTACTGATGGGCTTCAATAAGTGGACGTGGATAGCCACCATAAATTCGGCAGCTACTAAATACATTGTCCAATACTTCACCTGCAATCAAGCCTTTTGCCGAGTTCACATCAACGCGAAAGGTCAAGCCGAGAGGCGCGTAGCTGAAGCGCACAGCATAAACAGCTTCAGCTACCGAAACAGCACTTCGACGACTATCATCGCTCCTTTCTTCCGCAATAAAACTATCAAGTTGCGCGTAGCCAATGAACTCCGGCGCATCCATGAATAAGCTGGAAATCGGACGCCCGCCGATGGTAACGCGCGTTTTCTTGCTAATAGCGACGGCACTGATGTTGCGGTTCCGCGACTCTTTTAAGAGGTCTCTTATGTACGTTTCAGGAGTGTCAAACGTGCCGCCTGACAAAGCACCGTCAATCAACAAAATGCCGCCGCCATAGCTTTCAAGAATCGAAATAGCTTCCTCTTGAATCATCCGCTCGAAAAAGTTGCGGCAACGATCCCGTATCTGATTTGGAGTGCTGTTAATATCTTCCGCTTTTGCTTTATAGGAATGTGGCTTTGTTGATTTGTCAATATCAACAAACAACTCCTCTTTGCCCAAGCGCAACCCTATGTAGTGGAAAACCGGAAACCGATTGTCATGGTCAATCACAATCGCGCCGGTGTTATAGCGGCAGATAAATGGTCGCCCGTTCGCTGGATAGCACACTGCTGCCCCGCGTATCGCAAAAACAGTTCCGCCTGAGGAAAGTTCGCCCAAATCAACAACGCCAGCATCAACGGCGATGACCGCGCATCCGGTTGTAAACACTGTTGCTGAAGAAAAAGGTTGTTGCTCTTGCGAAGAACTGAAATTTATTAGCTGCGGCTCGCGGTTGTCTTCCGTAGATGAATCGTTAATGAAGTCATCCATTTCCTCACGCGGCGGCACGAACAGCCCTTCTAACGAATGATCTCCCTTACCTTCATTAGCAATCCTCACCAACTCATCAATGGATTGATTATCATTATTGCGCTCAAAAAATGCTGGCATTTCTATTTTTGTAAGGGAAGTTTTGAATTAGGAACTTGCAATCTAATACAACAATAAACGGCAAGCCGCCAAGACTTGCCGTGTTGTGAGAGAATTTAGGTGGAGCAGAGGAGGGTCGAACTCCTGACCTCCGCATTGCGAACGCGGCGCTCTGCCAAACTGAGCTACTGCCCCACGAGCAGGAGGGGATAATAGAGATTGCGTTTAAGTCGTGTCAAGCCTGATGGCAACGAAGCGGTTTGAAGCGTTCGGACGCTAAACACGCGCGGCGAGAGCGGCGAGTGTGGCTTGAAGGTTAGGGGTGAAACATCCGCCGCCCTGCGCGAGTTCGCTTGTGCCGCCGCCGCGCCCGTCGAGCGCGATGCAGGCTTCACGCATCAATTGATTCATGTCGCCGGGAGCATCAAGTGAGCGGGCGAAGACGAGACGCACGGTGTCGGCTTCGCCGCAGGCGAGGAGGGCGACGGTGCGCGTGTGTGTGGCGAGACGTTGCGCGAGTGTGCGGAGCGCGGCGGCATCGCGGTCGGTGAAGATGCGTGTGATGAGGCGCGTGTCGTCAGGGCGTGGATCGCTTTCGGTGATGAGGCGCGCGGCTTCCGCTTCGGCGGCGAGTGTTGAGAGTTCGCGCACACGGCGTTGTAGAGTTTTATGTTCGTCGGTTAAGCGAAGCACGGCGGCGAGGGCATCATCACGGCTGACGCTGAAGTGTGATGCGACATCGCGCGCCGTGCGGTTGGCGTGCGTGTAATCTTCCAACGCGCGTTCGCCCGCGACAAAGGTTAATCGCGTCATGCCTTTGGCGCGTTCCCAAAACGGAATCAGAATCATCCCGACTTCACCCGTGCGCGCGGCGTGCGTCCCGCCGCACGGGTTCAAGTCGAAGCCCTCGATTTCGATGACGCGCATCGTGCCTTCACGTTCAAATCTTTGGCGCACACCGCGCCGCGCAACTTCATCCGGCGTCATGTAATGAACATGCACGGGACGGTTTTCCCAGACGATGCGGTTCGCTAAAACGAGTGCGTCGTGAATGCGCGCGTCGGTCGGGTCGTCGAGTTTGATGTCAACTTCGCCATGTGTTTCTGTCAAGCGAAAGCCTTCGGTCGCGGCGTCGTAGAGTTCGCGGAAGGAGCGCGAGAGGATGTGCTGCGCGGTGTGTTGTTGAATGTGGTCGAAGCGGCGCGCCCCGTCCACGCGCCCCGCAATCGTTGTCCCCACCGCGAACGCCCCCGCATCGGCGCGCACGACATGAACCACCGCATCATGCGTGTCGGCATTGAGACATTCGACGACCGTGTGATTATCAAGCGCACCCGTGTCGTGCGGTTGCCCGCCGCCCGTTGGGTAGAACGCCGTGCGGTCGAGCGTGACGCGGAAAAGGTTTTCGCCGTGCGCTTCGACGGCGATGACCTGCGCGGCAAAGTCGAGTAAGTGTGAGTCGTCGTAGTAAAGGCGTTTGGTCATCTTGAAGTGCAAACGGGGAGCGCAGGATGCGGAAAGCGGTCTGCGTGACTTTACGCGAGAGGATTCCGGTTAATCAACCGGGTGGGAGAGACGTGGTCGGCAGCACCCGATGCGCGCCTCATCCGGGGATGTCTTGGAAGAAAGCACGCGGGCGGTTATACTGCCCGAATACATCTGACCCTCTCCCCGTGACCGCAAGGCTGTTGCCGGATCATCTCCTCTCCGGTGTGAGGCTAAGAAATTGATGAAAGCAGTTCACGCACGCACGCTCCGCACGTACATCGACGCGGGGACTATCACCGTCCCTGACGCCGTGCGACTCGCCAGACATTTAGCCGAATTGATTGAATCTGCTCAGTCCGACGGCATCGTTCATCACGTCTTAAAACCGTCTAACGTAATCTTGACGAGAGATGGGCAGGGTCATCTGCCCGTCAGACTCTCGGGCGGCGGTACGTCTCCGAACGGAGACCGCGAGTCCGCCGACGAGACGCTTGAGAGCGTCTCGCTCCGCGATGACGTGCGCTACATGTCGCCCGAAGAGTGCCGGGGACAAACACCGAACGACCGCTCGGCGGTGTACACCGCCGGCGTGATTCTGTACGAGATGCTCGCCGGGCGCGTTCCCTTCGACGGCGACTCGGCGCGTGAAGTCGCGCGTAAGCACATCGAGGAATCGCTGCTACTCAAGAACCTACCTCCCGGAGATTCGCAGGTGGTCGCGCCGCTTATCACGCACGCGATGCATAAGAACCCGGAGGCGCGACCTTCGGCGGCGGAATTTGCGCGCGGACTCCGCCACATCGAGTGCATCGTGGGAAGCACGCTCCTCACGACCCGTGAACATGTCACCCGCGAAGAAACGATGGTCGAGGAAATGCCGACCGAAGCATCACTGAACGAGGAGGCACTAATTGAGAAAGCACCGATCATGTCGGCACTTTCGCCAGAGCCTCAGCCTGCGGCGGAGGTCAGACCGCCCGCTCACGACGAAAATCCCGACGATATACTCGACCTCGGTGAAAGCGACACGCGCAAAATCGTCATCAATGACGAAATCGTCGCTGAAGACGTGGACGCGCTCCCGCGCGAGGTCGCCGCCGTCGTCGAAGGTCACGCCGTGGATGAAGACGTGACCCGCGAGATCCGTAGGGAAGCTATACGCGGTGAGGAGTTACACGCCCAATCGCCCGGACATACGTCGGCGACGCCCCAACCGATGGCGATGACCATCCAGCACCATAACTTCGCCTCGCTCGTCGAGCATACGCGCGGCGGAGCGGACGGGCAGACGAACCACAAGTTCACTTCAGTCATGGTGACCTTCCCTGACACGCCGTCACGACGACCGCCCACTAGGGCGCGCGTCCCCGTACTGCTGGCGGGTGTGTTGCTCACCGGCATCCTGGCAACGCTCGGCGTGTGGTGGCTCATGCCGTCAAGCGGTACGACACGAACGGAGGCAGAGAATCGGGCTTCGTCGGACGGCAATCAAACGGTTGGTGACGCAACTTCTCCGGCACCGTCCGCCGCAGACGGTCTGCCCGATGAGGCGGACGTTTTAGGTGTAATCCCGGAAGTTCCCGGTGTCTCCAGTCGGGTCGCGGCAAAGCCCGCGGCGAGTTCATCGCCGCAGCAGATGGTCAAGGCGCGTGGCACTCCGACGGCGAAGCCGCGAGCTAATCTGCGGATGGCGTTCGACCAGTGGGTCGCCGCCATGAGTTCGCGTAACGTGAATGAGGCGATGTCGTTCTACGTGTCCCGTCTCGCCGCCTACAATGGCGCGCGTAATGTCCCCAAGTCCACCGTGCGTAGGGCGAAGCTGCGCCTCATGCGGGGCGGCACTCTGGACGGCTTCGAGGTGGGTGAGCCGGAGATCTCCTTCAGCCCGGACGGGCGGACGGCACTGATGCGCTTCAGAAGAAGCTACTCCGTCCGCGGCAGAAAAGTCGAAGTGACCCATGAACTGCGCTGGGTGTTGACGGGCGGGGAATGGAAAATCTCAAGCGAGCGCGACCTCCGAACCGCGACCTGAAGAATAAGGTGCGAATCGTGATAGTAAAGGCGTTCGGTCATAAAATCGGGTTCGGGTCGCAGTAAGATGAAGGCTAAACATAACTTGGCGCGGTGAGTGATGCCAAGTTTGAACGCGGACAGGTGCGTTTCGCCGACAGGTGACGGAGCAATGTTGCGTGGTTAAATGATTCAAGAACACGAAATAGCGGGAATCTTCGCGGCACACGGATGGCTAAGGTGAAAAGCGTCGCGTATATTTGGAAACGGGGAAACCAAATGAACAAAGCCATCGTCACCGCATTCTTAATCATCGCCTGTCACTCATTCGCATTCGCACAAACCGTCGAATCAACAAACGTCGAAACCAACACGCAAACTGTTTCAATCCTGAAAAAGACAAACGCCGAAACGCTCAACGCCAAGCTTATCGCGTGCGTCAAAAGCGGCGATGCGGATTGCGTCATGCAAGCATTGTTAGAGGGTGCGGATGCAAACGCGGTCGGTGAAAAAGATGTCGCCGTTCTGAATACAGCGGCGGAAGGTAAGAGTACGGATGTCGTTAAGGCGTTGTTGAACGCGGGCGCGAAGGTTGATAACAAGCGAAACCCTTACTCTAGCGCATTGTGTCGTGCCGTCGCTTTTGGACGCAAAGAAAATGTCGAAGCGTTATTAGCGAAAGGCGCGAAAGTAAAAGTTATCTGCGATGGCGATCATGGCGATTCGCCGTTGATGAGTGCTTTGCTTCAAGTATCTATCAGTGATATGCCTGATGAGTTCCAAGCAAGCCTCAAGCAAGAAAGTGATGATAGTGAAGATGAAAAGCAGATAGTGAATGATGCGTTTAGCCAGCCGCGCGAAAACTTTATTGTTATTGCGCGTATGTTGCTGGAACGCGGTGCGGATGTAAATGTCATCGCAAAATGTGATGTTGGCGAAACTGCTTTGATGTACGCTGCGATGAGTGCGAATGTCGAAATGGTCGGAGAACTGTTGGCGCGTGGAGCAGATGCTAACAAAGGCGGGTCGTCAGCATTGTTGTCAGATGAGTTCAACGAACTTAACTTTGAAAAATCGGAGTGGCGTTTGTTGCCCGCTATATCAAAGTCGCAAACTGCGTTGGTTGCATGGAGCGAGAAAACGAAAAAGCAGCGAGAGCAAATCAAAGATTTGCTGATGAAAGCGGGCGGCAAAGCACCGGAGAATGATGATGAAGAATCAGAAGCCTTTGCCGAACCACAATCAATTAAATTACAAAACGCTGCCGATGAGGTTTTCGATGACGCGATTGAAAGCAACGACGCAAAAGATTTTGCGCGTTTGATTGAGGCTTACAAATCTCATTCTTTAGGAACAAAGGCATTGCCGGAAGCATTACGCAAGGCAATGATTTTCAGTCGTACCGAGTTGATTAAATTGATGCTTGAGCGCGGCGTAAATCCGAATACCTCAACTATCGGAGGGCGCACACCGCTGATGCAAGCCGCATCAAATGGCAATGATGAATATGTAAAAATGTTACTTGATGCTGGCGCAGATGTGAACCTTGTTGATGACAACGGACGCACTGCCCTTGACGAAGCGCAATCTTGGGTCAAATCAGATGAAAGATGGCTGACCACAGTTGAACTGCTAAAAGCGCATGGCGCGAAAAGTAAATCTCAACAACCGCAAAACTAACTTATTCTAAACGGTAATTCGGTGCTTCTTTCGTAATGATGACATCGTGGACGTGCGACTCTTTGAGTCCGGCGAAACTGATGCGGATGAAGCGCGTGTTGGTTTGAAATTCGCGTATGGTGCGGCAGCCCGTGTAGCCCATTCCGGCGCGCAAGCCGCCGACGAGTTGCGTCACCATGTCGGCGAGCGTGCCTTTATACGGGACTCTGCCTTCGATGCCTTCAGGGACGAGTTTCGATTCGAGGTCGGTTGATTCTTGGGCGTATCTGTCGCGCGAGCCTTCGCGCATCGCGCCGATTGAACCCATGCCTCTGTAAGTTTTGAAGGAACGCCCTTGAAAGAGAATCAGTTCGCCGGGTGCTTCTTCCGTTCCAGCGAAAAGGCTTCCAATCATCACGGTGTCCGCTCCCGCCGCGATTGCTTTCGCCACGTCGCCGGAAAACTTGACGCCGCCGTCAGCGATGATGGGAACGCCCGTATTGCGCGCCGCTCTCGCGCATTCGACAATCGCCGTGACTTGCGGCACGCCCGCTCCCGTGACGACGCGCGTGGTGCAAATCGAGCCGGGACCTATTCCGACTTTGACGGCATCCACGCCCGCGTCAATGAGTTCGCGTGTCGCTTCAAAGGTGGCGACGTTTCCGGCGATAAGTTGAATGTCGGAATGTGCCCCTTTGATTTCGCGCACCGCTTCGATGACGCGCGATGAGTGACCGTGCGCGGTGTCAATCACGAGGCAATCGGCGCGTGATTTGACGAGGGCGGCGGCGCGTTCTTTGTAATCTCCGGTCGCACCTATTGCGGCAGCGACTCGCAATCTGCCGAGTTCGTCTTTCGCGGCGTGTGGATACTTGATGGCTTTCTGTACGTCTTTGACGGTGATTAAACCTTTGAGGTGTTTGTCTTCGTCAACAACAAGGAGTTTTTCGATGCGGTGTTTTTGGAGTACGGCTTTCGCACCGTCGAGCGTCGTGCCGACGGGAACGGTGATGAGCGGTTGCTTCGTCATCACTTCGGAGACGAGGATGTCCATGCGCGTCTCAAATCTCAAATCGCGGTTGGTGATGATGCCGACGAGATGTCCTCCACTGTCAACGACGGGAACGCCGGAGATGTGGAAGCGTTCCATAACAGCGAGGGCATCGCGCACGGGGCGGTCGGGTTCAATCGTCACCGGGTCAACAATCATCCCCGATTCCGAGCGTTTAACTTTATCCACTTCTTCAGCCTGACGCGCGATGCTCAAGTTCTTATGGACGACACCGATGCCGCCCGCCTGTGCGATGGCGATGGCGAGGGCGGCTTCGGTCACGGTATCCATTGCGCTTGAGCAGAGCGGAATGCGAAGCGTGATGCCGCGCGTGAACTTGGTCGTCGTGTCGGTTTCGTTCGGCAAGACATCGGAGCGCGCGGGAACGAGCAGTACGTCGTCGAACGTCAAGCCTTCGATGATGTCGAGTTTGGAATCTTGATTAAACATGGAGAAATATAAAAATCAGAGATTTGAAATTTCAAATAATAGGTGAGATGTCAAAAAGGGAATGAAGCTTTAAGCGTTCGGAAGTTAAAGAAAAAAGAGGAAACAGGAAGCGCGCACGGAAGCGATTGAAGTTGGCGGGAGTTCTTCAATCGCTTCCGTGCGCGCTTGTAGTATCGGTTCATCGCTATCGTGTCAGTTGTTCAAATGTGTCGCGCGTAATCAGCATCTCGTTGGTGTTCTGTGCGCCGTCAATCGGAACGCGCGCCGCGTGACCGTTGAGTTCGACGGCAAGAGAATCGGCGCGGGCGCGTGCGTAACGCACGCGAAGGCGTTGGCGGGCGATAAACTCGCGCGGCTGTTCGCCCGCGCGCAGGGTCAAGGCTTGCCCTCTGTTGTCGTCATCGGTGAGAACCGTGATGGCGACATCTTCATTCGTCGCGGTGATGCGCGCAATCAAGGGTTCGTTCGCGCCGAGTGTCGGCGGTGCGACGGTCGGTTGAACTTGCGGGACGTTGGCGGGTTCGTTTGTCGTCACGATGGCAGCGTTTCCGGCGTTGCGCTTCGAGTACCAGTGTTGCGCCGCATAAACGCCGTAACAAATAATGGCGAGGATGATGATGCTAAACAACGCCGTCAGCTTTGAGGAACGGCTGCCTTCGCCGTTGGTATAAACCTGCGGGCGATAGGAAACCGGAGCATCGGAGTCGTCAGTTTCGCCTTGCGCGCGGGCGGCGCGCGAGTAGAGTTCGAGGGCGACGTTTTCATCGAAGCCGACTTGCCGGGCGTAGGCTTTGACGAACGAGCGGTTGAAAATGCCGCCCGGAAGTTGTTTGTAATCGCCGGTTTCGATGGCTTCGAGGTGGCGCATCGCAATGCGCGTCTGGTCGGAGATGGAGCGCAAAGTAATGTTGCCCGCTTCGCGCGCCTGACGCAGTTGGTCGCCGAGCGAGTTATTGGAATCAGGCACGTTGGTACTTGAAGGGCGTGATGTTGGAGATGAGTCGTTAATCTTGAGGTTCACTTGGCTAGGTTCACTTTGCTTCGGACTCCGAAGGTGGTCGCAAACGATTGAACAAATTTACCGGCGTTCGCAGAAAGGTCGCGGTCATCGTCAAGCATCTTGATAGTAAGGAGAGTTCAAACGAATTAAAAGCGGTTTTGACGGCGAAGGGCGACTATAGCTTGCACAATTCGCCAGTGTCAAACAAACCGTTTGCGCTTCCTTTATCAATTCAGGCATATCCGTCGAATTTAGCGGTGCGCTTGATTCTTCGGGCGCGCAGTGCTACGTTTGCGATCTTCAAATCAAGATTTCCACAAGTAAAATTTCGTTCCCATTTACAAGTATGGAAGCGCAGTCAAGATAGAAACACAGTAAAGCGAGGATACCTTATACATGGCACTCGAAGCACTCGGAATGGTTGAGACGAAAGGTTTCGTCGGAGCGGTCGAAGCGGCGGACGCGATGGTCAAAGCCGCGAACGTCACGCTCTTAGGCAAAGAATATATCGGCGCGGGCTACGTCACGATTTTCGTGCGCGGCGATGTCGGAGCGGTCAAAGCTGCGACCGACGCGGGGGCGGCGGCGGCGCGGCGGGTCGGTGAACTCGTCAGCGTTCACGTCATCCCGCGTCCACATCAGGAAGTCGAACGTGTGCTGCCAAGCGGCGGGCGCACGGGTTATAGTCCGGATGAAAAAGCCATCGGTGCGGGTTCAACCGCGCAACTCGAATCCGGCGAACGCAGCTTGCCCGCCGCGAACGCGCGGGAGAGTAGTAAGGATAAGGCAAGGTAGATGTTCAGATGCTAGATGTCAGATTTTAGTAGAAGACGGTTTTTACCAACCTCTAGTATCTGACATCTGACACCTACGACCGGAGGTCGTGATGGCTGTTGATAAAGACCTTGTTGCCGTGCGGCAGGCAGGTGATTTAGTCGAAGCGGCGCACGTCGCACAAACCAAACTCGCCGGATTTGACCAAGCGCGAATCAACCGGATTTGTGAGGCTATGGTGCGTGCCGCACTCGCGGAAGCGGCTCGGCTCGGTGCGATGGCGGTTGAGGAAACGGGCTTCGGCGTTGCCGATGATAAGCGCGAGAAAAATCGTTTCGCTTCGGAGGACGTGTGGAATCATTTCAAGGATTTACGCACGGTCGGAACGATTGCCGAATCGAAAGACATCATCGAGATTGCGTCGCCGCGCGGCGTCATCGCCGGAATCATACCTTCGACTAACCCTACGTCAACCGCGATTTTCAAGGTTTTAATTTCGATTAAATCGCGCAATGCGATTGTGCTTTCGCCGCACCCTTCGGCGGCAAAGTGCATCACGGAAACAGTGCGCGTGATGCGTGAGGCGGCGGTTAAAGAAGGCTTGCCCGCCGATGCAATCGCGTGCATGACGGAAGCGACCATCGAAGGCACGGAAGGCTTGATGAAGCACAAGCAGACCGCGCTTATCCTTGCGACGGGCGGCATCGGGTTGGTGCGCGCCGCGTATTCGTCAGGCAAGCCCGCGTTCGGCGTCGGTCCCGGAAACGTCCCCGTGTTCATCGAACGCACGGCGGATGTTCCAATCGCAGTGCAAAACATCTTGACCGGAAAGTGTTTCGACAACGGCACGATTTGCGCTTCCGAACAGGCGGTGGTTGCCGATGCGCCCATCGCCGGAGAAGTTAAAAAGCAATTTGAAATTCAAGGCGGTCACTTCTTAAACGCGGCGGAAGCCGACCAACTCGCGCGCATCGTCGTCACACAGGGGCGCACGCTCAATCCGAAAATCGTCGGTAAGTCTGTCAAAATCATCGCGGAGATGGCAGGTTTGAATGTGCCGGAAGGTACGCGATGCCTGATGGCGGAAGTCGGCGGCGTCGGGCGCGAACATCCTTTGTCAATCGAAAAGCTGTCGCCGATTCTCGCCTTCTATGTCGCGGATAATTTGGAACACGGGGCGGCGCGATGCTTTGAAATTTTGTCTTACGGCGGCATGGGACACACCGCCGGAATCCACACGCGCTCGCGCGATGCGGCACGCGCCTTCGGAACGGAGATGCCCGCCTCGCGCGTTATCGTCAACAGCCCGACGACGCACGGCGCGATAGGTTTTTCGACCGCGCTCCCGCCTTCGATGACGCTCGGTTGCGGTTCATGGGGCGGCAACGTCACGTCCGACAACATCTCGCCGCTTCACTTGATGGACATCAAGCGTGTCGCGTTTGAAACGAAGCCCGTCAAAAGTTTGCGCCCCGCGACGAGTTCACAAACAGGCGCGCAAACTTCGTCAACCGCGCCCAACATCAACCGCGAAGACATCACACGTATCGTTGACCGCTTCCTAAAGGGTCGCGGCAATGCACATCAAACGGCTAATAACGGCGGCAGTGTTGGCAATAATGAAAACGGCAATCGAAGCGACGTGCATAATACAAACATCGCGCTTCCCGTGACCGCTTCGCCCGCACCCGCGCAAGCCCTGATTGACATCGGCGCGAACCTGACCAACCTCGCGCCCGCCGCACCGCACGCCGAAGCCGCACCACAGGCACGCGAAACCACAAACGGCAATGCACCTTCCCAATCCGCACCGCAAACGCCATCGCCCGCACCAACGCCGCCTATGTCTTCGTCACCCGCATCATCTAACGGTCAAGCAAAAAGCGCGGTTGATTTCGTGTGCGAAGAAGATGTGCGCCGCGCCCTGCAAAACGGCGAAAAGATTTACACCAACGCCCGCACCATCATCACCCCCGCCGCCCGCGACATGGGCGAAGCGGCGGAAGTTTTTACGAAAGGATAATGAGCAGTGGTCGGTAGTCAGTGGTCAGTGGTCAGTAAGAACAAAAATCTTTCTGTCTTTTCTGACCACTGACCACTGACCACTGACCGCTTTATGTTTTTAGGCAAAATCATCGGCAACGTCTGGGCGACGAAAAAGACGGACAATCTCGAAGGCGTGCGCTTTCTCATCGTGCATCCTTACGACTTAGACCACGAACCGACGAAGAACATCGTCGTCGTGGCTGACCGTCTTGGTGCAGGCATCGGTGAGATTGTCTTGTGCGCTTACGGCAAGGCGGCACGCTCCGCCATCGGCGACCAAGAAATGTCAATCGAAGCGGCGGTTGTCGGCATCGTTGACCGCGTAGATTTACAAAACACGAAATCAAACGAACTTGCGGAAGCGGCGAGGGAACTGGAAAGCTAGTGGTCAGTGGTCGGCGGTCAGTGGTCAGTAAATACAAAGAACGCGCTTTGTATTCCTGTCTTAATCTGACCACTGACCACTGACCACTGACCACTGACAAATGGCAAACGAAGAACTGATTTATCGTATAACGCGCGCCGTGTATGAGCGTCTCGGCGCGGATGCGGACGAGCAGACGGTCAGCAATTTGGTGACGGATATTTACCGTGCGGTTGAGCCGGAAGTGAAGGCGAAAGGCGTGAGCGGAAAGCGTGAAGCGGTGAGTTCTTCGTCAGGTTCAAACGCGCGTGGTGATACGGGTGCGGGCGACGTACCGCCCGCCGATGATGCTTCCGCCTCGCGCCTTGTCGTCTCGGTGTTCGGCGTTGACCGTCCGGGCATCGTCGCTTCGGTGTCGCAAGTTCTAGCCGACGCCGGATGCAGCATCGTGGACATCAACCAAACGGTGGTACGCGGCAAGTTTGCGATGGTCATGATTGCCGATACGCGCACGGCGAAAGAATCCGCCGCCGAACTCAAAGCGCGCTTCCGCCAAGCGGGTGAGCGCATCGGCATACGCATCTACGCCCAACGCGAAGACCTGTTCAACGCGATGCACAGAATTTAAGCAAAGGAGAAATTAGAAGGGAGAAAGGAGAAGTTGGAAAAGAGAGAAAGCAAAAAAGCCGCGTTCAAACCCGGAACTTTTGCTTGCTTTCTCCTTTCTAATTTCTCCTTTCTCCTTTGCTTCTATGGAATATACACAGGCGGAAATTTTGCAGACCGTGCGGATGACGGAGATGGAGAATCTCGATATACGGACGGTCACTCTGGGTTTGTCTTTGCGCGATTGCGTCGGTGATTCGGTGGCGGAAACGGCGTCGCGTGTCAAAGCTAAAATTAATAAACGTGCCGCGCGACTTGTCTCGACGGTAAATGAAATCGGGGATGAATTAGGGATTGCGATTGCCAACAAACGCATTTCTATCACTCCCGTTTCGTTGCTCGGCGGTGGAGTGCGCGATAGGCGTGGATTCGTCGAACTCGCGCACGCGATTGATGAAGCGGCGGCTGAAGTGGGCGTTGATTTCATCGGCGGTTATTCGGCACTCGTCCATAAAGGCTTTACGAATATCGAAAGTGAGTTTTTCGATTCCGTGCCTGAAGCACTGGCGACGACCGCGCGTTTGTGTTCGTCGGTTAACGTCGCCACGACGCGCGCCGGAATCAACATGGATGCCGTGGCGCGTGTCGGGCATTTGATAAAAGACGCCGCGACGCGCACACGCGAGACGGGCGGCTTGGCGTGCGCGAAGTTCGTGTGCTTCGCCAATGCGGTCGAAGATAATCCGTTTATGGCGGGAGCGTTTCATGGTGTCGGTGAAGCCGAAGCCGTGATAAACGTCGGCGTTTCAGGTCCCGGCGTCGTCGCCCACGCGATGCGTCACGCACCGAAAGACGCGCCACTTGATGAACTCGCGGAACTGATAAAAAAACTTTCTTTCAAACTCGCACGCGCTGGAGAGCTCATCGGGCGCGAAGCCGCGCGCCGCCTTAATGTTCCGTTCGGCATTATTGATTTATCGCTCGCACCGACGCCAAAGTTTGGCGATTCGGTCGCGGAGATAATCGAAGCGATGGGCTTTGAGCGCGTCGGCGCACACGGCACAACCGCCGCCCTCGCGCTTCTCACCGATGCCGTCAAGAAAGGCGGGGCGATGGCTTCGTCAAATGTCGGCGGTATGAGCGGTGCCTTCATTCCCGTCTCCGAAGACGCACGCATGATTGAAGCCGCGCAACTCGGCGCACTCACCTTAGAGAAACTCGAAGCGTGGACGAGCGTGTGTTCGGTCGGTCTCGATATGGTCGCCGTTCCCGGTGACACGTCCGCCGAAACACTGTCCGCCATTATCGCGGACGAAATGGCAATCGGCGTCATGAACCACAAAACAACCGCCGTCCGCATCATCCCTGTTCCCGGCAAAACGGTTGGCGACTTCGTAGAGTTCGGCGGACTCTTAGGTAGTGCGCCCGTGATGAGCGTCAACGGTTTTTCGTGTGAGCAATTCATACGACGCGGCGGCAGAATCCCCGCGCCGATTCATTCATTGAGAAATTAACGCTTGGCGTGAACTCTTTTTCTTCAATACGGATTGTGCCGTTACAATTTGTGCAACGGATTTGAGTACTTCTGATTTTAATTGAAGGACTTGAGCCTGTGAATTATCCCAACCCTCTATTTTAGCTATCTTTGAAAAAGAAGTCTTAAACGGATTTGCGCCTAATGATTCGATAAAGTTTAACTCTCTAATCGGAATTTTAGTGGTAATCTCAAAGTCGTTTTGATAATACTCGGGAGCCGCATTAATAGCCGCTAATGTGGACGGTAACATTTGTAAGCCTTCGGTTTGACTTAGCGATAATAACACTCAACCACTATGCACTGAAAGTGCATAGATTGCCGATGGACTGAAAGTCCGA
>JANDLT010000130.1 GCA_024330265.1 Pyrinomonadaceae bacterium MAG19_C2-C3 | reverse complement strand
GACCGGCTCGCCTTCGAGTTGGCGCGGACGAATGACGAACTGCGGCGGTCGGCGGGGATGTGTTGCAACAATTGCTTGTCGGCTACAATGAGCCGCTTTCAACGTCTGCCAACCGAGCGAGGATGAACAATGAAGCGCAACACAAACCCATTCAAGTGGCGACACTTTGAACCCGAGATTATCCTGTTATGCGTGCGCTGGTACTGTCGCTATCAGCTTAGCTATCGTGATCTTGAAGAGATGATGCAGGAGCGTGGACTGAGTGTTCATTATTCAACTCTCTTTCGATGGGTGCAGCGTTATGCTCCAGAAATCAACAAGCGTATCCGGCCGCACTTGAAGATGACGGGTACGTCGTACCGCATTGACGAAACGTATATAAAGGTTGGTAAGACCTACAAGTATCTGTACAGAGCGGTGGACAAGCAGGGACAGACCATTGAATTCATGCTGTCTTCAAAACGCGACATTTCTTCAGCAAAACGATTCTTCAAAAAGATGATGAGAGCTGATCACCGTCGCTTACCCTTCTCGATTAGTGTGGATAAGAACGCTGCTTATCCTGATGCCTTCGCTGCCTCACAGAAGGAGAAAGTCTTGCCCTTTGATTGCAGGCTGAGACGAACTAAATATCTTAACAACGTGATTGAGCAAGATCATCGCTTCGTGAAGAAGCGCGTGCGAGCAGCGCAGTGCTTCAAGAGGTTCGGCACTGCGCAAAGAACTCTCGACGGCATTGAGGCACTCCACATGATAAGGAAAGGTCAGGTGAAAAGATTAGGCGGTAAGGATGCGAGAGGGCAGGCGAAGTTTGTCACTAGCTTGTTCCAGGTAGCAGCATAGCAGAGTGCACGCGACAACCCTTCATATCTCAATGCAGTTTTCGCAACACAACCGTTCCGTCGGTAGTGTTGCAAAAACTTCTTCAGGGTACAAAATGTTGATTTGTAACACTGCTTTGACGATTACCTGTTGGTGTCAAAAAATTATTTGCAACACAACCGTCGGCGGAACGCGAAGCCGACGCGCGTGAAAAGTTCATGTTGCGAGTCGAGAATCAACTGCTCAAGGCGAATCGGCAGTTGTCGTCGCCGGAGGGCGAGTAGCAGCGTGGCTTGCAACGCGCTTCTTCTTTAGCTGCTGTCTTTAGTTCTTTGAAATACCGTTAAGCGTGATGCGACGGCGGATGCTGCTGCCTCTCCGTATTACCATTCGGGGAGGAACTCTTCGCCGGGACGGGTGGGAGGACAACCGCACAAGGTTATGTTGGCGACAACATCCGACAAAAATGGGCGCAGCTTGAAAGGGATGGAGAGACGGGACTTGATTATGCCATCAATCGTTACTACTCGCCGACGCAAGGACGCTTCACGAGCGTTGACCCGGAGAACGCCGGAGCCGATGAAAATGATCCCCAAACTTGGAACGGGTATGCTTACGGGTTGAACAACCCGACTCTTTACATTGACCCAGACGGGCTGAAGGTGCGCGTCTGTGATGGGTCTGGCAACTGCGTTGTGCTGACTGACCAAGAAGCCAGAGACACGCTCTTCAACCGGAAGAACCACCCGGAGATCGTCAGGAAGAACGGCAAGATATATGACGAAGAAGGGAACGTCACTGGGACTTATCAACGCATCAGCTTCGATGACTGGTCAGATTTTCAAAACGGCGTGGTTTTCGGTAATCGCAACAGTGTCGGACTGGTTGACCAAGCACCGGCAGCGGGCAGAGCCGCGTTAGCGATTGCCGGAACAGGCGCGGTGCTCGGAGCGACGGGAGGCGCAGCGGCTTACGTCTTAGGTCCGGGCGGAGCGGCAACAACGCTTGGCGTGGGTGGAGTAGCAACCGCAAGGACGAAGCTACGGGACATCCTGAGAAACGCAGCCAAAGGCAAAGCATCAAGTTCTAGGCAGTTCTCCAAGCCGGGCGGCGTCAATCAAGCTAACAGGGACTTCGACTCCTTAACTCAAGGAGCTAAAGTACAGTCACGACCCGGAGGAATCAGGACAGCAGAGTTGGGTGACGGAACAAAAGTCATTGTTCGCCCTAGCAGTTCGGGGGGAAAACCGACGCTAGAGGTGCAGCCACCACGAGGGGGAGGAAGACCTATCAAGGTGCGCTATGACTAACCGTAACACCATCGAACCCGTGATAGACCAAGCGCAAGTTGAGCACGCCATGTCACTGATCGAAGATGTCGTTGAGAAGCCACACCATCTGAGATCGGAGTGGATAGACCAACATAGGTGGGCTGCTGTGCCGGTTGAAAGTGCTTCTCACTTCCATGAGAGAGAAGCCGAATGGTTGTCCAAAGCCGCCGCAGAGGTGGGTTGCTACGAATGCCTTGCTGTCGCAACAGAGCCGCTACTGCCCACAGAGATGTGCTACCGAGTGCCGATGACGCAGGAGGGGCTTCTTGATTTTAGCTGGAAGTGCGCGGGGCTTAACTACGTCTTGATCCCTGAAGATAGGTCATTCGCCGTTCTATGTACGTCAGATGATTACTTCATCGTCGCAGGTCAAGGTGACTTCGTGACAAAGGCAATTGGCTCTAGCATTCCAACTGCTAGAAAGATGTTCCTACGGTTCGGCGATGATCCGTTGTGGCAAGAACCTGAAAGAAGCCACTTGGTAAAAGTGGCTGAAAAGTACGAGCAATACAACGGCGGCTGGCAAGACGCTTAACTCTCACCGACTCGCCTTCGCATGTAAGAAAACCAATTCGGCGAGTCGGCAGCGATAACGCGCATTATGTTGGAGAGCGGAGCGCATCGCGGAGCGGTGGCGGCGTTCTTTGCCGCCACGACAACATAATGTTCGTTATCGTCCGCCACACTTCTATTACCTTCTCCCCCCTTGCGCCTCGCTACGCTACGCCGCCTCGCGCACGCTCGTTCCTCGCATCGCGCTTCGGCAGCTTCGCTTGCGAACGCCCCCCGCTCGCGGGGCTGGCGCTGGTTGCGTGCTGGCGCGGCTTGTTTAGTTAATCGGAGCTAAGAGATGTTCGAGCGTATGTTCTTGGGCTTGGGCGCGAAGAAAGCGGCGGGTCGCTTCGCGTGAGGTGTCGTAGAACTCGCACCGCTCGATGCCGCACAGGTCGCACGAATCGCAGATGCCGTCGCAGATGTGAACGGTCGCCGACTCGAACGTGAGATGGTCGCCGATCTTGCCTTCGTACTTCCAACCGTAGGGACATTCAAACTTCATCGTCTCACCTTCCTTGCCGCTCACGCCTTCGGCGCGCGTTCTAAAACCGTATCCAAGAACTTGATGACGAACTCCTGCTCTTTGCGCGGCAGGAGTTTTACTTGTTCGATGCGCCGTTGCAGTTGTGAAGTGGGTCCGGGCTTGGCGCGCGTGCCGTGCGGTTGACTGCCCAACAACTCCGCGACCGAGACTTCCAACGCCTGTGCCGCGCGCTCGATGAAATCAAGCGTCGGATTTTCAGCGCGCCGTTCGTAGTAGTCAATCACTTCGCGCGTCGTCTCCATCTTTTCCGCGAGCGCGCGTTGCGAGAGTCCTTTGCTGCGCCGCAAGGCGGCGAGCCGTTGCCCAAACAGTGGGGCGTCTTTTAACGGTGGTCTGCCAGTCATCACACCGTCATTATAAAGGTGGTCTTGGTCAATCATTTTGCGCTTGCCTTTCTTGCGGGATATAACTATCATCCCGCGTCAGAGTTGGCAAACGCATTTTTTACTTGACAGGTTTTTAAGGAATCGCCGTTTTTCGTCAAAACCGCAGAGGAGACCAAATGCTGATAGATAAAGCCGAGATCGAAAGAGTCAAACAAGCCACTGACCTCGCGGCGTT
>JANDLT010000129.1 GCA_024330265.1 Pyrinomonadaceae bacterium MAG19_C2-C3 | reverse complement strand
CCTTCCGGGATGACGACGAAGATAGCTGTACTCGGTTGACGTAAATCCTCGAAGTCAATGTAGCGTGCGCCGCGCTTCCATTCGCGGATGATGATGGAGGCAGTCACGGCTTTCGCCGCGTCAATCGTGAACGGGTTTATCTTCGCGGCAAGACCTGTGAAGACGCTGCCGCGCGTCTGCTCAGGTGCTTTCGTAAAGGTTCCCCATTGCACACCGACTTCGTAAATATCACAGCCACCGAGTTCCTGACAGAGTTGTTCAAATGAACGTAGCGCGATGAACTCGTGAATCATTGCGGGTGTCGGATGGTCAACGATTGTCGGGACGTACAGCAGTATCGCCGTGAGTAGCGCGAGTTCCGCTTCCTGCCAGAACGGGTCTGTGCCGCTGTACTTCGTGCCTTCAAGTCCGAGCATGATGGAAGCCATCATATGCGCGTACTCTTTATTGCCCTTGCACTGAAGAATAAAGTTCCATCGGTCTGAGTGCTCAGGGTTCTGAAAGTCGAGACGATAGACGCGGTGGAAGAAGCGAGCGCAGTATTCAAACAATTCGCCTTTCGGGTCAATAATGACCGCTGACCATCCGCCCGCCGCGAGCGAACGTAGGTAGCTCATCAACAGCACCGATTTACCGGAACGCGGCGGACCGAAGAAAACGAGCGAGCCGAGTGCAGTATCAGGCGTGAGCAGGAAGCTAAAAGGGCGACGAAGTGGACGCGGAAGCCGTCCTAACGGCAACTCGCCTTGCACCAAAAGTTCTGTTGCCGGTCGAGCGAAATTCGCGCCTTGCAAGTAGAGCGGCGATGCCCAATGTGCGGAGCCATAGGTGAGTAATTGATTGAACTGTTGATAAGGGAGCGCGACCTGCGCGGCTTCACCGAGCGCGACCAGCACAACGACTAATATCAGTGCGACGTAGATGATTCGCGCGTAAAAGCCGACGCCGAAATAAGAAGCGGCGAACCAGAGAAACAGAGCGGCGAGCGCACCGAAGGTGAGCAGTAGGACTATCTGCCCGACATCCTGCATACACCTAATGAACGCATGATACGCGGGCAGATACGGCTCATCGGCACGGCGCGGTAATCCTCGCTCGGCATCATAGATTTGGATGCGGTTGATGAAACTCATCTGGGTAATTGCCGACTCGCCCATGCCGCGAGTTGTTGGGCGTTGGCTTCGGCAGGAAGTTCGGCACGAATTGAGTCCTGCCGCCATCCGTAAGACCCAATCGCCGATGCTATGGCGAACGGTTCCGGCACTTTGATGTCTTTAACACTCATCGAATAGAAGTAGCGCAATCGTCCGTCATTTGAATCGTTATCCCCTTCCGGCACACGAAGTAGCAAAGCGGGACCGTCAAGCCGCTTACGCCCTAACGACACGACTTCAACGGCGAACGGTTCGAGGCGAAAGCGCAGGTGGATCGTGCTGTGGTCAGAAACGAACGAGCGTTCGGCAGGTCGGTATGTGATACCGGGCGGGAGCAGTCCGCGCTTGACGATTGTTTCCATCAATTCATCAACCGAACGCGCCTGGCGTTTTTCGGCTATTCCGGCAACCCCGCTGATTGACGCGGCGACGCCCAACGCGCACGCTTCGCGCAAGCGTCCTTCCGTGCGATAGACCTCGCCATCAAAGATGTTCTGAGTTGCAGATGTTGCTTTCCGGCTTCGCGCGTCATGTCCTGCTTGCGCGCTTCTTTCGTGGAACGAAATGCGCGGCTCTAACCGTTCGGCGAAGAATCTTTTGAGTGTCCCGCCGAAAAGCAGTAACAGCGTCACGCTCGCGGCAACGAAACCGACGACGAACATCGGCGAAGCGGAAAGCAATCTCCGATGTGAACTTCCGCGAGCAGAATTTATTTTCCGCGTCATGCCGCCTCCAACATCAAGCGTTCGCGCCCAAAGGCTTGCGCTATCCACAGATCGAGTTGGTCGTCTCTCTGATAGATTTCGCCTACGACACGAGCGAGAGCAAGACGCAAACTTTTTATTTGGCTTTGCTGTTTGGCGAGATAGCCGATGTAACGTGCAAGGGTTTCTTCGCTGATGAGTTGAACCTCATCCCGCACGAACGCTTGCAGCAGATCAATCAATTCGCGCAAGCCGGGTTTGTTCTGCACGCCGGGAATAGCGTTAATTGTCCCGTTGATTTTGGCGATACATCTGACTTGGCTAGGTGAGGCTTCCGGTACACGCGCGTGCAGAATAGCGACCTCTTCCTCTGGCGTGGGACGCTCAAGCCACGAGTAGAAACAGCGCGAGCGGAAGGGCGGCGAAAGTTTGAAGCGCAAATTGTTGGACGTGAATATGCAGAGCGGAAAGAGCGCGCGATTAGCGTATCCGGTTTCGCTATCGTAGATGCCAATCGGTTGATTGAAGTCAGGCACATAACTGTAGCCGCACTCAAGGAGTCCCAACAGCATGTCTTGTAGATATTCCGGCAGCTTATCAACTTCGTCGAAGAAGAAAAGCGGGACTTGTCCCGTCGTGCCAGCGAAATGAAATGCGCCGAGCGCGCGACCGAGTTTGAGGAAGCGCATCGTGTACTGTTCGCGCTGCGCTTCTTCGAGGGTCTTTACACCGGACGAAACCGATTGAATTACCGATTGGTTTTGCGCTTCTCTATTCCACTCGTAAAGCAAGTCGCCTAACGTCAACTCACTCATGCCCTGCACGGGAAACATCGTCATGTTGAAAGCGGCTTGTGTGGCAAGAGCGACCGCCGACTTTCCCGCTCCGGGTTCGCCCTCAATCATCCAGATTTTGCCGCTACGAAGAACTTGCACATAGTCGCTTAATAGGTCTTCTTTGATACGGTAGCGCGCCCCTGTCAGTCGTTCGGCAAGTCCTCGCGCGCCTTCTTCATGCAACACGTCACGCGGATTCGTTTGCGGCTGGTTCGGTTTGGGTGGTGAAATCATTTGGCACTTCCTCCTCACGAGCTAACGCATCTGTTTCAGAACGGCTCCAGCAATGCGGCGCATCTCCGGCGTCATGCGCGGCAAAGCCTGACGCACGTCTTCAGCGTCTCCGTTCGTTAGCAGTTCCGCGAGTTCGTCTTCCGATAGACGTTCGTTTGAACGGCGCACATTTTGAATGCTCGACTGATTCGCGTCATCTATCGGTTGATTGACATCGGCATCAACGCCTTGCATCTCGCGCGGGCTGGTCATCACCAACAGGTAGCCGGTTGTACCCGCCGGAACTTCGACGAAACCGCCGCGACCATTGCGATAGGCGATGCCGTTCAACTCCTGCAAGAGCGGCGAATAAGCTCGCGGTGCTCCGTAGCCGTAGATGTCGCCGACATACACGGGACGCCGTCCGAGAGTCCCCGCTACGCCGCCTAGCGCGTCAACGACACCTGCACCGGCAATCTTCAATGCGCGACTCCAACCGGAGTTAAGATTGTGTTTCTTGCCTTTAAGTCCGTCCGTGCCATCGCTGCCCAAGAGATTTCCTTGCAGACGTATCAAGCGGTTTGTATCAGGGTCAACTAAGCCGATGAGCGCAATGTAAGCGCGCCCTGCTTCAAACTCCGAGCCGCGTAATGTCCCGTAAAGTTGCGTGCCGCGCTTTAGCGACCAACCGCTGCCGCCCACGTCGCGTGTCAACTGCATTCGTACATAGGAATCGGTTCGCAACGTGTAGATCGTGCCGAGCGTGCGAACAGGCAACATCGTCCCTAATGGTGGTAAAGCGAAGGTTGTGCGCTCTACATCTGCCGCACGTCCCACAGAAGCAGCCGCACCGCTTGTTTCAACTGCTCCGCGAAATTGCGGCGCACGGTTGTCGCTTGTCGTTGAAGACGCAGTGGAATTTCCGGC
>JANDLT010000128.1 GCA_024330265.1 Pyrinomonadaceae bacterium MAG19_C2-C3 | reverse complement strand
AGAGAAAATGCCATAACTTCTTTCACCTGAAAAATTAAGATGCGTTAGCCCTAGTTCGACCGCCTAATGCTCTTGATTGTTTCCTCCAAATCCTGTGTGCCTTCAAAAGCGTAGTACTCCGCCGCCAGCGGGATGAGAACTGAATCAGATGCGAGAAGGGCTTGCGTGACAATAACACCAAGACTTGGCGGACAATCTATGAGAACGAAATCGTATTCCGTTTCGAGCGGTGCGAGTGCGTCTTTGAGCCGGAACAGGTCGTCGAATTGTCCGCTTTTTTCTAATCGAGCAAGCCGGATGTGAGAGGCGGCGAGGTCAAGGTTCTGGATGTGAGTTTCATAGATAGCAGCAGAGAAGGGAAGTCGCTCACCTTTGTCGTCTATCAACACGCTGACGAGTGTGTTGGTTATCATCTCCGGCGCGATGAACGTGCGCGTTAAGTTGCATTGACTGTCAAGGTCAATAAGCAACACGCGGTAGCCTTCAATTGCTAATCCAGCACCGAGGTTAACGGCTGTCGTGGTTTTTCCAACGCCGCCTTTTTGGTTGGCGATTGCGATAGTTTTCATGCTGCATCTTCGTAAAACTCAAATTCTACCTTAGCAATAACTTTTCGAGCGGTGCGCCGTAGTTGGCTATGTGATTTTATCGGTGATGAAACTGTTTTCGCTGATTGCTTGTTGCTGCTTTGGAACTTTGCTCTACCCATGAAGATCGTCTCCCGATGTCCGTAGCAGCTCCACGGATTCGATCATCAATGTAGTTGTTTGATACTTCGCGGTAATGCACACTTCACGATTCAGGGTCGTTGTATCTGCTCAAGTACAGTTTGGTGTCATACTCAATCACTCCGAGCCGTACCTGATCGAGCCAGCCGCGTCGTCCAAGCACGTTGCGCCCAAAGTCCTCGTGTTCCGCAAAGTAAATCATCACGTCGAACGAAAATCCCAGCGTCAGAAGTGTTAGCGCGTGACCGTAAGCCTTGAATGTTCCCGTCGCCGTGCCGAGCGTTTCCATCTGTCCGGCTTCGATGTCTAACCCTAACAACTCGCCGTAACCACGCTCGAAGATGCAGAAACTCGCACCCGTATCAACGCTCGCCGTCAAATACACCTTGCTTTGTCCCGTACTCAGAGTGACCGGAACGGTGATGCCGTCGCGTGCTTCGGCGGTGCTGTAATCGTGGACTTCGTCGAATCTGAGTTCATGCGGCACGGGCGTTACCATCCTCCGAACGGTAATCTGTCGCTCGGCTTGACGCGCTCGATGTAGGGAACCGCGTCGCTCGTCGCTCGTGCCACAAGATATACTTCACGCGCGTCTGTGCCGTGCGCGAGCAGACGGTCGCCGTCGAGCGCGACCCACTGATTTAGGTA
The DNA here is from genome assembly GCA_024330265.1 of Pyrinomonadaceae bacterium MAG19_C2-C3. Lineage (GTDB taxonomy): Bacteria > Acidobacteriota > Blastocatellia > Pyrinomonadales > Pyrinomonadaceae > JANDLT01. The sequence continues at coordinate 2,690 of JANDLT010000128.1, read as the reverse complement.
CTCGGCGCGGTGCTGTTCAATCCACGCCCGTTCGCTTTCGTGCGTGTTGTACGTGGGCGCGGGCGCGTCCGGTAGAGAGTCAATCAACGCTTTGACCTGTGCCCGCTCGTCGGGCGAGAGGGCGGGGAGTGCTTCGAGTATTTCCGTGACGCTCATTTGGCTTTATCTTTCGTCTCCGCATACTTCGTCTTCTTGCTGGCATCAATGGTGATGAATCCCCGTTCGCGGTCGCGCTTCTTCTGTCGCTCGCGCCGCTCATCTTCAATCATTCGTGTTGATAGCGGTGGAGGCTGCTTGGCGTTTTTGTCACTCACTTCTTTCCGTCCTTCTTTGCTGCATCGGTTATCGTGCGTGTTGTCGTGCCGTTAGTGGGCAGTAAATTTTCCGGTTTAGCTTTGGGTGGTCTGCCCGCCGGTTGGCGCGTGATGCCGTCGAGGGCGTCCGGCGAGATGACGTAATCGCGTCCAATCTTCAGAGCTTTCAATCGTCCTTCTTCAATCATTTTTTGCACGCCTCGCACGCTTAATCCAAGACGTTTCGCAGCTTGCATTGTTGAAAGCAATGTTTCTTCCTTGTTCATGCGGCATACGTTACCGCGCAGGGTAATTTACGTCAACACGCACGAATTGGTTTTACTTGTAAGTTCGTTACGCGGCATATTCTCGATTGTCGGAAGCAAATCACGGAGCAGGAACCACGACCACATTTCCAGTCATGGGCAGCCACAAGTCTTGTGGGGACATTCAACAAAGCGCGAAGTTTATCAACTCATTTGTTTCACCAAGTTTGGCGTCTATTTCGCTAATAATAAAAGCGACGGACACAACCGATGCAGCCGAATGCGAGAAGGGAAGCGGACGGCATCCTGCACCTGCGAATTTAGCTTGCAGGGGAGAACTTACGACTATGCTGTGAATGTCTTCTCCACACCGCTCCTTCTCGGCGCGTGTTGCTCTTAAATTTCAAAGCAAACCCTAGATTCGTCGGATGGTGGCTGTGTTGTGAACTCTGGTTCAACTGTCTCTAACACGGCTCTCAAACTGTCAGAATAGGCAAAGATATAGCACTCGGTTTCATGAACTGCTTTTCACACCTTTGACGGTAGTTCGCGCAGTCTTCGTCCGTTTAACGCCTTCATGCTTCGGGGTACTCGGCAAGCGAGCGGGTAACTCAAGTTCGTCATCAATCAAAACATCAACGTACACACCTGCTATGCGGGCATATTGAAGCAAAACCTGTAATGGCGGCTCGCGCGTTCCCATCTCGTACAAACCAATGTACCCAACATAAAGAGAAGTTCCGGTATCTCCCAAACGCAAAAACATTTGCTCTTGGGTTAGATTAAGTGAAAGTCGAATCTGGCGTAATTTAGCAACAAGGTGTATCGGTGCCGGGCGGCGTGATCGTCCCATCAGGATTGTCCTCCTGATGAAGCGCAGACATTGATTATTTGGGCATTGCTCTTACCTCTATTTGTAGGTATAGTGCGCTGGTTTGTATCAGTCGGCAAGATGATGCGAATACACATCTCGCCAACACGCACTACCCGCGTTCTCCTACAATTCGATGCAACGGCTCACTCCACAAATAGGGTTGTCAAAGATGTCTGGTCAGACTGCCCCAGCAATTTCGCTACAGTATCAAACTCGAACTCTTGACGACACGCGAGCGCGGCGTGCGTTAGAGCGAACCCTTGCACCCTACCGTGCGGCGGGCTATACGGTGTTATCCGATACTGGCTACACCGTCCGGCTTTCAGCCCCGCCTGAGCCGTACCCGGGACTGGAAATCCTGCTGTGGCTCATCGTGTTCTTTCCCATCGGCATCATTGTCGTGGTGATGCGCGCGAGTTATCAACCACCGGAAGTAACGATCAGGTACGCATCCGATAACACCGTGGAGGAGGACGGCTTCACCCTCAACTGCTTACACCGAGTCGAGCAGCAACTCCAGCGCAGGCGACGCCGCAGCACGCGCCTCATCATGCTGGTGATTGCTCTGGTCGTCGGCGCACTCATCGGCTTGCTGATGCTCACCAATCACGCTCGGTAATCAATCACAATAAAGCCATTTACTCACTAACACGAATTACACCTCAAGCGAATAGGGAAGGAATCACCATGAACGACACCACCGGATACTTTAGCCGCTATATGCCGGAGATGAAACTCACCCGTGAGCAGTTCATCAGAGAGTGCAAACTGAGTGCCGCATTGCAGGAACTCTCTGCGATTGCCGCCGACCCTGACGACTCGCAAGCCTTCCGCTATGCAGTCGAGAACCTGACGGCGGCAGACTTGGCGAGCGGTGTCGCGCCTCTTGATGGCGACGCGCATTCGTCGTCATCAACAAACCCACAAACGACCGTCAACTGACGGCGAGAAAGGTACAAACGTAATGCCGAAACTCAAACCCAATCTTGTGTTGAAAGAGCGCATCGCTCGCAACTTGGACAATCGAAAAGGGACGTGGCAAGACATGCCGCACCCGGCGCGCTTGTACTTTGCGCCCGATAAATACTTCGCCGAACTCGAAGCTGCGAACCGGGCGAAAGCGGCACAAGCAGACGAGTCGCACGCTGAAATCGACACCGAGGAAGCCGACACTCCGACGCTTCCCGGAGCATAAGTTATTTGTACCTAATGTTCGACTCTTTTAGGCAGTGACCAAGCCATCAAGGTCTAACGGGT
>JANDLT010000127.1 GCA_024330265.1 Pyrinomonadaceae bacterium MAG19_C2-C3 | reverse complement strand
GCTTACGCGAAGCGGGCTATGAAGTCCTTACGGCGGAAAACGGTTTGACAGCACTCGACTTTTTCATGGCGCGACCTGTTGACTGTCTCGTTACCGATTTACGTATGCCCGGACTCACAGGCTTGGAACTGCTGCAACGCGCCGGAGCGATCAGAAGTGAAGTTCCGGTTATAGTCATCACCGCTTACGGCGACATGGAAACGGCGGTTGAGGCAATGCGCGCCGGTGCGTTCGACTTCATCACCAAACCGTTTAACCACGAACAGATTCTGCTCACCGTCCGCAAGGCTCTGACCTACGGAAGTACGCTCGCCGAAAACCGACGCTTGCGTCGCCTCATCCATGAACGCTTCCGCATTGAAGGCATCGTCGGGGATTCGCCAAGGATGCGTGAGGTTCTCGACCGTGTAGGGCGCGTTGCGAGTGTGGATGCGACCGTGCTTATCACCGGCGAATCAGGCACGGGAAAGGAACTTATCGCCAAAGCGATTCACGTCGGCGGCGCGCGTCAGGGCAAACCGTTCGTCGCCGTCAACTGCGCGGCGATACCCGAAAATCTAATCGAGTCGGAACTCTTCGGTTATAAGCGCGGCGCGTTCACGGGTGCGATTCAAGATTCGCGCGGACACTTCGAGGAAGCGCACACGGGGACGCTCTTTCTCGACGAAGTGAGCGCGATGCCGTTGCCCTTGCAAGCGAAATTGCTGCGCGTGTTGCAGCAAGGCGAAATCACGCGCTTGGGCGAAAGCATCGCACGCAAAGTTGATGTGAGGATCGTCGCCGCGACGAATCGCAACTTGCGAACGATGATCGAAGACGCTTCGTTCCGCGAAGATTTGTACTTCCGTCTGGCGGTCGTTCCCGTCGAACTTCCCGCCCTGCGTGAGCGTCGTGAAGACATACCTTTACTCGCCGAACATTTTCTGAAACGCGCTTGTGAGCGTCACGAGTGCGGCGACATGAAGATCGCGCCGGAGGTTTTCGCGCGACTCTCGGCATACCCGTTTCCGGGTAACGTGCGGGAACTGGAGAATCTGATCGAGCGCATGGTCGTGCTGGCGAAAACTGAAACCTTGACGCTCGAAGACTTGCCGGAGAACGTCCGGGAAACGCCCGCCCACGCCGCTAACGTACTGCTAGATATGCCTGCGGATGGATTGTCTATCGAAGCCGTTGAGCGCGAGATCATCCGCCTCGCGTTAGAGATGCATGATGGCAACCAGACGCGCACTGCCCGCTACTTAGACGTGACCCGTAGCGCGCTCATCTACCGGATGCAGAAGTACGAACTTGCCTCTGCGAATGACATGCATGATGGGGAAAGGTGAGTATAAGAGATTGCGATTCGCTCGCCTACAAATAGGAATTATCGGCGTCAGTATCGTCTTCATTACGGCACTCCACTTCGCTACGCCGCTCTCATCGCTCACGCTCCACGAAATCTATCAACGACTCTACTATGTCCCGATTTTAGCCGCCGCCGTCCTCTTCGGCTTGCGCGGCGGACTCGGCGCGTCAGTGTTCGTGACGCTCGCTTATCTTCCGCACATCTTCGGTCACTGGCAACATCACAACCCAAATTACGCCCTTAACCAATATGCGGAGATCATAATTTTTAACCTAGTCGGTATCACCACCGGCGCGCTCGGCGACCGCAGCAGACGGGCGCGCGCACGCTTAGAACACACGGCAGAAGAACTCCAAAATGCTTACGGCGAACTGCGCTCGACCTTCGAGCAATTATTGCAAGCCGACCGCCTGACTTCGCTCGGCGAACTTGCGGCGGGTGTCGTCCACGAAGTACGCAATCCTCTCGGAGCGATAAAAGGCGCGGTGGAAATTATGGAGGATGCCGTGCCTGCGGATGACTCGCGGCGGGAGTTCGCCGGTATTGCCAAACGAGAGGTTGATCGCCTTGATAAACTCGTCGGCGAATTCCTGCGATTCGCGCGTCCTGTAAAACCGGCGGTCGCGCCCGCCGATATGAACGAGGTCGTGCGCGCTGTCGCAACGCTTCTTTCACAACAAGCCGCCGCACAGGACACAGCCATTCATACGGAACTCGACTCTCCGCTGCCACGGGTACTCATCGACTCCGAGCAAATAAAACAGGTGTTGTTGAACCTAGTGCTTAACGCCCTGCAAGCGAACGCACGCAGCGGAGAGATTGCCTTACGCACGCTCACATCGGAATCGACCATCGTCGTCGAAGTGGAAGACACGGGTGGCGGCGTTGAACCGGCGATGCAGGCGCGTGTCTTCGACCCGTTCTTTACGACAAAGGAAAAGGGCGTCGGACTCGGACTCTCTATCGCTTACAAGATCGTCGCACAACACGGCGGCACGCTCACCTTGCGAAACGGCGCGCGGGGCGCAATCTTCCATGTAATGTTGCCCCGTGAGACGGGATAGATTTGATTGATCTCAAGCGCAAGCAACGCATGGAGAAAGTCGTCTTGAAAGGCGGCAAACATTTTCGTTAAGCGGAAGGGACGCTGCTAGCAGTGTCGTTTTACACCTTTGGAGTTAAGCCCCTCTAACCTCCATCGTGTTTGCGGCTTGCATGGAGTCAGCGCAAGGCTTTCATTCGTTAATGCTGCGACTCACCAAACCATCTGAGAAACGCATCCGGCACTTCCTCGCCGATCAACAATCCTTGCCTTTCTCGTACTGCGAGGTCGGCGCGACCCGGAATGGACGGGAAGGTGCGCCGCGCGGCTACCCGATCAATCACTATCAAGTGCAACTTGGTACGGGCGAGGTCGCTTACAGGCGAGCGGCAGAGGCTCTTCAGTGTTGGACGATGTATGCGCTTCGATGGACGCGCCTTTTTCCGGCAGGTGCGCCGATAAGTATGGGAGTCACCGTCGGGGTGCGGGCGCGGTGCGACGACTGGCTGCGGCGCGTGCGTTCGCGCCGCCAGCCACGCTCTGAGTTGAGCATGGTGTGCGCGGTCGTCAGGCTGCTCACGCGCGACGAAAGCCTGTGGCAGTTGCTCAATCATGGCAATAGGCTCAACTTGGAAGCCAATTTATGAATGTGTCCAGACATCAGGGGATACTTATAAGCATGATAAATCCATGGAAAAATCAGATCGCATTTGTTATGACCGTTTTACTGATAGTTGCCAGCGTGGCTTGCGCGCAACAGCCGCGCGAGGCGGCTAAAACTTCCGCTTCAACTGCCGTTTCGCCGGCTTCAGTTTCGTCGTGCGCGCCGCTCGAAACCAGAACAGCCAACGCGCCAGAACAAAAACCGGCTTTTCCCGGACAAACTCGCGCGTGCGCGGTGAAGTCCGGCGTGGCTCTCGACGTGACGGTAGTGGCGAGAGGCTTGGACAAGCCCTGGGCGGTCGAACCGCTGCCGGACGGCGATTTTTTGATTACCGAGAAAGCGGGAACTCTCCGCATCGTTTCGGCTCAAGGCAAAGTCGGTCCGCCGATTGGCGGCTTGCTGCCAGTTGGCGCGGGCGGTGTGTCGTCCGCGAGCGGGCAAGGCGGTTTGCCGCCGATTGCTGCGCGCGGACAAGGCGGACTTCTCGACGTTGCTTTAAGCCCGAATTTTGACCGTGACCGCACCATCTTCTGGAGTTTTTCCGAACAGCGCGAAGGCGGGAGCGGAACAAGCGTTGCCCGGGGCGTTTTAACCGAAGACCGCAGAAATCTCGAACAGGTTCGCATCATTTTCCGAGCCATGCTGACTTACAACAATGGATTGCATTTCGGCGCAAGACTCGCTTTCGGACCGGACAACATGCTTTACATCACGCTCGGTGATCGCTTCGACAGACCGAATCGCCCGAAGGTGCAGCAGTTAGACAATCACTTGGGCAAAATCATTCGCATCAACCCGGACGGTTCCGTACCAACCGATAATCCTTTCGCCAAGCAATCCGGCGCGATGCCCGAAATATGGACTCTCGGACATCGCAACATCCAGTCGGCGGCATTCGACGAGCAAGGGCGACTGTGGACGGTGGAACACGGAGCAAAAGGCGGCGACGAGCTGAATCTGATTGAGAAGGGTAAAAATTACGGTTGGGCAGTTGCGACTTACGGCGAAGAATATTCGGGCGAACCGATTCCAGGTGCCGTCACTACGCGGGAGGGTTACGAGCAGCCGGTTTATTATTGGGACCCAGTGATTGCTCCTTCGGGCGCGCAGTTTTACACGGGCAACGCTTTTCCCGCTTGGCGCGGAAGTCTGTTTATCGGCGCTTTAAGAGAAGAACGACTCGTGCGGCTCGTGATCAAAGACAATCGCGTTATTGGCGAAGAACATCTGTTGACTGACCGCGGACAGCGAATCCGCGATGTGCGTCAAGGTTCTGACGGTGCGCTCTAAGTACAGGACAAAAGATTACAAAGCCTAATGAAATCAGAGCGTTGTGCCACA
>JANDLT010000126.1 GCA_024330265.1 Pyrinomonadaceae bacterium MAG19_C2-C3 | reverse complement strand
CTTGTAAGTGAAAAGGTAATCGGTAAAAGCTAAGAGGGCAGTGGATGCCTTCGTAAAAGACGCTTGCGGCTCGCTTTGGACTTTGGCGAGACCTGTAAGCTGCAAGTGTCTTGGTGGAAGTGTCGAGCCGTAGGTGTGTCTAAACACCGAACAAGCTGGACGCGCGTCCATGCTGCCCTCTTAGTTTTTACTATACCAAATTCTGCACGTGTGGCTGAGCGGCTAAGGCGTCTGACTGTAAATCAGAAGTTCTTCGGAGCAATCGTAGGTTCGAGTCCTACCGCGTGCATCATCAACAATTACATGGGAGTGTGAGGTAAAGGTAGCCTGACTGATTCCAAATCAGATCGTGCGGGTTCGAGTCCTGCCGCTCCTGCCAACAACCTTTGGAGGGTTAACCCTAATCGGTAAGGGCGCGGTCTTGAAAACCGTCGCGTGCTGGCACGCTTGAGAGGCGCGAGTCCCTCACCCTCCGCCAATCTTCAAAACTGGAAGCGTCGCCTAATTTGGTATAGCACTGCACAGCTCGCGGCAGCGGGTGAAAACCTTTGTGAGTTCGAGTCTCACCGCTTCCGCCAATTCCGAGAACCCGTAGCTCAGCGGAATTAGAGCGCGACCCTGCGAAGGTCGAGGTCGCACGTTCAAATCGTGCCGGGTTCATATATCTTTCATGCCGACGTAGCCCAATGGCAGGAGGCACCAGTCTTAGGAACTAGAAAGTGTGGGTTCGAGTCCCTCCGTCGGTATCGAGTTTCAAAGCTGTCGTGGCGCAACTTTGGCAGACGCGCACGGTCGAGAGCCGTGAGGTTGAAGGTTCGAGTCCTTCCGACAGCACCAAGTTTTTCAAAGTCGGACATTGCGGAAGTGGTTGTAACTGGTAAACACGCGAGACTCAAAATCTCGTGCCTTTCGGGGCGTGCAGGTTCGATTCCTGTCTTCCGCATATACAAAACTTCAGCCGGAGTGGTTGGAACTGGCAGACACAGCCGTCTTAAAAGCGGCGGACTTCGGTCGTAAGGGTTCGAGTCCCTTCTCCGGCACTAATCTTTGGGGATGAACGCGAAATGGAAAGCGGACTGATTTTCAATCAGTTGATTTGCGAGTTCGAGTCTCGTCATCCCTGTTTAGACTTTCGGGCGAATGCCGATGCGTGACTACATCTGAACAATGCACCGAGTCATGCTCATTCCTTGTCGCCCGTTTTTATGTTGGCTGTCGCTTAACGGCTAAAGCACCGCGCTGTGAACGCGGAGACGACGGGTTCGATTCCCGCCAGTCAACCTTATCTTTTCGAGAAGTTAGGCAAGATGTTCAAACTGCCCGGTTCTCAGCCGGGAGATCGCAGGTTCAAACCCTTTCGCCTCAGCCGTCTTTCAACAAGGGATCGTAGCTGAAAGGTTCAGCACTTGATTGTCGATCAAGAGTATGCGAGTTCGAGTCTCGTCGGTCCCGCCAATTCGTTCATGCGTCAGTAGCTAAATCGGTTAAAGCACTCGCCTCTTAAGCGAGTGCTTGTGAGTTCGACTCTCACCTGACGCACCACACCGGAGTGTAGCCTAGCGGCTTCAGGCACTCGCCTTGGGAAATATGCATAAACTTCTAGGCAAAGAGTGATAATGTGCATTTAGTAGGAGAAGCCAATGAAAACCTGTACTAAATGCAAAACCGCACGCGACGAAAATGAGTTTGCCTTTCGGAATAAAGCATTGGGTAAGCGTCATCAGATTTGTAAGTTTTGTACTGACACTGGTAGCAAAAAGCATTATGAGCGGTATAAGCAATACTACAAAGATAAAGCCCGTCGCCGTGATGTGGCAGTACGTATCGAGTTGAGAAATATGCTTCTCGGTTACTTATCGAATCAATCCTGCGCGGACTGCTCAGAGGATGATCCCGTTGTTTTAGAGTTTGACCATGTGCGGCACATTAAGACAAAAACCATCTCCGCACTGATAACCGCAAAAGCCAGCTGGAATGTAATTCTTAAAGAAATCGCCAAGTGTGATGTCGTTTGCGCTAATTGCCATCGGCGCAGAACGTACTTGCGCTGTAGCTCGTACCGCATTCGGGATATTGGCTAATTGGCAAGTCACTCCGTTTGGGGCGGAGGTAATGGGGGTTCAAGTCCCTCTATCCCGATAAATTTTTGATGTTTGAGTCTCACCACTCGACCAAAACGCATCGTTCGTCTAGCCCGGTTGAAGACGCTGGCTTGCCATGCTGGAAACATCGGTTCAAATCCGATACGATGCTCCACTTTCATTCAACAATCATGCTCCTGTAGCTCAACTGGAAGAGCGCGACGCTTCGAACGTCGTGGTTGCGGGTTCGAGTCCTGTCGGGAGTTTCACTTCAACCACGCGGGAGTGATGTAGCTGGCAACATGCGGGTCTTCCAAACTCGACTTGAGAGTTCAAATCTCTTCTCCCGTTCTTTTTTGTGCGCGCGTCGCCAAGCGGTTCAAGGCACCGGATTGCAAATCCGGCATCGTGAGTTCAAATCTCACCGCGCGCTCCAAGTTTCATGCGGCAAATAATCGTAGCTTGCCGCCCGTTCTTCACCATCAACCCAAGAAACGGAGGTCTGTCATGTCCGACCACAATCAACGTAAATGCTCGCATCTATCACGCCGCGTCTCGCTCCGAGTCGTGGTCATCGGGCGCATCTTCGGCTGAAGCGTGAAAAGTATAGCTCTCATGCGAGCGCGCCGGAGTTCACCTCATTCAAATTAAGCACTCGCAAGACGGGTGTTAGAAAGAAATGTATGGACATCAATTTATTGCAGAAGAACTTCGGACGCATGGGAGCGCGCCTCGCGGTCAGTCTTGTGGAAGGTAGATTCCGACGTGCCGCCGGTATTGACATTGGTCGAGATGGCAAAGGCGAGTTCTTCGACATTCGTGTCGAGCCGAATGCGACCACAACCTACGACGTTGTTGACGTTGACGCGCGGGCGCGGCACTTGCTGCTTCTCACGCGCGATGAGGACAACAAGAAGAACAAATTCCTGTGCGGGCATGACGAACGCCACTGGTTCGTTTGCGCCGTACCGGGAGGCGGCATCGCGCGTGTGCGTGATGCGATGGAGGCTTTGCAGCCCGTCGAAGTACGTTTGGCTGTGAACAGTCAGGTCAAGCGCGCGAAGCATCGGTTGCTTAGGCGTAACGAAGCTTTCGTCCGTCAAGGCGAGTGGTTCTTCTTGCCGTCACCGGAACTGGTAGTCAATCCGAAAATGGTGAATGTGAATGAACCGATTAGTCGCGGCAATGGCGGCAAGGCGCACTGGTGTCAGTTTCTGTACCGCACGGGAGGCGAGACCGTGATGGTCTGCAATCGTCACCCGTCGGGCGTTTCACCGGGAAGGCACAGCGAGATAATCGCCGCCAATCCTAATGCACGCATGTGGAACTGGCGCGCGATGCGCCGCAACGCCTCCGTGTTCGTGCGCGGAACCGTTCGTCACCCTGACCACAAGACGATCTTGCTCGACACTTGGCATCAAGTGTTGATGAATACCGAAGCGCAAGCTCCGGGCGCGCGCCACGTCGTCTTTCTCGATTAACCACAACCTGCCGACGAACGCGCCACTCGCTCGCGTTCGTCGGCAGCAAAACAAATCTCACGCCTGTTTGCCGTGAACTTCACCGAAAGGAGGTGCCTTGATGAAAACGATACTCAACGGTCGCGTATTGCTATTGAATTTCTCTTATGAACCGCTCGGCACCATCGGTGTCGCCCGCAGCGTGTGTCTCGCGTTTCGTGAGTCGGTGTTCGTCGAAGAGTATGACGCGGAGCGCGTGCTGCATTCGGTGAACGCGACCTTCAGAGTGCCGAGCGTCGTGCGCTTGCGTGCTTACGTCAACGTGCGCCGCCGTCGCCATGCTTCGGGAGCGAAGCGGCTGCGAATTTATGTGCGCGACCGCTTCACCTGTCAATACTGCGGTAAGCGAAAAGCGGCGGACGAACTGACGCTCGACCACATAACGCCGCGCGCACAAGCCGGAGACTCGATGCCGGAAAACCTCGTCGCGGCTTGTGTGCCGTGCAACAACCGCAAGGGCAATCGCACGCCGGAGCAGGCGCGTATGCCGCTCTTAACTTCACAGCATAAACTCCGCGTCGGACTCGACCGCGTGATGCTCTGTCACTACGCGGAGAGCCGACCCGAATGGCGCAAGTATCTCTTCATGGAAGCGGAAGACGACGCGCGAATCATGTCGGCATAAACCATGAGGAAGAAGTTCGCGCGCTTCTTCCTCAAACAACGGTCGGGTAGCTGAGATGGGTTAGCGTCGCGTTGAAGCCGCGAAGAGAGGGGTTCAATACCACTCCCGACCGCCAAAAGTTTTCATCATCGCCGGTTAGTTCAGCGGCTAGAACGTCGCTCTTACAAAGCGAATGTCGGAGGTT
>JANDLT010000125.1 GCA_024330265.1 Pyrinomonadaceae bacterium MAG19_C2-C3 | reverse complement strand
GCGCCGGTGATTGACGAACTCGACGAGAGCCGCGCGCTCGGCGGTAAGTTTCTCCGATCCTTGCGCGTCGCCTACAACGAGCGCGTTGTCGGGCAGGTCGCGGCGAGATTGCGCGGCACCATGCAGCGCACTGTGCGGGGCGCGGTGACGAAGATCAAGGTGCGGTTCTGAAGACTTAAGAAGAGAGGAAAGTTGAGGGTCATGCCAGAAATTGAATTCACGATTAACACCGAGACAGGCGAAATGGAAATGAAAGTGGAAGGTGTAACCGGACCGGCGTGCGCGGATGTTGCGAAGATCGCCAAAGAGTTACTTGGAGAACCGGCGAGAGAAGAGAATACGCGCGAGTTCTTCGTTCGTCCACAAACCAATCGACAGATACAGAGTAAGGGGAAAAGTTAAGCGGCGAGCGCGAACGTGCCGGAGTCTGAATCTATGGAGGCGGAGAAGACAATGCCGGAGATCACTCTTATCGTCGATGAGTTGAGCGGTGACTTACTACTCGAATCGCCTGACCATGTATCAGCCGATTTGCTTGAGGAAATCACCACTCATCTCGGTGCGGCGCAAGAGTTGGGGTGCGCGCGTCCGCTCGACATCTTGCCGCCTCCCCATGTTGTGCCAGCCGAAGAAATAGCGGTGAGCATAAGTGTGCGCGTCGCCGGTTACTATCACAACTCGCTGACGGAAGGACCCGGCAGGCGTAGTTCCGTATTGTTCCAGTTTTGTCCTTTAGCCTGCAAGGGCTGTTGGGTTACCAATCTGCACGACCCGAATGCAGGCGCGCTCATACCTGCCGACCATATGGCGAAGGCGTTGCTCGATCCCGCCTTTAAGCGGGACGGGGTTAGCATCTTAGGCGGCGAGCCATTCGTCCAAGCCGAAGCTTTGATGGCTCTGATCCGCGCCCTTCGCGCCCGCGACTGCCAGCACATTCTCTGTTACAGCAGGTACACCTACGAAGCATTGCGGAGTTGGGGCGCGCGGCAGCCTGCCATCAAGGCAGTTCTTGATGAGCTAGACATCCTCGTGGATGGACCTTATATCGAGTCGCAAGCGGGCGGGGCGGGGGCTTGGACGGGAAGCGGCAACCAGCGAGTAATTAATCTCTGCGCCACTCGCCGTAAGGGTCAAATCGTTTTGTATTCATGTTAGCGCGAACGAAGGTATAAGCGATGCAGATTGATAACATTGAAGCCTTCAGTGATGAAGCGGAAGTGGTGGAAGCTGAAACTGACTCCAGGGAAGTCGTTGCAGAAGACGGCGGGGACACTGAAGTTGCAAGCGCATCAAGTCCGGTTGAAGTCCCTACCGATTTTTCGGGCGCGATAGTTCCATCATCCGTGACAATGGCGGTGAAAGTTCAACCGCATCCGGCGACCGTTGCCGCGACGGTCGCACCGACGAACGCTTCCGATCCCGTTGAGGCGGAACCTTACACTTGGGGACGATGCACCATCGGTATCTCAATTCAACTACTGCCGAACCCGGACGGCGGTGAAACATACAAAGAAGCCTACATCGGAATCCGTACCCACAACGATATTCCGATTATCAAGCGCGTGGCAGCCGATGAGTTAATGCGCTTGCCCGGTTGCATCATGCGCCTCATTGATGAGATGCGAGAGGAATTCCCGGCACGCGAAGAACACCGCGCGGAACGCCAGCGTCGTGAGAAGGAAAAGAAGAATCTGAGAGGGAAAAGCGCGGCGCAAAGCAAATCGAAGAATCTACAACCGAAGCTTAAACCCGGACGTTACATGGCTGCCGCAGGCAAGGCGTCAGGAGCAGATGCTGCAACAGTCGAAGACGTACCATTCGACGACATTTTCAGAACCGCACCGGAGCAACAGGAAGCGGCTGGCGAGTCCGGGAATAAAGATGATGAAGATATGTGGGACATGGAAACCGCGAGTCCGGCTACGGCTAAACCGACGATTGCGCCGAACGCGAAGCAAGCTAAAAAGGAGTCAGAAGCCGGGACGACGCAAAACCAGATGTCATTGCTTTGATTCTCATACGAGAAATTAAATACGGTCTCTGAAAGCACGGGAAAGGAAAGTGCAAGTTGATGCAGACACCAATCATCGTCATTGACGGGCAAGAACTTCCGATAGATGCGGCAACAGCCGAAACGGATGAGGGGATTCGCCAAGCGTTGCGCGGTTTCTACCCGGACATCACAAACGCCACGATTACGAGGCGCACCGAAAATGATCGGCTCATCATCACCATCGTCAAACGCGCCGGAACAAAAGGTGCGACGGAGAAATCAAGTGTCACGCCGGGTGCCTTCATTCGCCGCAAGGTCAAAGCACGGCAGGCAAAGTTTCATGCACACGAAAACAAGGCTGAAGGCAATAGGTTCGGTAGTGTCTTGGGAGTTTTGAAAGCCGCACCTGAAGAACTCAACCCGGCGGTAAAGCTCGCGTATGAACTACAAACCGCTATCGCCACGGGAGAGATGACGCACGCCGGAGTCGCACTGCGTCGGCGGGAGATTGAGGAAGCAGTTCTCGGTGGTGAAAGAGAAGCGCGTCAAGTCACAGCCGCACTCGACAGTTTCAAAGGCGCTCCGGCGGTTAGCTCATCACAAATCCCAACCGGATTCTAATAACGGTTCAAACAAAGTCGTTATGCTACTTGGACGAGCGACCGCCGCCGCAGTGCGGATTCGCAAACAACAAGCGGTGCTGACAACCTTCCCGCCGAATCTTTCGTCCGCGACGCTCACTCCACAATCAATCAATGTTCTCGGAAGCATCGAGTGGCTCGTCGGGCGACTGGACGCCAACCCGTGTGGCTCCGAGAGTTTCTTGCAACGGTCGCATGAAGCAATCCACATCTTGGCTCTTTATCAAGTATTTTTCCCGCGGGAATGGCAAGGGTCGAAAGCTTCGGCGTTCGGGCAATCACACGAGTGCCCACTATATTCGGAACGAGAAGTCGAGTTCTTCAAACTCGTCGATGAGCAGATCGTGCCAATCTGCCTTGATTGGTTGTTCGACGCGAACTGTGAAGAGCGAATGTCTTTCATCCCGCTCTATCCGGCGGACGATTGGGACTACTACCAAGACCACGATCTATCGCAGTTCTCTCACGCGATTCAGCTAGGGTTAGCACTTAACCGGGACGACGGCGGGCATACTTTCTGGTGGTATTGCCAAAGCAGAAATCTCTCGCCGGAAATCCCAGACCCGATTGAGGGCAAGCAGGATTGGGAACTCTTCACAGAGATAACTGCCGTCGGCGACACGCCGCTCAAATACTTGCCGCTCGCCGTTGAAACCACTTGCTACAGCACCGGCAATGTACTGCTCGACTTCCATCCAGAGTACGACTATACGGATGCCCTCTGGAATGCCGACAATTTGCGGTGGCTGGCAAGCGAGAACCAAGTAGCACAAGTCATTCACTCGCAAGTTGATAAACTCAATGTTTGGTTAAACGAAGGCAGTTCGAGTGAACAGGAAAGAAAGATCGAGCGCGCCGTCCTGCTGTGGAATCTGGCGTGTATAGATTCGCGTCTTGAAAAACTGTCAAAGGAAGCGGTACGCAAAATGGCACTGACGGAAGCGATGAGGATACACAGAAACTTCGCCCTCAACTACAATGTCGAAAATCAACTCCGCCTGTTTGACGCCAATTCCTAACGCCAACGCCGCCGTCGTCTTTGTGCAAGAGCAGTATCTCTTTCAATACGTCGAGGACGGAATTGAGCACGTCAAGTACGTGTCACCGGCAGCAATTCGTGCCGCGTGGTCTGAGGAAGCCATTGACAGCGGATGGCTTGAACCTGACACGTTGCGCTGCGGCGTAAGCGCGAAGGGCGCATGGGCGGTGCGCCTTATTCGACCCGTGCAAAGACGCACGCTGCAATTCAGTAAAGCTACGATGGAAGACTCCATAGCACCATCTCTGACGCTGCGGTTGCCGCCGCTCGTACTCGCCGGTATCAACGGCAAATATCACTTGTGGGCGGTGAAGGAAGAAACGGTGACGGGCGGCACGCAACTCTACTATGCGCCGTTTCCGAATGTTTATGGCGACGAGCATATCTGTTTCGGCAGCAATCCTGTGCCAGCCGTGAGTGACGGAGGGATGCGTCGTGCTCTCGATCTATTCTTTGAAAGTCCGTTTACCACCGCGTCCGTCAGCGGCAAATCACGACGCTACCCCGAAGACGTGCGCCTCATGCTACGCCAGCACGCCCTCGAAGCGGCTCCCGACCTTCCCTTTCCAGTTGACGACCTTATGCCGTACCGGGCGACGCCGACGCTCGACCAAGCACTTGAAATGTTGCTTAGACGTTGACCGCCTCAGCACACCGTTCCATCTCTCACAATCTACGATAACTCTGTTTAGTCGCTTAAGGTGCGGGTGACGTTATGAAACCTTTCGTCAACTACCTGATTGCCGGGCGCGATGAAGAGACGGAAATTGATTACAGCGAATCCGAGATAGCGGGTTCGCTCTACGACTACGTTCTCGCCGCCGACGGCGTGTACCTGCGCGCCGAGCGGAAAGGTTTGAGAGTTCTTTTCCCAATCGCTGAAGCCCCGGTCAAAGGCTTGCGGG
>JANDLT010000124.1 GCA_024330265.1 Pyrinomonadaceae bacterium MAG19_C2-C3 | reverse complement strand
GCGTGGGTTGCATTGTCGCGTGCGGACATCTGTTGCTGACGCGAAAGTACGAAGCAGCGCGATTAAAGTAATCTTGCGGTTGAATAATTTATGCTTTTGACTATCACCACGACACACATGCCCGCGACTGACTTGGGCTACTTGCTGCACAAGAATCCGGGGCGCGTACATCGGGTACGACGCATGGAGTACGGGCAACATTACGGAGGAGATGGTCGAAGAATATCTTGAACACCACCGCCAGCCAACGAGCAATGACACCGATACTTTCATGCTTGGTTGATGTGGGACTTTCAGTTTGTCCTACATCACGGAACTTATCGGGTGCAAACAAGCGGGCGCAGAGCAAGAGACGCTGCCCGGTGCGGGCATCGCCTTTTACAAAAGCGAATACGAACGCTTGTGCGGCGAACTGCAAAACGCACACGAAGCGATTCGTCTGCCGGATGAGCCGTGCGGCAAACATACGGCATTACTTGAAACGGCGTATGAAGCAAGCCATTTGCCGGAACTGCCGCAGAGTAAAGAGCGGCTGAACGAATTGCTCGTTCGTTTGCGTTTTGGGATGACGGCGAAGGCTTAGGATGAATTACATTGAGCGTCTCGCATGGGCGACCGACATACACCTTGATTTCGTCAGCTTCAACCGCGTCGCGGAGTTTTGCCACGCAGTCTCACAAGCCGCATGTGGTGCGCTCGTCATCACCGGCGACATCGGCGAGAGCGATTCAGTCGTCGGCTACTTGGAGACGCTCGCGGCGCGCATCAACATTCCTATCTACTTCGTACTCGGCAATCACGATTTCTACGGAGGGCGCATCGCGGAAGTACGCACACAAATCTCGGCACTCGCCGATGCTCACGCAGGTCTTCACTACTTACCCGATGCGGGCATCGTGCCGCTCAACGACGCTGTGGCTCTCATCGGTTGCGATGGTTGGGGCGACGCGCAACTCGGCAGAGGGTTTCATTCGCGCGTCGTATTGCAAGACCATTATCTGATACGCGACCTTGCCGCCTTGCCGGTGATGGGACGTTTCGCCCGCCTTCGCGCTTTGGGCGAAGCAGAGGCGGAGCGTGTGCGTGAACTTCTGCCGAAATCTCTTGACGAAAATCAACAGGTCATCTTCGCCACGCACGTCCCGCCGTTCCGCGAAGCGTGTTGGCATCAAGGAAAAATCTCCGATGATGATTGGCTACCGCACTTCACCTGTAAAGCCGTCGGCGATGCGCTGTTGGAAGTTATGCGGAAGTATCCGACGCGAAAACTTACCGTGCTATGCGGACACACTCACGGCGCGGGCGTTACTCATGTCTTGCCGAACCTCGTTGTGTACACGGGCGGGGCGCGCTACGGGATGCCTGCGCTGCAAAACACGATAAAGATTTAGCTTGTGGTTCAAGTAGAAATCTAAATTCATGCAAAGTCTGCATATTCCAATGACATTGGAAGAGTTCGAGCGAAGCCCCGCGCGCTTCGGGTGGAAGCACGAATATTGGGACGGTTGCGCGCACTTGACACCGATGGAGACGCACGTTTGCGCGCAGGTAAAAGTCGAACGCCATGAGTTTCAGACGCGGCAGCGTATCGCGTCGCGCCCTGTGACGGCGGATGACGCGGATGCCTTGATCGCGTGCTTCATCGAGACGTTCGAGGATGGAATTGAGTTTTGTGATTGGCGACCGGAAGACATACTTCATCAAGCGCAACACAAAATCACCGGCTACTTCGCGGGCAAGCAAGGTACGCCGTCTGATGTTTCGCGGTGCGCGCTCACGGATGACGGCGAAGTGATTGCCGCCGCGCTCATCGCCGACCATACGGACGCGGCGGTTCTCGATTTGTTGATGGTGCACCCGCGCTTTCGCCGGAGCGGGCTGGCGCGGACTTTGGCAACTCACGCGATGAACGAACTGCACGCGCGGGGTATCCTCACGCTTCGTAGTATGTACGCGGTTTGTAACGAAGAAAGCACCGCGTGGCACGAAGGCTTCGGGTTTCGTGAACTGCCCGACTTGCATCTCGCACATCTGCGTCGTTCATACTTCGCCGGTGAGACGCGACGCTGCGAAGTTGATGCCAGCGCAACTGAGGCGGAAAGAGAAGAAGTCCAGCGTCAATACGATTTCTGGCAACGACGCACCGCTGAACTCGAAGCGATTTGCGAGCGCGACGGGTTCGATGCCGTGACGCCGCTCCGACAATTTACTTGGTAGCTTCGCTAAAACTCACACGCTGGATTTGCCGCTTGCCAGCGAAGATGTTGCTTTGGAAGCAACGTGGCTGACACCGATTCATTCTTCGGCTGTCTCCATTGGCTTGCCGGAAAGTTCGGCTTCGAGTTCTTCAATCGTCGGCAGACTTCCTTTCAGTTCCTCCGGCAGCATCTCGGTCAGTTGATACTCAGAGATGCCGACGGGTTTCCCTGTATCGCGCAACGCGTACTCGGCAACGACGCGGTTCTTCTCTTTGCAGAGAATCAAGCCGATGGAAGGCTCGTCCGCCGGGTGGCGCAGCAAATCATCCACGGCTGACAGGTAGAAGTTCATCTGTCCGGCGTCTTCAGGGCGGAACTTGCCCATCTTCAAATCAATGACGACGTAGCAACGTAGGCGCAGATGATAGAACAGCAGATCAATATAGAAATCGTTTCCGCCAACTTCGAGGTGATACTGGCTGCCGACAAACGCGAAGCCCGTACCAAGTTCAAGTAAGAATTTGCGTATGTTGTCCGTTAAACCCCGCTCCAAATCACGTTCGTGCGCGTCCGCACCGAGCGTCAGGAAGTCGAAGTTGTAAGGGTCTTTGAGTAATTGCTGCGCGAGGTCGGATTGCGGAGCGGGCAGCACACGCTCGAAGTTGGTCGTCGCTTTGCCTTGCCGATGGTAAAGATTGCTTTCGATTTGCAGCACAAGCACATTGCGGCTCCAGCCATGCTCGATGGTCTGACGGATGTAGAACTCGCGCTCTTGCGAGTCTTTAACTTTGTCAATGAGCGTGCAGTTATGAAACCACGGTATTTGTGCAGCAACCTGCTGCACAAATTGTTGGTCTGCGTAAGCGTCGGCAAACGCGCGCATGTATTTCAAATTGCGCCGCGAAAAACCCTTCATCTCTGGAAACGCGCTCTGCAAATCCTTCGCCAACCGCTCGATGACTTTCGCGCCCCAGCCCTGCTGCTGCTGACGCACGAGGATGTCACGCCCCATCTGCCAATACAGCACGACGAGTTCGCGGTTGACGGCAAGCGCGGCGCGCACCTGTGCCTGCCCGATGCGAGATTTGAGGTCGCGTAGGAAATCGTCATAACCCGCGAGCGATTCGGCGGGAGATGTGACGACAAGGGCGTTTGCGGCTTTAACTTTTCGTTTTGTCATAGTGTGAATCGCTACTGTTCAACGGCGGCGGCTTTTTCCCGCGAGACGCTTTAGACGTGCGCGCCACCCGTCGGACTCTAATGCGACCTCCATCAACAGTTCGATGACTTGTCCCTTGCTCCGCGTCGCCAGAAAATCCGCCACCTCATCAAGCGTCTCAATTTTAGGTCGAGAACCGTAATACTCATCGTCTTCATCAAACTTATCTTCCCTATCGTTTTCATCCGTAGGCGATGTCACAACGTCAACGTAGCAGAGTGCAACAGCGACACAATGTTTGCAGAACAGATCGTCCTCGCCAACCGGACACGAGCAAGAGAACCGGAGCGTACCTGCCTCAGACCACAGCACAACCGTGTAGTCCTCTGTTCCTTCGACTCGCGCGCCGAGTTTGCCCGCGTGCGTCACGAGCGAGCGCACCGCGCCATCGGCGAAGTACCGCTCGCCGCGCCCGTAGAACTTCTCTCCCGCCAACTCGCGCAATCGCCCATTGTCGCGTAGCGCATTAAGCAAATTATCGCTCATGTCATTTCATCTCCGGGTAATTATCATCTGTAAAAGCTGCATGTTAAGAGTGTCGTTCATAGTCGTTCATAATATGGAGATCGGTAGTAGAACCGGCGGGGCGATACCGTAGATGTCTCCGGGAATAATAACCAAGATTTATACAGTTCGTTATTCGCCATACCCTTTGCACAATCTCTAAGGAGCATCACCTAATAGTTTATGGTTACCGTGCTGCATCAGATTCGCTGACGTACCGCGCTTGGATTTACATCACGAGGATTAGTCCTGTAAATTCTATGGCAGAGAATGGCAGAATCAGTTACAGTGAAGCTATGAAGACAGAAACCAAAGACCAACTGACCAGCATGAATATCTCGCTTCCAGAGTCAATGAAGCTTTTCATTGAAACGGAAGTTTCGAGCGGTGGCTACGGAACGGCAAGCGAATACTTCCGGGAGCTGGTGCGCGAGGCAAAGCGGCGAAAAGCCGAAGAGCGTTTGGAAACCCTTTTGCTTGAAGCTCTCGACAGTGGACAACCGATTACGGTTACGCCTGAGTATTGGGAGAACAAAAAAGCATCGCTTACGACGAAGTACGGGAAGAAAAGCAAATGACACGAGAACTTCGCGTTCTTCCCGCCGCAGACTCCGACATTGACGAATGCTTTTATTACTACGAGGAACGGAGTGGACTTGAGACGGCTTTTCGTTTTGTTGATGCGATTCAGGAGAGTTTCGAGCGGCTTTTACAGATGCCGCACATTGGAAGTCCGAGAGAGTTTCGGCTATCGCGGCTTCGTAACATCAGAATGTGGACGGTCAAAGGCTTTGAAGATTACCTCATCTTCTATCGCCCGACTGATGACGGCATCACAGTCTTACGGGTGCTTCACGGAAGGCGCGACATTGAAGAGATTTTTAACGATGAATAGTCAGAGCATTTGGTGGAGCGAGACGGCTAAACAGCGAGGGGTTACGGCACATAACGCAGGGCTAACGCATCTTAAATTGTAGAACTTTAAGTAGATAGTCTTGATTCAAG
>JANDLT010000123.1 GCA_024330265.1 Pyrinomonadaceae bacterium MAG19_C2-C3 | reverse complement strand
GCGCTCCTTTGCGTTACTCCTTCTTGTATCGCAAAGAACCGCCAAGTGAAGACGCCAAGAACCGCAGAGCAAAGATCACGCGCCTTCACCCACGCTTGAGCCACTACCTTTCTTTAATGAAAAGGAAGCAAAACACACCTTGATGTCACACCCCGTCGAACGCCTCATCACCTCTTTCAAACAGACGCGCGACCAGACGCACACGCTGTTTCATCTTGCGCCGGAAGCGGAATTGCACCGCAGTCCGGGCTTCGGTTATCGCCCGATTCTGTGGCATCTGGCGCACATCGGCGTGTTTGAAGCCTTCTGGATTTTGCAGAAAATCAAAGGCGACGAACCGCTTGATAATCGTTATGAAGCCCTTTTCGACCCGATAAAAACGCCGCGCGAAAACTCGAACGAACTGCCTTCACGCCATGAGATGGAAGACTTTCTCGCCCATGTTCGCGCCCGCGTCACCGCGTATCTTGAGACGCTCGACGCGAACGCTTTCGACCCGCACGCCGCGAATCCTTTGATGCGAAATGGATACGTATTCGACCTCGTGCTTGAACACGAACGCCAGCATCAAGAGACGCTCGCCTACCTGCTTCACCTGCTCGACCCGTCGTTAAAAACACGCCCGAACGAACCCGCATTGCCCTTTGATAGTGACGATGCGAACTCAATCGAACCTTTAATCGAACATGACGCGATGGTCACGATTCCGGCGGGCGCGGTCATCGTCGGCGCGACCGGAGACGGTTTCGGATACGACAATGAATATCCGGCGCACAAAGTCGAACTGCCCGCGTTTCAACTCGCCGTCTATCCGACGACCAACCTCGAATATCTGAACTTCATCGAAGCGGGCGGTTACGGGCGCGATGAGTTTTGGAGCGACGAAGGACGCGCGTGGCGCGAGAAGGAAAACATCACCGCGCCGCTTTACTGGCAAAAAGCTTCCGGCGGCTTTACGACGCGCACGATGTTCGACTCTCATGCGCCGCTTGACCCGCATCATCCGGTGAGCGGCGTCAGTTGGTACGAAGCCGAAGCCTACGCGCGTTTTGCCGGGAAGCGTCTCCCGACGGAAGCCGAATGGGAACGCGCCGCAAACGGTTCGACGGCTGCCGATACGTCAATCGAACCGCATAAACGTCGCTTCGCGTGGGGCGATAATGAACCAGACGCGAACCTTTGCAACTTCAACAATCACGTTTGGGGAACAACCCGCGTTGACGCTTACCCGCGCGGAGCGAGTGCGTTCGGCGTGCATGACATGACGGGCAACGTGTGGGAATGGACAAATGATGCCTTCGCAGGCTATCCCGGCTTTGAAGCGTTTCCTTACCCCGAATACTCTGCGGCATGGTTTGACGGCGACCATCGCGTTCTCAAAGGTGGTTCGTGGGCGACGCGCTCATCAATTCTTCGCACGTCGTTTCGTAACTTTTTCAGGCGCGGCTTTCGCATCGCATTTGCCGGAATACGCTGTGCTTCCGACGTTTAACCTAAACCTCGCATCACATATAAAAGGTATATGCTTTCAACCGACACAGTTTTACAAAGCCGTTATCGCATCCTTCGCTTGCTTGGCAAAGGCGGCATGGGCGCGGTTTATGAAGCGATGGACGAGAGGCTTAATCGCCGCGTCGCCCTCAAGCAGATGATGGTTACGGATGAGCGTCTGCGCCAAGCGTTCGCGCGTGAAGCGAAGCTGCTCGCTAACTTGCGGCATCCGAGTTTGCCGAACGTCATAGATTGGTTTGACGAAGACGACAATCAATTCATCACGATGGAATACATCGCGGGCGACGACCTCGCCGTGATGATACAGAAGCACGGGACTCCGTTTCCCGTCGAAGACGTGACGCAATGGGCGGATGAATTGCTCGACGCGCTTCACTATCTGCACACACAGATTCCGCCGATTCTGCATCGTGACGTGAAGCCCGCGAACCTGAAAATCACGACGCAGAACCGCATCATCCTGCTTGACTTCGGACTCGCCAAAGGCACGGCGGGCGACATGACACGGCTCGGCGCGGACGCGACGCAAAGCGTTTTCGGATACACGCCGCAATACGCACCGCTCGAACAGATTCAAGGCGAAGGCACGACCGAACGCAGCGACCTGTACGCACTCGCCGCGAGTCTCTATCACTTACTGACGAACGCCAAACCGCCCGACGCACTGACGCGCGCATCAAACGTCATCGGCGGCGAAACCGGCGACCCGCTCAAACCCCTGCGCGAAATTAACGCCGGAGTCCCGGAAGCAATCGAGCGCGTCATCATGCGCGCTCTGGCTCTGAAGCCTTCCGCGCGCTTCGCCTCCGCCGCCGAAATGCGCGTCGCTCTGCGTCAAGCCCGCTTTGCGAATAATGATGATGATGTGACGCGCATCGCTTCATCACCAATCCCGCCACCGTTCTTTCCGCCACACGGAACGCCGAACACTTCGCCACAAAGGGTGCAGCCGCTTTCGACAAACGCCACGACGCCGAACGCGCACCAATCGCCGCCCGCGCCTTTCACTTCGTTTGATACCGAACCGCGCATATCATCGGCATCGAGTCGCGCATGGTGGGTGCTTGCCGGTTTCCTCAGCCTCGTGTGTGTCGCGTCTCTTTCGTTCTTCCTCGTGCGTTACGCGAACAGCACGGGACCCACAGAAACCGCACCGCAAGCCGCCGTCAACCCGCTTATCGCGGACGTGCCGGAAGCTTTGCGCCCCGTGCTTCCGTCCATCGTCGCGTTGAGTTTCCGCGACGCGAACAACAAAGTCACGAATCAAGCGAGCGGCTTCTTTATCAATCCCGATGAAGTGGCGACGAGCCTCGCCGCCCTCGATGGCGCGACGCAAGTCCGCGTCACCCCGCTTTCTGTGTCCGGTGCGCGCGTTGATTCGTTCACCGCCAACACCGTGTCTTACGTTGACCGTGAACAGAACCTTGCGATTCTTAAAGTCGAACGTGGACGCGGCACGCCCGCGCGCATCAACGAACAACGTCAAACAAGCGTCGGCAGTCGGCTTAATTTTCTTGGAGCGAAATCGGGCGGTGCGGCTCTTTTTTCAATGGGAACGGTGCGCGGTTATCGTGACGATGACACGCTCGAAATCAATGCTCCACTCGAAGCCGCGAGTCTCGGCGGCGTCGCACTTGACGATGCGGGAACAATCGTCGGTATCGTGACCAGTGTGCGAACCAACGCCAATCGCACCGCCTCGAACGTCGTGACGCCAATCGCCAACCTTGTCGCCGCGATGCGCGCGGGCGCGAACCCCGCTTCGATTGCCGCGACCGGAGCGCGCGATATGCTTTACGATTTCCGGCGTTCACCCGACACCAAAACACCTTCGCTTTCACCCGAAGCGAAGGCGCGCATCATCGCCGCGACCTTCCCCGTTGCCACGCCGCCGCGCCCGACTCCCGCGCCCTCACCATCCGACGAAACGAACGGCAACACTACGGAAGATGCCATTGCTGAAGCCGCCGAAAACATTCTTAACACAGTGGTCAATGAAGCCCTCACCAAAATACAGGGCGCGGAACAACTGCCGGACGCCGAAGTCATCGCCAGTGCCACCGGCGCGTTCACCGCATCGGGCGCGCGTGAGACGGCGTACATCGTCACGAAGGATGCCAGCAGTCGCGTTAACTCGCCCGGCTCAAAAAAACTCGCCATCTTCGCCGCCGATAAACTCGTCGTCGCCCTCGACATACAAGGCGACAAAGATATTCTGAAGACCACAGACTTAAACCTCGACGGCATCAACGAACTGCTTTTAAGCGGCGGCACGACCAACATGGGCGAAACAGAAATCGCCGTCCGTCTCGTCGAACTACGCGGGCGAACCTTAAAAGAAATCTACATCGTCACCGATGCATATGACGATAACTGCGGCGGCAGTGACATCATCAACGGCGGCGGAAGCATCAACGTCGCGGCAATCTACACCGCCCCGACCACGCGCGGACGCTTCCCCGAATTGCGCCTCGACACCTTCACCGCACCATGCGCGCAAGGCACAACCGACCCGCGCCCCGAAGACTATCGCTACACCGCTTCACGCTTGTTGACAGGCAAATAAAATCACGTCAGTCGGCATAAGACAAGAAAGATTTTATCCACGAAACACACGAAACAAAGCCGGATTTTTTCAGCGTCCCTATTCGTGTTGCTTCGTGTGTTTCGTGGATAAAAATCTTTACCGTGCCGACACTCACACCACATCAAACCGAAAATCTGCGACAAGCGGAAGATGGTCTGAAGCCACCAGCGAGCGCGCATTGCGCCACAACTTCAAGCCGCGCAGTTTAAGCCCAGCATCGTAATAAATATGGTCGAGATGCAAGAACGGCAGCACGCCCGGATACGTCCGCCCGCGCACAAGCAGCGACCGCGCGACATGCTCACGCGGTTCGGCGCATTCAAATTCCGCGTTGAACATCCGCGACGCCAGCCCGCGCGTCCACTCGTTGAAATCGCCAAGCACGATGCGCGGCGCGTCCGTTGGTTTCTCCTTATCAATGATGCCGCCCAACAACCGTTTCGCTTGATAACGTCGCTCCATGAACGACGTACCGAGATGCACATTGAACACGCGCAAAGGCAAATTCCGCCCGTCATTTGTAATCGTAATTTCCGCCTCCAAACACCCGCGCGGCTCAAGTCCGGGGCGCGTGATGTCGTGGTTGCGATGTGACCGCAGAGGAAAGTGACTCAACACTGCGTTGCCGTAGCCTACGCCGCGAATGCTTCGATTTATCCCGGCGCAAAACTCGAATCCGAGTTCGTCCGCGATACCACGCAAATGATTCGCTTCTCCTTCACCATCATCACCGCCTAAAACTTCCTGAAGCGCGATAACGTCCGCCTCCGTCTCGCGCAACACTCCGGCAATCCGCGACGGATGCACGCGACGGTCAAGCCCGACGCATTTATGCACGTTGTAGGTTGCGATGCGAAACATGAAAAGCAGGAGCCAGAAGTCAGGAGCCAGTAGCCAGACTCAACCACTATGCACTGAAAGTGCATAGATTGCCGATGGACTGAAAGTCC
>JANDLT010000122.1 GCA_024330265.1 Pyrinomonadaceae bacterium MAG19_C2-C3 | reverse complement strand
TGGGGAGCTGGCAGTCATCAACAAGTGCAAAAGTTCCGCGTTGTACTCAACTCGTCCTTGAAGCTGTGGACGTACACCTCAAACAACGACGAACGTAACGCCCGCAAGCGCGTGGCATACCTTCATCCCAATTGGCATCCGGTGCAAGTTCATATGTGGCTTGCCGAACACTACCCGAACGGTTTAGCCGCCGCCGGGCTGACTCAGATAGACGAAGCGTTACTTAACGCGACTGCTATCGCCGCTTAGGACGTTAACGTGGGAGTAGAAAGAAGATGATTACAGGACGATGCAAACAAATCGTGCTTGGGCTTCTCTTGGCAACGCTCATTACGCCTGCGGCGACGGTCAACGCGCAGTGGGCGGTTTATGACGGAGCAAATCACGCGACGCAGCTCACCCGTATGGCAGAGGATGCGGCGCGATGGGTCGAGACGATCAATCACTATGTTGAAGAAATCAACAAGTACAGCACGATGATTGATAAGCAGGTCGAGCAAATTACCCGCTTGGGCAACATCATGAACACGGTTGACGAGCAGCTTGCGCGACACAAAAACCTGATTCAAACGGTTGGCTCAATCGGTCGAACCATTCGCCAAATCTTTCAACTGCAAACAGACATTCGCACAATGGTGACGTGTCGCATCCTCGCCGTGCAGCGCGTCTGGGACCGTATGCGGAACGGCATCTTCGATCCGGCGCAGAATATGCGCGACCTCGAAGAGTACATGCGCCACTCCATCGGCAAGCCTTCGCAACAACGAGTTGAGTACCACGAACTGCTGCTTGAACAAGACGCCGAATTTGGGGATGCCGTTTATCAGCTTGAAATAGCAATGGGCAGACTCGCCCGCGCTGAAGAAGCACAGAAAGCACTCGAAGCTGCCTTAACTGCCGAAACCGCGAAGCCTGCCGCCGAGCAGCAAGGCGTTGACAGCCTCTTAAAACAACTCGCCGACTGCAAGCTCTACATCGCCACGCTCACGCAGCAGATTGCCGACCTGACGAAAATTATCAATGACAAAATGACGCAATTCGGCGTCAAGATTGACGCGCACGCGCGCTTTGGTGCTGCCGTCCAGCGTGAAACTGAGGCGTGGCGCGAGATGACGCGACTCAACCAAGAAACGCTTCGCAGTCTTGATGCTCTGTTTGATCCCGACAACCCGACGGAAGAAGTCTTCGACTATCCCGAAGAAGACTATGAACCGTTTGCGATTCGTTAAAAGCGACTTCTCTTGCACATAGAGCGGACACGCCAAAGATTGCTTACCTATCAAGGATGTTATGAGAATCAAATCTACACGGCGAAATCTCATTCCCGTAGCGGCTGTAGATATAAGCGCGGACACGCTTCGCAGCTACCTGTTGCGGCGTGGTTTTGCGGCACTTGCCCTTTGCTTCATGCTCGTCGTGTTTGCTCAAAGCTCGTTTGCACAAACAGCAACGCCGACTCCTGCCGCAGCCGGTCCGCCACAGCAAGTCCGCGCTTTGTCCGACATCGCCGTGCGCTTCGTACCTGCCGTCAAGCGCGTTGTTGAAGGAGCGATGCTCAAGCGTTATACGTTCCTCGCCATTGTCTTCGCACAACTCGTGATGCTCGCCGCAATCATCCGCTTGCAAGCGGAAAAGCCCGGCGCGACGCGCGACTTCTTCGGTCAAGCGGGACGCTCGATTATTTTGCTGCCGCTAATTCTCTTAGGTCCGTGGCTCGTGAGCTATCTCTATACGCTCGGCGGTCAGCTTGCCTTTCCGCTTCGTGTACCGCTCCGTGAAGCCGTCCTTGAGTTCGACGATTCTTACTACCGCTTCACGATGGGCATGTTCACGGCGACTGACAGGGGCGGTATTTATACGCCGATGCCGACCGGCGTTGAAGGAATTGTCGGCGTGCTATCAGACAGAGACACGACCGTCAGAACGGTTGACCAGATGCTCGACCCGGCGCGTTGGGACATGACGAAGCTGTTTGCTTTCCTCAACATCGCGCGCGGCATTCTCTCGTTCGGCGAGTTTGTGCTAGTTGTACTCACCGGCTTTTTGATGATTGCTTTTCGGCTCGCCGTGCCGTGGATGATAGCGATGAGCATAGACCGCTCGCTCGCGCATGAAGTCTCATACAAGTTCGCGCGCGGAGTGGTTGTCTATACGCTCGTCTTCCCTATCGTCGCGCACATCCTGATGATTATCGCTTACAAGATCGGCACGTTGGGGATGGCGATATACGACGGGACGGCGATGTACAACGTTGACCCGCAGACCGCGCAATTGATCGCCCGTCCTGATGTTGACCCGACATTCTGCTTTGGCATCGCGGTCTTCATGATGGCGGTTGCGGCTTTGTGCTTCGTTGCCGCACCTGTCCTGTCTTGGAAAATCGCTTTCGGGCAGACGTTCGAGGGCGTGGCGACGGTAGCCAGCGGTTGGATGGCGGCGATTGTTGGCAGTGGCATTAACTTCGTCAGCGCGAAGGTTGGCGCGACGCTCAACAATATGGCGGAGCGTCTGCAAGTTGACACGCACGCCAACGCCGGACTCACCACTGCGCGGGCGGACTTGGGCGCGACAACGCAGACGAACGCTGCCGGTTTGCATAATCAACTTGGACAAATCGCCGCTGCTCGTACCGGGCAGGTCATGTCAAATAACGCTGCGTCACAGAAAGAACAAACAAATTTGCTCGCCGCTTATCGCAACAGCATCGCTAACGTGCAAATCAACAAAGGGGCGCAGTTCGGTTTAATTGAAGCTGACCGCGCTCTCAATAATCGTGGCGTCAGCAACCAGACGGCGCGCGAGCAAGCGCAAATTCTCATCAACCAGCAAACGGCGACGAATACTAATGACCAAAGCTGGTGGACATGGGGTACGGAAGCGTTAGGCGGCGTCGCTGGTGCGGCGGCAACAAAGGGTCAAGGCACAGCCGCAGGCACTTCAGTCGGCAGCCTTGCGAGTCGTCCCGGCGCGATTATGACGGACAAGCTCAACATCGAAACACAGACGATGGGCAACATGGGTGTCACCAGCGATTACCTCGGTCGCACCGCTGAGAGCAACCGCGACTATGAGGGTGATCGCAAAGACGTTGAAACCCTTCGCGCGGAGCAGATGCAGGGCGCGCTCACGACGCAGTATCAGGAACAACAGGGAGCCGTCGGCACATGGAGTTCACAGGTCAACACGGCGGCGAACGTGCAGGCACAGATGTCCTCGACTGCTGCGCGTGAAAGCACAGGGATGCTTAACGAAGCCGCGCAAACGAAATTCGCCGGAAGCCAATCGGCGATTGAGCAAGTGCGCTCCGCCGGATTGCAAGCCGCCGAATGGCACCGCATGGCGCAGATCATCGGGCAGGTCACGCATGACATGACGCGCCGCATTGAAGAGATGGGACAATACCGATTCTAAAATTAGCAGATTCCGTTTTCTGAAAACCAAGCGGACGGCAAAATGTGCGACGTGCGGTCACGGAAGTTTATGCAAGCATTACGTCGAAAATCACATCGTTGATTGTGGAAGCGGAAACTACCAGTGAGCTATGAAGTAATGGCGCACGAAACTCCCAAGCCGTTGTTAGGCACTGCGAACCGCTTTCCGGCACGGGTTCGCGTTGGCTTCATTCGCGCGTCAAGAAAAAATCCTTGCCCCATCTGTGGCGCGACGAAATACTGTCAAGTAACGCGCGACAACAAACTCGCCCATTGCATGAAAGAGTCAACTGGGGCAGTTAAACGCGCGCGGGATGGCGGCTACGTTCATGTTCTGATGGATAATTCCCCGCCCTATACATGGGCGCGTTCAGAAGCGATAGTGAACACGGACGAACAGCCACGCCGAGACGATTTGATGCTTTCTCCGCTCGCTCCGCTTGAGGTCAGGCACGCTGCGTATGAAAGATTAATCGCGCTCTCGCCCGCGTCTCACTATTCGCGTGAACTCCTCACCGCAACACCCGACGGTCTTCTGGCGCGCGGACTGTTGCCTCAAGATGCATCGCGCTTCGGTGCGCTGCCACCGCGAGTATCAGACCGCGACAGATTGGCTGATGAGATTAGCCGCTTCATCAAAAAAGAGTTTCCAGCGAACACCGAGAGGCACAATTCAAGCGGCATCGTCGGCATACCGGGCTTCTGGTTGAAGAATCACACGCAACCTAAACTTGGCAAGGACTACGATCTCAAGACTCCTGCGCTCATCGTTCCCTATCGCAATGAACAAGGCTTCGTTCAGGCTTGTCAACTTCGCTTCGCCGGACGGCGCGGCGGATACCACTGGCTCTCAACCGCCGAAGACTGCCTTGACCGAGAACCTTACGGCACAAGCTCCGGTAGCCCTATTCACTGGACAACTCCGCTGGAGAAAGCAATCGGTGTCAAGGACTTGCCCGTTCTCGTCACCGAAGGGGCACTTAAAGCCGAAGTCTTCGTCGCCTTGCGTCCGCCGATGCGAGCGATTGCTAGTGCCGGAGTCGGTCACGCCGAGATCGTTTGCGCCTTGCGCGGGCGTCATGCCCTTTTCGGCTTTGATATTGACCACCAGAACAATGAGCAGGTTTGCCGACAACTTGGCAAGTTGATTGCCAAACGAGAGCAGGATGAGAGAGCGGCAAGATTGAAAGCAAAGAGCGAAATCGTCGTCTGGAAAGGTCCGAAAGGAATTGATGAAGCAGCGTTGCAGAACGTGCGCCTACACGTTATCGGGATAACTGAATGGAGCAGGACGCTTTCCGGCGGATCACTTAAAGAGCTGACGGACTTGTGGAGTGCGTGCTCTTTCTACCCATGTGAGAACGGTGATTAGGAACTTTGCTTTGATGTGGATAGCCACTCGCCACTTTCACGCGCCTGTTTAATGCGCTTCAGTGACATTCGCAACATCATCTCCTGCATTCGCTCGTCTTTATCAATGCCCTGCTCCTTGTAACTCTCCCAATCATTCTTGGCTTGTTCAAGTACATATGACAATCGCTTGAACTGGTGACCCGGTGAACGGTCAACACAAACGCAAATTGAATAACCCCAAACGCGCGCGGGTATATCAGATGCTTGCTGCAACGTCATCAAGTCAG
>JANDLT010000121.1 GCA_024330265.1 Pyrinomonadaceae bacterium MAG19_C2-C3 | reverse complement strand
AACCCAAACGCAACTTCGTCAAATTACTCGATGCCGTCAAGTGAAGATGATCCGCTGAAGATGATCCGCGTCGCCAATAAAGTGGAAGGGGGATTATACTGGGTCTGCATTCATTGAGCGGTGGGGTGTCGAAAGCGACTTCGCCGCCGACTCAATGCGCTCGTTTGACGCTCAACCGGGAGGAATGAAGACGATCATGGGGATGTTTGACGAACTCAGGTGCGAGTATCCGCTGCCGGACGCGGCGGTGCAGGACGCGGTGTTCCAAACGAAGAGCTTCGACCGCGCGATGACCTGCTACACCATCACCGCCGACGGTCGCCTCGTCGAACACACGGCGCGTTTCGTGAGCGTGCCCGAAGAGGAACGCCCTTACTACGGCAAGCCGGAGTGGGAGAGTCCGGTGATGCGAATAGCCGGCTCAATGAAGAAGGTTTCGACCGGGGATGAGGAAGTTCCTTACCACCGCGACGTGTACTTCTACACTTCGCTCAGCGAACAGCAGACTGAGTCGTTCGAGTGGTTCGAGTATCAAGCGCGCTTCACCGAAGGCAGACTCCAGTGGATCAAGCGCGTCGAGCAAGGCGCGAGAGGGCGGGATGTTACAGATCGCTGAGACGGGTACCACGCCACTGCCTGCCGTATTGTATCGCAGAGTTTTACCGCGTGCTGTTTCCGGGCGAGGATGTCGGCGGACGACAAGCAGGGGATAATTCCGCGCGCAATCAGAAGGAAGCACTAACTCGTTGATTCCAACGTGTCAAGACCCCCAACTTTGAGCCATTGGGATGGCAAGTATCTTCATCGTTTCAGCTTTCAATGTTCTTTGTCGCTTGTCCCATTCGAGTTTGAATTCTTTCGGCGTTTGATAACCAAGACTCGAATGCGGTCGCGCGCTGTTATAGAATGTCCGCCATCGCTCTGAGACAACCGCCGCTTCGCGCCAGTTACCGAAGATTTCCATCCGCAAACATTCGTCTCGAAACTTCCCGTTAAAACTTTCACCTTTGCCGTTTTGCCACGGACTGCCCGGTTCAATATATGCCGCCTTGATTTGATTCTCGACTAAAAACTCTTTGACGTGACCGGCGATAAATTCTGCGCCATTATCCGATCTCAGGAACTGCGGATAGCCATGCTTGGCTCCGACCTCGCGTAACACTTCCTTGACTTGCGCTGCCTTGAAACTCCGACCGACTCTGATTGCCAAACCCTCGCGCGTAAACTCATCCATCAACGTCAGCAACTTTAACCGTCTGCCTGCTGCATCACGGTCGAACATAAAATCATATGTCCAGACTTCGTTCGGGCGCGAAGCCTGCGGCATTACCAACTGTGGTTCTCGCCGACGTTTCTTCTTTTCTCTCAGCCGCGGAACCTGCAAGCCAAACTTCTGCCAGACCCGCATCACCCGCTTCTCATTGACTCTTTGCCCGCCCCGTCGCAGGAGTGCATGAACGCGCCGGTAACCATAACGCGGATGAGCAAAGGCTAATTCTTTGACTTGAGTTTCAAACGCTTCATCCGGCTTGCGCTTGATTCGATACTGACAGGTTGAACGCGCCAAAAATATTAACTGACACGAGCGGCGTTGGCTGACTTCTTTGGCTTGCAGAAACCCAACCGCCTCGCGTTTGCGCTCAACCGTCACCACTTTTTTGCCAGCAACTCCTGCATCGCATCAATCTCAATCAAGCGGTCGGCTAAGAGTCGTTTTAGTCTGGCATTCTCCGATTCAAGCTCGCGCAATCTTTTAACCTCTCCCACCTGCATCGAGCCGAAGCGTTTCTTCCACTTGTAAAACGTGGCTTCGTTGAAACCTTTCTGTCGGCAGAATTCGGAAATCGTGGCTTCGGACTTTTCTGCTTCCCGAATAAAGCTGACAATCTGCTCATCGCTGTATATTTTCTTCATCGCAAGTTTCTCCTTCTCAATTGAGTTTTCATCAATCAGAGAAACTTGCCAACCAAGCGGCTCAATTTTACGGGGTCAGGTCAAACGGACGGACAGCACCCGTAAAGCTTCTTGTTCCACACCGGTACTGCTTTCGGTCAATTGCATTGCTGGATGTTTCGTGTTGAAGTGAGATGGTCAAGTTTTGCCGGACACAACCCTCTCGCTACTTGACTCCTTCTTTTTAGTTTTGATGCGCCATTCCCGCTCGAACTCTGCGGGAGTTTTGTAATCAAGAGCCGAGTGCCGTCGCACCCGGTTGTAATAACCTTCGATGTAGGAGAAGGTTTCGCTTCTGGCTTGCGCCGTGTCTTCAAATAACCCGTCTTCGAGCAGTTCAGCTTTGTAGCGCGAAAACAGACTTTCTGCCTGCGCGTTGTCCCAGCAGTTAGCGCGCCGCGACATTGATTGGCGACACCGGTTTTCTTTAAGCAACTGCCGAAAGTTGGTCGAGACATATTGCGAACCACGATCTGTGTGAATGATCGTTGCGGGCTGCACGCTGCCTGATGCGACAGCACGCTTGAACGCCTTTATCACTAACTCTTCGGTCATTCGTTCTTCGAGTGACCAACCCACGATCCGTTTGCTGAACGTGTCTTGCCATGTTGCCAAGTAGTTCCACTTGCCTGAGCGCATCGGTAGGTATGTAATGTCACCAACGATGACTTGAC
This sequence comes from Pyrinomonadaceae bacterium MAG19_C2-C3, assembly GCA_024330265.1. GTDB lineage: Bacteria > Acidobacteriota > Blastocatellia > Pyrinomonadales > Pyrinomonadaceae > JANDLT01. The sequence continues at coordinate 2,448 of JANDLT010000121.1, read as the reverse complement.
CGGGCTTTAGTGCGACGTTCTCGGCATCAAGCAACAGATTCGGACTCACCTTAGATGAGTGGCGCGAATCCGTTGTTTGTGGACGAAAACATTTCGCGGCGATGGCGCGTAGGCTTTGTCGTCGCATCAGTGAGCGAACTTGAAAACGTCCGATGCCGATGCCTTGTGCGAGAAGTTCCGCACCGATGCGGCGTGACCCGTATCGCCGCCGGTGCTGGTAAAACACCGCCTCAACTTGTTTGGCGAGTGCTGCCTTCGTCCGGCTTGGCACATAAGTCGTGCCGCTTTGGTGAGCGTGGTAAGCACTCTTTGAGACTCTCATCACACGACACAATAAACCGACTGGATAGCTGCCCTTAACTTCACCAATAAAGCGGTATCTAACTATGCGCTTCTGCCGCAAGATTGTGGGCTGCCAATGGGATGGCTCCGCCTCTTCTCCCTCGCTCGTGCGAGTGCCACAATGCGGTGCTCGCGATACTCAGAACCACGGAGGCTATAGAGGTATGACAACGACAACAGCAACGACGGTCACCACCACGATTATCGGCATGGACATCTCGAAGTACTCGTTCGAGCTATGGGGCGCGGACGAACGCGGCAAGCAGACGCTGCATAAGCGATTGCATCGTGACAAGGTCGCTCTCTTCTTTGCCAACTTTCCGCCTTGCACCGTCGCAATGGAATCTTGCGCCGGTTCTCAGCACTGGGCGCGCAAACTCAAAGAGTTCGGGCACGAGGCGATGCTTATACCCGCACAGCATGTCATCGCATATCGCCGCGGTGCTAAGAACGACCGCAATGACGCGCAAGCCATCAGCGAAGCAGCCGCGCGACCGAGCATGAGAACGGTGCCTGTCAAAACCACCGACCAACAAGACCTGCAAGCGATCCACCGCGTGCGCGAACGTCTTGTTCATAACCGCACCGCTCTCATCAACGAGCTGCGCGGGTTGCTGATGGAGTACGGCATCATCTTCGCCAAAGGCGTGACCCGCTTCCGCATCTGGTTGCGCGAAGCCTTCGACGCTTGCATCGAGAGTCTCTCGCCGATGGCGCAAGAAACTTTCCGCTCTTTGCGCGACGAACTCCGCGCGCGCGAAGAACGCATCGTCGTCACCGACAAGCGGATCAAGATGGTCTTCGAGTCGCATCCGGTCTGCCGTCAACTCGCGACGGTGCCCGGCGTCGGTGCGCTGATCGCCACCGCCCTCGTCGCCTCGGTCGCCGAGCCGCAACGCTTCAAGAACGGGCGACAGTTCGCCGCCTATCTCGGTCTGGTTCCGCGCCAGCACTCGACAGGCGGTAAGTCGCGGTTGCTCGGCATCACGAAGGCGGGCAACAAGCACTTACGGATGCTACTCGTCCACGGCGCGCGCAGCATCATGTTCCATCATCGCGGCAAGCAAGACCCGCGAAGCAAGTGGGTCGACAATCTGGTAGAGCGGCGCGGCTTCCACAAAGCCAACGTCGCTTTGGCGAACAAGAACGCGCGCGTGCTGTGGAAGTTGCTCGTCACTCCCGGCGAAACATTCACCCAGCAACTCGCCGCGTCGGGCACAAGTTAAACTTTATGCTTCGACACCGGCTCTTGAGCTAACAAGAACTTCCAGCTCCGGGGTGCAGACGCAGAATGGCAGATGATGGCACGAGCGGTCGGAACCGCCCCTTGCGCGAACCTGGCTAAAAAAGAGAGGCTCACCACCTCGAGCCGCCTATGAGGTCGCAAGGGTGCTAATCCCATCAAGGCTCGGAGGCAACATCCTCCACACAACAGAAGCCGGATACACTTGCTGCATCCGTCCCACCTTGTGCTACATCGTTCGTACTGCGCTTGACCCCGACGGCGGAGCCATACACTTCTTTAGGATGTCGCGCTCCATCTCCAGTTCCCGAATCCGCCGCTTGAGTAAGAGCGTTTCCTTATCCGCATCTGAACTGCGCTCGGTTACGTGTCGTTTCCAGTTGTGGAGCAGGCTTTCCGCGACGCCCAACTCGCGTGCGACGCTTGCCACCGATTGCCCGTCGTGTATTTTCTTGACGGCTGCTTGTTTGTATTCATCGTCGTATTTTCTCATCGCGCTATTCTAGCGAGAGTTTTGTGTCCTGAATAATTAGACCACCTCACAACGTGTGGAGTATGGCGAAAGACGGCAGGATGATCTTCGATCCGCAGAAGTATCCCAAGTTCATGAGAAAGTAGATTGCCTTCTTTGACCGGAAGTTGGTGTTTGTAGATTTTTGATAAAGAGGATGCGACCACAGTGTGCTGAGTGTGACAGGCAAGTAATTTCAGAAGCTCAAGAAGAGTATGAGCCGAAGTTCTGCGGGCTGTGTGCTCTGGCTTCGGACATGTGTCCGTGGTGCGGCGAGCGGGCGAGACACATCACCAGTGCGTATTTCGGGACAGCGTGAACGCCGATTTCAGGGCATCGTGAACGCCGATTT
>JANDLT010000013.1 GCA_024330265.1 Pyrinomonadaceae bacterium MAG19_C2-C3 | reverse complement strand
TAAAGTCTTGCGCTGAAAGCGCATAGTTTCAACTAGCGTGCTGGAACAATGAAAATGAAAATGAGTAAAAATAAAACAATCAAAATTACACTAACCAACGAGTTCCACGGCACCAGCGTTACCCTGCGCATTAAAAACAGAATCATCACCGAGCGGCAATATGCGCGAGCGGATAAAGCACTCTGCGGTATGGATGATTGCCGCTGCAGGCTCGCGATCATACCGCCCGATCATTTGGAATGGATGCTCGCCAACGCGACATCCGCTTAAAACCACCATTTACCACGATGTATCCGGCAGCGGATACATCGTGGAATTTTAATTAGGAAATACCGCTATGAGCAACCAAATAGATCGCGCATCCGAATCGTACGCGCGTGCAGTTGAAAAGATCGTCGAAGTGCAGCCTAAAATCCGGCAGACTGACAAGTTTCAATTTACCGTAGAAGGCTCAGGCGGTAATTCCTATCATGTATTCCTGCATAATGATTCCTACGGCTGCGAATGCCGCATGAATCGCAAAGCGGCGCTTTGTTATCACGTTGTAGCTGCCGATTTACGCAAGCGCGAAGTAGGTGAATGGGCATATTCATTTTGCACTACGAGAGCGCACTACATATATACCGCCGGATTGAAAACTTTAATTGAAATTCGCCAGCGCGAGATAGCCGAGCATCGAGCCGGATGTACATCCTGCTCGCAAAGCGAAGAATGTAGCCGCGTACATAAACTTTTCGAGAAGCTTTACCCGCTAGTACAAACTTTTCAACCTGCATGGAAAATGAAAGATGAGGTAAGTAATGACATCAACTAAAAATAAAAACTTGACTGCGACCGACGTCGCAACGCACTTCGGTGTAACACACCATGCGGTACGGAATTGGATACGCGCAGGACTACTTCCCGCACATCGATTCGGGAATGCGTACGTGATTTCAGCTACCGACGTGAAAGCTTTCAAACTACCGCGACGCGGCGCACCGAAGAAGGTGAAAAAATGAGCAGTAAAAATCTAACCACGCGGCGCGTGCTTCGCGCGGAATCGGGGTTAGCCGGCTACGCGCCCGACACTGGCGAAGTGTATGCAGTTTTAATCAAACGCCAACCGAAACCGTTTTCCGATAAACGCACTGCGGCGCAGGAATGTCGGCAGATCGCGTTATTCCTAACCGATCCGGATTTTACCCTAAAAGATTTATCAGCCGGTATGCACTGCGCGCCTCCCGGAATTCCTAAGATTTTCGCCCATTACGGTGCCTGTCCGAAAACCCGCCGGCTATTAAATCCACCATCAAAATAAATTTTACACAAATGTAAAATAAAGCTTGCAATGCTGGCGTGAACGATGTTTAATCAATTCACGCCCGATACATTGTATCGGCAGCGAAACAAGATTGAAACGGAGCACGACGATGGCAAAAGTAACTAAACGAAAAGTAACTAAACGAAACGATGTTGGCGGAATGATACAGGTGGCATTATTAGTATCGAATAACGCGGGCGGTAAACGGGTATTCCTAGCACCGACGCGCACGGGACTTTCCATCGAAACGCGCAAACCGATTAGCTGCAGCTATTACTACGTTGAAAATGGAAGAATCTTCGATGTGGCGCCATTATGCGAGGGTAACGGGGGCGACATCGTAACCGAGCGCACAAAGACTGGCGGCACTATCAATACCGTAACAATCCGCAACGCTTAATCAATAAAGGAAGTAAACGAAAATGGGAATGACTATATATAACAACGATGAATACAAAACGATAGTTGAATCTTTAGCCGCCGGAACACAACGCGCATGCGAGCTAGATGGGGTTTGGGATGCGGAAAAGAATCCTGAATGGCGCGCTGACCTATACGCGCGGTTGATGGCACAAACCGAAACCAACAACGCGGGATTCGCCACAGCTGATCAATTTTGCCGCGCGAACGGAATCGCTCCCGAGCAGTTTGATCGTGATTACATATACGAATTGCACTTTTTAGAATTAGGAATTTAACTTGTAAGGAGTATTTTTATGAGCAAGACATTTACATTAAATATAGCGATGGGTGATTCCGGCGGAAAACCGTGGGTCGAGGAGCTTACGGGGAGCATTAACCCCGGTAACGTGCTAAGCGGTAAACCCGGACGGGATAAGCGCAGGTTTGAATTGGCTATCGGTAAAACATACGTAGTTTTTTCGCGCGGATGGGAAGTGGGCGCGTATGGCGAGCGCGTACAGCCTGCCGGAGCGTACTTTTTCATGCGCGTTAAAAGCACGATTGAATTCGAGATCATCCCGCGCCCTAATACCGAATACTGCCGGCGGCGATTCCCTATGACCGCCTAAACCCCACGCACCATCACTCCCTTACATAAATTTTATAAAATGGAATAGGAACGAACGGATATGAGTACACAAATCGATATGTTTACGGAGATACATGCCGCCGAGCGCGTAAATGTTGATTTACGCGCTGCAGTAATCAATATCGCTAAAATTCTTGGCTATAAAACCGCGACGGACGAAGTGGATGCTATCGCCGCCCACGCGAAGAAAATGCTTGATATGGAAAGCAACCGCACCGGTAACGGTATTCTTGAATGCGTTGAATATGCCATCACAATAAATGCCATATGGCGTAGCGACCCAACATGGGGAGTTACACGCGCTGCGATTTTGTAATTCACAACTCGAATCCCGAAACTAAAAAGCCTACATCCATCGCGGTGTAGGCTTTTTAGCGTTACGACTGCCGCGCACACTTCCCGACTGCGCGACTTTTAACACCTAAACCAACCTAACACACGACTTGTTACTTTGGGTTAAAAGTACCATAAGGGTTGTGGTAAAACCTACCCTAAGTTACTGTAAATAAAAGAGTTGACACTGCGCTTCAAACGCTGTTTAATAATTTCATGGCTGGCGTTACCGCGCAGCACACAGGCAGGCTTAAAGTCGCCAACCATACATCGAACGGTGTTGTACGGAGTAACCGCATAGGTTACGAAAACAAGCAGGGTAAAAATTTAATACGAAACATACGCAATTATAAATTTGGCGCATGTTTTCGACTTCGGGCGGAGATCGTTCCTCCGCCATTTGAAGACGAAGCATGCGCTAAAACTTTAGAAAAGCCATGCACACCGGTTACCGGAGCATGGCTTTTCTAGTTAGCAGATCGTTTTCGTAACACTAAAAGTAAAGGATTAAAAATTATGAATTTTGAGCACAGCATTCTAAAAGAAGCAATCGAAAACGCTATCGAGCAGGCATACAAAGCCGGTTTTACCGCAGATAAAACCGGACGGGCGGTACATCACGAAACACCGGATGAGTACGCATACCGCCGTGCGGCAATGTACCGGCAGAGTATCGAGATTCCTAACCCTGCGCAGGGCGAACTGTCATTCCCTGCCGAAGTACACATTTACCCGCCCGGTACCACGGATACCGCATTACAAAACCTGATGGGAGAAGAATTCGCACGACGATACTGGCGCGGATTCCATGCGGGAATATCGAAATGCGAAGGCGTCGTAATCGAGGAAACCTTTTTACGCGATCTCGACGAGTCCACGCTAGCCGTAGTGAAAAAAATAGAGGATGGGATGAAAAGTATCCCGTCATTGTATCCCTCCGAAAAGTAACCATAAAAGAAAAGCGCCGCCAGTGTTAGTAGCACTGGCGGCGCGTTGAAAGGAATTAAATGTCAACTACAAAATATCAAAATAGTGCTGGAATGTCCAGCACTAAAACCAACATTACCGGTAGTACGCCGGCGGAAGTTCCCAATTTTACCCAAACACCGAATTCGTTTTACGACCGGTTACTACCGCAAATCAATTCGATGTCGGAGTTGAAAGTTACCTTAATCATCATTCGACAAACCTTCGGCTGGTGCGATAAAAACGGCGGGCGAAAACTAGAAGATCAATTATCGCTTAGCCGTTTAGCCGACCTAACCGGAATGGCGCGTACAAGCGTGTATGAAGGTATTGTTGCGGGCATGAAACGCGGCACGATTCTACGCCGGAAAAAAGGCAGGCAGGACTACATGTACCGCCTAAACCTTGCCGCAAAAACAACCAACAAAACCGCTAGTGAAACAGATGAACCAGCCCGGAATCGCTACCAGTACGAAAACACTACCAGTAGTGAATCACTACCAGTAACCAGTAGTGATTCCGGGACGGTACTGGTAGTGATTCCGGGTACACAAAAGAAAGGTAAAGAAAAAGAAATAAAGGAAGAAGGAAACGCGGCTAAAGCCACGCCACTTCCTTCCGCTTTACCGGTACAAAACACCGCCGAAGGATTAACGAATCCTTCCAAACATCCGGCGGTACTTTCCTACCAATCGATTCATCGCTTGTTCCCGAAAAAAACCGGTAAGGACGGCGAACCATCGGAAATGGAAATGATAATCGCAGCGGTCGGTGATAAACCGGAAGATTTGGAAACGTGGGAACAGGCACTAAAAGATTATCGGGAAATCGCGCTACTCCATAACGCGAATCTACAAACCGGTCAAAAGCGATGGAATCCGGCAGGAGTTGATTCTGCGGTACGCCAGTTTTCGGAATTGGTTACCGAACGTGATTTTGAAAGCCGGCAGGTAGCTGCGCCAACCGCAACGGGCACTACAACCGGTAACGGCTTAACGCGCGTTGAGGTCGGCGGTAACGTTTTTTATGTGCAACCGCAGGGAGGTGCACGATGAACGAACCCATCACTTTCACGATGTCTGTCGAAGAAATTGTTCGCCATGCCGGGTGGAAAAAAACCCGCCAGCAGGCTGGTAGAAAAATAACTTTGGCGCGATGCCCTGCCTGTGGTGGTGGTAGTAACCACGATGAAGGCACGTTTTTCGTTAATAACTCGCGCGGCGATAAATACTACGGTGCGTATAAATGCTATCGCGGTAAATGCGCCGCCACAGGCAACCACTGGCAACTGTTTGAACTCGCGGGGCTAGATCCACGCGAGTTTATGGAAAAAACCGCGCATACGCGAACGTCGGCGCAAAAGAAGGAAACAAAAATGGAAACGGATTTTAATTGGCAACGGAAAGAATCGTCGGCGGTCGCTCGAATCGTCGAATCTGAAAATCTTCGAACAGAAGATAAAAAATATATTCTGCCGACTGAAAAATTACACCCCCGGTCGCAAGCCGCAACTGATTATTTAATCAAGCGCGGTGTTTCGACCGCTACGCAGGATGCTTACAAAATCTGCAGCGACGGCAGCGGGAACATCGCTGTACCCGCGCTGGAAGAAATCGACGGCAAACTGCGGCGGGCGATGACCAAATATCGCGTTGCGAAGGACGTGAAAAAGGGCGAGATCGACATTACAACCGGCAAGCCAATCCTCAAAAACTGGAAAGATCGTAAAAACGCGAGCGGTGAGCAGGTGGGCAAGCCACTACTAATCGGCACACACTTAATCGATTTTTCAAAAGATGAAATTTTCATTTTCGAGGGCGAAATTAAGGCAATGATTGGCTACGAAGCCATCGGGTACAACTGCCTGAGCGTACCGACCGGCGCATGCGCGCACGATTGGATTGATACGCAGTGGGAAACCCTGAAAGCGTTCGACTCCGTAGTTGTTATCGGCGACAACGACGATGGCGGACGCGCGATGGTCGATGTCTTGATCAAGCGAATTCCCGGCAAAGTGAAAATCGCAAACTTCGATACCGCATTCAACGATATTACTGATTTAGCCGATGCCAAAGGCGTCGCTGCGGTTAAGCTTGCGCTGGAGTCGGCAAGCTTCCCGGACATCGGAATTGTGCGAATGGCGGATTACCAGCGACCGGTAATTTCCGATGAAGTTAAAAAATCGGCGGTCGCATCCTCATGGGCGGAGCTTGATAGGGAGCTTGGAAGTTTGATGCCCGGGCATGTAACGCTCCTCGCCGGATTTACCGGCGGTGGTAAAAGCAAAACGGCGCAGAACCTGAGCGTGTCAGCGATGAAAAAAGGACTGCGGGTACTCTACGCAAGTTTTGAAGAAACTTACGTTGAATTGCAGGATAGCTTTGAAAACATAATGGCGGGCGCTGCATACCTTAGCGAGGAAGCGGATGCCGATTCTGGAAAACTTATCTATCGCGCACGTTTGGATATCGTACCTACGATACGCAACTGGTATCGCGATAATTTTTTCGCGTTTGCGGAGCGGCGCACTTCGGTTACGGATTTTTTCAAAGTCCTCGAGATAGCGGTAGCACGGCACGATGTTCGGTTTTTTGTGGTTGATAATATCATGTCGCTTTGCGGAATCAAGGGATCATTATTCGAGCAAATATCGGAACAAATTCAAATCGCCCGGCTCGCCCACGACTTCGCCGAGCATTTTGGTGTGCATATTATTTTGGTTGCACACAATAATCTCAAAGGGGAATTTGCAAATACGATGAAAAAACCCACGCTTGATTCGATCAAAGGATCGACGGAAGTCACGGCATGGGTGCAAAACGTTTTGCAGTTATGGCGCATCCCGCAACCGGTTAAAGATGATGCCGCTGCAAAACTCGCGAAGACTCCAGGCATACCGGAGCTACAAAATTTAGTGGACTCGGACGCTTCCCTTTCGATTTGCAAAGCGCGTGGCGGTGCAAAATTCGTGGACGTGTATCTCAGTTTTGATTACAAGTCGATGCGCTTCGCGCCGGTTTCGGAAAATGATTCGTTATCGAAGGAGTGGGGATGGGAAACCGGCTTGCCGGATGACAAGTATCGCGGGCGACGGGCGGTTGCTAAAAACGCAACCGCCGTTGAACCTAAGCCTGTAGCGGTAGTGTTACCGCCAGCACCAGTACCAGTACCTGTAGCTGCTCCGGCACATGCGCCGGAGTCAGAAGGCGATGCGCTTAGTGATTATTTCGCGGGTTGTGAACCTTACACGTCGGAACCAATCCCGACCCCGATAATAGAACTTGACCCTGCGTATCCTGGATTCTAACGCAGATGAGGTAAACCGAAGGGCGTGGGTTTACCTCATGAGGTAAAACCAAAACACAAAGGGCGGATGTTCATGCATGAACATCCGCCCTTTTCCCGTTGTAAGGTATTAGTCTACGGCATTTTCCAACGATAACTTCAATCGCGTTTTCTTGAAAAGTTTTCCCGATCTAAATTCTGTAAGATCGCCATCAATAGTCAAATTGTAGCCCTGCCCCCGGATCACGCCATCAAATTTGTAATACTTGCCGCCTTGCGTTTCTGTAGTAGCGATTAGCCGGTTAGAAACAACTGATGTTTGAGTAAATTTATACCCGACCGGCGGTCTAATTCCCTTTGATGTTATATGCACCGCGCCAGTGTATTTAGAGCCGTTTTTAGTTAGCTCGAGACTACCAAACTGCCCTGCAGTTGCTAGCTGACCGTTTCCTTCGCGTGTCATATATACGCCGGACGGATCAACTGCCGCTGCGCGACGTTGCGCGGATGCTACGGGCAACATGCTTATAACCGCTATGACAAGAAGAACAAATTTAGTTTTCATAGTTAATCTCCATAACGCTTAATAAAGTTTTTTGCAGAATACGTTTTTACTTGGAACTTGTAACGTCATCCCAATAATGTCGCCCGCTTGATTTCGGTTAAATTCCATCTTCGCATTTGCAACGCCCGTCTTACATCGTTTGTACACAAAACGATCTTTTTCGATTATTTGTAATACGCACGTTTGATCGTTGTATGTTGTCGATGTTTTCAAAACATCATTCTCTATCGCGATGCTAATAGTCGATGAAACGTCTTGATAAGTCCCAACAAACTGTTCAAGCCCGCCGATTGCCGCATTTCTCTGCTTCAAATCATCGGCATCCTTCACCGCTCGATCATTTGCGACTTGCTGATCGACTGCGATTTCGCCCATGAGACGCGCCTGCTCATCGCTTGAAATCTTTGCGCCTAACCCCACAAGCCCTAAGAAAAACGCGAGAATTACACCACCAACCACGACCGAAATATATCCTAGAACCAAACCTGCTAATGCAACACCGCGACCACCTACGCGCCCACCACCATGCTTGATCGCGGAGAGCGCGATGTGCCCGCAAATAACGGCGGCAATCCCCGCGCCGCATATTGCGCCACCAAGCCACGTTAGAATTCCTAAAACCAAACTAGCAACCGCGAATCCTGATGTTTGTTGTTGCGGTGGTGGTGCGGAGTAAATAGGTTGTGGTGGGACGTAGTTTGGATTCATACCTAAAACCTTGATCGTGAGGATGAAAAAGCGGACGCACACTACCACCGAACATGACAAAATGCGAGGTTAATTTTGCGGGTAAAGATTTTTATTTACACTGCTGATATCGCGCTAAAACCGACGCACAAGCTATCGTCGCGCAAGTAAATAACGTGCAAAATACATGTGTCGGTATTTCCCACTGAAACCGGATAAAATTCAGTTAATGTGCAGGCGTATAAAAGCTTTACGCAAAACCCGACATATCAACGCAGTTACCCATGCATACCATTTACTAAAACAAATAGCGCAGTAGCGAAGTGTGCAAGGCAGTCGGTAGTACCTATGAGCATCGAACCTACATACAAACGAAACAAACCAAACTACGATATCGACGATCCTAATCTTGAATCGCCCGAATTCTATTTAATTGGCGATGTAATCGATCAAACTAAAATCGATTTTGGTAGCGACGATTTTACACACTACGCGGTATGTAACGGTTTTAAGGGAATCGGGATATGGATTTTGCGGGGATTCGATTATCACGACGAATGGAAAATGGAAGGTTACGTGGATTACGAAAGCGTAGCATCGCTAACATTTTCCGCTAACGACGCTATGATTTTTACACCGCAAAACATGTCATCGAATTTACAAAATGCGATGTTGGATTTGTGGGAACACCAAGGAAATCGGTTTGGCGATGAATCATAGTTGAATTACCTCATTCGACGATGAGGTAAAACCGTCACTTGCATAACGCAGGTGGCGGTTTTCGTTTTGACTGTGAAAATAAAAATTGACACTGCCCTAAAAATGTTCTTGTGTGTATTTACATGAAAAGCACAAGGGGTTTTGGGATGGCAGGGTTAAGACGGCGCCGGGGTAAATCCGGCGCCGTTAAAACTGTCATCGACGGGATCACATTCGATTCAAAACTCGAAGCGGTATTCTACAACGAATTAAAAATGCGGCAACTAGCTGGCGAGATTAGTGATTTGGAGTTGCAACCACGATTCGATTTTGAAATTAACGGTGTAAAAATCGGTAGGTACACCGGTGATTTTCGTTATACCGAAAACGGTAAATCGGTTGTAGCCGATGCCAAGGGTGGGTGGGTGTCGCGCGATTATCCGCTTCGTAAAAAGCTTTTGAAAGCACTTTACAATATCGATATTTTGGAATTACGCGCAACGCCAGTGCGCCCGAAAGTACCACGAAAGAGGGCAGTGAAAACATTATGACAAAATGTACGAAAGCCGCATCAATTGAAATCCGACGGGCGATTACCGCGATCATAGAAAAGCACGATTTGACGTATGGAGAATTGTTTTCGATATTAGCGAATTCGATTGAGTGGTGGTCCCGGCGGTTGATGGCGAAGGAGCGAAACACATCAGTCTCGTTTTCATCACAAGCTTGTGGTTTAACGAATGAGGTAAATCCGAATGAGGTAAACCCGAATGCAAAATAGATATCTCAATTCGGATTATGCACGGCGCAAGCTTTCGGAAACGCCGGCGGAAAAACGGCGGGTTGCACCTACGATTCACCACGAAAAACTACGTGGTGAAATCGTCGTGGTAATAGCAGGCGGTACTATCACGCACGATGGAATTGCGGATGCGTGCGGGTATTCGAGTGAAGATACGGGATTCATCAACGCGATATCGCATTTGCGCGAATCGAAAATTATCGATTACCGGCATACGGGGCGGGAGGTTTATTCGTACGGTGCGAGATGTACCGTCGAGGAAAGAAATTATTTTTTGATTAAGGAAGTGAAATTATGAGCGAACAATTACAAATTCAAAGAGTGGTTAGTGCTGAACTTGGCGAGATGTTAGACGTTAGCCGGATAGCGGCTGAAAGCTATTCTGATATCGCAAAGCGGGTCGGTGATATGACCGACGAAGAGTTAATCGAAACTATCGTTTACGTTTCACAAGTCGAAAAGCGTGCCGGCTGGCTGCGCGGGCTATGTGGACTTGAAATACAAACGCGCATCGATGACCGCGCCGAAGCATCACGGCTTGCCGGCACACACACGAACCTACAAGCGGAGCGCGGTAAAGCTATGCGCCAGATCGCCGCGCAAACCGGTGTAAGCGAGCGCACGCTTCGTAACGATGTTGCGGTAGTACGAGTACTTGCACCAATCGTAGCTGAAAGAATGACAGGCGCGGAGGTTGGCTCCGTGGCTGTCATGTTGCCAGATGGAATCGATTGGTCGGTCGCGGAATTGATTTCAAAAGAACGCGATCCTGATCGCGCTTACGATGTTGCTTTGGATATTTTGCATGACAAATCAACGGTTCAAATTCAACAATTCTGCCAATCGCTTGCTGATCGTAAACGGGAAGAAGGAACGGACATCGAGCCGGCTTTAGCCGAATCAAGCGGTACACCGGCGGTAGTGCGCCCTGTAGTTACTCGCACGGAATTTATATCGGCATCCATCGCATACGAATCGAAAGCCAAGTTGATCAAGCTGCAGGAGAAAGAAAACCTGCCAACATTGGGATTGGCTATCGAGCGCGCTATTGATATTGCGTGGGATGGGGATGGGCGGGGTGTCAGCAAGCGGCGCAGCGATGCGCGTAACGCGGTTAAATAAGGAGTTTGAAATTATGCGACCAGTATCACCTGTGATTCCGGGGTTGGAATTAAGTGAAATAAATGTAGGTGAAAATCAAGACGTACATGGTGTGCTACCGGCGATTCGCGTTGATGATCAAGCGTTTCTTTCGCGGTGGGAGTTAACCGATGACGAAATCGAAAATATCACCCGCACTCGCAGTATTTATCTTTGCCAGTTGAATTATTACGCGCCTGTACAACCGGTAATGCTAGCGGTAGAAGCGCCAGTCGTTGACCTGCAGGAAATCTATAAGGATGCACCGGCGGATATAAATCATGTGATAGCAACCGTCGAGCGTATCCACAACGGCGGTAAGTAAATACTAAGGGCGAATGTACTTAACATTCGCCCTTAGTATTTAAGCAAGGAGTTGACTATGACCGAAACAACATTCGTAAAAATTCATTTATCACCGCGCGGCGATATTGGCTTTGCCGTTGAATCGAACGCGGCAGATTGCATTCTAATTAATCCGTGTAACCGGAAAGATTTGATAATTACCCTTGAGCGTTTGCTCAAAGCGGCGAAAGAAAACACTTATCCGTTTAGGGTTGGCGATCCGCCTGAAATGCCCGATGACGTCCGTAACATCATCGATCCGGCGGAATGGGAGAACTACATTCGCACTCGCCCGGCTGCGTGCGAAAAGATAACGGGATTGGATAAATGATTATGGAATTTGCAATCTTGATAGCGGTAGTGATTCTTTTAATTATATCTGCGGTTTTATTTGCGCTGGGGGTTCGGTACGTTGTTAAGCGCGAAGACCAAAAAGCGAAAGAGGATATGGCAAAGCTTATAAAGCTTAGTGACCCAGCACATCATCACTACGATTCATTGCGGGACAACATCCGCTAGCACCTCGATTCCTCCGAGTTACTTTCAATCTCGGAGGAATCGAAATGAAATTTATCATCATGTTAATTGCAATCGCGGTTTACGCATTCGGCGTTTATGCGGATGTGAAATCATCCATCGGATGGAAAGAGGCTAACCGATGGTTTCGCGATGAAAACAAAAAGTACCTCGCGAAAAAGAATGTAATCGTCAGCGCGATCATCGGTTTAGGTTTCGCGCTATTCGTGTTTACGCCGTCGGTTTACTATGTGTTTGGCGCGGCAGTGCTCGTGTTAGTTGGCGTTGGACGCTACTTTCGCGCACGTAAGAATTATCAGTTGCAGCGCGATGGGCTTGCGACGAGAAGTTAGCAGCTATGCAAGCGCAGGTTAATCTGCAGTCCGTTCATGTTTCCTTCCTAACGAGTGCTCGGTGTGGGGCTTGAAATCCACGCCGAGCACCTCTCCGTCCATGCGCTAGATTCCATTTACTATGGAATTTAGTCGCAAAAAATTCTTCGATTTATACCGACAACAGTTCGGCGGTCTGACTCAAAGTCAGGTGTCCGCGCTGGAAGACCTGCTCGATTTTATGGAAGCCGATCCGCACATTACCGATGTGCGTTGGTTTGCGTACATGCTCGCTACGGTTAAACGCGAATGCGCGGATACATACCTGCCAATCCATGAATACGGAAGCAGAAGCTATTTCAACCAATACGAAACCGGAACTCGCAAAGGGCGGAATCTGGGCAACACACAGCCTGGCGATGGCTACCGTTTTCGCGGTAGAGGCTACGTTCAACTAACCGGTCGCGCTAACTATACCCGCGCGGCACGGGAGATCGGCGGTAACTTTGTTGCTGATCCTGATTCCGTACTCGCACCATCCGATTCGTACAAAGTGATGAGCGCAGGCATGCGTGGTGGATGGTTCACGGGCAGGCGGCTGAGCCATTATATCAGCGGTGCTAAACGGGATTACTTCAACGCCCGCAAAATTATTAACGGTACCGATGAAGCCGATCTGATCGATGGTTACGCTAAGAAGTTTGAGTTGGCATTACGTACCGCATTAATTCCACAAGATGCACCACGCAACGAACTGGCGGCGGATGAAGCTCCGGAGCAGACAACGCCAGTGCAGGTTGTGGAGCAGGAAGTGACTTCGATTCCGGTTGTCGAAGTTACACCTGCTCCGCCTATGCCAAGTATCCCCTTGGAAACTAAATTCGTTGAATCAATAGCACCTGCTGATTCCACAACGCCTAAAGGTTGGCTGGCGACGAAGTACGCGGCACTGACGGGCGCAGGCATAAGCTTATCGACGATTACCGCATCGTTTACCGGCGTAACAATTCCCGACCCCATAAAGCCATATCTCGCGCTCATTATCATCGCTGGCGTTGCGCTAACCGGCATCGCCTATATCTCCTACCAAATTTCAAAAGTGATCTTAACGAATGCGCGGGAAAAGCGCGCTAACGCCTTAACGCTTGAGCTAGCGCGAATCAAGTCGAATCCCGGTTTACATGATGTTGTTTTGCGACCGGCGGAAGTGAAATCGGCGGAGGATAACCATGCTCAAGCAAAGTAAAGATGCCGCAATAGCGCGATGGAATGGGATGTCGTTGAAAGCTAAGTTGATAACGATTGCCGTTATTATCACGCTATTAACGATTCTGATCTGGAATGTTGCGGGCAGCATCCACGATGGGAACTACCGCAGCACCATAGACAAGCTTAAAGCCAATGAGCAGGCAGCAAGGCTTGAACAAGCTAAAGCGCAAGGCGAAGTAGCTGCGGCGAAGTTGGAAGCGGCAAACGCGAAAGAGGAATTAAATGAAGCGAATCAAGAACTTGAAAATTTACGGGCTGAAACCGACAGGCTACGCGCCCTTAGCACCCAAAGCGTGCGGGCTTATGAGCAAGCTAAAAAACGCCCTATGCGTCGCACTGTTATTACTGGCGATATTACCGATGACGATATTCGCGCAGCAATCGAACGGGCACGCGCCGCTAACGCAAACGCAACTGCGGCGCACGATCATTGATTTATCCGATGAGTTAGTCGATGCGCGGGAAAAGTTATCGGTGGCTGATACCGCGATAAAAGCGTTGCAAGCGACTGAACAAGCATCGATAGCGGAGCGTGATGCGGCAGTGCGGGAACGTGTGGCAGCGGAGCGGGTTATATCGGCGATTGAACGCGAGAAGGCGGCGGCGGAACGTGAATTAGCTGCGGTAACGGAATTGGCTAACAACGCGGTTAAGCGGGCGGATAAAGCCGAAGTTGAAGTAGTCCGGCAGAAAAGCAAAGTCTCGTTTTGGAAGAAGGTCGCTGCCGTTGGAACGGTAGTGGGTGTGGTGGCAGGCGTTGTCATAGCGGGCAAGCTTTAAGGGAGTTTTTATGGAAGATAGACGAAAAGTAGTAATGGAAATTCCGGTAAACAAACGCGCATACCGGCTAGCACAAGCTGATGACGGTACGCTACGAAGTATTACCGGTGCGGCTTATAAACGGCTTGCTGACGGTAGTGTGCGGCGCATTAGCGGCAAGATGAATAAGCATCTGCGGAAGAAGCATGGCTTAGGGCAATTCACTAACGCGCAAGTGGAGCAAGCGGTAAACGATGCGCGACAGTCGCAGCAAACGTCCGCGTAAATCAATGAACAAGGGAATCATCGCGAATGGAAAACTCGGAACTAACAAAACGAATCGTTGATATGGATGGGCGATGCACGCGCATGGATGAGCGGCTCACCCGCATCGATGAGCGTTTGCAAGCACTCGCGCCCGGGCAAACCAATCACGGGCAGGAGATCCGCCGGCTATCAGATTCCATGATCAAAATGGAAAGCACTTTCTCGCATTTCATGGAGCAAACATCTGCGCGTTTTTCTGAGATGGCAAGCTCTGTAAAGGATACCCAAACGGGATATTCATCGCTGATGATTCAACGCGGCGAGCAGGAAAAACAAGAACACAACGCCCGCTTAGCGCACCAAGAACAACTTTTTGAAGAGAAGTGCATCCAGCAGCGGATTCAACATGATGCGGCGTTAAAAGTCGAGCAGGCGCGGGCAGAAGCGGCTGAAAAGCTTGCGGAAGCACGGACATTCAAAAAGCGGTTACAGGATAATTGGTACATCTGGGCAACTATCGTTTTACTCGCGGGATTCGTTGAAAAGATCATCGGGTGGTTAGGAGCGGCAATACAAAATGCAATCACCAAAACGTAAATCCCGAGTACTCGTAGCCGAAGATAATGAGGAATTATCTGCGCTCATGGAAGCGCGTTTTCGTACTGTCGCGTTTGAAGCATCGTTCGCCGATGACGGCGAGATGGCACTAAGAATGATCCGCGCTAGCCGCGCCGCCGGGCATCCTTACGACCTATTAGTTTTAGACGGTGCGATGCCCATCCTTGATGGGTTCTCGGTGTTACGCGCTGTACGTGATGAGGATGGGGACACGGAAACACCGATCATTATTTTCACCGGGTATTCTAACGAACCGATAGCACAAATGAGCGCGCAAATGTACGGCGCGGTGCTTGTACCGAAGGAAAGAATTTGGACTTTAGCCGAGTGTATCGAGAAGAAATTATCAGGTGAACCTAGCGATTGTAGTGAATTTGAAGATGAACGTTTTCGAGATATGGGACGGTCTTACCCATGATCACTTACGAAATGTTGCACTGCGCGGCGTGTGGCTACATATATGCGGGATGTACATGCGTACCAGCGTTGGTTGAACAGAATCTAGCTTTACGGGCGCAGAACAAGTTACTCGCAGATCACCTAATTGCAATCGATAGCAACGCAAGGATTAGCGAACATCTTGTCATGATGGATTGGTTACGAAACGCATTTAGACAACGGGGATTTTACCCACGATGAGCAACCTACGAATTCTATTCCTACTAAACGCGCTAGACGGACTTATGACCTTGTTATGGCTATCAACCGGCGGTAGTACCGAAGCTAATCCAATCATGGCGTATTTACTAGCGCACGGAGCAGTTACGTTCATGACCATTAAAGTAGCGATTGGTTTCATTGTTTGCTTAAGCCTATACGCAGCACGCCACACGAAGGCAGCGTACCGCACGCTAAACATCGGAATCGCGGTTTACGCACTCGTAATAGCGATGCATCTGTTGGTTTTCAGATTTCAGTTTTAGGAGTTTTTATGGGTAAAAGAAAAATTAATCGAAGCGCGGTATCCGGCGAATTCGTAACGGCGGCGGAAGCGAAAGCGCATCCCGAAACAACGGTAACGGAAACCGTTGAAACGCGCGAAGAAGCACCGCTAACGCCGCCAGTCGCCGCATTACTCGCGTTGTACCGCGATGATGAAAATGCGGCACGGTCGGTTGTAAGCGGTATGGATGTTGAATCGGTACGCGAGCTATGCAAAACCGCTATACGGCTATGCGTAATTTGTGAAGAATTTTTAGGCGAGAATGCGGATGGTTTGATGGATTTAACCCGCGAATCTTTAGGATGTAGGTAACAAGATGGCTTACGAACGCTACTACAGCATAGGTTTTATAGCGCGAATGTTGGAATGCACGACGGATGACGTCATGCAACTTATCAATCAAGGCGTGTTGGAAGCCGATGCTGCTACTAGCGGTGAAGTGATCGTAATCAAGGAAGCAAGTATTGAAATGGAGCGCGCTAAGCAAGCACTGAAAGATCAGCAAGGAGTTTCCAGATGAGTTCCGGTTTTAAGTGGACTGAAAATAAAACGCAGGCTGCAATCATGTTAGCCGACGGGCACACGCAGGTAGCAGTTGCGAAAGAAGTCGGCGTTAGCGACCGGACTATCCGGCTATGGATGGCGGATGTCGAGTTTTCCGCTGAAGTTGACCGACTAACCCTGATGATGGGCATTGCAAGTCGCGCTGAAAGATTGCGTTTAGCAAAGCGCGTTATACGGCAGATGGTGGAGGATGACGGAACCATTCTTACTAACAAAGATACTTTGGAATGGATGAAGTTCGCGCAGGCTGAAACAGATGGGATTAAGCTCGACATTAGCCAGCTCGCTGCCGCCTTCGGTGCGGATGACGCACCTATGGCCGATAGCGGATCAGATTGAACATGCGAAGCGTACTGCGCGCGCTGCACCCGTACTCCGACCTTCTAAAAGTTTTCGCCAGTGGTTAGAAGCTAACTCTCCCGAATTCGATTGGTCATGGCGGCATCTCGAATTACTTCAAGAAAAATTAGATAAAGTTACGAGCGGCGAAATAACACGCCTAATCATTTCGACACCACCGCAACATGGTAAGTCGAATATGGTTACTGTGCGCTATCCAACATACCGCTTACAAGCTAACCCAAAGCTTAGAGTGCTTGTTACTGGCTATAACCAAGAGCACGCAACGGAATTCAGCCGGCAGGCGCGGAATGTAGCGCAAGAGTTAATGCCTTTAGCTGCCGATTCGAAGGCGATGAGCAACTGGTCAACGCTTGCGGGCGGAGTGTTTCGCGCTCGCGGCATACGGGCTGGTATTACGGGTAAGCCGGGGGACTTGGTAATCATCGATGATCCGGTAAAAGATCGCGCAGAAGCCGACAGTGAAACGATTCGGAAACAAATAATAGCTGCATACCGCGAATCGATATATACGCGCTTACAGCCGGGCGCGGCGATCATTATCATCATGACCAGATGGCATGAAGATGATTTGGTCGGAACGCTTATCGAAGAAATGAGCGCGGGCGGCGAACATTGGGATGTGGTCAACCTTCCCGCTATTTGCGTTGATAGTGTAAATGATCCGCTTAAACGCGCAGTAGGTGAAGCTTTAGAGCCGCGACGTTTCGATGTGCCGGATTTGATGCGAATCAAGACCGTGCTAACCGCAACGGAGGGTCCCCGTGCATGGGACGCGCTTTATCAAGGTAATCCGCAACCCGCAGGTGGCACGATGTTCTTACGCGATAAATTCAAGATCGCGCATGCGCTACCTGCGGGATGTAAGTTTATTCGTCGATGGGATAACGCGGCAACGGAAGGCGGCGGTGATTACACTGCGGGCGTTTTAATGGCACTAGCGCCCGACTTTACTTACTACGTTTGCGATGTAGTTCGTGGGCAATGGGCGGGTAATGCGCGGGATGAAATCATTCAACAGACTGCGGAACTTGACAAGATTAAATATGGATTCGTCCATGTGCGCGGTGTTCAAGATCCGGGTAGCGCCGGTGTGGATGCGGCAGCGGCGTTTATTCGGCTTCTAAACGGCTTTAGCGTTGATACCGAAAGGGAATCCGGTGAAAAGAAGGTACGCGCGGCAGCGTATAGCTCGCAGCAGCAAGCAGGTAACGTAAGGCTTATAGCCGGCTTATGGAATGCATTATTCACTTCGGAGCATACCAGCTTCCCTACTGGGCGACATGATGACCAGGTGGATGCGGCTGCTGGCGCATATAACTATTTAGCAGCGTTAGTTGTGCAGTGGGTCAGGTTTTAATCAAGGAGTTTAACTATGGCGGATATCATGTCTTTATCAAGAGCGGAGCGTACCGAACGCCAATTTGAATTTTTCAAAGCGGTACGCGATGGGATGCAGCAAGCTTTAGCGCGCGAAACGCAATCGCCGTTAGCGTCGTTGCAACGTACTGGCGTACAAGGTCGCGCGAAACGACCTGCACATGATGTTGTAACGCTAATGGAATGGCAGCGTCGAAGCGAGCTTGTATTCGGATGTGTCGAAAAAATCGCTGATGCCGCCATGGATCCGGTATTGGTCATTCAAGAACTCGACGCGGATGGTAACTATCAACCGTATAACGCGACACACCGCGCACCACATCCGCTTGCAAGCCTACTAGCACATCCGAATGAATTCCAAGATGAAATTGAATTCCGCCGCGCATGGGTTGTAAGCGAACATATCGCGGGAGTGTTCTACGCTGAAATAGTTCGTAACAATCTTGGTTTGCCGATTGCGCTATATCCATTGAATCCCGCAAAAGTAGTACCGCTAGTAACCGCTGAAGGCGAGTTAACGGGATATGATTTTATCAATAACGGTCGTAGCTTAGCGCGCCCGATTCCGCCGGAGAATATGCTGGTGCGTAAAGCGCACGATATTACGAATCCACATGGCGGATTACCACCGTTATTAGTAGCTTTAGGTAGCGTTGACGCGGACGCGGCGCAAACCGATTACATACGCTCATTCTTCGCTGGCGGCGGGCAGCCAAGCGGTATTATTAGCGTACCCACTCAGATGGGCGACGACCAGATGGAACAAACGCGCCAGCAGTGGACTAACCGGTATAGCCGGCGTGGTGCCGGCGCCGGACCCGCGGTACTTCAAAACGGCAGTACCTACCAAAAGATCGGTGCTAACCTTGATGAAATCGATTCGAGTGAATTAAGGCAGCAGTTTGAAGCGCGAATCTGCGGTGTATTCGGCGTACCACCGGTATTAGTCGGCGCGTACGTCGGCTTGAAACAATCGAATAACCGCGCATCCGCGAAGGCGGCGCAAGAGGACTTTTGGGTTAATAAGATGTCGCCGTTGTTTACGCGCTGGAGAAGCTTCCTATCCCATAGGTTGCTTTCCGAATTCGAAGGCAGTGAAGCCATCGTCGCGGGTAAAATACGTTGTGCATGGGATATGTCAACGGTTATGGCGTTGCAAGAGGATTCGAATGACCGGCATAAACGCGCTTTAGAAGCCTTACAATCGGGTGCTATTACGTTGAATCAGTACCGCGCGCAGGTTAACCAACCAGCAGATGACAATGGCGACGTTTATTATCTGCCTGCTAAATTTAGCGTTGTACCGGCTAAAGAGATTGGTAACGCGCGTGGCGGGCAAGTAGCGCCGGAAGCGCCGCCTGCGGAATAAAAGACTGGACAGTGGCGTTAGAATAGACGAATGTTAAAAATGTAGTGGTAGCCTGTAAGGTGCGTAGCTCAGATGGTAGAGCAGCCCCTAACCCCGAAAGGACTTTGGGACGGGGCAGGTCGTAGGTTCGATTCCTATCCGCCTTACAGTATTGAAAGCCCGATGATTAATCATCGGGCTTTTCTGCGTTTACACGTCGGATCACCTCTTAAAACGCACTGTATAGTTTTCACGGGTTGCAACCAAAGTTAAGAGGCGAAGTTAGACATGAATTTCAAAAATTACACCGAGTTCGTACGCGCGGTATTAAAAGCAGATGGCGTTGAACGCGAGTTCAAGTCAACACCAATCTTTTTAACCGCGCCCGGTACTGCCGGCAAAACCGCAGTTGACGCTACCAAAGCCGTTGCTGATTCGCGCACCGTTGAAGGCATCGTCGCTGTACACGGTAATGTTGATGATGGCGCAGATCGAAGTTTTCCCGGTGCTTTTACGAAAACGATTACCGAAGGTCGTAACCGCGCGAAGCATCTTTGGAATCACTCATTCAGCAACCCACCGACCGCAGCGATTTTGGACTTAAAAGAAGTAACCGCAGCTGACCTACCAAAAGAGATTTTCGATTACGCGCCCGAAGCTACTGGCGGCTTATACGTCAAGCGGCAATATCTGAAAACACAACGCGGCGATGAGATTCTCGAAGGCATTGTAAGTAGCGCTATTAGCGAGATGAGCTACGGGTATGCCGCTATCAAATACGATTTTGAAACGCTTAACGCCGATACCGTAAACGAATTGCGCGTTCGTAATTTACGAGAGGTCAAGCTTTACGACACAAGCGATGTGTTGTGGGGAATGAACTACGCGACGGTCGCAGCAAGCGGTAAAGCGTTAGATGAAAAAGACCTGCCACTCGAAGCACTGCTCGTGGCATTTAAGAATCTTCTTACTGCAGAAGGAAAAGAAGGTCGCCGGAATTCCGATAAGGATATCAAGGCGATGCAGGACATCCATCAACTGCTACTCGAGATCGAGCCGGCGGTATGCGGTGTTACGGACAATGGCAAACAAGCAACCACCGAGGCTGAAACGAGCCGAGCCGCTAACGAACCAACAGTGGTCGACGCACTCACTCTAGCGAAGCACCGGGTACTGCTTTCTGAAATGGAAACTTTACTCAACTTCTAAGGAGCAAAACAATGAGGGAATTATTAAAGAAAAAAGCGGCTGAACTCGCCAAGCACCAAGGCGAGTACAAAGCTTACTACGAAACGCTTGAAGCCAAGCGTTCAAAATCCGAGACGGTCGATGCGACCGAACTTGGCAAACTCGACACGATGGAAGAAGCGGGCAAGGCGATGGTCGCCGAAGTAACGCGCTTAAAAGGCATCGTTGATACTGACGCTCTTTTGGATGCTTCCGGTGACGGGCAGCAAGCAAAAGACGGCGGACGCAAAACACAACGCCAATCAAAAGGCGCACAATTCATCACATCGGATCAGTTTACGGATGCGGTTAAAGCAAGCCGCGAAACAACCGATGCGGTTCAAGTTAAGGAACTTTACGGTGCAACCGGCACTGCAGGTGGCTTGCTGGTTCGTCCGCAAGTTGTACCCGGTGTTTCCGAGTTAGGACGCCGCCCGCTTTCGATTCGTGACCTCGTTAACCGCGCGGAAACGAACAGCTCAGCGATTCAGTACATCAAGCAAAGCGTTCGCACGAACGGCGCTGCGGTTGTACCGGAGCGCGATGTTGCGGGCACGAACTTCGCGTTGAAACCCGAGTCGAACTTGGCTTTCAGCGAAGAAGAGACGACCGTAAAAACAATCGCGCATTGGATTCGCGCTAGCCGCACAATCCTGCAAGATGCGCCACGTTTACGCGATACCATCGATACCGAACTTGAGTACATGGGCGATATCGTTGAAGAAAACCAGATCGTTCGTGGTAGCGGAGTCGGTACGACGAACTTCTTAGGAATGATCAACTCCGCCGGAATTCAACTCCGCACCCACAGGGTAAGCGGACGCGCTTTTAGTGCTGATGACAAAATCGCGGATACCTTGCGTAAATCAATCACCGACATTCATCTCGCATTTTACGTTGTGGATGCGATTGCCATTAGCCCGCAGGCGGCTGAAGGTATGGAACTTGAAAAGGATGATCAGGGTCGTTACTTGAATGTTTTCGATCCGGTTCGCCTGACCATTTGGCGTCGTCCGGTAGTCGAATCGTTTGCGTTAACCGCAGGTGAAGCGATTGTCGGTTCATTCAAACTCGCAGCTACGGTTTGGGATCGCCTGCAATCCGAGATTCGCGTTTCGGAAAACGTTGCGGATGATTTCATTCGTAACGCGCTGCGGATTCTCGAAGAGCGTCGTTTGGCTTTCGCGGTAACACGCGGCGATGCTTTGGAGTATGTGACCGGACTGGATGCCTAAACCACTGCGCTACAAAGCGCACTGACGGGCATATAGCAAGGGGAAACCGAAGGCTGCCGTGCTAGTTAAGGCGGCAGCCTTCTTAACTTAAAAGTAGAAGTAAATACGGAGGCTAATCATGGCTGAAACAAAAGATACGAAAGTGAAAACGACTGCACCAACATCCACTGAAGGCGTTACATCTGCACCGGCGGTAGCTAAGGACGAGCGTTTTTATACCGCGCCTAGCGACCAAACCGAAGTTTTGGAAGATGGGCGCGAAGTGTTGGTAGCGCGCAAAGGTCAAAAGTTCACCCGCGCACATGCAGTTGAATTGGGCTTAGTTAAAAACCAAACACCGACTGCACCAGCGGAAACGAAGTAAGCGGTAACCGAAAAGCGGAGGGCGCGAATGACCTACGACTACACCACGACTGATTTAGTAATCGGCGATATGGATTCTGATAATTTATCGACTGAAGATCTCGATGTCGTCGAAAGTTACATCGCGCCCGCTTCCGCATTCATTGATAACTACCTTGGCGTTAAAAGCGGGCACTTCAAACCGGCAGGTACTACACCAACGCAAAAGGCTTTTTACGGTGATGGTACTGACTTTATCAAACTTCCAATTTACGTCGACGATGAAAACTTCGAAGTAACCCTACCAAGCGGTTATGTCGCGGAAGATCTCGAAGTACGCAACGGTTTTCTAGTCCGAATCTACACACCGGAATATCAAGGCTCATTCACGTTAATGGACGTTGACCGATGGAATCGATTCGTCGGGCGCGTACCGCACTACGCTAATACGGGATGGGCACAAGGTACACCGATTCTAGTTACCGCACGATGGGGATACGAAGCCGTACCCGACGATATCGAGTTAGCTTGCAGGCGTTTAGTTCAAAGGCTATGGCGTACACGCGATGCGGAATCCAAAGGCGTCATCGGCGACATACAACGCGATGACGGCACGATTATCACACTAAGCCTACCACCATTCATCAAGCTTACGCTCGATACTTGGAAAGCTAAATTATCACAAGGAATTCGATAATGGGACTTGTAAATCTACAAACGGTAATCGCAAAAGATCTACTTCGCTTACCGCAAATCCTAAACGAAGAACTTGATAAATCGCTTGATGATCTCGGCGATAAGCTTGTGGACAAAGTTCGCTCGAAGATGCGCCGCGATACCGGTCGCGGGCAAGCAAGCGTTAAAGCGAAGGTTACCGGGCGCGGCTTACGCAAGCGTTTGGATGTTGAAAGCAAGTTAGTGCAGGTAGCGGTAGATGAAGAAGGCAGGCGACCGGGCGCGCCGATGCCACCAAGCCAAGCCGCAAGGCTAGTGTCATGGGCAAGGCGCAAAGGCTTTACCAACACTTTCGTTTTAGCAAGATCTATCGGTAAGAAGGGTATCAGGGCGAATCGCCCCTTCGCACGTACGCAAAAAGAAGAGCGCTCGCTTATGACGCGCTCGGTACAAGCCGGCTTAAACCGCGCAGGTAACAGATTGAATGGTGGAGCTTAAATGGAATTACCCGTTGAATATGGAGCGATGGAAGCCGCGATACGCACGACGGTAGCGGATAGATTCCGCGCACTGCCCGACTGCGGCGTTATCCATGAAAGGGAGCGGTATGTTCCCAATCTCGCGGAGTGGATTCGGCTTATGACCGTACCGGGACCTCGTGGGCGAAAAGTAGTGCGCGGGATGATGGTAACGCTTTTAGGCTTTGAACCGCGACGTAACGACGGCGGTATGTGCCGTAACCCGCTAAGGCTTTTCTACGCTATCGAGATTGTTTATGGATTCGATGATGGTAGCGCAACGATACCGGATAGCGCATCCGGCTTTAACGCTTTAATTATGCGCGCGTTTGACAGTTTCGAGAACAGCCATGAGCTAGGTTTCAATGAGGTAAATCATGATGGACTTGAAACGATTGAAAACGCGGAATTGAGAGTGTACGACGGCACGGTCGCGCACGTTACAACACTTGGACTAACAGTTGAGGTGGAACGCTAATGGCTAACAAAAAAGAGAATCAAGAATCGAATGTGAACATCAAGTTCATCGGTAAGGATGAAGAAGTTAACGGCAAGATGGTTGCCGCTGAACCATTCAAATCAATCAATCACGGGATGAAAGCGATCAAGCTACCGGATGCGGAAACGCAGCGTGCAGGCTTTTATCACGACGATGCAATCGAGATCATTCGATTATTCCCCAATCAGTACAAGCAGGTAGTCAAAGTTAAGTAATCATAAGTTTTTGGTTTTAGGAGCAAACAATCATGACTTCATTCCGCGATAGAAAATTACGGCTAGCGTTTTCATCCTCCGGCGCACGTCAATCGGCAATGGGCGTACCCATGCCAAACGCTGCGCATGACAAAGCTTTTCCGCTTACCACCCGCGCCGTGCCGGGACGCACGATTACCCGCGATGAAACACGCGACTGTGGTGGCGAGTACATTGTTGGAACGAAGATCACATCGCGTTTAGCGCGTTATTCAACGCCATTCGATTTAACGCCTTCGATTTTAGCGGCGATCCTTCCGTATTTGTTTGGCGTTGCTGCCGCACCAGTTGGCGTACCTGCGAACGAGCAGCAAACGATTACGGTTGATGCTACGGGCGGTACGTTTACTGCTGCTTTCACGTTTGAAGGTTTGACGGGCACGACCGCAGCTATCGCTTACAACGCGACTGCCGCGCAACTGAAGACCGCACTCGAAGGTTTGCGCTCGATCAAAACCGGTAACGTTACAGTCGGTAAAGTTGGCAGCGTATTTACCGTTACCTTTACCGGTAAGTTAGCAAAAGCCAACGTACCGCTTTTGGTTACGAACGCAGCAAGCTTGACTGGCGGCGCACAAAGCGCAGTTGTCGCTACGACCGTTGCAGGTGCTAACAACGCGCATACGGTTACTCGCCAAACCGCAGATCAAATGGCGGTAACGTCGATGATCATCGGCTTTGAAGGCGATGCGAATCCGCCGCAAATTTACCGCGATATGGCGTTGAATAGCTTAACGCTAAGTGTTGCGCGCCGACAGAAGGCGACTGCAACAGCGGAGTGGATTGGCTCGATGGACGTGGAAGCCGCAGACGGCTTTGCGCTTCCCGCTTGTTACCTACCAGTACCGATTTACGCGGAAGATTGCCGCGTTACGATTGATGGAACGATCTATACCGAAGATTTAGATAGCGCGGAATACACCGCATCAGCGAACATTCTTAGCGGTGATAGCGCGTTTCCGTTTGACGACATCGATGTTTACGCGCTTGAGCACGGCGACCGCACCAGCGGATTCAAGTTTTCGATTTACGGCAGCCAAGGCGATGCGCTTTACGCATTGGCGTTAGCGGAATCGATTGTACCGGTACGGTTTGATTTTGGACCCGCTGGCGACCGTATTTCAATTATCGCACCACGCTGCCAAGTAAGACTTTCCGATTCGCCACTAAGCTTTACGGGCGATGCAAGTAAGAGCGCGATTCAAATCGAAGCAGTACCTTTGTTCGATGTTGATAACGCGGGCACAACGCCTGACTACGTGATTATGTATAACGATCAAACCGTTGCATACCTGCAGGTCGGTGTATAACCCGCACAGCAAGGCGCAGTAGCGGCTAGTAAGTAAGCGGGACAGTTGTATAGCGCGACTGTCCCGCTTTTAAGTAAGGAGTTAAGTATGGCTTTCGGTAAAAACTATCAGAAGGATTTGAGTTTCGACGTCATCGATGCCCGGCATCCCGGCGAGATATTCACATTCCATATCGTAAAACGCGCATCGCAGGATGCAGTCGAAGCGCAGCTAGTTTATATCGGTTTGCCTGATGAAGAAGCGGTAGAAGTTAAACAAGCCGCGCTAATCGCCGCAGTCGGTAAGCTTGTTAGCCGCGCACCGGAAGGCTTCGATGGCTTCCCCGAAGATGATCGCCCGCTCGAAACGCGGTTCGTTGAATACTTCAGTAATCCGGATGTCGCGGAGTTTCCCGGCATGATCCGGTACTTATGGGAGGACTATATGGCAGTGGGCGTTCCCACTGTCTATCTTAAAAGCGTTCAAGATATTAGCGCGGGAGTGGGTGCATTTTCAGATGGGCTTAGCACGCCTTCATCCTGATTTTGATGATTGCCCATCACCATGCCGGCAAGCGGATGAAGATAACAATGATCTTTGTGGTGATTGTGAAGTACGGCATCAGTGGCGGTTTTTTACCGAAGGCTACAGCCGGCAGATGGACATCCGATTCGGCGAAGAAAAGTCGAAGTTGAAATGGTCTTTTCAAACTTTGTATTCCGATTTACTAACCGCACATAAAGCGAATCGGTCGGTTGATGGCGAAGGTTATCCGGCAGGATGCACGATGTTAGCAGCGCGGTGTTTGGATATTTTACGGCAGGAAGAACGACGCCCTGAACGGATGAAGAATTGGGAAGATATGCAGAAGGCGGCAAACAATGGCTGAAACAACGCGACTACGAATCCTAATCGATGAAAATGGGGCGGCTACCAATAACGCTAATGCGGTAACAGCGTCGTTAGGGAAGCTTGCGCGGGAAGCGTTGAGCGTTCAAAGGGGGCTGAATAGCGTCGCGTCGAAAGATCCATTCTCCGCTTTGGGTAAAAATGCGAATGCAGTTAATAAGGAAACCTTTGCAGTACGCCAGCAGATTGTAGCCTTACAGCGCGTGGTTGCGGGCGGTGTTGGCACCGATCAATTCGATAAGCTAAACCGACAAATCGCAGAATCTAGCCGCCGGCTTACTACCTTGAACCGGCAGCGTGATTCGTTTCAATCGCGCCAAGCTTTACCGGGCGGTACGCCGGCTGCTGGTGCCGGCGGTATAGCCGGTCTACTCGGCACTGGAGGTATATCTAAACCAGTAGCCGGATTACTTGGCGGTGGTAGTTTAGCCGCTACTGCAGGCGGTGTTGGTGCCGGCTTATTCCTTGCCAAACAAGGCTTTGATATCGTCGATGACTTAGCGCAGGCGGCAGGTAAGGTCGAAGATTCTTACCGCTTACTATCATCTGCTGCGAAAGAAGCGGGTATCGGATTCGATATCGCAAAAGGGAAAGCGCAAGCATTTAAAGATATTACCGGACAAACTGCGCAGCAGTCAAACGAATCTACTGCTGCGATTTTGAACTTCGCCAAGGCAGCTGGTCGTATCGATAAGGTTGACCAGTTTTCAAAAGCGTTTGCGGATTTATCTGCGGCTCGCGGTATCAAACCGGAAGATCAGGCACAGCGGGTACAGCAGCTAAACCAGTTAATCGATGAAGCTACCGATAAGCTTTTATTCGCTAACCCATCTGCTTTTTACGATGAATATGCGAAAAGTATCGATACGACGGCAGTTAAGCTTGATGACGCGGGTAAACGCGCTGCCGTGTTCGATCAAATTATAAAGCGTGGCGCCTTCTTCGATGGCAGTGCCGCCGAGCGTTTGAAATCAACAACCGGGCAACTCGAAGTTTATAAAAACCGCTTATCCGATATTAAAGCCAAGCTTGGTGAAGTCGCAGCAGTGGTTGAACTCGACGCACTTAAACTTTTATTTGGTGCCGGCGACATCGCGAGCCGCATAACCGCTTTTGGCACTGGCATCCTTACGCTTAATGATGCGGCAGTTCAGGCGGCATTCGACTATGGCGGTGATGGATTTACAAACAAAGGGCGTAACGAAGATCAAAAGCGCAGGATTCAGAAGGATGTTGATGAAACGTTTAAGCTTGCTACCGAACAGCGCGCTAAGCTTGATGCGCGTGTTGCGGAAGCATTAAGCAAGCCGTACGCGAGCGTAGATAATCTTGCAATAAAACTTGCGTCGCCTAAATTCAAATTCAACATGGATCCTGAGGAGCAGGAAAAGCTTATCAAGGATGCGACCAAGGAAGCGACTGAATTCTTTGAAGATCTTAAGAAGCGTGTAGAAGCGGTACTATCCGATAAGGAGACCACGAACTCGGTTCTGGTACTCGCACGTAAAGAGATTGAGCAGTTTGGCGCGGGTATCGATTACAAAGAACGCTTACCACTGCTCGATCAAATCCAAGCGCAGATTGAAGCCAACACTAAAGCGATCATCGATCCGATGCGAAAAGCAAAAGACGAAATTCGCGGTTTATTCGATGGTCTGCCGGATGCACGCGAAAACCCATTTACATCCCTTCTATCGCAGATGGGCAGCGCGGCGGAGCGCATGCAAAAGCAATTCGGTGCGTTAGGCGACGATGCGGTTAAAGCGTTTACGAATATCGAAAAAGCAGCATTACGCGCGCAACTGGCTAACGCTAGCTTTGACGTTGATCTTGGCGCGCTACGCAAGCGTCAGGAAGCCGCACAGCTACGCGAAAACTTTATCGGGCTAACCGGACCCGAAGATCGCGCACTCGCGGTTATCAACGCGCGTGTAGCGGCTGCGGTTGACTTACCGCGTATCCAATCCGAAACGATAGATGGAATTCTCGGTCGTTTGCCGGGGCAACTTGGTGGCGATAAACCGGCAACCGATGCGGTTGCGCTACTTCGACGACAACTCGCGCAGCTTGGCGAAATAACCGGCGGCAGCGGGCGTTTGGGCGACGCAACACGCGAAGCGGTTAACGATCAGATAATCGCGCTAACCGATAAAATCGATCCGGCTGTACTTCTAAAATCTCCGCAGCTAGCCGACATCCGACTGCGCCGCCAGCAAGCGCAGCGCGATGGTGCAGGTAAATTCGAGCGCAACTTGCAGGATGAAATCGCTCGCCAGCAAGCCGGCGAAAACATCCAGCGCCGTGCAGTTGAACAATTAAATTTACTAAACCGCAGTGGACTAACCGACGATCAAAAAGTAAAGCAGTTCCTAGCGATAACCGGCACGCTTGGCGATAAAGAGCTTGTGGGCGGCTTACGCGAAGGTCGGGCGCGAGCGTTGGAAGCAAGTGCAGTACTTGACTCGCAGCAGCGTGCCGTAGCGGAAGCGCGCGCAGATCGTTTGGACAAGATGATAACGAAACTCGATGCGGCGATTACCGACAAAGGCGTAAAACTCAACGCTGGCGATAGCAACATCGGGCTTGATGTGACGATTGACGAAAACGTAAACGCGCGCCAGCGGCAGTTAGGCGCAGCACCTACACCAATAGACGTTAGTGTTTCAACGCGGGATCGCAGCACGATGATGGGGCTTTAAGTAATGGCAAGCGAAAGAAACTGGACATCAGTAAAGATTGGTAACACCTACCTTACGCACAACGGCTTAATAACCGGTGTGCCTTGCAAGGTTGTAATCCCTACCGCCGATGAACTTTTGGATGATGATGTTGCGGTGAATATCGTTGAAGGCGCGGGCGGCGTACCGAACTATCAGGTGGTGGTTGCAGATAGCTACGGCATCGCTTTCGAGATTCAATTAGTAGCACTTACTACTGCGGTTTTCAACGCGCTACGTGCGTTGCTTAAAGCTACACGCGATAACGATCCTGCGAACGTCGCGCGTTTCATAGCAACCGGTACTCCCGGAACGATTGATCGTAATGTTAAAGGCGATATGAAGGTAATGAGTTTTAAAAGTTTTAGTGCGGGGCAGGTAAACGATGTGGTTATAAGGCTACGAACTTATGGACTTGGTGGGATTTAATTATGTTTCATTTTGCAGCAGCAACAGTTAATCGCGCGATCACTTCGCCCGGTGAATTCTTCAAATGCTTTTCGCCATTTCAAGCTACGGATTTTCCCGATGCTAAGCTTTATGGCGTTTTGATTGCGCTGCCGTACAAGGAAACTGCGTACGAAGATTTTCAATACGACATCTTTTGGCAGGGCGGTTCAATCTTTTTAGCTCCGCAAACATTCGATGTGAGTAGCAGCACGATTCTCGAGTTACTTGATATCGATATGACGTTGAATGGTAATCCCGCGACGATTGAAACGTTTGAGGAGATTAGTTTCCTAGCGGTTACATTGCCAGTTGGCGGTATCCCTGCCGGTACAAAATGCGTTGCGATATTCGATGATGGAATTGAAGGTGGCGGCGGTGTTACCGATCACGGCGCGCTAACCGGCTTAGCAGATAACGATCATCCGCAGTACCAGCTAGCAATCGAAAAGAATAACGCAGGTGGCTATGCCGCGTTAGATGAAAACGGGTTAATCGCGGATAACCGCTTGCCCGCAAGCATCGCGCGTGACACGGAAGTAGCTGCAGCTGTAACCGCGCACGAAGCCGCAAGTAACCCGCATCCGCAGTATCTAACACCAGCGGAAGGCGACGTACTTTACGCGCCGATTGGTAGCGGTGGTGGCAGTCACGGTGTTTACACGCCAGATGCTACGCCGGTAGTTCCATCTGCGCTCGATGATAATTTCAACACCGGAGCGTTGGATGTGAAGTGGACGGAGTACCAGGCGGCGTTTCACACGTTAGCAGTAAACAACTCCCACCTACGATTAACGATGGCGTCGCAATCATCTGATGGTATCAACGGAATCTTTCAACCAATTCCATCCGGCGATTGGATTGCGATTACAAAGCTGCGCCATCTTTCGCCTTTCAAAGCGTATATTTCGGCAGGCTTGATGTTGCTAGAAGATGCGGTTAACAACCCGAACACAAGCGATCTGATGATTTTCCAAGATGGACGGTGGGATCAGCCTGCCGCCGATTCGCATTTAATTTCGCTTGCACGGTTTTCGGATTACACAACGTTTTTAAGCGCGCCATTTGCAGATTTAGTAATTGAAAAATCGCAAATGATGTATCAGCGCATCGATAAAGTAGGAACGAATTATACGTTTTACTATTCGTATGACGGCATTTATTGGTTTACATATGGCACGTTAGCCGCCAGTGCGTTTTTCACACCGCAGCAGATCGGTTTGTTTGTAGCGAATACACTAACCGCTAAAACCGCAGTTGTGATGTTCGATTATTTCAGGTTGTATCCGGCGGGCACGACTGAATTCGGCGGCGAGATCTAAAGGAGGGGTATAAACCGATGAGTATATTTATGCCTTTCGGCTATGGCGGCGAATTGGGCGTACAAACCGTCGAGCCATTCCTAGGCGGTACACCAGTAGACCCGTACCTTTACGTTACCGCACGTTTGCTTGTTAATGGCGCACCAGTGCCCATTGCCGCGTTTAACTATAACGAGCCTGACGGACGGCTTGGCGCAACGCTTTCGGTAACTTTAGCGAATCCAAGTACTGCGCAACTGCCAATCGCAGGAGCGTATGTTTTTCAAATTGGATACTACCGAAACGGCGCATGGGAATGGGAAACACTTGTCGGTGGCGGTAGTTTCGGAGGATGGGAATCAACCGTAGCACGCGCGAATCAAAGCCCCGCAGATACGCTTATGTTCAACGCGATTGACCCGCTTGCGGATCGATGGGAGCGAGCGCCTTCGGTAACAACCACCTACTACGATGCGCTTAAAATCGAACTTGAGCCGGCAGTCGCATCTCCCGATAGCGAAGTTGACGCGGTAACGTTTCAGCCTATTCTTCCCACGCTAACCAATCACCCGAATCTTAAACTATACGACGCGCTTGAACTCGCGTATGTCGATGGATGTGGTTTCGCGAGTGTAAAAACCAACATCCCGAATTACCCGATCAGTCGCGTTGATTTTAGCGATACCGCCGGCTACCACGCGGGCATTGCGCCATTAGTCGGCATGTTCCGCCCACTATACTTTTGCGATACCGAAGATAACTTATGGATCGTTTGGGCGGGTGCAAGCTTGCCGGCGGGCTACACAACGCGCACGGTCGGCGTTAACGGCTACCCGGCGATGACCGAATCGCGTATGTACGATGGTACTAAAACGAATCAACTTACAGTTAGCCATACCACGCCCGCGTATGAGCCGGATGACATCATCATCACCGGGTACTATACCGAAACAATCGCTAACGGTGAGCCGGGAGATGCGACTTTCACATCGACCCAAACACGTACCGCTTACGCAAGGCGCACACGCGCCGTTACAGGCGAGTTAGTCGAAGAGCGTATCACCGGCGTTGTTTCCGAAACCCGTAACGCAAATGACGTTGTAATCGAGATTGACAATCTTGAGGAGCAATACGATAGCCTGGGGCGTAAGAGCGGGCATTACCGCGTCGTACAAAAGCTTTTACCTAATACGGCTGGCGTACTAACCCTTCAAGAATCGGAAACTGAAATATGTGAAATTCGATACGGACTCAATCCAATCAACCCCGATGAAACTGTTCAACTTCGAATGACAACCCGCGTGACAGGCGCAGCCTTGCAGCAAAACGATCAGACGTATCTTGGCGAAGCGTTACAAACCGAGTTGCCGAAAGCGCATGTGAATGGCTACCTCGATCCGGATGAGGATAACGCGATTGTGCAAGTCCCACTGCGCGCGACTTTGGAAGAATTTAAGATTAGAAGTCCCGGGCAGGTAGGTGTACACCAAACCATAACAAACCTACTAGCCGGCGTTGTAGTTTCAAGCAAATGGATTGAGCGGCAGGGCTACGTGCGGGTATCGAATCGTAAAACGCTTCAACGCAAGATTCGATTACGGCTACCGGGCGTGAATCGCCCCGTACAAGCATTCGACGCCGGCGAAGTACCCGCAGCGCTTGCAAAACAACTGGGGCAGCAGGAATTAGCTTTACGCAACGATCCGCAATTCAAATACGCGCTATCGCTAGTGAATTTCGATACTTCTATACGCAAAGGCACGATCATCGCACTCGATGATCGCGATGGCTTGCGGAACGAATTCATCGTTCACGCGCGAACGATTTCATGCACGAACCTATCGCGCGGCGGGCGCATCACGATGGCGGTTACAGGCGCTAAGCTGCCGCCAGCGTTAACCTAATGAAGAAGTTTACAATCAAGCTTGGTGAGCGAAAAGAAATTCGCATTACGCGCGGTAGCAGGCAGCCGGCGCCGCGAAAAGGCGTGCTTGAAAATGGAATTATACCGGTTGAAGAAGATGAGATGATGGATGGGCGAAGGAGACGCGGTGGACTGATAGAACTTTTCGATTTAGGTACACGCTTGATTGAATTAGCATCGAGCAGCGATCCACGAGATAATGCTCGGGCTACAAACGCGGTATCCGTACCGAATGCGGTAGCTAACAATCAGTACGTTGAAATCAATTTCGACGCTGAAGCCACCAATGCGTATCAAACCGATTACGGGCATCCCGCGAACTTTAGTGCTCAAGGCTGGAACGCAGTAATTCCTGATGTTAACCAGCAAGCCTTCGACGCCGCGGCTTTAGGTAGCCGTAAACCATCTGCTACTGACCCACTTGACCCGCTTGATATAACCACGCTTACTGGCGGTACAAAACTCCCGAACTGCCTGCAACTTCCTTACGACGGCGACGGCGGGCAGCCGCCGAACTTCATAGGCTTTTTACTCGCCGACATTAACTTAAAACGCGATGGTTTTTCCGGGATACTAATTGCTGCTCCCGAGCGCAAAACGGTCGAGGAGATTGGCGATGGTCGGTATGAATCGGTTACTAACCCGCACTGGAAGAATAAAGCAGGACGTGGTTATTTAACCTTAAAAGAATTCGGCGGTGTTTGGCAGTTAGCTATCGAAAGCCGCATGTACTACGAGCCGTTTGATACAAGCGATACAGATGCTTTTAAGGTAACTAATGAACCAAGCTTCACTTCTGCTACGGCGGAGTTTACCTTAAACGGTAGAAAGAAAACCCGTGTTTTCCTAAAGCCACAGTGGTCGGTGATCGCACCGTACCGAACATGGAACTGGGTACGTAACTTTTCATACGAGACTTACTTCTTTAGTGATGGTGGCGAACCGTTTGAGCACTTCGATGGTGACGGCAATCCGATATGGGCACCGAAGGTTGGAACAATCGGCACGACCGTTATGTTACGTACCGGGATGCTTGCCGGTCGTGTGCCGGTTATCTTACGCCCGACTTCTTATGGATGGGATTCGGTATGGGATGCCACGAGTGGTGCGTATGATTTGCCGGGACATCGTGAAGCGGCGTTTAACTCAAGCAACGCTACTATCGTGATGCCACATGCTAAGTGGATAACACCGGTTACTCGCCGCACTGCCGGCTACCAAAAGTGGTGGGTTGAGCAAGTCAATCCACAACCGAGACATCAATCAATCGATAATGGCTTTGAAGCATTCGGTATATTCACGTCCGCAACAATGCCCGCTGCCGGGACATCGCTTCCCCTTGCAACTGCCGAATCAACGCTCGATTCAAACGCAAGAACCGGCAGCGATAATATCATTGCACAGATGGGATCTGACCCGCGTATTCGTAATATAGCCGGAACTAATCTCGGTACCGGTACTCTTGATCCTAACGTCAAGGTTATGGATATATTCCCGCCGACGACAACACCTGCCGGCGCACTGTGTGCGATCATTCAGCAGGGTAGCGAAGTGTTCTACGTCTGGCGTGTGGCGGCGCAGTCGCGGGCTAACGCCGACTATAACCGCGATAACTACAGTGCCAGTTACCCGTTCTAATCACCGATTAGTGAATCGGTTCGGGTTTTAGATTACGACATGCGAATCGCAAATCATATAGTTCCATCGCCCTCGCACGCATCACAATCGCCGTGTAGTTCGTACTTTTCACCACCAGCGCAGCAGTCCATAGTTAAGTAGCCTAGCCCACCACAAGCCGTGCAGACGCCTTCCGGCAAACAAATGAACTCTGCCCATTCGGTAGCTGGCGGCGGTGTCGGCATAAAAATGTTCCATGCGCTACCTTCCGGCATTCCGATTTTAAGAATCGCAAGATCTCGCTCGGATACACCACGCGCATCTTCATATTCAATAAACCAATCATCGGCATGGTAAATGTTCCCACCTGCGATTAGCGCATCGGTGAGATTGGTATCAACATCTTCGACTAAACATAAAGGAATTTTCTTTAACGGTACGCCGTCGATATCGACCGCTTCCGTAGTCGCGTAAACAACGAATTTCTTAGCCGGCGGTACTTCTTCGATACCTAAAAACGTGATTGGGTTTGGAGTGTTTGATTGTGTATTCATGGGTACACATGTAACTCTAAACAGCGTAAGAGTCCAGGACTATTTTCACATCTATCAAAACTTATTTTCCAAGCGGAAAAGATAAAGATTAATCTCCTCG
The DNA here is from genome assembly GCA_024330265.1 of Pyrinomonadaceae bacterium MAG19_C2-C3. Lineage (GTDB taxonomy): Bacteria > Acidobacteriota > Blastocatellia > Pyrinomonadales > Pyrinomonadaceae > JANDLT01. Next base: position 62,796 of record JANDLT010000013.1, on the reverse strand, counting down.
GATTCCCGCATACGGGCTTTTACGGAATCCAAAACATGGTTACTTGCGGTACTCAATTCATACCACTGAAACTGCGCGCCTGGGATGTCGAGTGCATCACGAATTAGTACCGGTAATACGAATGCGAGCCATCCGTACCGGCATATCGTTATCGGTTCAGAATCCAAAAGTTCGGGTCGATCTTCGCGTGGCGTACCGCGAACTACGATTACTAAACCGCGCGTTTTGTGTAACTCATCATTGGGAATATCGTGGTAGGGTTTGATGCTTGTAGCCATAGGCGCGTGACATTAACTCTCACGCGCTTGAGAGTAAATATACGCTGGAAAAGATTCTAGCTTTCACGCTAGACTAAGCTTTATGGCTAAAAAGCAAATCACTCGTTATGGCGTTTGGCAAGAAGAAACCGCACGGTTCGGGAAGTGCTGGTGTTACCGCATAAGGGTTGCGGATAGTGACGGTGTATTAAAACGCAAGGCGGCAAGCGGCTTTGCGACGAAAGCGGAAGCGGACGCGGCGGTAGCGCGTTTAACGCTTGACACGCGGGCGCGTAAGCATGGGATTGAAGTATCTAAGCCTTTGAAATCACCGACGGTTGGAGAAGCTACGGATGCGTATATTCGCCAGAAGGAAGCGCAATGGGAATCCGATTACGGTGCCGACTATCTACACCGAAACAAAGCGCAGTTGAATCCGATTCGTGATTGGGCAGATCAAGCCGGGCGCGACCGTTTGCTAACCACGATAACGCGGGATGACCTTACCGCATACGTGCTTAGCGAAACGAAACGCAGCGTATCTAAATCGTCAATCGCGCGGCGTATAAATTCGATTATCGCTGCAATCAATCATGCGCGGGATACAAACGTGGATGCGCTTGCCGGCTATCGTTCGCCGAAACGACCGCTAGGCAAAGATGTGAGTGCCGGGCGCATGCGTATTTTAACGCCAGAAGAAATTAAGCTTTTAACGACTGCGCTTGCTGCCAATCCCGCTAACCGTGATGTACTCGACTTCTTTTTAATAGCTTTAGGCGCGGGGGGGCGCTTTGATGAAATCGTATCGACCGTTGTTAGAAAGCAACAAACATCTGGAATCATGTGGAATCGCATTCACATTAAAGCCGGTACGATAGATCTCTACGCTTACAAAACTAAAAAGTGGCGCACGATTCTTGTACCCGCAGTCGTTGAATTATTGATGAAGCGAAAGGCCGAAGGGTTAGGTTCTGCCACTCACGCTTTTGCGATAAGGGATCATAATATCCGTAAAACGCTTGAAACAATTTCAACCGAATGCGGCATTCCTTACGGGCGCAAAGTTGAAGGCGGATGGTCGCCACATGACCTTCGGCACACCTGCTTATCATTTTTATTACATTCAGGCGTAGATATCGCGACTGTACGGGATTTTGCGGGACACGCTTCGATAACTGAAACATCCCGCTATGTCCACGCGACAGACTCAAGCCGGCTATTAGCGGCGCAGGCTTCAGCATCTTTAATAAACCGCGCTATGGATTTAAGTGACTAATTTGTGACTCCATTAGTGCCAATCGTGCAATCCGGTGCAACTTGGTGCAATCCTGCTACGAATAAAATTTTCGATTTACTTAAAGAAAAAGCCCTGACCCATATAAACATTGGGTTAGGGCTTTTTACTTAGAACTCCGCAGGTAAGACTCGAACTTACAACCCCCCGGTTAACAGCCGGGTGCTCTGCCATTGAGCTACTGCGGAATGAACCGCGTTAATTTGGACTCAAGTTAAAAGCAAATCAACGCGGACGGTTTTTATAGCAAACGGTTCGTGATAGCGTCAAGCAGCGCGGGCTTTTGCATGGCTATTACTTGTCAGGTGACAATTTCATTTTCTACGTCGAAGCGTTTGCCGCCGCCAGCGCGCGGGGTAGGGCGATGACGGGTTCAGTTGCGGAAGCAGGTTGCCACTGGATTTCGCATTCGTTTAAGAAGCGCGCAATCGAGGCATCGAGTTTCGGTAAAAGATTAAAGCCGCGCTCACTCGCAAGCGCGGTGTTGACGGGTCGGCGTGCCGCGAAGTCGAAGGTGGCGACGGGTCGCGGTTCAATTAAAGCCGCGTCCATGTTCGCGGCTTCAACGGCGCGACGCGCAAATTCCGCCCACGTCATGTCCCCGTCGCTGTTGGTCAAATGCCAGATGCCGCGTTCGCCGTCAATCAATAAATCGAGCGTGGCGTGAACGAGGTCGGGAACGAAGGTCGGCGTGATTCGCACATCGTCGGGGGCGGCGAAGGTCTGCCCTTTGGCGACGTGGCGCAAGGCATGAATTAAGAAATTGTGTTCGTCCCACAAACCGAAAAAAGCACTTGTGCGAATCACCAGCGCAGAGGGCAGAATCTCCAACACGCGACGTTCGGCAAGCAATTTACTTTCTCCGTAAACGTTAAGCGGGCGCGGCGTGTCGCTCTCAATGTAAGGCGCGGTCTGTTCGCCGTCGAAAACAAGGTCGGATGAGAAGGTGACGAGACGTGTGTTATGCGCGCGACACATCGCGGCAAGCGTCGCCGCGCCGTCGGTGTTTTCACGAAAGCAAGCGTCGCTTTCAAATTCGGCGTCGTCAACGCGCACGAATCCGGCGGTGTTGATGATTGCCCAAGGTTTTGTTTCCGTAATCATCCGCTCAACTGAATGCGGGTCGGCGATGTCCATTTCACGGCGCGACACGAGGCGATAAGCCAAGCCGCGTTGTTGGCACAGCTTGGCGAATGCGCGTCCCAATGTACCGCTCGCGCCGGTGATGAGAAGCGGACGGGCAGATTTCCAAGTCTCCGTGGTCGTGCGCCAATCGGCGTTCGCGGGTGCTTCGATGCGCTTGCCCGTGTCGGACACCGCGAAGTTATATTTGAAGCGCAGAGGGCGATGCCACCAACCTTTAACGTCCAAGACCGGATGATTAAACGCCCGCCCGTGTGCGAGATGTTCGACGGCGCGGGCGACAATCGTCGGGCGCGGACACGAAGCACGCACGTCAAAAACACCGGGTTCGTAATGGTCTGTTTGATGGGTTAGAAGCACGTTCCAGTTGAACGAACCGAGCCATGACCATGCGGTTATCGCGCGCACGTCAACCTGTGCGCGGCGGAGTTTTTGCACTTCACCATGAGTTTCGACGAACCAGCGCAACTGTTCCTCGCGCGTGCATCCGTTGTGAACTTCGGTTAAGGCAAGCGGGCGTTCGTATCTTTGCCACGCTTCACTAAGCAAGCCGCCGACGCCCGCGAAGCCTTCGGCACGCACGCGCGTCGCGGCGGTGTCGGCATAAACGTGACGCCCGTTGCCTCCGCGTGCGTGCGCGGGGTAGCGTCCTGATTGATGGTCGAGGAAGCGTTCACTTCCCAAGTAATAATTAAAACCGAAAACATCGGGCGGGCATGGATTTTCCGCAAACCACCAGAGTTCGGCTTCGGTCGCTCCGCCCACGTCGCGCAAAAACTTCCAGAGCGGGTGCGCGCGTGTGACTCTGCCACATAGTAAATCGAAGGTCAGCCAGCGACGTTCGTTTTCAAATTCGGCTTGATAACGAAGCGGCGGCGTACTCCACGTCTTGCTCAAGTCTTCGGTCTGAATCAACTGCGCGGCTGAATTAACTTGACGAATCTCGCGCATCGCCAACACCGTCGCGCGACACTGCACGAGCAACGCGCGCACGAACGAACGCGCGTTGTGTTTGTGCGGATACCACAAGCCGTAAAGACCGGAAAAGCGCGCGGTCGTGAGCGGTTCGTTGATGGGTGTATAAGCCGAAACCCAAGGGTATCTTTCGGCAACGCGGCGCGCGTAAGCGGCGAGCAGTTCGGGAAAACGCTCGTCCATTAAATTCGTACCGCGCGCTCCGCTGCCGTGATGCACAAGCCCGCCAATCGGATTTATGTCTAACTCACGAAGGCGCGCGAGACGTTCATTCGTCCACCGTACCGCATCCGGGCGACATGTTTTATCATCCGCGCGTTCGACGCTTCGCTCCCACAATACCGGATAGCGCACGGTTTTAACGCCGAGCGCGGCGAAGGCTTCGAGGTCTGGGAGGCGAGCGGCGTGACCGGAGAGTTCGAGTTGGTCGTGGTAATAATCCTTGACGCGATTGACCGTGCATTCGACTCCCGCCCAAATTTCCAGTGGCGGTTGAGTGGAAGCCGTGAACAACGGCGTGGGTGCGAACGCGCTATCAAGAGTCGCGTGTTGCGCTTCGTACTGCGCTTCGTACTTGGACATAGATTTCGTTCTCCGGTCGCCTGTGCCATGCCTTACTGTCACGGTCGCGGTTATCAACCATTGACGATTTCGCCGCCGTTTAAGTGTAAGGTTTGACCGCTCATGTACGCCGAATCTTTCGACGCCAGATAGAGGTATGCGGGTGCGATTTCTTCGGGCTGACCGGGACGTTTCATAGGTACGTCTTTACCGAACTGCGCCACCTTCTCTTCGGGAAACGTCGAAGGAATCAGAGGCGTCCACACCGGACCCGGAGCGACGGAATTAACGCGAATCCCTTTCTCAACCAGTGACTGCGAGAGCGAGCGCGTGAAGGCGACAATCGCACCTTTCGTTGCCGAGTAATCGAGCAGCGACGGGCTGCCTTTGAACGCCGTGACCGAAGCGGTGTTGATAATCGCACTGCCTTCTTTGAAGTGTTTCAAAGCGGCTTTGGTCATAAAGAACATTGAGAAAATGTTTGTGCGAAACGTGCGCTCAAGCTGTTCGGCGGTGATGTCTTCGATGGAATCTTGCGGGTGTTGTTCGGCGGCGTTATTGACGAGAATGTCGAGCGCGCCGAGTTCCTTCGCCGTGCGCTCAACCGCGTCACGGCAAACTTGTTCATCACCGATGTCGCCCGCGATAAGTATGCACTTGCGCCCTTCGGCTTCAACAAGATGTTTGGTTTCTTCGGCGTCCGCGTCTTCGTTAAGATAACTGATGGCGACATCCGCACCTTCCTTAGCAAACAGCGCGGCGACGGCGCGCCCTATGCCGCTATCGCCGCCGGTGATAAGCGCGACTTTGCCCGCGAGTTTTCCGCTTGCCCGTCGCGTTTCGTCAACGGCGTCAGGGCGCGGCGTCATCTCGCTCTCAATACCCGGCTGATGGTCTTGATGTTGTGGTGGCTGGAGTTGTTCCTGTGCGTCATCTTTTTCTTCCGGCATTATTTTTGACCCCTTGTTCGAGAGAGTTAAGATTTTGTGTCAGTTGGAAACTCAATCGCTCCCGTCTTTGGTGTGAGAATCGGGAGCGATTGAATTTAAGTTTTTAGAGAAACGATTTAGTCTTTTGATTCTTTCGCCTCATGCTGCTCCAGTGCTTCGTCAACCGTCGCTTCGTCGCCTTCGGCACTGCCCGGCGTTCTGCCCGGATCGCCCGCTTGCGTTGCGGTGGTGTCGTGCGCGGTCGTTACTTGTTCTTTGTCTTCTTCGCTTTGTGTCATTTAGGTTTAACCTCCGTGAAGTTTAGTGACCGTTGGTTGTTGCTGCCGATTGACCCGGCTTCAAGACAATCTTGATGCAGTTGTCCTGCTTATGTTTGAAACTCGCATAGCCTTCGGGCGCATCTTCGAGACGCATACGGTGCGTGATGATAAACGACGGGTCAATCTCGCCGCCTTTAATGCGCGCGAGAAGCGGCTTGAGATAATGCTGAACGTGCGTTTGTCCCATTTTTATCGTCAAGGCTTTATTGAACGCCGCCCCTATCGGCATCTTGTCCAACAAGCCGCCATAGACACCGGGAACGGAAACCGTTCCGCCTTTGCGACATCCCACAATCGCTTGTCGCAAAGCGTTCGGGCGGTCAGTCGCCAAAAACGCCGTCGCTTTGATACGGTCGTAAATCGCCCCCATACTCGTGCCGTGCGCTTCGAGTCCGACGGCATCGAGACATGAATCTGGTCCGCGCCCGCCCGTCTTCTGTTTCAATAATTCAAGCACGCCCTCTTCATCATTGAAGTCGAGCGTTTCCGCGCCCGCCTGACGCGCGAGAGCCATGCGTTCTTCGACCGAATCAATCGAGATGACGCGCCCCGCGCCGAGCATAAACGCGGATTTGATAGCGAGAAGTCCAACGGGACCCGCGCCCCAGATCGCCACCGTATCGCCGGGTTCGATACGGCAATTCTCCGCCGCCATGTATGCGGTCGGGAAAATGTCCGATAGAAACAGAACCTGTTCGTCTTCGAGTTCATCGGGAACTTTGATAGGTCCGACATCGGCAAACGGGACGCGCGCATACTCCGCTTGCCCGCCCGCATAACCGCCCATCATATGTGAGAAACCAAATAATCCTGACGGCGAATAACCGTAAAGTTTTTCTGCCATCCATGCGTTCGGGTTCGAGTTGTCGCAAAGGCTGAACATCTCTTTCTGACAGAAGAAACAATTACCACATGAGATGGTGAACGGCACGACTACACGGTCGCCGCGCTTCAGGTTTTTAACTTCGCTGCCTGTTTCTTCGACGATGCCCATAAACTCGTGACCGAGTATGTCACCCTTTTGCATTGTCGGAATGTAGCCGTTGAGAAGGTGCAAATCAGAACCGCAAATCGCGGTCGAGGTGATTTTAATAACGGCGTCGCTCTGATTGAGAATCTTCGGGTCAGGAACGGTGTCCACACGCACATCGTCTTTACCGTACCAACATATCGCTTTCATTTAACGTGTCCCCCTTAATAAAGTAGAAAGTAGAAAGGTGAAAGGTGAAAGGTGAAAGGTGAAAGGTGAAAGGTGAAAGGTGAAAGGTGAAAGTACGAAAATCTGTCCTGAACTTTCTACTTTCTACTTTCTACTTTCCTTCTACCGTCCCGCGCCCGCCGATTGTCCTTCGGTTGTGGAGCGTGCGCCTGTTTCCATGACCTGTTTGAAGCGGCGCAAATCTTCTTGAACTTGTTGGTTTGGTTCTTCACCGAACAGCTTGGCGATGGTCGCGCCGACGATGCCGCCCGGCGGGTTATATTCGATGGAGACTTTGACGACTGTGCCGCGTCCGCCCGTCGCTTCTTCAAAGCGCACGCTGCCCGCATTGTCCACGTCCGCGCCTTCCAAAGAACGCCACGCGATAAGTTCGTTCTCTTTTTCGTTGATAATCTCGGCATCCCATTCGACGGTCGTACCCGCCGGAGCTTTCGCCACCCAGTGAGAGTTTTTCTCGCCCGACACAGTGACCGATTCGAGGTGATCCATAAAGCGCGGCAAGTTCTCGAAGTTGCGCCAATATTTATAAAGTTCGCTCGCCGGTTTATTGATGGTAATGCTTTTCTCGACTTTAATGCCGCTGTTTCCCGGCACACTGACGCCGCCGTGTTTGCCGTGCGCGGTATCTACGTTGATGGCTTCATAGACATTGCAGTGTCCGGTTGTGCCGCGATAGATAAGCCCGCCGCCGATGGCAGCGATGGCGATGCCAGCCAGACTGCCGCGCGACAAACCGTAAAGCGCGAGTGCCGCGCCGCCGACGGTTGAAATCGTGCGCTCTGTGCTACCGACGTTGACCGATGGTTTGCGCGACGATTTGTTGCGCGTCGCGTCCGTTTTGTCGTCGGAGCGAGTTCCGACGTTTGTGATGCTGGTTGCTGGTGATGACATCCCGATTTCTCCTTGTTAGATAACTTAGGCTGAAATAATTAGGCTAAGTGGTTGACCCGTGCTTGGTTGATTTCCGGTTGTGCCGTTCATCGGTTACAGACAACCGCCTGTTCGGAAACGGCTCAAGTTAATTTGTGTTTCGCGGTCAGAGACAATCCGCGTGCCGACGATAAAGACACGATGCACGCCGTGCCGGAGAAGCGATTGATAGCACGCTTTCCGGTAAAAATCTTTCAAGTTAAATGTCTCGCGCATGGGTCGTCGAAGTTCAAAAGTGACGACCCATGCGCGATTGGGATTTTCGGTGTTCGCACTCACAACACCGCACAGTGCATTACGCCGCTTCGCTTGAAGCACCTTTCGCGCGGGCGGCGGCGGTTGCCGCGCCGTTGGTGCTGATGGTCATGGGCGACGGCAACGAATATGTTTTCGTAACGATGGTCGGCATCTTCGTCGCGCTGGCGGCAATGGCGGCGGTCGCTTCCTGACGCTTCGTGCCGATGATTTTGGCATACGTCGTCAAAGCCTGTGCGACGACTTGATCCATGTTGTAATAGCGATAGGTGGCGAGTCTGCCGACGAACTGTACATCTTGTGTGGCATCGGCGAGGGCTTTGTATTTCTTATAAACTTCGGCATTTTCCGGGCGCGGAATCGGGTAGTACGGGTCGCCTTCGGCGCGCGGATATTCATAAACAATCGAAGTCTTGGCGTGTTCCTGACCCGTCAGGTATTTGAACTCGGTGATGCGCGTGTATAGATGCTCGTTCGGAAAATTGACGACCGGAGCGGGTTGATAAACTTCCACGTTGTGCGTTTCGTGCTTGAACTCCAATGAGCGATACGGAAGTTTGCCGTAGCGATAATCGAAATAAGAATCAACGGGACCCGTGTAAATCATCTGCTTGTACGGAATCACCGCTTCGATGTCGCGGTAGTCCGTGTTGAGCATGACGGAGATGTTCGGGTGGTCAAGCAGACGCTCGAACATGCGCGTAAAACCGTGAAGCGGCATCGCTTGATACGAATCGGTAAAGTAACGATTGTCGCGGTTGGTTCTGGTCGGGACGCGCGAAGTGACCGACGCATCGAGTTCCGAAGGGTCTAAGTCCCACTGTTTGCGCGTGTAGTTACGGAAGAATTTTTCGTAGAGTTCCCTGCCGATTTTAGAAACCACGACATCTTCCGACGTGCGAAGTTTTTCGACGGGTTCGGCGACGTTGGCAAAAAACTGTTCCAGTTCAAAAGACGTGAGTTTGAGACCGTAGAGTTGATTTATCGTGTCAAGGTTTATCGGCATCGGAACTAACTGCCCGTCCACGCTCGCCTGCACACGATGCTCATAACTGCGCCAGTCGGTAAAGCGCGAAAGATACTCGAACACGTCGCGCGAATTGGTGTGGAAGATATGAGGTCCGTAGCGATGAATCAGTATTCCGTGTTCGTTATACTCGTCGTAAGCATTGCCGCCGATGTGCGAACGCTTGTCGCAAATCAAAACCCGCTTGTTCGAGCCGTTCGCTAAACGCTCTGCCAATACACTACCCGCAAACCCTGCACCGACAATTAAATAATCAAACATCTAAAGTTCTCTCCCTTTGATTTTAGTACGGTAAGTCCCAAGTGCGCCCTGAACATGGCAATTTCTAAGCCGTGACGCGAGGCGTCGCACAATTTTTCACCACCACCGCGAACCTCTTTATGCGTGTTTGATAATCACGCAAGCCGGTTTTCGCCCAAGTTCCACCTAACGATGCAGCCTGTTTTGCGATGTATCCGATTCATCGTGTGCCGCAAAACGGTCACCAATCAAATCGTTCATGCGCTGCCATGTACGATCCCACGAATTTTGTTTAAGTTGATTATCAACGCGATTTAACCACGCGGCGCGGTCGAAGTCTGTACGCAAAACGACATCGGCGGCGCGCGTGAAATCATCAACCGTGTCGGCGATACTGACTAAGTTTTGCTCCCCGTAAGGACGCACCACATCACGAATCGAAGTCGAAATCACGTTGCGTCCGGCGGCGAGGTATTCGGGGGTTTTCGTCGGTGAGATAAAGCGCGTGGATTCATTGCGCGCGAAAAGCAGCGTTGCCACGTCCCAACCGCCGATGTATGAAGGGAGTTCGGCGTAAGTTTTGCCGCCGAGATAATGAATGTTCGCCTCGCGCGGCAAACTCGCTTCGTCAATTTTGACGACGGGACCGATGATGACGAACTGCCAATCAGGGCGCGCCTTCGCCAATCCGCCCAATAATTCAACGTCGAAGCGTTCATCCACGACGCCGAAAAAACCGAAGCGCGGACGGGGAATCCCGGCTTGGTCGGCGGGTTCTTCGACCGCCCCGCGTGCCACCGCGAAATGCGCGACATCCACACTGCTCGGAAAACAGTGTATCGCTCCATGTTCGGGATGCTGTTCGCGCTTGGCTTCGTACAGGCTTTGCCCGCCGGTGAAAACCAAATCGGCGCGTTTGAAAAGTTTGTTTTCGTAGTCGCGCAATTCCGGCGAAGCACCTTTGAACATCGAAAGCTCGTCCATGCAATCGTAAATCGTGACGCGCGGGCGCAGATGCGACGAAAACTGAAGTGCCATCGGCGTGTAATACCACAGGGCGAAATCGTCAACCTTGTGCGCCGCCAGCATTTCATCAAGCAGACGGGCGAGTGTGCGATTGATTTCTTCCGCGCTCATGCCGTGCGGCAGATGCGGGACGGCGACAATCACGCCTTCATCGCGCGCTCCGGTGTTGAGGCGGGCTTCGTCGGCATCGAAAATCGGCTCCTCAAAAAAGAAGACGCGATTACCCGCTTGCGCGGCGCGACCTAAAAGATGTTGCGGACGCTGATAAACGAAGTCCCAGCGCAAATGCGAAAGGCACACTAAATCGAACTTCTGTCCGCCCGCGTGCCGCCCCGCCGTCAGGTCTTCGTCCTTATGTTGTTCCGTCTCACTCATTTTTTGCCCTTTACTTGAATACATCCCTTGCGCCTCAAACCCACACTCAAAACGCACGGACGCGCCACGACGCATCTTTGACGACGAAAGCAATGACCGCTTGAGCGATACAAACTGCTTGAACCGGCGTCGAAGAAAATCGTTTGAGTGTTACTACCGAGCCTGATTCAGATGTCTGGGATGCAGCTAAACTACCATCATAACGGTAGTTAAGTCAAAGCGGTGGAATGAGTTGGCAGAAGTGGGGACGAAGTTAGAAGCCATCTCAAAAAATGGCTTTCCTCTCTGCGGAACTCTGCGTCTTCACTCTGCGGAACTCTGCGTTAAAAAAGTTCTTTGACGCAGAGACGCGCTGAGGGCGGACGCCGAAGTACCGCAGAGTTTTCAATCAGAAGCCATTCAAGCGCGAAGCCTCTCCGACGAGGCGGACGAATTCGGCGCGCTGCCCGTGTAAATCCGCGCCGATTGAGTTTTGCGCGAGGAGGCGGACGTTGTTGAGATTCGCCGCGCCTTTATGACGTGAATCCTTGAGCAACATCCCGAAAGCCGCGACCGCCGCCGCGAAACGGAAGTTTTCCGATGCCGTGTCCGTCGCCTGATTTGTGTCCGCGACCCCGATGCTCAGGAGTTTGCTCTGCTCGCCCTCCGGTTCTTTATAGCGCAACTGCACGGTCATCAGTTCACCGCCGCCACGCATCGCGCCGCTTCCGGTGTTTGGTTGATACTTGAGCGGCGTGGTGTCCGTTCCGTCCACACGTTCACCGTAAGGGACGACTTCGTAGAGCGCGGTCACGGTTTTACCCGCCCCGATTTCGCCCGCGTCTTTCGTGTCGTCGTTAAAATCACGGTCGGCAAGCAAACGGTTTTCATAACCGATAAGGCGATACGCGGCGGCTGCCGACGGATTAAACTCGACTTGAATTTTCACGTCCTTCGCAATCGCCACGAGCGTGCCGCCGATTTCCTGCCCGAAGACTTTGCGGGCTTCTTCAAAAGAATCAATATAAGCGTAATTGCCGTTGCCCTTGTCCGCGAGTTTCTCCATCGTCGCGTCGTTGAGATTGCCCGTGCCGAATCCCAAGACGGAAAGAAACACCCCGCCTTTCCGTTTTTCTTCGATGAGCCGGACGAGTTCGTTTTCGCTTGTCACGCCGACATTGAAATCACCGTCGGTGGCGAGTATGACGCGGTTCGTGCCGCCCTGTATGAAGTTTTGACTTGCGATGCGGTAAGCGAGTTCGATGCCTTCGCCGCCGTTGGTCGAACCGCCCGCTTCGAGATTATCAATCGCGTTGATGATGTCGCGCTTCCGTTCGCCGGATGTGGAAGGCAAAGCCAGACCACTCGCTCCGGCATAAACGACGATGCTGATGCGGTCACGCGCGGTCATTTGTTCAACTAGGATTTTCAAGGCGCGTTGGACTAACGGGAGTTTCGCGGCGTCCTGCATCGAGCCGGAAACGTCAAGCAGGAAAACGAGGTTCGCGGGCGGCAAGTTTTCGTTTTGAATCCGTCTGCCTTGCAAACCGATGTGGACGAGACGATGGCGCGGATTCCATGGACACTGCGCCGTTTCCGTCGTCACGGAGAACGGCGCATCTCCGACGGGCTGCGGATAGTCATAAGTAAAATAGTTGATGAATTCTTCGATACGAACCGCATCGGGCGGCGGCTTCGTACCTTCTCCGATGAAGCGGCGCGTGTTGCTGTACGACGCGGTATCAACATCAATCGAAAATGTCGAAAGCGGCGTGCGCGCGGCTTCAAGGAAAGGATTTTCCGCGACGCGCTCGTAATTTTCACCGCGCACGTTCTGCTCCGGTTCATATCCTGATTGATGCTCGTAGAAAGTTTCCAAGCGTCCAACCGTCATCGCATTCATGTTTGAGTTCATGTTGCCGTTCATACTCATCATATTCGCGGCGTTCTGCGATGCTGTGGTCGTGTTGTTATTGCGCGCGGTGTCACACGCGCCCGTCAACACGATGACGGCGATGAGAGCAAAAGCGATGATTGATTGTTTCCGGCGGGATTGAGGTTGAGTGTGGTTCATAAAAATCCTTCGCGTGTATTCGCGCCATGCACCGGCGATTAGGTGAAACAGAGACAATGTAATGTGAACCCGAAGCAAGATTTAACGCCGCGCGTCAATGCCTTGCAGAAGCACGGGCGTCGCGGTCATGATGTCGAAGTCGCGTGATGTGAAAGTGGGTTGAGACGCTTCCGGCGATTCATCCGTGACGAACACGCGGGCGTAATACGCGGTCTTGTCCTGCGGCACGCGGTCGCACATTGCGCGCGGGCATTCGCCCGTTACGGTGACGATGCGGCGGTCGGCATCCGCAAACGGCGCATTGATTGTGACAGGCGCGGCAGACCAACTGACACCCGCTTTGTCCGGTGAAAAGTAGTGAGTCCAAACCCAAACCCGCGTGGGCGAGTCACTATTGCGCTCAAGCCGCAGCGTCGTGTACGTCGTGCGCCGTTTGAAATCTATGATTGATTGTTGAACGACGAAGCCGACGGGCGCGGTGCGCGTGGTTGTGGCGACGGGCGGCGCGACATTTTCAGGTTGTGCGAGTCGTGTAACGGCGAAGCGTGTGAGGGCAATGGCAGTGATGAGGGCGACGACGAACGCGACGACGCCGATGATTTTGCGTGACGGTGTACTCATGGCAATGTCTCCAAAGGTTAAGCGACAAAGTAAGAACGCCTGATATACGCACGGCTTGCGTCAAACCGACGAGATTTTAGAAAAAGTTTTACGGGTAAATCGCGTTCATCATATTGGCGAGACGATACCCCGCGAGGGCAATGCGACGGCGCGCGACCGCTTGGGCTTGCGTGAGATATGCTGTGCTTGGCGTCGAATTTTCTTTCAGATTGTATGCGTACTGACGCGCGAGGGCGTGGCTTTCTTGCGCCCATTTGTCGGGGTTTATCTCGCGCGCTTCCGGCATTGTGTCCGCTGGAAACTCGGCTTCGATACCCCGCGCATACTCATCCAATCGCGTGCGCGTCGCGGCTTCGAGCGGTCGTGGAGTGCTCCAAAAATCGAACGCTCCGGCGGCGGTGTCCCACAAATGATGAAGGTTGTCGGCTTGTTCTATCCCCGTCAGCTTGAAAAAGTTTCCGCCCGCGTCGCCGCCCGCGTTCGCCGCCGTGTAGCGCGTCGCGGCGTGCAAAGGTTGATGAATGTCTCCGGTCAGGTGATACAGAAAACCTAAAACTTCCGCGTCTTTCTGGTCTGAACCCGTGCCGAGCGTGAGCGTCGAGATGCCCCACTTGAGACGCGACGCGGCGTTGTTGGTCGCCGCCACGTTTTTCGGGTCAACCGGAACGCCGTCGAAAACAGGGATGTTGATGTAATGCCATTCGCGCATATCGTCGTGCATCGAATCGGCGCGCAAATCATCCATCCACGTCGAGACGGTAATCGGGTCATACGTCTTTCCGCAAAAGCGAATCGTTTTCGTCAAAGCGTCAACCCGTGCGCGGGCGCGCGGATTTAGGCGTTTATACGCGACGGTGGAAACCAGCATATGCCCTGTGTCATCCCACGCCGAAGCGACGTTTGCCGTCAAGATGAACACCAGACACAGAGACGCGGCTTTGAACAGGTTGAGCGTAAAGTTTTTCATGTTTATTGTGACCTCGAAAATAAAAAGCCACAGCGATGCGGCTGTGGCTTTTGAATAATTTATTTGCTTGGCGGCATTACGCGCGCAGAGCGTTGAAACATGATGATGATGCACCCGGCAAGATTCGAACTTGCGACTTCTTGATTCGTAGTCAAGCACTCTATCCAACTGAGCTACGGGTGCATGTCTTGAGGCGTGAGCGAAGAATATACGGAACGCGGTCAAAGAGTGTCAAGCAAGGTTGCCGCGCCCTTTGAGAGTGATGTAAGGGTGAAGTGCGACAACCTTTGCTTGATGAATTATTTACCGTTCGCCCGCGACACGCGCGACGCGGCGGCGACGGGCGGGCGGTGCGCCGACGTTTGTTTCACCCGTCGGGACGGTGGCGACAATCGGCGCGGCGACGTTTTCCGGTTCGATTAAACGCGGGCGCGATGATGACGATGCGGCGCGACGCGCGGCTTGAACGTGTGCTTCGCGGCTAACTTCGCTTTTTGCCTTGTCTATGCCGCGACGCGGAACGAGTTGGAATTTGAGTTCCATTTCCTGTGCGACTTTGTAAATGTGTTTTGCCTTCAAACCGCGTTCGGCGCGGGCGATGACTTCTTCGGTGCTAAGGGTTTCGGCGTGGTCATCCTTGTCAACCCAAACATAAGTGGCTTCAAGCACTCTTTTAACCTCCAACTTGATTAACTGGTTGAGCGCGACGACGGGCAGCACCGTGCGACGCGGAACAGAGGGCGCGACTTCCGTGCGACGCGCCGAGTAATAATCCGCGACAAGCGCGTCGGTCGCGTCGCGGTGCGCGTCATAAAAAAGCGCGAAGTCGCGGCAGCGCGTGCGATACGCACAACTGACCGAACAGACAAGCGCGTCTTTGAAATGAGCGTAACGATTGCAATAAAGCTTCAGGCGCATCAGCGATAAATAGAATTGAGAAGAGGCGTGAAAAGCGTTCGCGCTCAACACGCCAAGCAAAACGAAATATGAGAATGACGGCAGGGACATAGTATCACTTTGCGTTCTGTGCGTGCAACAAGTGTCATCTGCGAAACACGGGTAAAATGGGCTGTGTATAGCGTCAGGCGCACTGAAAGGCAAGAAAGCTTTATCCACGAAACACACGAAGGTGATAAAGTGCGGCGGACATGATAGACGGGGAAGGCTCGAAGCGACTTGGAAGTTGAGGGATTTAAGCTGATGTATCGCCCGAATTTTTGCAATGATTGCGGGGAAAAGATTGAGCGTCGAAGCTGGCGATGGTGGACGAATCGCCGTTTCTGTGCGGCGTGTACGACACGTCTGCGAAGCGGTGCGTTCGTTAAAATTCCGCTAATAATGGGCGCGTTAATCCTCGCCGGATTCTTAGCCGGAAGCACACGACATGACGCACCGCCGCCACTCATCATCGAACGCTCCGGCGCGGGCGAAGCGACGATGGCGAGCGGGCTTGTCGCTCAAACTCCGAGCGTCAGTGAATCGAGTCTCAAGTCCGCCGCCACATCAAACCAAAGTCGTGATGACATCGAAGACCCGAACGAAGCGGTTTCAATTTGCGGAGCGCGGACGAAAAAAGGTACGCCATGTTCGCGGCGCGTGCGCGGCGTGGGACGTTGTTTTCAACATCGCGGAAAGGGCGCGATGCTGCCCGCGTCGAAGTTAGTCTTGCGTGGTTAATGGAACTACTCGCGGCTTTTGAGCGTGTCACCAAAGAGAGGTGACACACGCGACGATAAACGTGCTTGATAGAGTGAGAACGGCGGGAGTGATTCTCTTTGCGGCGGGATTATTTTGGCTTGCTGTCGGTGTGAATCAAGCCAACTTGCGAACGCCGTTTGTCATTCTCGGCGGCATCTTGCTTCTCGTCGGCGCGGCGATATTACTTTTGGCATGGAAGCGATAAAGGCACGAGTTTTTGAAACTCGTGCCTTTATTATTTTACGAAAATTACCGGGTGCGATTTTTGAATTGGTCGTAAAGTTCCGTGTGGCGCGAGGTGAGCGGGACTTGGCGACCGTTGATAAATAGATAACGGACGTTGGTGCGGGCGTCGAGCAGGTCGCCGTCGGTGATGACGAGGTTGGCGATTTTACCCGTTTCGAGTGAGCCGACTTGATTTGAAATGCCCAAAATTTGCGCGGGGTAGAGCGTCACGGATTTAAGGGCTTCGACGGGCGGCAAACCGAAGGCGGCGGACATTCCGGCGTGATATGGAAGGTCGCGGACGTTTGAGCCGTCATCGCCGGTCGAGATGCAGAAGTTCACTCCGGCGGCTTGGAGTTTGGCGGCGTTGGTATAAAGCACATCGTAATCGTCGTCTTCACGAAGCGGCAAATCGAGCGTGCCGTTGAGGATGACGGGGACGCGCTTTTCTTTTAGGAATGACGCCGCCATGAATGCGTCGTTGCCGCCCATGATGATGGGTTTAAGTTTCATCTCTTCCGCAAAGCGGACGGCGGCGCGAATCTCAAGGTCGCGGTCGGCGCGTAAGATTACGGGACGTTCGCCGCGCGTGTACGGCACGAGGGCGGCGAGTTTCAAATCGCGGGCGGGGCGTGGAAGTTTCGGGTCGCGTGTGTATGCGTCTTGGGCTTTGCCGTAAGCTTCGGCGTCACGAAGCATTTTGCGAATCGAGTCGAGTTGCGTGTCGCGCGTGCGAATCGCGGCGGTGAGGTCGGGCGGCGCGCCGGGACGATTGAAGCCGAATTCGCCGCCCGTTCCGGTGAGGCGCGGAAAGTTGATGACGAGGGCGGCATCGGGGACGAATGCCATTTTGCGCGGCGTGTCGCCGTCGAGATTGATGACGGCGGCTTGACCGGAAATCATACCGCCTTGCGGCATCGTGAGGACGGTCGTGATGCCGTTAAAGCGCGTGACGCCGATGTGCGCGGAGTGCGGGTTGACGGAGACAATCGCGTTCGCATTCGGGTTCATGTCACCGGCTTCGGCGAGGTCAACCGTGCCGGGCGCGCCGCTTCCGACTTCGACGAGTCCGATGGAAGTTCCGGCGTCAATCATGCCGGGATAAACGCTCAAACCTTGCGCGTTGATTTCCTGCGCGCCGCCCGGTGCATTGACGTTCGCGCCGAGTGCTTCGATGCGCCCGTTACGAATTATGAGCGAGCCGTTTTCAATCGTCGCGCCGGAGACGGTGACGATGCGTGCGTTGCGTATGATGTACGTCGTGTTCGCGTCTTGTGGTGGCGGTTGTTGGGCGAAGGTTGAAGCGATGAAGACGATGATTGAGAGTAAGGCAAGAAGTCGGTTCATGGTCGTTCGGATGGCTTTGTGATGGCGTGTGGGGTGAATAATGTTTAGTGTTAAATACATTGGAAATTAAGTTTTTGGATTTTTTGAATTGCCACTAGCTTTAGCTAGTGGACAGGATGCCACCAGATGCTCGGCTTTAGCCGAAGCCTTTGGCTAAAGCCGAGACTATTTTTGCTTGCTATCCTCCAGCTAAAGCTGGAGGCAATTCAAAAAGAGTGTCAAACAACTTAATTTCCAATGTATTAAAGCGTGATGGAGATTCATTGATTTTCTCCCGCCGCGCGTTGACCGCCGCCTTCGACATCATCGGAATCGTAGCCCATCGTGCGACGCGGGCGCGGGAGGGCGGGCGACGCGCCGCCGGTCGCGGGTTTGTTGGCTTCGGCGGCTTCGAGCGTGCGGCGTTCCTGCGCGAGTGCGGCGCGGCGCGCGAGGTCTTGGGTGCGGTCGAAGAAAATTTCGCCGTCAACAAATGTCGTTTCGACGCGGGATAATGTACTTAGAGGATGTCCCGTCCAAATCACCAAGTCCGCGTCTTTGCCAGTGTCAATCGAGCCTGTGCGGTCGTCTATTTCGAGTTGGCGCGCGGGGTTTAAGGTGATAAGCCGCACGGCTTCTTCTTCCGTCAAACCGCCGTACTTCATTATCTTCGCGGCTTCGATATTGAGGCGGCGGGCGCGTTCGTTCGAGTCGGAATTGAGCGAAGTCAAAACTCCGGCGCGCGTCATAATCGCGGCGGCGTAGGGTATCGCATCGTAAGCTTCCATTTTGTAGCCCCAGTTATCGGCAAAGAGTGAACCGCCGCCGCCGTGACGCGCGATTTCGGGAGCGACTTTGTAGCCTTCGAGGACGTGTTGGAAGGTCTTGATTTTGAAGCCGAACTCATCGGCAAGTTCAATCAACATCAGGATTTCATCGGCGCGATAACAGTGTGCGTGGACGAGTCGTTTGCCTTCGAGAATCTCGACGAGCGGTTCGAGTTGAAGGTCGCGGCGCGGGGCGATGAGGTTCTTTTCGTTGCGACGAACGCGGGCGTTGTGTTCGTCAAAAGTGCGCTTGTAATCCTGCGCGCGGGTGAAGGCTTCGCGGATAACTTCTTCGACGCCCATGCGGGTCGCGGGGTAGCGGCGCGTTTGTCCGGGAAGGGCGGGAAAGTTGGAGCGTTTCGGATTTTCACCGAGCGCGAATTTAATTCCCGGCTTCGCACCCGCGATGATGAAGTCTCCAACCGGACGCCCGTACTTGATTTTAACGACCGTATTTTGCCCGCCGATGGCATTGCCCGAACCGTGAAGCAGATTCAGAGCAGTGACGCCGCCCGCGAGAGCGCGATACAAATCAACGTCGGTCGGGTCAAGCACGTCGCTGATGCGTACCATCGAAGTGACGGACAATGTGAGTTCGTTGACGGCATCCATCATCGCGTGCGAGTGGGCGTCAACGATGCCGGGCATGACGTACTTGCCGGAAGCGTCAATCACGCGCGCATCGTTCGACGCTTTCAAGTTCTGACCGACTCCGGCGATTTTGCCATCGCGGATAAGCACATCGGAATTGTTCAGCGTGCCGCGTGAAGCGGTGATGATGGTCGCATTGCGTATCAGCGTTTCACCGCGCGGCGCGGGGCGTTGGGTAGTGTTCGGCGATGGTTGATTATCGCGGCGACGAGTTTGAGCGTGGGCGATAAAACCCCAGTTGCCGAAAGCAGCGAGCAGGGCGAGTGATAAAAGTTTGCGTGTCGTTCGATTCATGTTTTTAGGTTTGGTGCGGATGAAAATTCTGTCAAGCCTTACATCGTTCATTCTTAAATTGGGTCAATGAATCAATGGGTTCCGATGAAACAATGATTCAATTCTTCTCCGGCGGCGTCGCGGACGCGGGCGGCGTCGGGCGCGGTTGATTCGCGGGTCGGTCGCTCTGTTCGTTCGGCGGCGTGTTGGTGCGCGGCACGTCTTCGGGCTGATTCGTCGCGGGCGTCGTGGGTGCTTCGGACGGTGGCGTTCCGGTTGATGGACGCGGCGGCGTGGCTGATGCGGGCGTCGCGGCGGGGGCGGGAGTTCCGGCGCGTGTTCCGGTGAATGTGCCTTGCCCGCGCCCGACGATTTGGATTGTGCCGCTCATGGTGTTGCCCGTGAGAGTGCCGCTAAAAGTCGCTTCGGTGGTTTGATTGTCGTAGTTGACGGGGGCGGTGAAGTTTATCGCTCCCGTTTGCGCGGTGTAAGAAGCGTTGGCGATTTGACTTGTACCGAGCGCGCCGGAGAGTGAGCCGGAGAGTTGTTCGCCTTGTTGATTGAGTGTGACTTGGATTTGGATGTCGGGTTGTTGACCGATTTTGATGTTTAAGGAGTACGTCCCGCCGATGCCTTGCGGTGCGCCGGTGGCGGGCGGTGTCGCGGGTTTCAAATCAATCTGGCGTCCGTCAATAAAGACGTGGGCGATGGTTGCGCCTTTGGTGAAAACGTCGCCGCGCGTGACGGTTAAGTTGGCGATTTTCCCCGTTTCGAGCGTGCCGAGACGGTCGGTTAAACTGAACATTTCGGCGGGTCGCAAGGTCATCGCGCGAAGGGCTTCGTCGCGGTTCAAGCCGTTCTCAACAGACTTTTGCGCGTTTGCGATAAAGTCGGAAACAGCAGTCATCCCGCCGGATTGAAACGCAAAACGAATGTTCGCGGCGGCGAGTTGGGCGGCGGTCTTAGGTGCTTGCACGCGGGCGCGCAAGACGCGCAAAGGTTCGGGGTCGGCTTCCGGCAGCGTCGCGGTCGTGCGACGCGGAAAGTTTAAGGATAGAAGCACCGGAACATTCTGTGTGCGAAGACGGTCGGCGACTTTATAACTTTCCAATCCGCCCGCGATGATGAGTTTCAAATTAAATTCACGCGCGAGGTCGAGGGCGCGTGTGATTTCGCGTTCCGTGTTGGCGTTCATCACGACGGGCAGTTCGCCGCGCAAGTAAGGCAAGAGGGCGATGAGGGATTTATCCTGCACGGGGCGCGGCAGACCGCGCGGGTTGCGTTCGTAAATCTGGTTGTTCTGTTCGTAACGACGCGCATCGAGAAACGATTGGCGAAGGGCGGCGAACACGCCCATTAAAGAGTTGGGATATTGTCCGAAACCGAGCGGCGTAAATCCTATGTGAAGCGCGACGGGGGCGCGCACAATCAGACTTTGCGGGGTGTCGCCGTTGAGATTGATGACGGCGGATTGCCCTATGAAGATGCCTGTGCGCGGGGCGGTTAAGGCGGAGGTGAAACCCGCGCTGCGCCAACTTTCGATTTGGTCGCCGCCAACTTGGATGATGTCGGAAGCGAGCAGTTCGGGTTGAAGCCCGACGGGTTGCGATGAATTTGGCGAGGCGGGCGTCGCGCCGGGCGTCGTGCTGATGTTTAAGAGGGCGGCGATTCCGCCTTGTGCGCCTGCCGGACGCGCGGGCGCGGGCGGGGCGGGAATGCCGAGCGTGGTGTTGGCATCTATGAAACCGGGATAAACGGTCAGCCCGTTTCCGTCAATGATACGCGCGTCGGCGGGGGCGGTGATGCCCGCGCCGATGGCTTCGATGAGTCCGTCGCGTATGACAATCGTGCCGCGCTCAACGGGCGCGCCGGAGACGGTGACAAGTCGCGCGTTGGTAATGGCGTAAGTCTGCGTCGCGGGACGTTGGGCGAAAGTCTGCGCCGTGATAGTAAAGCCGACGATAAGGAGTGCCGTTTTGAGTGTCACGGCAAGGGCGTTGGCGAAAAAGGAAGAAGCCTGTTTGTGTTCAGCCATTGGTTATGTTGATTCGATTGTCGCTGGAAGATAAATCAAGAAACGGTGATGCTGTTACGCACCGCGCGCGGGCAAAGTTTCCTTGTGGTTTTGATATGCAGACTTTTTAGCACAGCGGTTGGTCAGAGAACAAACAAGAAAAATAGAAAAAAGCGCGTGACTCTCAAATCTAAGAGTCACGCGCTTCCAGTATCATTTAACTTAGAACCTCACCTTACGCAGTTTTGATTTTTAGCCCGATTCATCGGGCTTTCCGCGAAGCGGCACTTAGACAGGTTCCGTTTGACGGCTGGGTGAAGCAAGTTGAACATTGGAGGGCGTTTTAACGTCCTTCCCGCGCCCGCTTTAGCATCCGGCTAAAGCCAACTTTCAAAAGGACGTTAAAACGCCCTTTCAATTCTTACGCCCTGTGTCCACGCGATAAATCGCGTGGCTAGTCGCCGCTTCGCGGGAAGCCGCGTGAACGCGGCTAAAGTCAAAACCGCGTAAGGTGAGTTAGAACCTATCTCAAAAATGGTTTCCCTCTCTGCGGAACTCTGCGTCGGCACTCTGCGTGTCTCTGCGTTAAGAAAATTCTTTGACGCAGAGACACGCAGAGTTTTCAATCAAAGGCTAATTTTTGAGATAGCTTGCGATAAAGCCTGTTTAGTTATGACACCTTAACGATTGCGGTTGTTCATGTTGCCGTTGGTCGTCATGTTGGTGTTGGTAATGCTGTCCCCGGGTTGGACTTTGAGTTGATTGTTGACGCGCGTGACGCCTTCGATTCCTTGCGCGACAAGCGTCGCCCGGTTGCTTTGCGCGGCACTTTCAATCGTCCCCGTCAGGGTAACGACGTTATTGTCAACATCAACATTGACGGTTGATTGGCGCAGGTCGTCGGTTGCCAGCAATGCGGCGCGGGTTTTGGTGAAAATCCACAAATCGTTCGCACCCGAACCGATGGTGCGTCCAGCGGTTCTCGCTTCGGTTTCGTAACGTGCGCGGTCACGGTCGAACTCCTCGCGCGTCACGCCGTTGGAGTTCCTAGTCGTGGTCGTCGTAGTCGTCACGGCGTTGCCATTAGCGTTCACGGCTCGGTTGGTGTTGGTCGTCGTGGTGGTTTCGGTACGCGAACAGGCGGTGAGTAAAGTCGCAAGCGCGACGCCAAGTGTGATGGTCGTGATGTTTTTCATCGGTTCTCCTAAAAATCAATTTATAGTCAGAGCTAAAAGTGAAAAGGGCGGTGTTTCAAATTTTGTGTAACTTGAAACACCGCCCTTTCCGGCTCAACTTAGCGGTTACGGTTGTTGGTATTCATCATGTTTCCGTTGCCGTTCATCATGTTCCCGTTGGTCGCACGGACTCCGGCGGTGTTGGCGTTGCCGTTGTTGTTGGTCACGACGGCAACATTGGACGGCGAGGTGTTGCCGTTCATATTAGCGTTCATCGGAACATTGGTGTTGACGCCCGGCGCGCCCATATTACTGATGGCGTTTCCGGTATTGCCGATGGCGTTTCCGGTGGCGTTGACCGCGTTGCCCGTCGCGTTGCCGACGTTTCCGGCAGCGTTTCCAACTGCGTTGGCGTTGACGTTGGCGTTGTTAGTGTTGGTCGTCTCGCAACCGATGGTCGCAAGCGAAAGCGCGGCGGCGAACGCGGCGGCGGAAATTTTAGTAGTGGTTTTCATAATCTTTGGTGGTTACCTTTCCTGTGTATGGTGTAAATCTAAATTCAAGTTTTCAATCCGCACCACGCTTATCCGGCGCGGTGAAAGCAAGCGACAGGTTCAATGCCCCGCAATCCGGCTGTATCATCTGAAAACACATTGCCGATGTCTTGACAGGCGACTAAGCAAACAGAGTGCCGAACCTTTTAATCGAAGCGCGACATTCTAGCCTAAGTCCGGGATTTGTGTTAGCGGCAAGCGGGGAATACGAATTGGTTTTTATTGTTTTATTTTATAGGGCGAAACGGATTCGCTTATAAACTTCTTCCGACGACTTCACCAGTTGACGCTGCCCTGTTTGGTGGTGTCAATTTCGGAGACATCGCCGCCATAGAAAAAGGCGCGCATGTTGTCGAATAAAAATTCGTGCGTTTCGGGATTTGAAACATCAAGACCGTAATGGTTTATCAGCATCGTTTGTTTGCCGAGCCATTCGCTCCAACAAACTTGGCACATCTCCGCACCGATTTTCTGTCCCAACTCTGTCGGAAGCGGAGCGTAGCCGAGCGCGGGACGCTTTTGAGAGCATCGCTTACATGTAATGGTTTCTGCCATTTGAAACTTCAAGACTCCTTATGAATTGTTTGCCCGCATTGGTGTAGATTCAAAATTGAGCGCGAATTTTAACACAAGCCTTTCTGTATCCGCCCACGTCAGATTTAATCGGGCGACAATTCGGCGGTGCGGCGTGAGTTGCGATGTGAATTGTAAAGCGCGTGCGCGATGACGGCAGTGACAATACATGCGCCGCCTAAGATTGCGAAAAGCGTGGGACGCTCACCGACGACGATTAGTACGAGCAAGGGATTTAGCACCGCTTCCGTATAGCCGACGATGCCGACATCAAGCGAACGCGCCCCGCGTGCGAGTGCCGCCGCGTAGAACGTGTATGCCAGCCCGATTTGAATCGTTCCGAGATACAGCACGATGAACACGTCCGACACGACCAAGCCATCGCTCATAATGCGCGCGACAAGCCACGGCGCGCACATCACACCGAGCAGTAAATTCCCGTAAATCACCGCCGATAAATCACCGTCCGTCCCGTTCTGTTCAGTTAGATTGCGCCGCAACAGCAAACTGAACAGAGCGAAACTCACACCGGAAGCAAGCGCGGCGATGTTGCCGCGCACATCATCGGCGCGAAGTTCACCGACGAAGAACAACGACATCCCCGCGAGACACGCGACGACGACGACGAAGTCACGCCCGCGATACTTCTCTTTGTACATCCACGGCTCGAAGACGAGCATGTAAAGCGGTGCGGTATATTGCAAGAAAATCGCGTTCGCGGCGGTCGTCCATTTCGTCGCTTGAACGAAAAACAGGAGCGTCGCGGCGTAAGCCACCGCCGCCAGCAGCGTCGTCCGGTTAAAACCCAAACCCCGCCCGTGCGCTTCCGCTTCGCCGCGCCGTATCAGTTGCGTCCACGTCAACAGCACGACGAACGCGACGAGTGAGCGCGCACTGCTCAACTCCAGACCCGTCAACGTCGCTTGTTTGATACCGACGCCGCCCGTCGAAAACAGCACGGCGGCAAGCAAGGCGAAAAGTAATGGCGAACGACGCATGGAGATTTACTCTCTCACCTTACGCGGTTTTGGTTTTCAGCCTCGTTCACGAGGCTTTCCCGTAGGGCGGATAGCCACGCGATTTATCGCGTGGTCAGCCGGGTAATAATTCCTCAGCCCGTTTCACCGGGCTTCTCATCGGGTGGCTTAAGCCAAGCGGAGAAGGACGTTAAAACGCCCTTGCGGATTGTGCTTGAAGGCGACCACGCGATAAATCGCGTGGCTATGTGCCGCCTGTGGCGGAAAGCCCGATGAATCGGGCTGTGAAATCTTAACCGCGTAAGGTGAGTTACTCTCTTAACTTACTCTCTTTGCCCACAGGTTCAACATCCCTTCATTGCAAGCACAAGCAGTATGACGGTGAGTACGCCACAGGCGAAGCCTACAATGGCGAGCGATGTTTTGTCGGTTTTGGGTTTGTTGTTCTTCATGCCGTTACTTTTCGTAGCCGTTATAAAATTTAAGCAGCCAAAAGCCATTGTGCCACGCAAATAGATTTAACGGCGATAGCCGCCCGATAATCTTGCATCAGTCACCAACCTTATATTTCACTCTCACCGAACCAGTATTAGTTTTAGCGCGAATTTAGTTTCGATTACGAGGCTTTCAAGTTGACACTACATTTGTCAACTCACTATGATGACGACCATTCACGCCCGTATTTCTGTTCCGTTACCTCTGTGTAAATTTGCAGCTAAATCTCGCGCCTCTCCGCATCGCACCCGACGCACGGGTCGGACGCGCGTTCAACCGACGACCCGAAAGCTTGAAAAGCATCCGGTCGTCTCTATTTCGGATTGCTGACTGACACGTTCGACACTTGCTTTGAAGAATTGCGTAAGAACGCTTGTGACGTTCGGTTCGACGAGTCTGACCTACCCGTTTTTGATTACAGGAGATTCTCTGACATGAAAAATAGAAGATGCCCTTCGCCCGCCCCGCTTCGCGCCTTGACGGGATTGCCCCGTCTGTTCGTGACAGTATTGGTGTTTTGCCTTGTCACCGCTGTGACGGCGACGACGCTGTTTCCGAATCTAACCGGAAAAGTAGCGGCTTCATCGTCCGCGCAAACCGGCAGTGTTCGGCAAAATAAGACACCGCCGAACGCCGACGCACCGCAAGATAATACGCCGAAGACTTTGAGTGCCGATGTTCTCGACCAGATCGCGGCGATGCAACAAGAAAAAAGGTCGCGCACGCCCGAACAGGACAAACTCGATTCGCAATTATTGCAAGCCGTTAAAATGGCACGCGGCGAACAGATTGCCGACGGCGTACCGACGCTCTTAACCGACGTGAAAGTTGATGACGCGGGGAGAACCGTCGTTGACATCACGGCTCATGTCAGCGATGCGCTGCTCGAAAATCTTCGCGCTCTTGGAGTCGAGATTGAAAGTGCCTTTCCGCGCTTTCGCAGCATCCGCGCCGAAGTCCCGCTCGATAAGTTAGAGGCAATCGCGGCGTTCCCGGAAGTCATCTTCATCATGCCGAAACAGATTCCGACGACCAATCGCGCGGACGCCCCGCAAGGGACAAGCGGCGAGACGGTCAACGATGAAGCCACTGTTTCACCCGTCGCTCCCGCCGCGCGTCAAAAAAAAACCGACCGCGCCGCACGCGCCGACCGCGTGCGCGAAACAATACTAAATGCCCTACCCGCCATCACTGAAAAGCGCGAGAACACCGTCCAACCCACTGTTGGCAGCGTCACCTCCGAAGGCGACCGCACCCACCGCGCCGACGAAGCGCGCGGCACATTCAACGTCACCGGAGCGGGCATCAGAATCGGCGTCCTGTCCGACGGCGTGATGGGTCTCGCCAACGCGCAGGCGAGCGGCGATTTGCCGCAAGTAACGATTCTGCCCGGACAGGCGGGTCCCTCGCCAAATAGCGGTGAAGGTACGGCGATGCTTGAAATCATTCACGACCTCGCCCCCGGCGCGCAACTTTTCTTCGCCACCGCCTTTAACGGGCAAGCGTCGTTCGCGCAGAACATCATTGATTTGCGTCTCGCCGGTTGCGACATCATCGTTGATGACGTGTCTTACAGCTTTGAGACACCCTTCCAAGACGGGCAAGACCCGAACATCACTTCGCAGACAAACGGAGCAATCATCGCGCAAGCCGTGATAGATGTCACCAACGACGGTGCGCTCTACTTTTCATCGGCGGGCAACGCCGGTAATAAGAACGACGGCACATCGGGCGTCTGGGAAGGCGATTTTACTGAAGCCGGCAACCTCACGTTCATCACACCTACGCCCACCCCTTCGCCTCTCCCGTCGCCAGCTCCCACTCCCGCCACGCAGACGGTAGGTCCCGTCAATGACTTTAATCCCGACCCCAACGTCGTCGCGCAATTCAATACGATCACCGCGTCCCCAAACCCTGCCGCACAGGTGACACTGTTCTGGTCAGACCCGCTCGCTGGCTCGGCTAACGACTACGATCTTTATGTTCTCAACAGTACCAACCGGCTTGTCTCTGCTTCGACTCGCCGTCAAAACGGAGAC
This sequence comes from Pyrinomonadaceae bacterium MAG19_C2-C3, assembly GCA_024330265.1. Lineage (GTDB taxonomy): Bacteria > Acidobacteriota > Blastocatellia > Pyrinomonadales > Pyrinomonadaceae > JANDLT01. The sequence goes on along the minus strand of JANDLT010000013.1, from coordinate 35,756 downwards.
GATGATCCGATTGAATTTAGTGCCTCCGCCGCAAACGTCACCGGCAATCGCGTCGTCATCGCCCGCTTCGACCCGGTAGGTGGGACGGCGACTGCTCCTCGCTACCTGCACCTTAATACCAATCGCGGACGATTGACTTTCAATACGCCGGGACAAACAAAGGGGCACAGCACGGCGCGTTTGGCTTACAGCACGGCGGCAGTGGATTCGTTTGACGCTTTCCCGAACGCTTTTAACCCGTCGAACATGGTCGAGACTTTTAGCTCGGACGGACCGCGCCGACTTTTCTTTAACTCCGACGGCTCGCCGAAAACACCCGGCGACTTCTCGTCAACCGGCGGCGAACTCCGCCAGAAACCCGACCTCACGGCGGCAGACGGCGTATCGGTCACAGGCTCCGGCGGCGCATTCCCGACAACCTTCTTCGGCACATCGGCAGCTGCCCCGCACGCCGCCGCCATCGCCGGACTGGTCAAGTCCGCCAGACCGTCTTTGACGCAATCCGAAGTCCGCACCAACTTGACGAACGCCTCAATTGACATCGAAATGCCGGGCGTTGACCGTGACTCCGGGACTGGCATCGTTGATGCATTCCGTGCGGTACAAGCCACCGGCGTGCAGGGTTTCGCCAACCTCGAACTCGGCACGGTCACGGCTTCGGAAGTCGGCGGCAACGGCAACGCATCCATCGAACCGGGTGAGCGCGGAACGCTTGCCGTCCAACTGCGTAACATTGGAGTCGCCAATGCAAGCAACATCACGGCGACACTCACCAGCAACACACCGGGCGTCCAGATTACACCGCCCGCGACGCGCTCCTTTTCCGACATCGCCCCCGGCGGCACGTCAATCAACACTTTTGAATTCGTCGTCACATCAAGTGCCGCCTGCGTTAATGCGTTGAGCTTCACCTTGACCGTCAACTACACGGGTAATCCGAACCCGGAGACACTCACTTTCACCGTCCCGACCACACCCGCATCTCCGGCTATCGCGGGAACGGTTGACGCCACGCCCGCCACCGGCGGACAGGGCTACACGGCGACGAGCGGCACGCAGACGGGGCGCATCACGCGCACCGGCGCAATCTCTGTCTGTGGTACTGCCAAGCCGAATCCGGGCGTTTTTGCTGCCACCACCGCGTTTCGTTACGACGCTTATACATTCCAGAACGCTTCGACCGCTCCCGCGTGTATCACCGTCACCTTGAACACTCCATTGAACGGAAATGCACTGGGAGGAGGAGATATTCAGTACGTCGCTTACGCGGGCAGCTTCAATCCGGCGAATCCCAGCCAGAACTATCTCGGCGACTACGCGGGCTTCACCGGAGGTTTTCGTCAATTTTCGGTCAACCTACCCGCCAATACGAACCTCGTTGTCGTCGTCAATCAAGCGAACGCGGCATCCACCAATACCCTTGCTTACACGCTGCAAATTAGCGGAAGTAATCCGCCGTGCGCGACCGGAGCAGGGGGAGTCCCGGCGAATCAACCGCCTGTCAACAACGTTCCTGCCGCGCAGATGACGCGACCGAACAACTCGCTTGTCTTTTCGACCGCGACCGGCAACCCCATCACGGTTTCCGACCTTGATGCCGGAAACAATCCGGTGCAAGTTTCGTTGACCGCGACGAACGGCACGCTTTCAATCACCAACCCGCCGGGCGGCGCGACATTCTCCGGCAACGGCACGGCGACCATCACCGCGACCGACTCCACCACGAACATCAACACTGCTCTCGAAGGCTTGATCTTTACGCCGACCACAAACTTTACCGGAGCAGCCACCTTGACCATCACCACTAACGATCAAGGCTTTACCGGTTCGGGCGGAGCGCAAACCGACACTGATACCATCACCATCAACGTCATGAATCCGACGTTCACCGTCAACTCGACGGGCGATGGGTCGGACGCGGCACCGGGCAACGACATCTGCGCCGACAGCGCAGGTATGTGTACGCTTCGCGCGGCAATCGAAGAAGCCAACGCCCGGTTGGATGCCAACGTCATCGCGTTTAATCTCAACGGCAACATTAGCTTGGAAAGTGAGCTTCCCGGCTTGAACCGCTCGATGACGTTAATGGGCGAGGGCATGAATGAAACGGTCATACGCCGCGCAGGAAATGCAAACTCTAATTTCCGCATCTTCAATGTGACGAGAACTTCAACCGTCACCATCTCCAACCTGACCATCGCCGATGGTCGCTCGGATGAAGGCGGCGGCGGCATCCAGAACACCGGCAGACTGACGCTTCAAAATGTTGTCATCACCGGCAACACTGCCGCCACCGAAGGCGGCGGCATCCGTAACGACGAGGGCGGAACTATCACCATGTTCGGCAGTACCGTCAGCAACAACACCGCCGTCGGTTCTACGGTCAACGGTGTCACAAGCGACGGTTTCGGCGGCGGCATCGTCAACAGTTTCGGAACTATCAATGTCATCACCAGTACCATCAGCGGCAACACCGCCAACGGTAGCAGCACGGGCGGCGGCATTGACAACGGCAGCACGATGAGCATGACTAACAGTACCGTCAGCGGCAACAGCGCGAACGGTGTGCCAGCCAATGGTATCGGCGACAACGGCGGCGGCATCTGGAACGTCAGTTCCATGACGCTCCGTAATGTCACCGTGACCGACAACACCGGAGCGGGTACGAGCAGTGCATCCGGCGTCCTCGCCTTTGGCGGCAGTGTGAACGTCGGCAACACGATTATCGCGGCGAACCGCAATAACACCGTGACTGCCGATGTCTTGCGCGGCAGAGGTAACGGCACGTTCGCTTCGCAAGGCTTCAACCTAATCGGTTCGTCACCTACCGGCATCGGCTTCGACCCTCCGGCAGCGGCGACTAACTTTGAAGGTGGTGCAACGGTCAACGCACCCGGCGACCAAAGAGGATCGCTCGCCGCGCCGCTCGACCCGCGACTCGCACCGCTCGCCAACAACAGCAGCCCGAACCAGCTGATGACCCAGACGCACGCTTTGTTACCCGGTAGTCCGGCAATAGATGCGGGCAACAACACGGGCGCACCGCCGATTGACCAACGCGGCAGCGTGCGTCCGATTGACGGACCCGACGCCGACAGCACGGCGACGGTTGACATCGGCGCGTTCGAGTTTAACGCCGGTCCGACCGCCGATAACGTGGTCATCTCCGGTGTCGTCCGCTCAACGCGCGGCACGCCTTTGAGCGGTGTCAGGGTTGGACTCTCCGGCAGCGCACAGGAGATGCGCGTGACGGACGCCCAGGGACGCTACTCGTTCACCGTCGAAGTCGGCGGGCTATACACGGTCAGCGTCTCACGCGCCGGCTTCACCTTCAACCCTGCCACGCGCAACTTCGGCGGCAGCGTCACGGCGAATCAAATCGCCGACTTCACCGCCGTTCAAAAGGGACGCACCACACCGCGCGGCAGAGTGCGCTAACCAAAAACCTGACGGCTAACGACCGTCACCACCTGAAGCAGTAAAAACGGCGGGCGACGATTATGCGAAAGCACAATCGTCGCTCGCTCTCTTACAACTGTAAATCCGTCGAACGCAAAATGATTCAAGCGCGCGAAAGCGGCGTAAATCATGACGTTTGCTTTACGCCGCTTTCGTTTTTATGCACGAACTTTACACCTTCAATCCGCCGCGATTGCTTCACGGCGTTCAACCGCTTCTTTCGCCTGATAGGGCGGAAGCGTGATGCGGGCTTGCTTTTCCTTCCTTAACCCAAGCGCGAAGTCGGCTTGCATGACGGTGTGTATGTCGCGCGTCCCCTCGTAAATAATCGCGGCTTTGGAGTTTCGCAAATAACGCTCGACCGGATAATCGTTCGTGTACCCGTTCGCGCCGTGAATCTCGATTGCCATTGAAGCAGCCTTCTCGCTGCGCGTCGTGGCTTGCCACTTCGCAAGGGAAGTTTCGCGGACGTTGATTTTGCCGATGTTCTTCAAATATCCGGCTTGGAGACAGAGCAGGCGCGTCATTTCATAATCGGCGTGCATCTCCGCGATTTTCTGTTTGACGAGTTGATGATGCCCGATGGTTACGCCCGCCGTTTCGCGTGTGTTGGCGTAAGCGATGCTCGCATCACGCGCCGCGCGGATGATGCCCGTCGCACCCGCCGCGACCGTATAACGTCCTTGCTCAAGGGCGAACATCGCAATCTTGAAACCTTCGCCCTCATTGCCAATCATGTTTTCTTTTGGCACGCGCACGTCTTGCAAACTGAAGTATCCGGTGTTGCCCGCGCGTATCCCTAACTTGCCGTGAATCGTCCCGGAAGTGAAACCGGGCATAGAGCGTTCGACGATAAAGCACGACATGCCGGAATGGTCGCGCGCCTTTCGCTTCTCTTCGTCCGTCCAACAGAAAAACAAGAAGTTGTCGGCGACATCGCCGAGACTAATCCACATCTTCTCGCCGTTTAGAACATACTCGGCACCCTCGCGCCTCGCGGTCGAACGCGCCCCGATGACATCCGAACCCGCGCCCGGTTCGGTCAGTCCGTAAGTCGCAATCTTCGCGCCTGTGGCTTGCGGCACAAGATACTTTTGCTTTTGTTCTTCCGTCCCCCACGCCCACAAAGTCAGAGAATTTAGCCCCGTGTGAACCGACATGATGACGCGCATAAACGTGTCAACGGCTTCGAGTTCTTCACACACGATGCCGAGTGAGATGTAATCGAAACCCGCCCCGCCGTATTCTTCCGGGATGCACACGCCCAAGAAACCAAGCTCACCCATCTTGTCTAAAATCCCGCGCTCGAAATGTTGCCGCTCGTCCCACTCTTTGATGTACGGTGCAACTTCCCTTTGTGCGAACTCGCGCACCGTCTCGCGTATCGCTTTGTGGTCATCGGTCAATTCAAAATCAATCATCGGTATTCCTTCTTTTGCCGGATAGAATTATGTAAAAAGTTGTGCGCGATTTTATCATCAAGCCGAAGCGCGTTGCGATACGAGATAATTGAAGTCTGTGCATAAATCAAAATTCAGAAACTCAGAATCCGCAAACTCAGAAACCACACTATATCTTTTGTCGCGTGAGCGACACATTGACTTTAGCCGTGCGTTTTAACGCACGGTGTAATAAGCACGGCGGTTTGCGTCGCGTCAGCGACGCTTGAATCCCGCCTCAACCCCACACATAACGCTCGTCATAATCAATTCCATGCCGCTTTAAGAATTGCCGATACTCTTCTTGAAAAGTTTGCTTGTGGTGATGTGTCCGTTGGTTCTGAACGTAACGAATCACTTCCGGCACTCGTGATTTGCTTACCGTGAATGCTCCGTAACCATCTTGCCACGCAAAACCACGAAGCTGCTGAAACTCTTCGTGAATCCATTTTGAAGATTCGCCTTTCAAGAATTGCGCGATTTGACTTGGCGATAAAATCGGCGGAGCGAGTAACAAGGCATGAAGATGATCTTCGACTCCGCCGATTTGCAATGCCGTCATTTTATGCTTGCGCGCGATGCCGCCGACGTAAGCCCAGAGTCGCTCTTCAATTTCCGGCTTGATGTCGGGGGCGCGGTTTTTGGTGCTGAAGACGACGTGATAAAACAGGCTTGAAAAGGTATTCGCCATTGGTCTTTTCTGCTTCGGCAAATTCAATCGTCGCTGACGCGACGCGGGTTCGCGTCGCCCGTTGTCCGTGCGTTGAAACGCACGGCTAAATTCAAACCACCGCTCACGCGGTGAAAACCGAAGGCACTTTAATTTGTACAGGCTCCAGATAGTTTCGACCACGAGGAAGCGCAGAGAAAACATTTCAACTTACATGATGCTTGTTATTTTGCTCCTGCATCGCAGAAATCTACATACCGCACCCAAGCATCAACCAAACCAGCGAAGCGGCTCGCTTCTGATGTCGTTTCTCCTTCAAGCCCGACGGCATCCGCTTCGGCATCTATCAAATACTCAACAATCTGCTCCGCCTCTACAACATTCGAGGTGACAAGAAAACAATCCGTATGCTCGCCGCCTTCATGCAACTTCGGTTTCAGAATAGGCGTGCCATTAAGCACATCACGCAGACGCAAAGCAGAAGGCGGATGCCGCAAGGAGAGTGTCTGTTCCGTAGCCTCAAGCACGTTGCGCTGAAAGGCATCAGGTTAGCTACAAATTGTTTTGTAATTTTCAGCGTTCACAACACGAAGGCAAGCTAACTAACAATTCAACTCCGCGCCTCCCCGCGCTACTTTTTCTTCGCCGTCTCAACGTCAATATCCAATACGCGCTCATGCCCGTTCTGCGTCTCGTTGGGCGTGAGTGCTTTCAACTGTTCGGGCGTCGCTTTGACACCGAGTTGCGCGAGCAGGTCGGGCAGATTCAAGCCCATCGCTTGTAGTTGTTGAAGCAAATCGAAGATGAGCGTCGGTGTCGTGGCGATGAAGCGGTTGATAGGGTTCTTGCCCGCGTCGCCGTTTCCATTGCCGCCGTGGTCAATCATCACGATTTTATCAATGCCGCTCATCGGTTCGGCGATGGCACGCAGGGCGGGCGCGGTTGATTGAATGATGGCGGGCAATTTTTCCAAAATCGTTTGCAGGCGCGCGGCATCGTCGAACTCGCGCCACGCTTCCGCCTTTTTGAGAATCGCGGCGGCTTCGGCGAGACCTTGCGCTTCGACGGCTTTGGCGGTCGCCAAACCTTGCGCCTCAATCTTGTCGGCTTCGGCGCGACCGATGGCGGAGATACGTCCGGCTTCCGCACGCCCTTCGGCTTCGACCGCCGCCGCGCGTCCCTGCCCTTCGCGCTGTAGTTTTTCGCTTTCGGCTTCGGCGGTGACGATGACCGCGCGCTTGCGTCCTTCGGCGGCAAGCACGCTGGCTTCCTGTTCGCCTTGCGCGCGAAGCACGGCGGCGCGGCGTTCGGCTTCCGCCTGCTTGATGACTTTGGCTTCGAGTTCTTTTTCGCGGCGCAAAACTTCTTGCTCTTGGACGGCGATTTGCTCTTGCGTGCGAATCATTTCGATGCGGACTTCTTCGGCGGTCACGGCTTGACGTGCCTTCGCTTCGGCGAGCGGTCCGGCTTGGTCGGCGGTCGCGCGCTCTTTGGAAGTCTCGGCGTCGTACTGCGCTTTTTTAACCATCGCCTCACGGGTTGAAAGTGCGATGTCGGCTTCGGAATTGAGCCGTACCTTTTCGCCTTCCTGCATGGCAAGTGCAGACTTGATTTTTGAATCGCGCAGGGCTTCGGCTTTACCGATTTCCGCGTCGCGTTGGACTTCCGCCGTGCGGCGTTTGCCGAGCGCGTCCAAGTAGCCTTCGTCGTCGCTGATTTCTTGAATCGTCAGCGCGTCGAGACCGATGCCCATTTTTTCAAGATCACTCGCCGCTTCACTCGCCAGTTTTTGCGCGAAACTCTGACGGTCGTTGTTGATTTCTTCGACCGTGAGCGTGCCTAAAATCGCGCGCAAGTGACCTTCCAGAGTTTGAAAAACGAGTTGGTGAAATTCCTCTGGACGCATCCCTAAGAAGCGTTCGGCGGCGGCGCGCAATGATTCGTCGTCGCCTTTGATTTTGACGTTGGCGACGGCTTTGACCGACACCGGAACGCCCTGCACGGTGTAAGCGCGCGATGTCGCAAGCGGCACGGTCAGGACGTTCAAGGCGAGGTAATCCACCTTTTCGAGAAACGGCAGAATCAGCGTCGCACCGCCGCGCACGAGGCGATAGCCGACCGATGTGCCGTCCGCGAGTTTGCGCGAGCGACCGGAAATCACGGCGGCTTGGTTCGGCGGAACCTTGATGTAGTTGCGCGAAAGCAACCACAGAGCGAACAGCACTGCGAGCAACACGACGAGGACGACGACGGGAATAAACAGCACTTCGAGATTCATCGGGAGTATCTCCTTGCGGCTTGAAATTCAAGCGGGATTCGGGGTTAAGTTAAAGATTTGAGGCACGCGAAATGGCGCGTCTGTTCAATAGACCTCTTGCAAAAGTCGTCCCGTCAGGGACGTTTGATAGTAGCCCGGCGATTCATCGCCGGGAACGATGTGAGCGATATATCTTGTCCCGTAGGGACAATTGAAAGCCCCATTCAGCCGTCCCTGACGGGACTCTGCTTTTAATCTCAACGCTCTCCCAGCGATGAATCGCCGGGCTATTGTCACAGTGTCCCTGACGGGACAAAAACGACTGACGGCTTTAGCAAGATGTCTAATGTAAATTTATGACGAAGCGCAAACCCGTGTTCGTTAATTCGGCGTGCGGAAAGTCACGTCCGTCGAAGCAGAGTGTGGACTGACGATGATCGAATCTCCGGCGATGTCGTCAATGCGGACGAGCGCGCCGTGTTTGAGTTCAACTCCGTCGGCGGTGCGCGCGAGTCGCTCCAGACGCTCCTCACCGATGCGGCAACTTATCTGCCCGACGCCGCCCGCCGGAATCGTCACCACGACTTGCGCCGTGCGCCCGACGAGTTGTTTGCTGCTCACCGAACTCGACGCTTGTTGACTCAAGAGAAACTTGCCGAACAACGACACGACAAGGGCGAGTACGACGCCGCCCGCGACGCCGAGCATTGAACTTGCCAACGTGTTCATGCCCGACCACACGCCGATGGCACCGAAGCCGCCGAACGCCGTCACGAAGACACTGACGACGCGCGAATCTATAAAACCGTGTCCCGCGTCCGCCGCACCGAAGTCGCCGGTATGTAAATCGAAGCCGAGCAACTCGAAGATTTCGCCGAAGACGAGCGAGACGACGAGGAAGCCGAAGCCGACGGCGGCGATGATGAGGAAGACGGAGAGAGCGGTCATACGAGTCTCAAGTTTGTGATGTGCTTTTAAGAAAGCGTCTTATGAAACGGAAGTAAATGGTAAATGGTAAATAGTAAATGGACGCGCCGGTGTTTTTCAATCTGCTTAGAAGTTACGCAGTTGACAAAGAAAGTGCAACAAGAGTCAGAAGGGCGATAGCGGACGAAGCAAAGTAGGAAGGCGGAAGGATGAAACAAAGACAGATGTCTTCACTTCATCCTTCCGCCTTCCGCCTTCCTACTTTTTCTTACTGCCGCACGCGCCCGCCGAAAGTGCGACCGCGCGGCGTGCCGATGAAGATGACGCCCGGCTGGTCGCCGACCAGGCTGATGGCGTGCGTCTGCGTCGAGGTGGTTGCCGCCGTGAAGCTGAAATTCTTGCGCGTCGCGTTGATGAGGTAAATGACGTTAAGTTCGAGGTCGGGGAAGGTGAAGTTGCCTTCACGGTCGGTGACGGTGGTGACGGGCGTCTGTAGCGCGCCGCCCGTCAGCGAGAGACGCACGCCGGAGAGCGGGCGTCCGTCAATGCGGATGACTTGCCCGGAGATGAAGGCGGTCGCCGCCGTCGGGATGATGACGGGCGCGGCGGTGAAGAAGCCGCTGGTGAGCGCAAGGTTTGCGCCGCGCGAAGTGGTTCCGGCTGCCGGCTGCCCAAGCGCGCCGTCAAGGGTGAGCGTGCCGCCCGTCGCGGTGTCCATGCCGGTGCTTGTGCCGCCGCCCCCGGCGATGACGGATTGGTCGAGCGTGTAGGGCGGATTGCTCGCCACTTGCGCGTGGGCGACCGAGCCGCACGTCAGCACGACGAGCAGAATGGTAATTAGTTGTTTCATCTACTTGTCTCCTTGTTGGCAAACTTCCGCTTGCGGGTTTTGTGAACAGACGAGTTTTCGCAAACCGTCAATCACGAGTTGGTGTTGTTTGATTTGGTTTTGGAATTGTTCGATTTGCTCCTGCTGTTGTTTGACGGCTTCGACCAAAACCGGCACGGCGTTGGCGTAGCTGACCGATTTGTAGCCGTTTTCATCCGTCGTCACGAGTTCGGGCAAAACCGCTTCGACTTCCTGCGCGATAAAGCCGATTTGCAAACGGGAATCTTTTTGCAATTCGGGTTTCCAATTAAAAGTTACGCCGCGCAAGCGTCGAATCGTATCGAGCGCGTTGCCGAAAGTTTGGACATCGGTTTTGTAGCGGGCATCGGAGCTTTGCTGGAAACCGCCGATGGTCGTCAACACACCGTTGTTCGCCAAAATCATCAGAGTATTTCCGCCGTTATTGAACCGCCGCCATTGAAACTCGAACGAGCGCGACAAGATGCCGTTAAAACCCGCCTCGTAGCTGAAAATGTGATTCGTATCGGTTGCCCCGAACAGACGAATATCAGTAGCGTTCAGGGCAATGCCGCCACCCGCGATGATTTGTCCGGTTGACGATAGTTGTCCGGGAATCAAAACCCGGTCGTTGCCGGTGGTTCTGCCGAGTTGAATCGTATTGCTTGTCGAAACGACCGCGCCCGCGCCGACGGCGGTGGCGAAGGAGAGATTACCGCTGCCGACATCGGCATCATGACTGATGATGGTATTGCTGTTGCCCGATACATTGGTGTTTCCGGCATCTCTTCCAAAGAAGGAGTTGGCGCCGCCTGTTGTGTTGAGAGAACCCGCAGACGCTCCGAAGAAGGAGTTATTCCCGCCATTTGTGGCTGCGTCGCCGGCTCTAAATCCGACAAATGTATTATTGATACTAGAAGAGTTGCCTGTGCTAATTCCGACAAAGGTGTTTGATAACAGCGAGGTAATTCCCGAAACGCCTAAAACCCGGTTGCCGCTGATGTTGAATTGCGTCACGGCGTTGACCGTGCCGCCCGAAAGCGTCCCCGAAAAAGTCTTGTTGCCCGCGATGGTCTGCGCCGTCGTCAAATCAACAAAATTCTGTGTCGCCGAACCCGTCCCGCCTCTGTTAATCGGAACAACGCCGCTCAGTTGAGCCGTGCTAAAATTGACGCTGCTCGACGGTCTCGAATCGCTCAATCGCGTGTCGCCTTCTTGGATAAATTGGTTTGCGTTAACTCCGCCAAGCTGTGTCGCATTAGTCGCCGTCTCCGCCGTCGCCGCGTTCTGCGAACGAATCGCGTAAGGCGCGGATGTTATCGGCTGGCGCGGCGTCAACGTGATGCACGCTTCATTTGAATTTCGGCGGGCGGAGATTTGCAAAAACCGCGCTCCGCCGTCGGCAAACGCCGCCGCGCCGAAATCGAGTTGGACGGTGAAAATGCCGTTTGTCACCTGCACGTTCGGATTATCAATCTCCATGCCGATTTGCGTTCCGCCCGTCGCCGCGTCGAACAAGGCGAACTCCATTTCATAAGTCCCATTGGTCGGCTGCGCGACGGTGGAATCGGAAAAGCGTCCCTGATAGGTAAAACCACTCGTTTGCGCTTGCACGGTCGCGCCGAAAAATGCCAGAGCGCAAAACACAATGGCGGCGAAAAAGCTGTGTCGTTGGTTGGTCATTGATTTGCTCCTCATCAGTGGCTGACAGCGTGGCTGCCAGCGGGGGTTTAATGAGCGAGGTGTTGGGCTTAACTGCCTTCACTTACAAAGGCGCGAACGCGGGCGCGAAACCGGCATGTTGCCCGGAAAGGAGCAGCAAAGGCTGATGTGGACTATGGGCGCGCCGCACAGATGACGTAAAAGTTGCCGACTCCCGTACTGCCGCTCATGTTGCGAATGATAGTTATCCATCTTCTGGGGTCGCTCGCAACGGGACCATTCGACACGTACAAGAACCGGTCGGCGAAGGCTAGGCTGGCAGTGTTGTGGTCGAGCATCACGAACCCACCGCTGATGGGGATCTCACTGGAATTACAAACCAGTTGAACTCTAACGGTACTGTTCGGGTTAAGAGTAACTTGACCGGAGAAAACCGTCCGAATGCCGGTGATTCCGGGCAATCCCTGTAGCCCTTGCGGACCACTCGCACCGGTGGCTCCCGTCTGTCCCTGCGGACCGGTTGGTCCGGTTGCGCCTTGCAATCCTTGCGCTCCCGTCGCGCCCTGTGGACCGACCGCGCCGATGGCGACTTCAAAGAGGACTTTCTTCTTCGAGTCGGGGTTGCTGCTGGCAATCACCTTGAGCAGATAACTGGCGGGCGGCAGACCTTCGGGTAACTGCGCCACCAGATGCGTCGGCGTGTGGCTCACGAGTGTCAAGATGATGCCTTCGATTTCGAGGATGGACGTATCGCCGAAGTTGACGCCTTCAACCGTGATCTGATTGGTGGTGGAATCAACGGTGGCGCGGTGGATGATCGGCATGGTCGAGTCTTTGGCGACTTTCGGCGCGATGCCTTGTTCTTGCACCGCGAACTGTTCCTGCGCGGCGGCGGTGGTGACGCAAAGCATGGAGGCGACGAATAAAACAACGAGATGGCGAATGCTTCTGGTGGTCATTGAATTTCTCCTCATCGGTGGCTGACAGCGTGGCTGGCAGCGGGGGTTTAATGAGCGAGGCGTTGTTAAGCTATCGGGCTGGTCGTGATGCAACCGACGAGCAATCCGCTGGCGGCGGGCGGCGGACAAATTATTCGCCGTTCGCGCCGGGCAGTTGCTTCGCGTCGTTGCCAAAGAACGCCGCGAGCGACGACGGGCAAATCATCACCGCACCCGTTTCGGTTTCGGCAAAATGCGCCGTTTCGGTTTCGATAAGCCGGTAGACGGCGCGGCGGCTGATGCCGAACACCGCTGCTATCGCTTCTGCCGCAAGCATCGGTTCGCAACAGTTTGGGCAAATAATTTGTTCGCCGGATTCCGACTGGCGAATGACGAATCGCCGGTTGGTTTCGACAAAAATCTCGGTGGTGCGTTTGATTTCCATTTGTTCTCGGTTAAAATTACATCTGCTTCAATGTGTTTTCTTGCGCTGGCGACGAACCTACAAACTTCAATCAACAGAGTCCTGAAAAAACGCGGAGATTTTTCGGATAAATTTCGGATACGGCGATGGACATGCAAAGACGGCGGTTTTACGATTTCGGCGCGTTCCGTCTGGACACGCAAAATCATTTTCTCGTCCGCGACGGCGGCGAAACCGTTTCGCTCACGCCGAAAGAGTTTGAAGTGTTGCTGGTGCTGATTGAACACGCCGGAGATGTCGTCGCCAAAGACGCGCTACTCGACGCGGTGTGGAAGGATACTTTCATCAATGAAGAGACGCTGACGCGCAACGTCTCATGGCTGCGGAAAAAACTCGGCGGCGAAAAATTTATCGAAACCGTCCCGAAATTCGGCTATCGTTTCGCGGCTCAGGTCACGGCACGCGACGCGCCCGATTTGATAATCGAAGAACAAACCGTTCAACACATTCGCGTCGAAGAAACCATCTCGCTGTCAGAACCGCCTGCGGTAGCGGGCGGGCTTTTGAGGGATGAGGGCAGAGGGCAGAGGGATGAAAAAAATATCGCCAAAGATGGTTTTGTTCATCCCTCATCCCTCATCCTTCATCCTTCCAGTTACCCGCCCGCTACCGCAGGCGGTTCTGACAAGAAATTGTGGCTCGCGCTCACGTTCGGCGTTGTCGCAATCGCGGCAATCGCTTTCACCGTTTATCAAAATTTTTTCCGTCAATCCGCACCGCGCACGATTTTCGCCGCGAAAATCGTGCCGCTGACGGGCGCGGCGGGACACGAAGACACGCCCGCTTTTTCGCCCGACGGACGACAGATTGCTTTTTCGTGGAACGGCGGCGACGAAGTGAGAAATTTTGATATTTACGTCAAGCTCGTCGGCGCGGGCGAACCCGTCCGCTTGACGAAACACGAAACGAACGATTTGAATCCGACGTTTTCGCCCGACGGTTTGCATCTGGCTTTTGTCCGCACGTTTGCCACGCACAGCGAGCTTATGCTGATTCCGGCTCTGGGCGGCGCGGAGAGGAAAATCTGCGATTTGCGTCCGACTCTTTCGGGCGTTTCGTTTTCGCCCGACGGCAAAACGCTGGCGGTGGACAACGGCGACACGAGCGGCGAGCAAACCGGCATTTTTCTGGTCACAGTCGAAACGGGCGAGAAACGGCGTTTGACCGCGCCGCCCGAATACGCGGCGGACGACAAACCGAAATTCTCGCCCGACGGCAAATCAATCGTTTTCGTTCGCAGCTTCGGTTCAATCGTGCAGGAACTTTTCGTCGTTTCGTCGGCGGGCGGCGATGCGCGCCAACTGACTTTTGATAAAACCGAGATTACCGGCGCGGCTTGGAACGCGGACGGCACAAAAATCGTTTTCGCCTCACGGCGCGGCAAAGGCAGCGAGACCAAATTGTGGCAAATGGCGGCGACCGGCGGCGGCGAACCGGAATTGATTGCGACGGGCGGCAAAAATCCGGCAAACCCGACCGTCGCGCCTGACGGACGAACAATCGCTTTTGTCGAAAGTTCGCAGGACATGAACATCTGGCGGCTTCAGAGGGATGAGGGCGGAGGGATGAGGGATGAAAAAAATACGGTCAAAACCGGCTCTATTCATCCCTCATCCCTCCGCCCTCATCCCTTCATCAAATCGAGCCGCAACGACAACAGCCCGCATTTTTCGCCCGACGGAACTCGCGTCGTTTTCGCTTCAGACCGGACGACGAATTACGACATCTGGATAGCCGACGCGGACGGTTCAAACGCGAGACAACTGACCGATTTGGAAGATGCGCCGACCGGAAGCCCACGCTTTTCGCCCGACAATTGTTTCGTCGCGTTCGACGCGCAAGTGTCGGGCAATGGCGATATTTTCGTCGTCCCGGCGGACGGCGGCGCGATTCGTCGTTTGACCGAATCGGATTCGTTCGATTTTATGCCGTCGTGGAGCGCGGACGGCAATTCGATTTATTTCGCCTCGAATCGCGGCGGCGACGAGCAAATCTGGAAAATGCCCGCCGCGGGCGGCGACGCAATTCAAATTACAAAACAAGGCGGACGCGAATCGTTCGAGTCGCCCGACGGCGCGGAGCTTTATTTCTCGAAAGCCGAAGGCGCGACCGGATTGTGGCGCGTCCCGTCCGACGGCGGCGAGGAAAATGCCGTCCCCGAACTCGCCGAAGCCGGTTACTGGCGTGCGTGGACAATAACCCGCGAGGGCATCTATTTCGTCGCCCGAACAGCCGCCACGCCGTATAAAATTAAATTTTACGATTTTAAGATTCGCCAATTAAAAGAAATCGCGCAAACCGAAAAACCGCCCGTCTGGGTTTTCTCCGGCTTGAGCGTATCGGCGGACGGCAAAACAATTCTCTACGCCCAAAACGACCAGAACGCCAGCAGCATTATGCTCGCCGAACTCGGAAAATAATCGTTTCTCAAGCGGGCGAAAGCCACTCCGTTTTACCATTCACTATTTACTCTTCCTTTGATTGATCGTCTCACACGTCATGCGCGACTTCACTCATAGATGTTCGTCGCAATTATATCCTCAGCCGCCGCCCGCGCTTCGTCCAAGTTCGTTACGCGCTCATCAAGCTGCATTTCATAAACCGCCGCGATGATGCGACCGAACAAAGGCGAAGGTTTCAATCCCATATCTTGCAAATGTCGCCCTTGAAGTAAAGGCTTCGGCGGCGCGTGTTCGATGTTTAACTTCCGCGCACGTTCGATAAACCATTCGCACACCGCGAAATGTTCTTCAGTAAAAGATTTTGCCAACGCGACGAGCCACAAAAGATTCAATTCGCAACGCGCCGCGAGTCGTCGCAACGCGCCGTTGCTCCATGCTTCGTTTTGTTCACGCGCTTGATAAATCTCAAACGGCTTTGCCTGTTCGCGCACTAAGGACAAAACTTGACCGCGCACATCGAAGCCGTCGAGCGTGTGAATCTTTAGTCGTTCGAGCATGGCGAGCGTCAACGCTTCATCCCGAAAAGCATGGCACAATGCGGCGAGCATCACCGTCACCTGACGCGCGTGCGGCAAGTCGTTTATCGTTTCATGCGCCCTGTCAATCGTGACGAAGATGCGTCCTATGTTTCTTTTCAAATTTCGCGGAACGTGTAATTCCGGCAGGACTTGCGACATCGCCCGCAATACCAGCAACCATCGCAAACCGCGCGATGGGCGAGAGGCGTGAAGCAACAGTTTCTCCAGTTCGCCCCACACGCGCTCGGCGGGCAAATCCGTTAAATCAATGGTGCGACAAAGTTCGATGGTTTGTGTTTCAACTTCAAATTCAAAGCGCGCGGCGAACTGCGCGGCACGCAGCACGCGCAATGAATCTTCAACGAAAGTTTCCGGCGCGACGGCGCGCAAGATTTTATTTCGCAAATCTTCACGCCCGTCGAACGGGTCAATGATTTCACCTGTGAGCGGGTCTTCGAGAATCGCATTGATGGTGAAGTCGCGGCGGCGCGCGGCTTCTTCGGGCGTCATCGTGTGGTCGCCTTCGACGACGAAGCCGCGATGCCCGCGCCCTTGTTTTCGTTCGCGGCGCGGCAGGGAAATATCCAAATCGTTTCCTAATTTATAAACCGTGAACGATTCTCCGACCGTCGAGACGCGCCCGAAGCGTTTCAATAAATCGCGCAAGGCACGTTGTTCGATACCATAAACTTCCGCATCGAAATCCTTCGGCGTGCGCCCCATCAATTTATCGCGCACGCACCCGCCGACGAGAAGCAGACGCCCGCCTTCCATCTGCACCGTGCGGGCGATTTCAATAACGCGATTCATGCCCGTCATTGGGTTCGTTATATGCTTCGTCGTCCGCGTCCTCATCATCTTCAAACATATCATCGTCATCCATATCATCCACCATCACGCGCACGCCGCGCGTCGAAGGCAAACAACTGATGACCTGTACGCGGTCAATCGTCGTCATGTCTTCGGACGTGTGCCAGATTTTTATCCAGAACGTGCGCGTCTGTGTGTGAATCGCAAACGTCGAACCGTCGCGCATCACGGGGACGAGTTCGGCAATCGTGCCTTCGCGCAACGTCTCAAGCAGTTCGGGAATGAAAGGTTTGTGTTGTTCAAACTGCACGACTAACGCGCGCTCATCAACTTGCGCGGCGGGCAGTTCGACGGGTTCATCTGATTCGAGAAGCAAGCGCGACTCGGTTTGCTCGTTACGTTTTTTGACGATAGCCATAAATTAAAAATCGAAGTTTAGCGAAACACAGGTGGTAACGATTAAATGGTTCTGCTTATAAGTTGATGCCAATCATTTTTCACTCTTATCACTAACCCTAGCAGCGATTCCTGTAGCAATCATTACCGACAAGAAAGCGATGGGGAGCATTCCCAAAATAGTGATAGTGCTGCTCTGATGTACATAAGAACTTACGTTAAATTGCACAATCTTCAGAGTTGATGTAATGGAAGCAACCTGATTTGGAGGCATACCCTCTTCCCGCAGACGCTCGTTTAGCGCGGTAGTATCTTGCCTCATCCGCTCATAAAATCTTTCATTTGCTCGACTGCTCGACACTATTAGAAAGACTTGAAGGATGAACATAATTAAGACAATAATAAAGACACCGTATTTTTTCATCTCTAAATACCTCTAGGTCAAATAAGCACCTAACTAATCGTGCGTGCAAGTTCAAAAGCAATGTGGTTGAAAAGCGCGGTTAGTTTTTCAAACGCTTCATCAGATGGTTTCTAAGTTCCCCAATCTTGACGCGCTGTTGCTCCCAAGTATCTCTATCGCGCACCGTCACGGCTTCGTCTTCCAAAGATTCATGGTCAACGGTGACGCAGAAGGGCGTGCCGATTTCGTCTTGGCGGGCGTAGAGTTTGCCGATGCCGCCGGTATCGTCATAGACGGCGCGAAGATGTGGTTGAAGTTGATGTTTGAGGGTGCGCGCCATGCCTACGATTTCGGGTTTGTTCTTGGCAAGTGGAAGCACGGCGACTTTGATGGGCGCGAGTTGTGGATGCAGTTTTAAGATGACGCGCTTTTCGCCTTTGTCGGTTTCGCGCTCTGTATAAGCATCCATCAAGAACGCGAGAACCGAACGATTGACTCCGGCGGCGGGTTCGATGACAAACGGATAGAATCGTTCTTTTGACGCTTCGTCGAAGTATGAAAGGTCTTCGGTCGAATCGGGATTCAATCTTTTGCCTTCCGCATCTTCGGGTTTCTTGGAGTGAGTTTTAAGGTCGAAGTCGGTGCGGTTGGCGATGCCCATCAGTTCATCCCATCGCTTCGTTTCGTCGTCGCGTTCGGGGAAGAAGCGATAGAGAATATCAACGGTGCGCTTGGCATAGTGCGCGAGTTCTTTTTTCGGTTGTTCGTAAAGTTTCAAATTGTCGGGATTGATGCCAAGCCGCGCGTACCAATCGAAACAGGCTTTGACCCAAAAATTGAGCGCGGCATCGTCTTCGCCGGGTCGGACGAAATACTCCATCTCCATCTGTTCAAACTCGCGCGTGCGGAATATGAAGTTGCCGGGCGTGACTTCGTTACGAAAGCTTTTGCCGATTTGCGCGATGCCAAACGGAAGCTTGCGGCGCATCGCGGTTTGCACGTTGAGGTAGTTTATGAAAATCCCCTGCGCCGTTTCGGGTCGAAGATAAGCGAGGGCGTTCGGGTCGTCTTCCGCCGATGCCGCGCCGATTTGTGTGCGAAACATTAAATTAAACGGACGCGGTTCGGTTAAATCCGTTTCGCCGCAGTTCGTGCATTTAACGGCTTTGTGCCGGATGGCTTCTTCAATCGAAGCGAAGCCAGCGGGTAAATCCAACTTATCGGCGCGCATACGATTTTGACAGTTACGGCAATCAACCAGCGGGTCGCTAAACGTGTCTTCGTGTCCCGAATACTTCCAAACTTTGCGGTTTAAGATTATTGAAGAATCCAAGCCTTCCATATCGTCGCGCTCATAAACCATCCATCTCCACCACGCCGCCTTGACGTTGTTTGCCAGTTCAACGCCTAGAGGCGCGTAGTCCCAAGAACTGCCTAACCCCCCGTAAATTTCCGACGACGGAAAGACGAAGCCACGACGCTTCGCCAGACTGACAATAGTTTCGATGTTCGGTGCTGCCACGAAAAGTTTCTATGTCCTCTCTTAAATCTCTTTTAAGTCTTGAATCTTTAAGCGACGAAGTTTAACAGATTTCACCCGAACAGCTTTCACCACAAGCGAAAAGGCGAAAGCTGATTGCTCAACTTTCGCCTTTTTTATTTCTACTTTCTAACTTCTAATTTCTACTTTATCGAGGCTGCGGCGGTTCGGCACCACGCGGCACGATATAGAGTTCAAAGTAATCGCGTTCGCGTTGTCCGCCGCCTACGACGGTGACGCGGCTTGCATCAATGCCGCGCGTGTTGACGAGATAGTTGCGCGTGCGATTGGTCAAGCGGTCGTAAGCGCGCGGTGATGAACGGCGTCCTTGATAGATGATGATGTAGCCGGTCGCGGTCGGTGCGTTCTGCAACTCAATCGCAAGGTTATCGAGGCGGGCTTTATCATCGTCGAAATTAACGGACGGAAATTCATCGAAGCGCGTAGGGGTGACGGGCGTGAGGACGGGCGTGAGTATCGCGGTTGAAGCCTGCGCGGATTGACGACAATTACGGTCGCCAGAACCGTCATCCACGACGAGAATCGCGGTCACACGTTGGTTTCCTAAACCCGTCGAATCAACGGTCACGGTCGGCGTTCCCGCACCCGAAGTGATGCGCGCGGCGGCGGGACTGACCGTCCATGTATAGTTGAGAGCGGACGCGCCGTTGTACGCGGCATCGGAAGTGAAGGTTATCAAGTCGCCGTCGCTGACCGATGCCGGAGCGGAAACCGCGACGGTGTACGGACACGGCGAGACAACCGGATTTTCGATGCGAACGGTGCGCGGGCGATAATTTAGCACGATGCAGTATTTGCGTCCGGCGATGATGTTGAACGTGTTGACGTATTTCGCGCCGTTCGGAAATTGGACTTCGACGGTGCGGCTTCCCGGCTCAAGGTCGAGGTAACGAACGGTCGGAGACGATGTGCCGTTCGGTTGCCCGTCAACACTGACGGGATACTCTCCGGTCGTCGTCGTCAGTTCGATACGCCCGTAAGCCGGAGTAGTCCCGCGACGTTTGGACGAAGTGCGGACGGTGCGCGAATCGTTCTGCGCCTCCGCGACGGAAGCCGACGCGACGATGATGAGAGCGACGAAAAGAACGGCGAAGGCTTTGATTGAAAAACCCGATACAGAGATGAATGATGTAGGGGTAACTTTAAGCGATGCGCGGCGTGGTGATGTCATAATTAAACCTCCTCCGCGACTGTGGCGTTACCAAGTTCATCGAGTTTGTCCGCTTGAGCGCGACGGCGGCGACGCGCACCCGCACCCAACGCGGCGAGTCCTGAACCGAGAAGAATAATCGTCGCGGGTTCGGGGATTGGCGGAGTCGGTACTGGAGTCGGCGGTATTGTCGGCGGTATTGTTATCGGTGTGCGGTCGCCGTCACGATTCAAGAATAAGAACGGAATCACGCCGAGAGCGAGCAGCGGGTATTTCGGGAAACCACCCGCGGTTTCGCCGCGTGGGATGAAGATTTCGCCGCAATCGCAAATCGTTCCGGTCACGTCTCCGACTTGAATTTCCTGTACGTTGCCACCGTCCTGGCTGGCAATAACGGCGGCGGGAACGATGTTCATCGTCTCCGTCACGGGGTTGGTTTGTGGTGTGTTTGAAGTCGTGTTCGTATCAGTATCAGAGGCGGTGACGCCGGAAATGGTCATGTCCTGTGGCGTGACCATGCGAAGGCGAATCGCGTTATTACTGCGTCCTATCGCAACCGTCTGCTCGACATCCGAGTAAGTCACGGACGACGCGCGGGCGGGTGCGGCGACGACGAACATAAATCCAAGCATCACAGCTATTGGGCGGATGGCTCGATGCATAATTTCAGACACTCCTTAGACGACTTTTGTGCCTTTGAACAAACGGCTTTTGAGTGTTCACGCCGATAAATCGAGCGAGGGCTTTTGGTGTCGTGCTGGAAATCGAAGTCAAAGTTCTGAACTTCGTGAGACGATTGTATTTCTCAATCGTCTTGAATCGGTGGGCGCGTGAAACCGTCGAATTATTACTGCCATGAAGGAATTCGGCGCGCCGCCGTTGCCTTCAGTGGGTAAAGAAAAGGCGGAATATACAGGGATTTCCAAATTCCCAAGTCGGCTATTATTAAAGCACCGCGCAAAGCATGTCAAGCAAAAAGGTTTGCCGCCGCGCGACGACAAACCTCTTTTGATTCAAAAGTTTAATGACGGTTGGCGAGTCCGTTGTTACTCGCCTTCGGTCGCGGCACGCGCCGCGTCGTCTTCCGTCTGTGGCGCGGCGTTTTCACCCGACGCACCATTCGTGCGGGCTTGTTCTTCACGCAATAAAGACTTGCGCGACAATTTAATTTTATTGCCTTCTTTGCCAATGCATTTGACGGTAACTTGCTGACCTTCCTTGAGTTCGTCGCGCACTTCGCGGACGCGGTGCGGTGCGATTTCGGAGATGTGAAGCAGTCCGTCCGTGCCGGGAAAGATTTCTATGAACGCTCCGAAATCTACGATGCGCGACACCGTGCCGGTATAAATCGCGCCGACTTCGGCTTCCGCCGTCAAGCCTCTGATGCGGTTGACGGCGGCTTGCGCGGCTTCCCCGTCAGAGGTCGAGATAAAGACCGTGCCGTCATCTTCGACATCAATTTTCGCGCCCGTCTCTTCGACGATGGAACGAATCATCTTGCCGCCGGGTCCGATGATGTCGCGGATTTTGTCGGGGTTAATCTTTATCGTGATGATGCGTGGGGCGTGTTTGGAAAGTTCCGCGCGCGGTTCGGCAAGAATCGTTTCCATGATGTCGAGGATGTGAAGCCTGCCGCGCTTCGCTTGGTCTAAAGCCTCCGCCATGATTTGGGCGTTGATGCCCGCGATTTTAATGTCCATCTGAAGGGCGGTGATGCCTTCGCGTGTTCCCGCGACTTTGAAATCCATGTCGCCGTAGTGGTCTTCTGCGCCCGCGATGTCCGATAGAATCGCGTACTTATTGCCGTCCATCACCAAGCCCATCGCCACGCCCGCGACCGGAGCTTTGAGCGGTACGCCGGCATCCATCAATGCGAGTGCGCCGCCGCAGACCGTCGCCATCGAAGATGAACCGTTTGATTCCGTGATGTCGGAAACGACGCGCATCGCGTAAGGAAAATCTTTATCATCGGGCAGTACATAATCGAGAGCGCGGCGGGCGAGCGCGCCGTGACCGATTTCGCGGCGACTCGTTGAGCCGACGCGACCCGTTTCACCGACCGAGAACGGCGGGAAATTATAATTGAGCATAAAGCGACGTTTGGTTTCGCCCTTCTCAAGGTCGTCCATAAACTGCTCGTCGTCCTTCGTTCCCAAAGTCGCGGTGACGATGGATTGCGTTTCACCGCGCGTGAAAAGTGCCGAGCCGTGAACGCGCGGAAGCCAACCGACTTCGCCCGTGACCTGACGAATTTCACCGAAGCGGCGACCATCGGAGCGGCGGCGTTTGTTCAAAATATCATCGCGGAAAACTTTTTCTTTCAGTTCGTTGAAAACCTTTTTGGCGACCGCGCGGGCGTTCGCGTCATCTTCCGGGTACATTTCGCCAACCTCTTTTTTCAGCCGGTCAACCGTCGCGTAAGACGAAAGCTTGCC
Organism: Pyrinomonadaceae bacterium MAG19_C2-C3; assembly: GCA_024330265.1. Taxonomy (GTDB): domain Bacteria; phylum Acidobacteriota; class Blastocatellia; order Pyrinomonadales; family Pyrinomonadaceae; genus JANDLT01. Next base: position 13,338 of record JANDLT010000013.1, on the reverse strand, counting down.
CTGCGTCGTGGTGTCTAAGGCAGCGCGAAGCGGTTCGGTGTATTTGTCTTCAATCGTGCGTCGCAAAGCTTCGTCAACCGGAGAGGCTTCGGCAACGTCGCGCTTCTTGATTTCAAGGGCGCGGTAGAGTTCCTTCTGCCAGCGACACAAACGGTTGATTTCCTTGTGCGCGAGCATCAAGGCTTCGACGACGATTTCTTCCGAGACTTCCGACGCTCCGGCTTCGACCATCGCAATCGCTTCTTCCGTTCCGGCGACGATAAGATTAAGACTCGATTCGCGCAGTTCGTCATAAGTCGGATTGATGATGTATCGCCCTTCGGCGAGTCCGACGCGGACGGCGGCAATCGGCTGCGGAAATGGAATGTCGGACAGATACAGGGCGCACGAAGCACCGTTCATCGCCACGATGTCCGGGTCGTTTTCATCATCGGCGGAAAGGACTGTGGCGACGATTTGCGTTTCGTTCTTAAAGCCTTCGGTGAACAGAGGGCGACATGGACGGTCAATCAAGCGACACGTCAAAACTTCTTTTTCGTTCGGGCGACCTTCGCGCCTGAAGTAATTGCCGGGAATGCGTCCGGCGGAACTGAATGATTCGCGGTATTCGACGGTCAGAGGAAAGAAATCAATTCCTTCACGCGGGGTTTGCGCTCCGACGGCGGTCACTAAAACCATCGTCTCGCCGTAGGTGACGACGACTGCTCCATCGGCTTGCTTGGCGACGCGACCCGTTTCGACGGTCATTTCGCGTTCACCGACCTTGATGGATTCCTTCATGTATTTTTCTGCGGGCATAACTTTTTCTCCTTAAACAAATTCGTGCGACCGATTTCGCTTGTCTTCTTAATTTATGTGGCGCGGCGTCTCATCCGCCTGCGTGCGAATCGGTGCTTTGATTTTCGGCGGTTGATTGTGGTGTCACCGAATTATTCCACATCGAAAACGATTCTCTACAAAGCGTGTGCGAACAAAGGCGGTGACAAACAAAGGCGGCGCGTCAACCGTTCATCAAACATGAACGATTCGACGCGCCGCGTGTACTTTTACGGTGGACAGAAATTGAACTCGGCTGCATCCCGATTCGGTAATCTTTAGCCGTCACGTTCGGCATCGTCGCAAGCTGCTTGCCAATCTTTTTTCGGGAGAGGCGGGGGCGTGTGACTTTTAGCTTCCGGGTGACTCTTGGGTGGTTTGGCGGACGTTAAAGATTTGACGGGCGCGTGCCTTCAAATGTAGGCACGCGCCCGCGTGGAAAACAGATAAACTTAACGGCGAAGTCCAAGGCTCTCAATCAGCTTGTGATAGGCTTCGATGTCGCGCCGCTTGAGATAGTCAAGCATACTGCGGCGTTGCGAAACCATCTTGAGCAAACCGCGTCGTGAATGGTTATCTTTCTTGTGCGTGCGAAAGTGTTCGGTCAAGCCGTTGATGCGATCTGTGAGCAACGCGACTTGGACTTGCGGCGAGCCTGTGTCGCCGTCGTGTGTGCGATAAGTGTTGACGATTTCTTCTTTAGCTTCTCTGACTAATGACATGATTTTCCTTCTGAATAGTTTCTCGCAATCCGCAGTTGGTACGCTCAAAAAAATTCTTGATGAGCGTCACCGCTAAATCTGGTAAAGCACCGCAAATCTAACATGCGCTTGGCGATACTGTCTAGGAAACGGTTTTCGTTATGTCGCCGTCATCTGGTGTGGTAAAAATCTTCGCGCGTCACTTCGCCAATGTTTAGCATTGCCGCAGGGCAATAACTCAAGGAGAAATTTCATTATGAACTCATCGCAACGCATCTTGATTGTCGGCGGTGGTTTCGGCGGTGTCTTTACGGCACTCGAACTGGCGGGCGATGCAGAAGTCACGCTCGTCGCACCGGACGATTATTTTCTGTGTACACCGTTGCTTTATGAATACTTGAGCCGCGAAGTCGAAGCGTGGCACATCGCTCCGCCGTTCAAAGAACTTCTTGACGACAAGGTGCGATTCATTCGCGGCGAAGTGACGGAGATTGATTTCTCCGCCCGCGAAGCCACCATCAAGGGGCGCACGCGCCGCGCCGGGTATGACGTGCTGGTTTTAGCCGTCGGCGGGACGACGAACTACTTTGGGACGGAAGGCGCGGAAGAATACGCGATACCGTTTCGACGTTTGCCCGATGCCGACAGATTGCGGCAACGCATGATTGACACGCTCGACCGCATCGCACCCGATTCGGACGCGCAGGATGCCCGCGCACAGGCGACCTTCGCGGTTATCGGCGGCGGCGCGAGCGGTGCGGAAACCGCGTCGAAAATGGGGGATTTACTCAACGACGCTTTTCGTCGTCGCGGGCTTCCGGGCGTGCCGCGCGTGATGTTGATTGAAATGGGAAATCGAATTGTTCCTGGTATGGGCGACGACCTGCATGATTACGTCGAACACTCTTTGCGCGAATCCGGCGTCGAGATTCACACCAATACCCGCGTCAATCGCGTCACTGAATCGAGCATCGTCTTTGAACACGGCGGGCGCGAAGAAGAAATCGAGACGGCGGGCGTCGTGTGGACGGGCGGCGTGCGCGTCGCACCACTCGTTGAAGACCTTGCTCTGAAGCGCGACGATAGAAATAAAATCATCATCCATAACACGCTTCAAACTCAATCCTACGCCGAAGTTTTCGCGCTCGGTGACATCGCCCTGTACACGAACGCCGATGCCAAACTCTCCGGCACGGCGCAACTCGCGTTTCAACAATCGAGTCTCGCGGGTACGAACATCAAAGCGTTCCTCAAAGGCGAAGAACTTCAAACACGTTATCTAAGAGTTCAGGGCGAAGCCGTGAGTTTAGGGACGGAAAACGCGGCGGTCGAAACCGCCGGACAAATCGTTCACGGCACGCTCGCCCGCCAAGCCCGCTTCGCGCTTTACACTACCCGCCTTCCGACGTGGCATCATCGCCTGAGAGTCGGCGCGAGTTGGTTCTTTGGAGGCACGCTGCCGCGCCCGCTCGGATTGTAAAATCACACTGGCATTGAAGAAAGGCAAACTTAAATGAACGACACCAACACGGGCAACGGCAACCCTGACAACGGTGACGAACGCCGCCAACGGCAAATGGATTTCATCCTCGAACAGCAAGCGCAGTTCTCGGTTGATATTCAATTATTGAAAGAAGCGATTGTCGAACAGAAGGAAGCAAGCATCGCGCAGAAGGCGATAATTGACGCGCATACGGAAGCAATCAACGCGCAAGCTGCATACTCGGCGGCGGAGTTCGGGCGCGTCAACGAACGCATGAACCGTTTTGAAAATTTGCTTTACGCTTCTTTGGAAGGACAGGAATCCTTACGGGAAAGCCAAAAGATTCTAAGTCAAGATGTACGCCTCTTAAAGACATCCGTTGACCGCATCACCGATGCCGTCGCCTTCCTACTTGAGGAACGCAAGCGTAACGGCAGCGACAATTCGTAAGTGCAAAAAGCCATAAACGAAGCGAGGCAAAATCAAATGAACGACACTAATCACACCGGCGACACCGGCGACGAACGCCGCCAACGACAAATGGATTTCATCCTCGAACAGCAAGCGCAGTTCTCAGTTGATATTCAACTACTAAAGGAAACAATCATCGCGCACACAGAAGCGATGATTGAGCAGAGAAAAGACTTTAACGCGCATGTTGAGCAGACGGCGACGGAGTTTGCACGGGCTAACGAACGCACAAACCGCCTTGAACAACTGCTTTACGTTTCACTCGAAGGGCAAGAAGATTTGCGGCAACAGGTTAAACTAACCAATACGGCAGTTGACCGCCTCGTTGAAACCGTCGCCTTTATACTTGAAGAACGCAAGCATAACGGCAACGGTTCGTAACACAAACTCAAGTCTGCATGAAACAATACTTAGAACTTTTACAACACGTTCTCGACAACGGCACGGACAAAGACGACCGAACGGGGACAGGGACACGAAGCGTCTTCGGCTATCAAATGCGGTTCGATTTAACGGCGGGTTTTCCGCTCCTGACAACTAAGAAACTTCACCTTCGCTCCATCATCTATGAGCTTCTGTGGTTTCTCAAAGGCTCGGACAACATCGGATATTTGCAAGCAAACGGCGTCAAGATTTGGGACGCATGGGCGGACGAAGCGGGCAGTATAGGGGCGGGTTATCCCGTGCAGTGGCGACACTGGCAAACGCGCACGGGCGAAACGATTGACCAAATCACGGAGCTTATCGAAGGCATCAAAAACAATCCCGACAGCCGCCGCCACATTGTCACGGCGTGGAATCCCTCTGACTTGAAGAACATGGCTCTGCCGCCGTGTCACGCCCTTTTCCAATTCTACGTTGCACAGGGAAAACTATCCTGCCAGCTTTACCAGCGCAGTGCCGACATCTTTCTCGGACTTCCTTTTAACATCGCCAGTTACTCACTCTTAACGCAAATGGTCGCGCAACAATGCGACCTCGAAGCGCAAGATTTCGTGTGGAGCGGCGGCGACGTTCATCTCTACCGCAATCACTTCGAGCAAGCCCGCGCGCAACTCGCACGCGACCCGCTTCCGCTTCCCGTGCTTAAAATAAATCGCCGCCCCGCTTCGATTTTCGATTACCGTTTTGAAGACTTCGAGATTCTCGACTATCAAGCCTACCCACACATCCACGCGCCCGTTTCGGTATGAACGACAAAATCAAAAGGGAGCAAAGTCATAAAACTTGCTCCCTTCCAGTTCATCAACTTGTAAATATGCGGACCGTCTCTTACCCTTCGCCCTTCGGCGGCAAACGCAACTGCTCGCTCAACAATTCGTTTCGCAACTGCAAAGCCAACTTCTCGCGCTCATGGCGTTCGTTGTCGTTGTTACGTTCGGCTTCATACATCAAGTTGTTGACGATAACGACAAGCTGATTGAACTCCTGACGAATTTCCTTTACATCACGACGCAACTCGGTTATTTCTTGGCGCGTATCCTTAACTTCTTGCCGCGCTTCTTTAATATCTTCGCGGTTGCGCTGTGTTTCTTGTGTGAGCAATAACAGCTGTTTAGCGTAGCTTAAGAAATCTTTCCACATCACAGTTACTCCGCATAAATTCCAACCGCTGACGGGTTTCGCTGGCGATGATTTCAGTTTCGCGCGCAAGCTTTTTAGATTCGGCGGCGAAGTCGCGCGATTCGAGTTTTAGTTTATCAATCTCATCACGGTCTTGATTCATGCGGTGGTTAATAAAGCGGATTTCAGCAAAGATAGCGTCAATCTCTGATTCCAGACGCGCCGCCTCTCGTTCATCAATCTCGAAACTCAAAGTCTTTGACATTTTTTTATCTCCTCTCACCTCTCGCCGTTGAGTATAAGCCCGCGCACACTTTGCTTACAATCCTGTTTTGAGATTTACGCCTCATCATAATTCACCCCGTACCCTTCGCCGACGACGCGCATGATACGACGTTGATAATGGCGCGTCCCGAAGTACCGGAACAGGTAAATCAGGTGAAACAGCGACCATAAAATCAGGGCGGGAAAGTAAAAGAGAATGGGCGGAAGCTCCGACGCGACGAACGGTATAAGTTGCCATGCGCGATACGCGGAAAGCCCGATGATAACCGCGCTCAAGATGAAAAATTGAACCGTGATAAAGCCGATGTAGGTTTGTTTTAATCGCATTTGGACGGTCGAGATTTGCGGCTCACCCAGCGGGTAAAGATAGTTGGCTTCGATGCGGTGCGCGATGAGAACATCTTGCCCGAAGTGGCGATTGATTGCCTTTTCGATTCCCGTCGCATAGACGCGGGCGAAAATCGTGTACGTCAAATAGTAAGCTGATTGCGTTCCGACCCAGATAGTGAAAAACGGAATCAGGAACGCGACCCCGCGCAGAGTTTCCGTCATGCTTGCCGCCGCCATCGCAATCAACACCACGACGCCGAGGGTTATCAAACGATAGAAAATCGCGGAGTAGTTGTAGAGCATCCCGCGCATACGGTCGAGTTGGGCTTGAAGCACGGGCAGTGTTCGTTCGTCGGCGACGGATGATGCGGTTGGGTGCGACATGAAAATTGAAATTCCTTTATGTTCGGCTGAAATGGTAAGCGCGGGCGGAAGCTTCGTGTAACACAAGCCGCGTTATATTGAAGTCGGGCGTTGAGTGTCAAACCCTTTTCGTCTCGATTTCTGCGCGTGCGTCTTAAACGCGGCTAAACTTTGGGCGGTGATTTGACGTATAATCGTTCGCAACCAGACAGCTGTTTTACGTCCGTTCCTCGCAGTGACGTGTTTTTCATCACGCCTGCATAACACCACAACCTTAAAACATTTTCGGAGGTTCTCTTAATATGAAGTTCCCACGCGCCTGCGTCGTCAGTCACGCATTGACGCTCGCCCTTGTCGCCTCAAATCTCGGTGGCACGCTTGTCCACGCGCAAAACTCCGCGCCGAATGCTTCCGCCGCCTCTACCGTCGCCAATGTTCCTTTGCCGCAAGGCGTGCAACGCATCACATCGGTCGAAGGCATCACCGAATACGCTCTGCCAAACGGCTTGCGGGTCTTATTGTTCCCCGACCAATCGAAGCAAACCATCACCGTCAACATCACTTATCTCGTCGGCTCGGCAAATGAGAACTACGGCGAAACCGGCATGGCTCACCTGCTCGAACACCTTGTTTTCAAAGGCACGCCGAAGCATCCGAACATCCCTAACGAACTGACCGAACACGGCACGCGCCCGAACGGGACGACGTTTGTTGACCGTACAAATTACTTCGAGACGTTCGCCGCGACCGACGAAAATCTTAACTGGGCTTTGGATTTGGAAAGTGACCGGATGGTCAATTCCTTTATCGCCAAAAAGGATTTAGACAGCGAGATGACCGTCGTTCGCAATGAATTCGAGAGCGGCGAAAACAACCCGTTCCGCGTCACGCTTCAACGCACTCTCGGCTCGGCTTACGAATGGCACAACTACGGTAAGTCAACCATCGGCTCACGCGCCGACATCGAGAACGTGCCGATTGACCGCCTTCAAGCTTTCTATAAAAAGCATTACCAACCCGACAACGCCGTGTTGCTCGTCGCCGGAAAATTCGACGAAGCCAAGACGCTCGAACTCGTCAATAAATACTTCGCCCCGATTCCGCGACCGACGCGCACATTGCAAAAACTCTATACCAACGAACCGACGCAGGACGGCGAACGTAATGTGACCGTGCGCCGCGTTGGTGACATTCAACTCGCACTCGCGGCGTATCACGTTCCTTCGGGGGCGCACGCCGATTCCGCCGCCGCCCAAATCGCCGCCCAAGCTTTAGGCGACGCGCCTTCGGGACGCCTTCATAAGGCACTCGTCGAAAACAAGAAAGCGGCGGAGGTTGTAAATCTTCCGTTCTATATGACTTTGAAAGAACCCGGCGTCGCCATTCTCGGCGCAGTCGTGCCGAAGGAAGTCAACATCACGGAAGCCCGCGATACGATGACCGCGACGATTGAAGGCATCGCCGCCACGCCTCTGACGAAAGAAGAAGTCGAACGCGCACGCACCGCGTTACTTAAAGAAATTGACATCGCGCTCAACTCAAGCGCGAACATCGGTCTTGAGATGAGCGAATGGATTGCGGCGGGCGATTGGCGTTTATTCTTCCTCAACCGCGACCGCATACGCTCGACGACGCCCGAAGCCGTGCAAGCATCGGCAGTGCGTTACTTCAAGCCCGCCAACCGTACCGTCGGCTTGTTCGTTCCGATTGCGAAGCCCGACCGCGCCGAAATCCCCGCGACGCCCGATGTCGCAGCCCTCGTCCGCGACTACAAAGGCGACGCGGCATTGAGCGCGGGCGAAGCGTTCGACCCAAGCCCGGAGAACATCGAATCACGTCTCGACCGCCGCAATGCGACCGCGAACGCGACCGGAATCCGCATGGTTTTCCTGCCGAAAGAGACGCGCGGCGATACGGTCAACGCCGTTCTCACCCTTCGCTTCGGTGACGAGAAATCCTTGATGAACCGCTCGGCGGCGGCGACGCTTGCCGGTGCGATGCTTGAGCGCGGCACACAGAAACACACGCGCGAACAATTCAAAGATGAACTCGACAAATTAAAGGCGCGCGTCAATATCTTCGGCGGGGCGACGCAAGCCACCGCGTCCATCGAAACCACGCGGGCGAATCTGCCCGCCGTGATGCGTCTCGTCGCGGAAGCTTTGCGCGAGCCGTCTTTTCCCGAAAACGAATTTAATCAAGCGAAGCAAGAGGTAATCGCATCCATCGAACAACAACGCAGCGAGCCGACCGCGATTGCCGCGACCGAATTTCAACGCTTGTTGAGTCCGTATCCGAAAGGCGATGTGCGTTACGTCGCCACGCCCGATGAAAGTCTCGCGGAACTCAAAGCCGTGACGCTCGACGACGTGAAGAAGTTTTACAAAGATTTCTACGGCGCATCGAACGCCGAACTCGCGGTCGTCGGCGACTTCGACAAAGAAGAAACCGCGAAACTGGCAAATGAACTTTTCGGTTCGTTCAAAAGCCCGCGCCCGTTCACGCGCGTTCCGCGTCCCTTCCAAGATGTCGCTTCGACGAACAAATCTTTCGAGACACCCGATAAAGCCAATGGCTTTTTCATCGCCGGCTTAAACCTGAAAGTCCGCGACGACAACCCGGATTTCGCCGCCCTCTCTTTAGGGAACTACATGCTCGGCGGCGGCTTCCTTAACTCGCGTCTCGCGGCGCGCATACGCGGCAAAGAAGGTTTGTCTTACGGCGTCGGTTCACGCTTAAACGCGAGTTCCTTAGACGAGAACGGCTCATTCACGACGACCGCGATTTACGCTCCGCAAAACGTCACGCGCCTCGAAGCCGTGTTCAAAGAGGAAATCGCCCGCGCCCTCAAAGACGGCTTCACGGCGGAAGAAGTCGAAGCCGCGAAGAAGGGTTTCTTGCAATCGCGCCAAGTCTCACGCGCCCAAGACAACGAACTCGTCGGCAGACTCGGCAACTATCTCTTTATCAATCGCACGCTCGCCTTCGACCTCGCGCTCGATAAACAACTTCAGGCTTTAACGCCCGAACAGATTAACGCCGCGATGCGTAAATACATCACGCCCGACAAAATCACCATCATCAAAGCCGGAGACTTCGCTAAGAAGTAGTAGGCAGTAGGCAGTAGGCAGTAGGCAGTGAAGAAAGGCAGTGAGCAGTGGGCAGTGGATAGCGAAACTTATTCTTCTCCACTGCCTACTGCCTACTGCCTACTGCCTACTGCTTCAAGCGTTGCCTAAGCTATAGGTCACGAGTTGTTCTTCGACGACGGAAGCGGCGCGCCCGTAAATGGTCGCCAGCACCGAACGATTGAGTCCAAGCACGCGCAGACGGTCGCTGCCGAGTGCATCGAGGGCGGCAAGTTTGTATGCGTCGTCGGCGTGCGCGAGACACGCGGCGACGTGGAGCATAAGGGCGGTCGGAGCGTTCGAGCGTAAGCCGTCGTGGTGCGTTTGCACGAGCGACGCGAAGAGGCGCGGCACGCCGCACCGCTCCAGAATCCACTCTCCGACTTGCGCGTGGTCAACACCGAACATCTCGACTTCCGCATCGAGGCGTTCTTCTTCGATTAAACCCGAAACTATTTTCATTTCGTCGGGAAACGAATCGCATAACAGTGATTGCCCGATGTCGTGCATCAAGCCGAGAGCGTAAGCGGCGGCGGGTTCAATCAAGCCCGTGTGGTCGGCGAGCAACCGCGCGGCAATCGCGCATCGCAACGCACGCTCACGAAAGCAATCACGCTCACCCGACTCTATCGCCGCGTCGTTCACATCCTCATCATTACCATCCGAGACGGAATCGCACGCCGTGATGACATCACGCAAACGCTCTATGCCGAGATGCGCGCACGCGGCTTTGATGTCGGGCGTCGGATTTTCTATGTGTTCTTCGTTGGCGAGTCGTAAGATTTTGGCGGCAAGCAAAGGATTGGCGAGAACTTCGGCTTGAAGTTCGGTGAAGGTCGCCGCTTCCGTATCGAAGGCTTCGCGCGGGATGTGAGTGCGCCCGAAATCGGCGCGGGCGATGCGATAACGAATCAGGGCGAGACGGTCGAGTTCGCAAAAAGCATCCACCGCTTCGGGGTCAAAGCGCGTACCTGCGCCCTGACGCAAGATGTTTATCGCTTCTTCGTGACTGTGCGCGGGTCGAAACGGGCGCGGACAGGTCAGAGCGTCGTAGGCATCGGCGACGAGAATGATGCGCGCGAGTTGCGGGATTTGAAATCCTTGCAAGCCTTCCGGGTAGCCCGTGCCATCGAAGTTTTCGTGATGATGACGCACGGCGACGGCGACCTCTCCCATGCCCGGCACACCGGAAAGAATGCGCGCTCCGAAGGCGGAATGTTGTTGCATCATCTTTCGTTCATCGTCGGTGAACGTATCGGGTTTAAGCAACAGGGCATCGGGCGTGCCGAGTCGTCCGATGTCGTGTAAAAGGGCGGCGAGTGAAAGTTGCCTCAAGTCTTCTTCATCCAATTCCAGACGACGCCCGATAGACATCGCGTAGCCGCGCGTGCGGCTGGCGTGTCCGTGCGCGTAACCGTCTTTCGCATCGAGGGCGTCACCGATGACGCGGACGAGGGCGTGCGTCATCTCGCGCAAGCTGCGTGCGAGGCGTTCATTGGTGCGTGTCAGCTCAAAGCGTTGGCGCGTTTCTTGGTAGTGTTCGAGGGCGCGCACGACGGTCGAGCGAAGGTCGTCGTTGTTCCAAGGTTTGGTGATGAAACGATAAACCTGCCCGCAGTTTATCGCTTCGACGAGAGCCTGTGTGTCGGTGTATCCGGTCAGGATTATGCGGACGGTGTTCGGGCGCATGACGGCGGTGTGCTTTAAGAGTTCGATGCCGGTCATGCCGGGCATACGCTGGTCTGTGACGAGCAACGCGACTTCGTGTTGTTCGAGAAGCGCGAGGGCTTCCGCTCCCGATTCGGCGGTGATTACCTGATAATCACGGCGGAACAAACGCTCAAGCAAACGCAAGTTCGCGGGTTCATCGTCAACGACCATTATTTTGTATGTCATAGTTTTCTTACAGGTGGATAAAAGTTAAATACTCTGTAAATTAAGTTTTTGGATTTTTATTTTTTGAATTGCCACTAGCTTCAGCTAGTGGATAAGATTCCAAATATGTCCGGCTTTAGCCGAATCATTTGGCTAAAGCCGAGATTGTTGTGACTGGCTATCCTCCAGCTAAAGCTGGAGGCAATTCAACAGAAGGTCAAACAACTTAATTTTCAATGTATTAAAGCGTAAAACACGGAATGTTATTGAGTGTGGTCTTGAAGGTACGATGCAATGTTAGCGTGTGGTCTGACACGCTTTCTCACGGTTGCGTTTCCGTTGATTGAGAGTCTTTGGAATTGACGGGCAAGCAAACCGTAAAATCCGTGCCGCAACCCAATGTGCTTTCGACTTCAATCGAGCCGCGATGACGTTCGACGATGCCGTAAGTGATGGACAAGCCCAAGCCCGTGCCTTCACCGACGGGCTTGGTGGTAAAGAACGGGTCGAAGATTTTCTTGATGTGTTCGGGAGCGATGCCGCATCCTGAATCGCTAATCTTGATGCACACGCGGTCATCTTCGCGTCGCGTCGTGATGGTTATTTTGCCGTGCGAATTGAGGTTAGCGCGGGCTAAATCTGTGTGCGGGTTTCGCGCGAGGTGAACCGCTTCGCGTGAAACTCGCGTGACTTGCGCGTGAACGGCGTGCGCCGCATTGACGAGCAGGTTGAGCCACACTTGATTGAGTTGTCCGGCGTAACAATCAATGAGGGGAAGCTCTCCGTAGTCGCGTTCGATGGTCACGGATTGCGCGGCGAATTGTTGCGCGAGAAGTCGTAAGGTTGATTCCAAGCCGTCGTGAATATCAACCTTTTTATATTCCGCCTCGTCGAGGCGCGAGAAGGTGCGAAGGTTCTGCACGACATCGCGTATGCGCTCCGCACCCGATTGGCTGTCTTCGATAATCGAAGGCAAATCGGCAAGCAATTCGTCATAGACAATCTCGGCTTTGAAGGCGGCGATGCGTGACTTGTAGGGTTCGCTCATCGGCACACAATCATAAAGGGCAAGTAGGCGCGTTAAGTTTTCCGCCGATTCGCGCATCAATTCCATGTTGCCGTAAATGAATCCGGCTGGGTTGTTGAGTTCATGCGCGACTCCGGCGGCGAGTCCGCCCAAGGATGCCATCTTCTCGCTGTGAACAAGTTGGATTTGCAATTGTTCCAATTCAGATTGCCGCCGCGCGAGTTCCACGTTGCGCCGCTCAAGGTCTTGCTTCGCCTGACGCGCGGCACGCACCAGGGCGCGACGTTCAAGCCCGCGTTCGACGCTTAATTCCAGAACATTCAAGTCGCAAGGTTTGAGCAGGTAATCGAAAGCTCCCAGCCGCACGGCATCGAGAACGCGCTGCGTGCTGTCAACGCCGCTGACCATAATCACAATCGTATCGGGATAGCGACTCGTAACTTCGCGCAACAGTTCGACGCCAGACAAGCCGGGCATGATGACATCCGAAATCACGATGGCGTATTCCTGTTGCGCGAGTAGTTCCAAGCCTTCGGTCGCATGCGAAGCGGTGTCACATTCATAACGGTTGCCAAGACACTCGGCAAACAAATCGCGTAACGTGGCTTCGTCGTCAATAATAAGAATCCGGCGATCACTCGCCGCCGAAGACGCGGGATTGATTAAATCATTAGAGTAAGTCATCAAGAGTAAAAGCCTTCGGGTTCATTGTGCGCGAGGGTTAAGCGTCAATTGAAGAATCAGTCAAGCGGTCGGTCGGGCGATTGATTCAACGCGGGGTAAGACATCAACATCTGGCAAGCATTGGCTGCGCTCGCTTTTGAGTGTCGCTTCGATGCCCGCCCAAGCCTTCGCCAAAGCTATGAAGAGCGGACGGGCGGAATCCAAATCTTTGCTTTGCGCGAAATGTTCAAGCCGTTTTGCGGCTTCCGCGACGCCGCGCAAACCGATACTCGCACTGCCGCCGCGCAATGCATGTGCGTGGTGTTCCAAAAGCGCGTGGTCGGATTGTTCCAACGCCAAACGCATCTCCGTCAAATGCGGCAAAGTCGTGGCGATGAACAAATCAATGATTTCACTTACAAAGTCGGGTTCGTCCGCTTGCCCGAACGCGCGATAGCTGTCAAGCATCTTCGGGTCGAAATCGTCAAACACAAAATCATAACTTGCCGTCGCATGTCCCGCTTCATTTTCTAAATTGACGGGCGCGGCGGCGGCAGAATCATCAGACCTTTTGCAAAAATCATTAACCTGTTTAGAGGCGGGCGTACGCCCCCCCGCGGGCGCGGAAATTAA
>JANDLT010000120.1 GCA_024330265.1 Pyrinomonadaceae bacterium MAG19_C2-C3 | reverse complement strand
CAAGTCGTTCAAAAGAAAGCGGATAAACTTTCCTTTGCTACTGAGCTACGGGAGCAAAATCGTGAGGCGAAAAGTTTAGCACACGCTTCACACTCACGATTCATATTTGACGAGTGAGCGCACATCGTAACCTGCCAGCTTTTTCCTGCCCGGTAAAAATTCAAGTTCAATCACGAAGACGAGTCCGGCGACCGTGCCGCCCAATGATTCCACAAGGTCAACAACGGCTTTCGCCGTGCCACCGGTTGCCAGTAAATCATCGGCGATGAGGACGCGCGAGCCGCTGCCGATAGCGTCGCGGTGAATCTCTAAAGTGTCCTGCCCGTATTCCAAATCGTAAGAAATCGAAGCACGTTCGGCGGGAAGTTTGCGCGGTTTGCGAACCGGAACGAAGCCCGCGCCGAGATGATAAGCGAGCGCAGGAGCGAAGATAAAGCCGCGCGCTTCGATGCCGATAACGGTATCAATCTGCGGACTCTCAAAGGCGACGGCGAGCGCGTCCACAGTTTGACGCAGCCCTTGCGGGTGTTTGAGCAGCGTCGTGATGTCGTAGAAATTGATGCCGGGTTTCGGGAAGTCGGGAACTTCACGAATCAGGGATTTAAGATTGTCCATTTGTATGATGTGCTTTGCGAATTGGCGTTGATAAAGCTAAGAAGTCTGATTCATCGGCGCATTGTTTCATTGATTTCATGCACCGATGAATCAATGAAACAGTGATTTTACCTCTCGATGCGAAAAGCGGGATAGCGCGCCACCTGTTCGAGGTTGATTTCTTCGATGCTTTCGACTTGCGCGAACGTAGGACCGGCGGCAAGGTCGGACTTAAAAGCTTCGATGTTTTGCGGCGCGCCTTCGGCGAGTGCTTCGACGCGACCATCGGGCAGATTGCGTACATAGCCCGTCACCTGATGACGCGCGGCGATGCGTTGCGTAAAGAAACGAAAGCCGACGCCCTGCACTAAGCCTCCGACGATAAACTTGCGAGCAATCATAAATAGTAGGCAGTAGGCAGTGGCAGTAAGCAGTAAAAACAAAGACCGCGCTCATTGACTTTCGACTTTGCGCTTTCAACTTTATGCTTGACATCTCAATTATAAACTTCATGCTTCTCTGCCTACTGCCTACTACTCTCATCCAAGCGCATTGAGACATTCTTCGAGCGACATCTGACGACATGTGTACATCGGCGTATCGCGCAGTGTGTACATACTCGCTTTCGTTTCGCGCAGTTCCTGCACAAGGTCTAGGAAGTCCGAAGGCTCGTCGGTTTCAAATGCGACGACAAACTCTTGGTCGTCCAAGCCGAATGAATACGTCGTGTGCAATTTAACGCTCGTGTATTTCGAGCCGACTTTGATGTGTTCGTCCATCATGCCTTGGCGTTCGTCGTGCGGCAGCATGTACCACGGGCGCGTTTTGACGAACGGATAAATGAACAGGTACTTGCCTTTGCCGGGAACGACGTGCAAACGGTCTTCAACGTGCGTCGGGTGTTCCTTATCAATGTAGGTCGAGCGTTTCGTCATCGAAAGAAAAGATTGCGTCGTCTCAAGATAGCGTCCCAAGCCTGTGTGGTTGATGCGCGCCGTCATCTCTTGCACGGGGTCGAGTTCGTAGCCGATGCGCCACGTCATAAAGTCGGCGTTCGTGCGTAAGCCGACGAGTGAATAGGTTTGGACAAGCAGTTTGCCGTCTTCGAGTCTGCCTTGAAATTCATCAACCGCCGTGATGAATTCTTGTTTGCCCTGTTGCTTCGTCGCGTCGTCCAACAAACGCCATTCCGGGCGGGCTTTATAAAAACTGAAATTGACATACTGACGACGAATCGCCGTCTTGTTTGCCGTCTCACGCGCGCCGCGCTCGGCGACGCGCATCGAACCGCGTGGGGCTTCGGTCGTTAAAACTTCCGTACTCATTGATAGATATTCCTCGTTTAATCAAGCCAAAATTTATGTCGCGCGAAAGCGTGCGCGAAGGATATAAGATACCGCACCAATGCCTTGCATCTTACAGGAGCGACGCTTACAAACGCATTCTCAGAGGGCGAATCTTACAATAAAACCCGGCGCGTATGTCGCGGTTGCCGCGCGTCTGCGGTTCGGTGTAAGGTACACAGCTTAACGCCAATCGCGTCCGTTTTCGTTTCCCACACACGCACCCGTAGCTCAGTTGGATAGAGCATCTGACTTCGAATCAGAGGGTCGCAAGTTCGAGTCTTGCCGGGTGCATCATCAAAAACCAACCATAATCTAAACTCGCATGACAGAACAAACTTTCGATGCGGCGTTTGAGCGCGTTCGCAAACTCGTTGCCGATTTCGGGGCGCATGAAAAGGCTTACCTCGCCCCGGAATATAAAGAGGACAGCGTGAGAAAAGACTTCATTGATAAGTTTTGGATTGCGCTTGGTTGGGACGTGTTTCACGAACACCAGACCAACCCTTACGAGCAGGATGTGAAAGCGGAAAAGAATGTTGAGATTAAAGGCAGAATCAAAAAGGCTGATTATGCTTTTCTCGCCTCGAACTTCCGTGATGTGAGTTTCTTCGTCGAAGCGAAAAAGCCGAGTCGCAACATAGACAACGCCGATGATTATTTTCAAACCATTCGCTACGGTTGGAACGCGAACACGACGGTTTCGATTCTCACGGACTTTGAACAGTTCCGCCTACTTGATTGCCGTTATAAGCCGGATGTGGCGACCGCGCTTCATCGTGTCGTAAAGAAGTTCGATTATAAAGACTACGCCGAACGCGAAAAGTTTGCGGAGATTTATCATCTGTTTTCGCGTGAAGCGGTGAGCGCGGGGGCGTTGGAGCGGTTCGCCGCGACGCTGCCGAAGGCGACGGGCAAAGCCGTCGCGCGCAAGTTGTTCGCGGGCGGGGTGATTAAGTCGGTTGATGAAGATTTCCTTGCCGAACTCGATGAGTTGCGCGGTGAACTCGCGCGTTCGTTCAAGAACAGAAACCCGCAGCTTGACGGCGAAGATTTGACGGAAGCGACACAGCGCACGATTGACCGCCTTGTGTTCATGCGCTTCCTTGAGGACAAGTTGATTGAGCCGGAAGTTATCGTTGACCGGCTTGGCGAACGCGGCACGGCGTGGGCTGATTTCGTCGGTGAATCACAGAGGCTTGACCGCATCTATAACGGCATCATCTTCAAGCGTCACGAGATTATTGATGATGCGAGTTTCGTCGTGGATGAACGGATGTTCGCGGGTGTGCGCGAGCGTCTGTCACATACCAACTCGCCTTACGATTTCAATAGCTTGCCCGTCGCTATCTTGGGCAGCATTTACGAGCGTTTCTTGGGCAAGGTTATCGAGACGACGGACAAGCGCGCGAACGTCGTCGAGAAGCCGGAGGTTCGCAAGGCGGGCGGTGTTTATTACACGCCGGAATACATCGTGCGCTACATCGTCAAAGAGACAATCGGCAAAACGATTGCGGGCAAGACTCCGGCTGAAATTGCCGTTATGCGTTTCGCCGACATCGCGTGCGGAAGCGGTTCGTTCCTGCTCGGCGTGTATGACGAACTTTTGCGTTATCACACGGGGTATTACAACCGCACGAAACGCACGCGCGGCGAAGCCTTGAAAGCGGGCTGTATCGAGCGTGAAGACGGCAGCCTCGCGTTGTCGTTAATTCAGAAGCGCGAGATTTTGCTTAACAACATTTACGGCGTGGACATTGACGCGCAAGCCGTCGAAGTCGCGCAACTGTCGCTGTTTCTGAAACTGTTGGAAGACGAAACGACGGCGACCGCGCGCCGACAGATGACGCTCAAACACGCGCTTCTGCCGAACCTGAACGACAACATCAAATGCGGCAATTCGCTTGTCGGCTATGACATTTTAGACGGGCATTTGTTTGAGGCGACGGAAGAACGCAAACTCAATCCGATGGATTTTGAAGCGGCGTTCCCCGAAGTGATGAAGCGCGGCGGCTTCGATGCGATTGTCGGCAACCCGCCTTACGGAGCATCAATAACATCACAGGGTGTTGATTATTTGACGAGCAAATATCAGTTTCAAGAGTACCAACTTGATACCTATTTCTTATTTGTAGAGCAATCGCTCCGGCTGTTAAATAACGGCGGATTACTTGGCTATATCATTCCAAATACATGGTTGTTAAATTTATTAACTCCCAAAATCCGACGACATATTTTTGCAAACACAAAGGTTGAGACAATAGTCCATTACCAAAAGCCTGTTTTCTCCCAAGCAACGGTTGATACAGAAGTTGTGGTTATCAGAAACTCTCCAATTGATGACAACCACTTAGCTCACATAACAATAATTGATAAACAAGGGGAGAAAGTTTCATACGGTGTAAAGCAAAAGAGATGGAAGGATGGTGATGGAAAGCCTGTCAATATCCTTATTCGCCCTGAAATGGAAGAATTGATTGACAAGCTAAATCGCTCACCGAAATTAGATGACCTATGTGCAATTACACAAGGTTGCAAACCCTTCCAAGTAGGAAAAGGCAAACCGCCGCAAACTAGAAAAGTTGTCACCGACAAACCTTTTGTTTCAGAAGTTCAAAAGGATGACACGTTTCGCCCGCTCCTTCGGGGCAGTTTAATTCAAAAGTATTTGGTTATTTGGAAAGATGATTACTGGATAAGTTTTGGAGATTGGCTTGCCGAACCGAGATATTCAGCCAACTATGATGCTCCCGCTAAAATCGTGATTCGACAAACCGGAGACTCATTAGTAGCAACGCTCGACAAGGAACAATTTATAGTTAGAGACAATCTTTATACAATCGTGCCGAAAACAGAGGATGTTAATTTGTTCTTTATTCTTGGGTTGCTAAATTCAAAATGTTTGAATTGGTACTACCAAAACGTCATCAATCCCGAAAAAGGAGAGGCACTCGCACAAGTTAAACGTGGACACTTGGCGCAACTTCCTATCGCCGACCGCGCACGGCATGACCGCATGGTGAGTCTGGTTGATGCGATGCTCGCCGCGAAGAAACAACTTCAACTCGCGCGCTCCGATAAAGATAAAGACTTTTACGCGAACAAATGCCACGCGCTTGACCGTCAAATTGATAGGCTGGTTTATGAACTTTACGAGTTGACCGCAGAAGAAATCGCGCTCGTCGAAGCGGGCGCGTGAGTGGTGTTAGAATCAGTTTTCTTAATGTAAGTAACTCAAGTTACGCGGTTAAGGTTTTACAGCCCGATTCATCGGGCTTTCCGCCGCAGGCGGCAC
>JANDLT010000119.1 GCA_024330265.1 Pyrinomonadaceae bacterium MAG19_C2-C3 | reverse complement strand
CCGCCGGGACTTCATTCGCCGCGCGCTTGCGTCGCCCCGCGTGGCGCGCTCTCGCCTCGCGCACCGGAGCCATCGTGCGGTGTTGACACTAAGCGACAGGTTTGGTGCCTCACCTTTGCTTCTGACAGACATGGGAATATTTGAATCTGCTTGCTCAATCGAGTGGTAGTATTCGGCTTCACGCTCGCATCATTCTTCTTCGGTTTCTCACAACCCGGCACGGCGCAAGGTATCTTGTGATTCTTTGTCCACGGTGTCTGCCTTCTTCAGCAATTCGCCGATCCACTGTTTCATTCCCAAGCCAAGCAACACGCAGTTTTAACCCATTGAGGAGAACGGGTGATGACGCAAAGCAAGAAAGAGGAAGCGCGTGAAGAGCGCATCACGATGGAAATCGTGGTTGACGCTTACGACGAAATGGAACGCTCGCTCGGATGGTATTACTACCTCGACGAGAAGCTACAATTCCCTTTTACCGCCAAGTGCAACGGCGCACGCGCAACCTCACCGCTTGAGAAAGGTGAAAGAGTCGAAGTCACGGGGATGCCGCCGGAAGACGAGTGCGAATGTGAAATGTTCGTCAACGTCGCTTGGCAAGGACGGACGCTCGCCGTGCCGTTGTCACAGTTGGATGTAGTAAAGGCGAATGCGGAGACGCGCGAAGCCGTCGCCGATTGGCACTACTGGGTCAAGATGGGCTACGAGTTCTAAGGCTTCAAGGAGCGTGAGGCATTGATGGCAAACTCGTTCGAGTCGGCTTACCCGCACATCGCTCGTTGGGTGACTGATTACGGCTGGATAGAAATCGGAAGTGACGACGACAGCACTTCTTTCATCAGAGCTTTGGACGAAGGCGGCATGGTGTGGGAAGGCGAGAAAAGCTACGTCTCACTCAATGCCGCGTGGCAGGCTTTAGAGACGGCTCTCGCCGAGTGGATGGAGCAGAACGGTTGAGCATCATGCACCGGCTGATAGCGTCATTACTGAAAGCATTCCTTGTCTTGCTTGAGGGAATCTTTGCCGTGACCAGAGACAGAAGATTTACGCCGCTCTACCCTTACGATAAAAGAACCGACGCGATCACGCTGCCTTCAACAGTTCGGAAGGAGTTGCTTGACCTCGTCGCCGCCGGAAACAAAGTCGAAGCCGTCAGGCGCGTCGCCCGACTTACCGGAGCCGGATTGCGAACATCAAAGAATTATGTTGATGGCTTGCAGAGATAAAGCTTGATGGAAGGCGGGCGCGTTTTCTTTAACATCTCCGACCATATGCGAATTAGAATTTCGTCAGCACGTCCGATGTCGTTAACATCTGTGGCA
Source organism: Pyrinomonadaceae bacterium MAG19_C2-C3 (assembly GCA_024330265.1). Taxonomy (GTDB): domain Bacteria; phylum Acidobacteriota; class Blastocatellia; order Pyrinomonadales; family Pyrinomonadaceae; genus JANDLT01. Next base: position 3,970 of record JANDLT010000119.1, on the reverse strand, counting down.
GGCTGAGGTTTGAGTAGCCGCTACCAAGATCGTTAATCATAATTTTGAAGCGAAGTTCAATCGCACCGAAATTGGTTTGGTAACGCGCTGCCATCTTCAAGTCAGCCGTCACCACAGCTTCGGTGCCGACACCGGGTACAGTCAGATTCACGCCGAAACTACCATACGCCAGCACGATGGCATCTTCAGGCGAGAACGCAAAGTCACGCAAGCGTCTTGCCCATCGGCGTAGGTAGCGTCCCTTCCTCAATGGCTGTAAATCAATTAACAACGGCGCGGCAAAAGAAGGAGTGCGCCGCAGCAGGATGTTTGCTGTCTGTTCGGTGATGTAAAGGCTGGTCGTGATTGCGGAAAGGCGAGCGTAAGCGTTGGCGGCTTCGACTTGCAGGAGCGTCGGCGATTCACCGAGAGCGAGACGGACGCGGCGTTCGTACACGCGGCGAATCACGCCTTTGTCGAATAGTACGCTACTTGGCGGGGAGGTCAATTTCGTCTCCCTCTGCTTCCACTTCTAGTGACTCGGCGGCTTCGTTCCAAATAGCATCTCGTTGTTTTTCGCTTGAGAACTCATAGCGTCGCGCTTCGGCTTGCGCCTGTCGCCGGTCTTCTTCACTCAAATTGTTCCACCAGTCCGCCGTTTTGTCGTCAACGCCCGATTGATAGACGAGCAAGCCCTCAGCTGCTTCGACGAGTTCCAGTTCATCACCCGGACGCAAGCCGCGCTTGGCGAGTACATCGGGTGGAATCGTGATTTTACCGTCCTTGTCGACAACCAATTTTTCCATGTCGGTTATTTTACACCATCCCGCTGTATTGAGCTTAGGAACGATTCTTGAACGACGATAGGCGTGCTGTTGGTGGTGAGATTCATCTCGGCGGATAGAACAATCAGCATCAATCGCCGTAGAGATAGATTTCTTCCGGGTCTCGCCACGTCTCTTCGGTGACGAAGTAGCCGAGCCGATTAACGTATCTGTACCCGGCAATGAGCCATAGCACCCCGTCTTCCTCAATCAGCGTCCAAATTCGCTCGCGTGGTTGCCCGCGCACGAATGATAGTTCCCCGCCGTAAGTTTCAAACATACAATCGCAGGGTTCACCACCGCCTTCGTTCGCCGGATTTTTGATGAGCCGATAGCGGGCGAGAAACTCATCCATCCCGAAGTGAAACTCGCGCTCGGTAATCATCGCCGGAGTAATTTGAATCAACTTCTCATCTTCATCAGCTTCGTCGCGCAGCCGTTCGTAAAGCCGTGCAATCGCAAGTTCATCCGATGCGGCGGAGACTTTGTGATCGCCCCTTTCCGGTATTTCAATCGTGTGTAGGATTTCCATGTTGTCATCTCTGTGGTGGCAATTACTTTCTGCGTCGCCGATGAGCAATGGGTAAAGCGTGAATCACTCGCCTCACCCTGATGATGAAGGACGGAGATTATCGGCATCCTGCTCATTCTTGATTTTCAAGCGACGGGATTGGGCGACTAATCAGACGCCGGACTGACTCGCTGAGGCTCGAAGCCGTCGCGCCGTTTCGAGCAGAGAGCGTTCATAATCGTCAAATGCCATGCTTACCTTTTCGCGTCCACACTTGCCTTCCATGAATAACACGAGTGCCTCGTCAATCCGTTCAACTGAACGATTGATCTCAGGCGTGGCGAGGTCATGCCGGACATCAGGATGTGCGTCGGCAAAGCGTTGGAGCCTAGCCGCAACCGCACGATAGACTCGACGGCGGTGTTCGGGCGTGCATTTGACTGATTGGCGATGCACATCATTAACGTCCGTTTTGCTCACTGCTATTTTCTCGCGCTGAGAGGAAAATGCACTTGTTCTTCTACCGGGTTAATTTCTTGAATCTGCGCGTCTCTGCTTTATCCGACGCGCCGATGCTCTTCAAGCAGCGCGGGGTAACAGCTTTTTGTTACGAAGCTGAAGAATGAAGACCGATGCAGCTTTGCGTGAGAGGTCTTCCACCTTACATTTGAAGGCAGCGATACATTCAGTTTCCGTATCAATATCCAGTCTCCTTTCCAACCGGCGGATTTCGATTAGTTGAGCAGGGCTGACAAGTTCGGCATAAGTCTGAGCTTGCGGATTGCCGGGATACGCAAGCGTTGTTCCCGGCTCAGGCAGAGGCTCACCGTTTTCTTCGTAATTTTCGATGAACAGTTCCAGAGCCACTTGCGCTTCACGCAGAGCGTCTTCGGCAGTCGCTCCGAATGCGGACAAACCGGGGAACTCAAAACAGATGGCGACGTAAGACCTGTCCGTTCTACTCCACGTAACCACGAATCCGTATTCACAATTACCCATCGACGGCTCGGCTCCTCTCGCATCTCCAATTATCCGCAGTCTTTTGCCAGCCGCCTTTTTTGTTGTTTAAGGAGCAGTCCCCCACAAGCGCAGGCTTTAACGGGTGAGCGACGTGTCGCGGCACGCCATGAGCATCGCCTGATGTGGCAATGGCAATTTGCGCGCAACCTCAGTCTGCTTCACACTGTTGGATCAGAGTTCGAGGGCGTCAAGGTAGCTCGGCTCATAGCTTGCGGGCTGTTTGGATTCCAGTGTGGTATCGGTCACGGCGGATGTAATTTCCGCGCCGCCTGCCGCTTCGGTCATTGAATATTCTTGTTGACTGATAACGCTCCCTTCGGGACGCACGCGGGTGGGTGTTGCCTCCAGCACATCGCTTGTCGTTCGACTTGCGATGTCTCGATCTACAATGCGGTACGGAGTTCTGGGATGGCAGAGTTTGGTGTTTTGCAGCTTGTCGAAGATGTCTCGCGCAGTTCGGTATGACACGGGAAGCGGTGTTTTCGGTTGAGGCGTCAGCCGTGCGCCGCGCCGTCCGTTGTAACCGATGACGCGAAAACTTCCGTCATCTTCTTCGATCAACTGAATCTCATAAACTTTGTCGCTATTCTTTGCCCTGTCTTGATACTGGAGTCTGACTCGTTCAATCACTCTCGTCATTTCAAACCTCGTCGAAAGCACTCCACTTCACGCTTACCGTTGCTGCTCTCTGCCGTCATAAATCACACACCGCGCACACCGCTTATTTTTGGTCTGAAATTACCTATTTGCCCGCCCCTTACTTTTAAGGTTAGTCAGGAACTCGACAGGGCGGTTGATCGTGCGGGCGAGATGCTTCGGCGTCGTATATAAGCTGTAGCCGCTTCCCCGTTGCAGATCATAGTAAGTGGCGTAGCGTTGCAAGTTCTTTGTCAAGAGCAATCGCATCAGGTAATCGGCGGCGATGCCGGCGATCATTTGATTGACCATCAGGCTTTGCGCGTTCCTCATCATCAAGTCCGCGCACGACAAATCGTTGTCGGCTAATTCTTCCTCCAAGTCTTCGAGCAGTTCAGGGTGCTGCCACGCCGGACTCGGCAATGCCGTGCATAATGTCGGCATTTGGAGACAGCTACGCATCTCTTCAGCGCGTGTGACTGTGCCTAATAGCACCTGCCCTTTGTCTTCCATATTCCCGCAGTCAAGGTACAGGTCGCGGACGGTGCGCTTGCCTTCGTCGTATTCCGCTACACGCCGCCTGCCGTCCCCTTTAGTTTCGTCAAGCACTTGCGCCAACTCACGGCGCGCTGCTCCATTGTCGACACAGCCGACGACGACGTTCAACGTATCCCTCGTGCGTTTGCGGTCAACCATTTCAAGCTGAAAGCCTTCGACGAGAGAAGCGATCTCGATGCCCCACGCCGCCGCGTACCGTCGGGCGAGCGTGTGTGCCTTTGGCTGTCCTATCTCGGCGTGGCAAAAGTTCGAGCGCGGCACGTTCTTCCCTTCGACATAATCAGGATCAATGAACAGCAGTTCCGTCCGTTTGCCCTGCTCTTGTAGCACCCGCGCCAGACGTGCGACGTGCGCGGCGAGATAGCTGCCCGTCCCCCCGGTGCCGACGAGGTAGTGTTGCGAAAATTATTTCAGAGCACGGAAAGTCACAGGTCACTCTTTA
>JANDLT010000118.1 GCA_024330265.1 Pyrinomonadaceae bacterium MAG19_C2-C3 | reverse complement strand
GAGCATCACAGCTACTCAAGCGACTTCGTGTCGCACCAATTCAATGGACGTGAGGACGCGGGCAGCGATGAAGCCCATAGGCGCACGACCCTAACACGCGCAAAGGCGGCGACGCTTGCAATAACCCGAACGTCGCCGTTTCCTCTTTTCCGTGACGCACGCGAGACTGCTATTCGTTGCCCTCAATCCCGCATCCATCATCCTGTTTCCGTCGCCTGCCCCGTTTGTGTAAGTCGCACCACATCGGTCACGCAGAAAGTCGCCCGTGCCTACACCTCGCCACACCCTTCCCCGCTCCGCCCGGCTCATAGAAACCCGTGTCGTGACAATCGGGACACTGACCGGCATCTTTCGCCTGAACAGTTTTGACCGGCGTAAGGAACGCTTTTACGAGATTGTCGGCTTCCCCGCTCCGGTGAATCTTCGTCGCATAACCGCCGGGATTGGTGATGCCATCGGCGCGTAAAGATTCGGCGTACTTCCGGCACTCTTGAAGCGTGAAGCGCGACGACACACGCACACCTGCTTCTGTGTTGTGTGTGTCTTTTATTGTGTTTTCTTTTATGGGTTCGTTAAACGTAGGGCTTGCGTTTGGCGTAAGTCTTACGTCTCGCGTAAGCCATGCGGGAAGCGGTAGGCTAAATTCAATTCCTTGTTCCTTCCCTTTACCGACAATCCACGTTCGTTTTTCAACCAGCCCTTTGGAGACAAGACGCTTGACTGCTCCGTGTGTTGCGGTCGTGCCGATGTTGGCGCGTTCTGCTAATCGCGGCAAACTGATGATACAGGTCAGCTTATTGAATCCATGTGTCAACCGGAAGAGTTGCGTATAGACCGCTTGCTCAATCGGGTCTAATAACCGGAAAAGGGAATCGGTGATGGCGTGATACTGTTTCGAGTAACCTTTCGTCTCCGGCACGCTCGCCCAAATATCCGCCGGTTTTGCATCATGGGTTACGTTAGGCGTAAGGCTTACGTTAGGCGCATGGCTAACGCCGCGTAGGGCATAATCAGGCTCAGGCGTAGGGCTTACGTTTGGCGTAGGGCTTAATTCTCGCGCGGACGCTCGCTCTTCCGGCGGGGAATACTCGTCAAGCAATCCGTCAAGATGTGCGCCGCGCTTCTTTGCCGGGACGGGCGGCGCGATAGCGTTTGCGAGATTATTTCTTATTGCTTCGCGTGACTTCTTGCTCATCCATCAATCCCTCTTCGATAAGGACGTTGATAACTTCCGATGCGAGTTTATGAAATGCAAACGTCGCCGGTGACTCAGGCTGAGATTCAACCACCGCTTGCAACTGTGCCGTCGCTTCGCCGACCGCAACGAGACGCGGAATTGAAGTATTAAAAACAAAGTCGCTGCCAAACTTCGCAAGCACCTGCTCGCGGACATCGCGGTCTAATTTCTGTCGCGCGTTGTGAAGCGTTGAGAGTGCCATGATGATTTGCTGTGGAGCGTGAATGCGCCTGACCTGACCGATGGTTCGCAACAACTGCGAAATACCGTGCAGGGCAAACATGCTTGTCTCAATCGGGATGATGACAAGATCGGACATCGCAAGCGCGTTTAAGGTTGGCGTTTGGAGTGACGGCGGCGTGTCTATCACGCAAAAGTCATAGACACGCTGCGCTGCGGTCAGCTTTTGCTTGAGTAGTAATTCACCGGCGACGCGCTGGCTTAAAAGCATTGACTCCGCATCATGGTCGAGACACGACGGCAGCACGTCAAGGCGCGGGCGGGCGTTCTGCGTATAAGCGGAATAATCTTCGCGTTCGGAGAGCATCAAGCGATGCGACGTGCGGCGCGTTTCTTCCAGTTCGACAAGGTTCGCGCCGAGTGCCAGCGAAAGATTGCCCTGCGGGTCAAGGTCGCAAGCCAGCACCCGCGAACCTTGATGCGCGAGAATTACAGCGAGGTTTAATGCCGTTGTCGTCTTAGCGACGCCGCCCTTATGGTTTGCAATTACGACTGTTCGCATAAACGTTTCCGCCTTTTTCAATCAGTGAAGTTCGGGGTTATCAACCGTCAAGCCTTCGAGCGGTGCAGCTTGAATTAAGCCTTTATCGGCGGTCACCATCGTGAGCGAAGACAATCCCATGCGCGAGCGTTCGTCATCGGCTTCAAGAGCCGCCGCCAGTTGAACCGCATCGTAGCCACGCAGGTAATGTTTCGGCGCGAGAGCTTCGGCGTGAAGCAGTACCGCCGGAGTTATCTCAACGGTGTAGATGCGAAGGCTGCCGAAATCACGGCGCACACGGCTTTCAGCTTTCACTTGCGCGGGGTGAGTCAAGTACGTGCCGCGCTGTTTGCGGGCGAGAGCCGCCATGACTTCAACGCGCGTAATGCGTGCGGCGTAAAGCGTGTTGAGCGTCGGGCGGCGAAATAGCGAAAGCATCCAAGATGTGCCGGTCTCGCGGGCATAACGTTTAACAAGCGCACTTGAATCGAAGAAGTAAGCCGCCATTTATCGCCGTTCCCTGATAATCATTTGTGAGAGCGGCTCGCCCGTGACTTCAATGGGTTCCCAATCGTCGTCATCGTCATCATCGGGTTCGGTACGCACGAGCGGAGCGATGACACCTTTCGCCGCCAAGTATTCGGCGAACTCGCTTTCGGTCATCAACGGTTCGGTTGAAGTGGGAAGCGAGTCGAGCAACGCTTTGACTTGCTCTTGTTCTGCGGGTGAGAGGGCGCGCACCGCTTCAATGATTTCCGTGACGCTCATTTGTCTTTGCCTTTCTTCGTTAATTGCCCGTCCATCGTCTTGTTCTTGAACAGGTCACGGGAGCCGTTACCCTTGCCCGTTTGAACCGTTGCCGCGCGCCTTGATGTAGCGGTCAACGGTCGTGCTTAACTGACTCACGCTTTCGGTGGTCGCGGCAATCCGTGCGTCTTGACGGTCGTGTCGCTCACGCATGGCGGTCATCTCCGCATCTTGACGGTCAAAGCGCGTGCTTACGCTTTCGGCAAAGGTAAGCATTGTTGCCGTCAAGTTATTTTGCGCTGCGAGTATCAAATCCGCGATTGTTTTCTGTTCGCGTGTCTGTTCCTTTAATAACTGAATATCAACCGCGAACTGCGCTTGTTGGTCAAGAATGAAATCCATCTGCCGTTGTCTGCGGTCGTCGCCGTTATCGTCGCTCATTTAACTTTGCCTTTCTTCGCGCCTTTCTCACTTCACCAATAACGGCAACGCATCTCTGACTTGTGCGCGTAGTTCGCGGAAGTCCGCCCGCATGGTCAGCATCTCCGCCCGCGTCTGACTCGCAAGGCTTTCTATCCGGTCAAGGCGCGTCTCGGATTCCTCGAATCGCTGATTCACCTCTACACGAAACGCCCGGAACTCACGAAGTAAGGTTTCAAGCATCGGTTGCGTGGTGCGGTCTTGTTCGTCAAATCGTTTGGTTGGTTGTTCGTCGCTCATTTGGTTTTGCCTTTCTTCGCGGTCGCTTTTTAATCTCACCGCTCAAAGTTTTAAGTCTTATTGTCGTCATCGTCCTGTTTGGCGGGGAGTAATCTACGCTCGAATTTCAACATGGCGTTTTCTACTTCCAACAAAACATTCGCGTGTTCGCTCGCCGCGCGTTCTTTGGAATGCCTGATTTCTTGCGCGAGTCCGGCGAACGACGATGGTTAAGTCTCTTAACTCTCGCCGTATCTCTTTCACCTCATCGTTATACCTCTTGAGGTCATCGGCTAAGGTGACGACGGTCTTTAACAGCCTTAAGAACTCGGTGATGATGTTCATGCGGCGAGTAGCCTTGTAAGCATGGCGCGGGTATCTGTTTTGAGACGGTCAATCTCTTTAAGGTCGCCTTCCATCGTCGCGCGACTCCGCTCGATGTGGGCAAGCGACTCGTCCACTGTGTCCATAACGTCCTCCGATACGGATGGATAAGTAGGTTTGTCTTCCGTCTCGAATCTTTTGTTTGGTTCTTCGCTCACTTCCTGCTTCCTTTCTTCGCGGTCGCTTTGGTCGTCGTGCAAGGCACTATGTCGCCCGTGCGCTGGATAATTCGTCTATGAATCCTCGTCGATGATCACTACACGCATCTGCGAATTGATGAGTGCCGCCGGTGCGAGCCATTCACGATAGGGTTTCTCCTCTTCGATCCACTCGTAGGGAGTCAACTCGTCTTCTGACAAGTTAATTGTGACCTCCAAGAGCGTGCGACCCTTCGCGCCCTCGTTCGCGTCGAGCGGCACATCTGAGAGCCATACGCCCGTGTGTATGCTGTCCGAAAGGTAGTGACCGGTAGAATCGCGGAATCCGTCGGTGATGATTGATTCTGCGCGCTCCGCGGTTGTGCGGTGATAGAGGATTAGGCTCAGTTCTTCCCGCCCTTCTTCGCTGCTTTCTTCGCCGTGCGCTTCGTCGTGCCGTTGGTGGTTGCTGTTCGCGCTCATGCCGCCTTCTTCTCGCCTTGCTCCGCTAATGAATCGAAGAAACTGAGCAAGGCTGGCGGCAAGGTCTCTTTGGCATAATCCCGAAACGCCTTCTTGATGATGGCTCGCACGTCTCTACCGGCGATCTTCTTTTTCTCTAGCAGCGCGACGGCGAGAACTTCGACGGCTCGCCAAAGCCGACGGTCGTTTAAGAAATCCCTCGCTTCCAATCGTTTGAATTCCAAATAAGCCGCACATGTATCGAAATCCTGATAAAGAAAGTGGGCGATGTTAAACGCATTTCGGTAATCCGGGTAAGTGCGCCACCTCCTGTTATACCGTCCACAGAGGATGTACTCCGCAGCTTCTCCTGCCATGCCGACTGTTACGCGGCTTTCGATCCGTCGCCGGGTGTGTGGCGAACTAACGTCAACGTCCGGCTCGAACGAAGTCGGGGATTTCTTGTAACGGACATACCCCAACGTCTTCCACTCTTCGTTCGGGATGATGGTTGCATGATGGACAGGCAAGCGAAGCGCATACGCCGCAACCGCGTGACCGGCTTCGTGATAGACGACGCGCTCTAACAGAGAAATCCTCTTTTTGGTCACTTCCTACTTCCTTTCTTCGCGGTCTGTTTGGTCGTTATCTTTGGCTTGCCATTCGTGGTTGACGGGGCTTCCGGTTTGGCTTGCGGCGGTCTGCCGGGCAGAGGTTGCGTAAAGTTATTTATGTCTCGTTCCGGGATGTACCAGAGCGAGCCGCGCGGGGTGTCCACTGCATGAGCATTCGGGAATCTACCTTGCCGACACCACAAGCGAACGGTAACGTTTGCCACTTTCAGCCGCTCTGCTACTTGCGTTGTAGTCAAATCTTGTTCTGCCATAGCTATCTTATAACGCACGCGATAAAAATAATCAAGAAAAAGTTATCGCGTGGGGTAGATTTCTCTTGACATAACCTTATCGCGTGCGCTATTCTTATCTCGTTCGATATTGATAACACACCGCGAAACGGAGACAAGCAAGTCATGATTCAACTCACCACCGCCGCCAAACTCACGAACGTAATCAACAAAGCACGC